>NZ_DAOOUJ010000039.1:0-16766 GCF_035390745.1 Methanosarcina sp. | reverse complement strand
AAAAGTTGCAGTAAATGCTGAAGAAAAAGTTGACGGACGTAAAGTTCCAAAGCCGGTTCTTCTGGTCTGCCCGACCTCTGTTATCAACAACTGGAGAAAAGAGGCAGCTCGCTTTACTCCGGAACTTTCGGTAATGGTCCACCAAGGCACCAGCCGGAAAAAAGAAGAGGAATTCAAAAAGGAAGCCATGAATCATGCTATTGTTATCTCAAGCTATGGGCTTTTGCAGAGGGACGTTAAGTTTTTAAAAGGGGTTCCCTGGTCCGGAATTGTACTTGACGAAGCCCAGAATATCAAAAACCCGGAAACCAAACAGGCAAAAGCAGCCAGGGCTCTGGAAGCCGATTACCGCATAGCTCTTACGGGGACTCCGGTTGAAAATAACGTGGGAGACCTCTGGTCCATAATGGAGTTTTTAAACCCGGGCTTCCTCGGTAGCCAGGCAGGTTTCAAGCGGAATTTCTTTATTCCCATTCAGGCCGAAAGGGATCCGGAAGCTGCAGGGAGGCTGAAAGATATCACAGGTCCCTTTATCCTGCGCCGTTTGAAGACCGATACTTCGATCATCTCTGACCTGCCGGAAAAAATGGAGATGAAAACCTATTGCACGCTGACAAAAGAACAGGCTTCCCTCTACGCTGCAGTCCTCGAAGACATCGAAGATGCAATGGATGAAGCTGAAGAAGGAATACAGAGAAAAGGCATAATCCTGTCTGCCCTTACAAGGCTCAAGCAGGTCTGCAACCACCCGGCGCAGTTTTTGAAGGATAACTCTGCTGTGTCCGGCAGGTCAGGAAAACTTGCAAGGCTTACCGAAATGCTGGATACAGTCCTGGAAAACGGGGAAAAAGCCCTTGTTTTCACCCAGTTTGCGGAGATGGGAAAAATGCTAAAAGAACACCTGCAGGCAAGCTTCGGCTGTGAAGTCCTTTTCCTGCACGGCGGAGTTCCCAGGAAGCAGAGGGACAGAATGATTGAACGCTTCCAGGAGGGAAAAGAGTACCTTCCTATCTTTGTCCTTTCCCTTAAAGCCGGCGGCACTGGGCTTAACCTGACAGGTGCCAACCACGTTTTCCACTTTGACCGCTGGTGGAACCCGGCTGTTGAAAATCAGGCAACTGATCGGGCATTCCGTATAGGCCAGACGAAAAATGTCGAGGTGCATAAGTTCATCTGTGCAGGCACGCTTGAAGAAAAAATCGATGAGATTATCGAACGCAAAGTGCAGGTCGCAGAGAACGTTGTCGGAACAGGTGAAGACTGGCTGACAGAACTTTCCAATGATGAATTGAAGGATATTCTTGCTCTTCGAGAAGAAGCGGTAGGTGAATAAAATGGCAGCTTACTGGGACGGCTATGGTTATTATGAGCCCACAAAACCAATTGAGGTCAAAGGGGGTATCAAGGCAAAGTCCAGGCGTGGAAGTTTCGCCCAGAGCTGGTGGGCAAAGCGCTGGATCGAAACCCTCGAAAGTTTTAATCTGGGAGCAAGGCTGGACCGAGGAAAAAGCTATGCCCGTAAAGGACAGGTAACTTCCATTAAAATAGAGTCAGGGCTTGTAAGGGCTAAAGTTCAGGGTTCAGACCCCAGGCCATATTCGGTAACAATAAAAGTCCGGACTCTGACAGGCTCCGAATGTGAACTCCTTGCAGAAAAACTTGCACTGAAACCTATCTTTGCGGCCAAGCTCCTTACAGGCGAGATGCCGGAAGACATAGATTCCGCATTTAAGGAAATAGGTCTCTCCCTCTTTCCCGAAAAAATCGACGACCTTGAAACCGACTGTTCCTGCCCTGACTGGTCAAACCCCTGCAAGCATATTGCAGCCGTCTACTACCTGCTCGGGGAAGAATTTGATAGGGACCCCTTCCTTATCTTTAAGTTAAGGGGAGTTGATATGGACGATTTTATGTCCATTCTGGGGAAGGGGTTTGTTCCGGAAACTGCGGATCGTGTAGCAGAAGCCGGAGCCTTTACAGAAAGCCCTGATAAAACCGGAACTGCACTTGAAGCTGAAACATCTCCTGTTTCTCCTGAACCTCTGCCCCTTGACCCTGAAGCTTTCTGGGGCAGGCTCCCTGAAAACCCTGTAGAGGAAAAAGTTTCTTCCCTTGAGGCTCATATCCCTCAGGTTCCAGCCGCCCTTCCAAAAAGGCTTGGAAAATTCCCCTTCTGGTGCGGTGAAGAAGATATGCTTGAAGTGCTGGAGGAAATATACAAAAAAGCTTCATCTGCAGGGATGATGATTTTCCTTGGAGAACGTAAATGAATGCTTTCATATATTTTTTCTCCAATTTTTTCTTCAAAGTAGTAATTTTTTGCCTTCTATTGGAGGCAAATCAGTAACTGACGTATAAATCAGTAGCTAACATAGATATGATTTGCAATCTCCCTGTCAACAGCATACCGTGTCTGGTCTACCTCAAAGAGATATGAAGGGGAGCTTCTGAGCAGAGTGACAGGCATGCCGGGCAGGATGCCCATTGCTATCAGTTTCTGCAAAATCCCCGTGTTTTTTGTATCCAGATGGGAGATCTTTCCCTTTTTCCTGGGTTCCATCGAGGAAAGAGTGGTAGTTTTCAGAGCGGCATTCAGGCATTCCGGTTTTTTCGATATCATTTAAAGAGACTCCTTATAAGCTGTATTACCTTTGCTTCTTTTACAAGTTCGTACCCGCAGTTCGGGCAGCACTGTTTGTCGCAGTTGTGCAGTTTCCCACAGCCGGTACATTTCGATTCGTCTGCGTTTTCAAATTTGTTTCCGCAGAGTGGGCAGTTCACAGTTTCACCCCCAGCGCAGTCAGGAGGGTGTTTACGATAAAGCCTGCAAGGAAGGCAGAGGGGAAAATGAACCCTGAGATCGCAAGCGCCATTTTAAACCCTCTTTCCTTTACTGTCATCATGAACTGGGCAATGCAGGGCATGAACAGGGTCAGGGTAACTGCTGCAACAACAAGCTGCACTCCTGTCAGCAGTCCGGCATCGTGCATTCCGTAGAGCCCGGCTGCCCCAAAGTCCCTCCTGAAAAAGCCGAAGAGGAAAACATCAGCAGCATCGGAAGGAAGCCCTATCCAGACAGTCGGGTATTCCATTACTTTCAGGGCAAGGGCAAAGATCCCTGTCAGCCTGCCTATGCAGATCAGCACGCTTGCCAGCACAAAGAGGGGCAGGACTTCCAGGAAGTACCAGTGCATCCTTGAGTATGTCTTAACTGCTATGTTTGAAAGCTTCGGGATCCTCAGGGGAGGCATTTCGAGTATGAAGGTAGGGGCTTCCCCCGGAAGAAGTCTGGCAGCCAGGTATCCTATGAATACAAATTCAAGCACTATTACGCCTGCCCAGATAAGCAGCCCGTCAGGGTTTCCGGAGAGGACGGAAAGGATAATCCCGAGCTGTGCCGAGCAGGGAATTGCAAGGGCGAGCAGAACGGTCGAAATCAGCCTCTCTCTTCTGGTTTCAAGGGTCCGCGTTACCATCGTGGCCATTGTGGAGCATCCAAAGCCGAGAACCATTGGAATTACTGCCCTCCCGCTGAGCCCTATTTTTTTGAACATACCGTCAAGCAGCATGCCCAGCCTCGGGAGATATCCCGTATCCTCGATAATTGAGAATACAAGGAAGAAAGCTCCCACTATAGGCAGGATAAGGGCAATTGCATAGGTTACTGCTTGTGTGAATATCCCGTATTCTCCTACGAAGAGGTCCTGAAGGGCAGGATAGGGCACAAAGGATGTGAACCACTCTGTCACCAGGGGGTTTATATGCTCTCCAAATACGGTATTTTCCATAAAGTCAACAACTGTGCCTGCTGCAAAGACTCCTACGAAACGGTAAAGTCCGAAGTACAGGACCAGCAGGAGCACCGGAATTCCAAGCAAAGGATGGGTCAGTACGCTGTCGATGTTTTCTGCGAGCAGGACTTTTTTCCTGGTTTTTTCCTTCTTTTCAGGTTTTACTTCTTTTTCAGCCTTTTTTTCCTTAATATCTCCTTCCTTATCCTGTACTTCCATTACCTGTTCCACTATTTCGTTTACAATCTCCTGTCTCTTGAGGGTGAAAAGGTAGGACAGGGGAATTCCGGCCTTTTCAGAAGCCGTTTCTGCAAGTTTCTGAATCTCTTCAAAGCTATTTTTGCCGTCCTCATTTTTCTCACCCTCATTTTTCTCGCTTTTATTCCTGTATCCTTCTTCAGGGTTGCATACTGAATCAAGTGCTGTTTTGTCTCCCTGAAGCAGCAGGAGGGCAAGGGACCTTTTTGATATTCTGGTTTCTTCTGCAGTTTCCAGCAGTTTTTCTATTTCCGAAATATAGGGCTCTATTTCCTCTCCGTAGTTGATTTTCTGTGAAGTCCTGTCATTTTTCTCCTGAATAAACTCCATAATTGAATTTTTGAGTTCTTCAACTCCTTTTCCTTCACTTGAAACCGTACCTATGACAGGTATTCCCAGCGACCTGCTGAGCTTGCGTATATCAATTTTTATTCCTCTTTCCTCGGCTTCGTCCATCATGTTAAGGACAAGGATAAGGGGAAGCTTGGCTTCAAGAAGCTGGAGTGTGAAAGAGAGCATGCGCCTGAGGTTTCTTGCGTCCACCACATGCAGGCAGACAAATACTTTTTCTTCAAAGAGCAGGCGCTGTGAAACTCTTTCTTCTTCGCTTACGGGGAGAAGAGAATACATTCCGGGCGTGTCGATTATTTCGTATTCCTTTTTCTCTATCCTGCCTTTTCCACGGCTGATTTCTACCGAGGTTCCAGGATAATTGGAAACTACGGTATAACTTCCGGAAAGTGAATTGAAAAGGCTGCTTTTCCCCACATTTGGGCTTCCTGCGAGTACGATTTTTGGAAGCCCTTTTCCAGGAGAGCACTCCTTTTTCCCGCGGCAGCACTCCTTTTCAGGACAGATAAGTGGCAATTTCATGTTCTTTTCTCAATATCTGGTCTTGTATTTAGGTGAGCCTAAATTTCTGTTTTTGCCATATTTAGGTACACCTAATATTTAAAGCTAATGAAATCGGCGAGATTTTTTAGAAGAATCCGACAAAAACAGAGTTATTCGAAAATATTTTCTCTCAAAAATCTCATTTAAAAACCGTTTAGAAAAATTTCAAACTCAGGAGTGCCAAAAATAGCAAATAGAAAGTAGCTTTAATCTGGGGTATGTGCGGACAGGCTGATTTGACCTTTACTTCTCTTTAATTTTTACTTCTCTGCTCATATTTCTTAAGTATTCGAACATTTCTTTTCCCCATTCTATTGCTCCGGGTTCGAAGCTGATCAGATACTGCCGGTCAAATCGCCCGCTTTCATTAAACAGCCCCATAAGCATTATTTTATCCGAAGACGCAACAACTGCAGGGATTTCCACCTCTTTTTTGTCGAGAATAAAGAGGCTTGTATTCTCCATTTTGAGAAACTCTTCCCCTTCTTTTTTGAAATCCTCTGCAAGCCTTAAATACACAGATTCACTCAGGACAAGGGAGATCTCAGTGCCTTTTCTGGCAAGGTCCAGGAAAAAAGAAGGAAATTGGGGATGAAAGTAAGAAAAGAACATAAGGATATGATTTGAGTTCGATACGTTTTTCACGAACTCAGGGTTGAGGTCAAAAGTATGGCTCAGGTCCGGTTCTATAAGGCGGTAATCCCCAAGTTCGCTGATCCGTTTAAGTAAATAAGGAGGAATAGGTGTGAGTTTTCTGTCCGCCCAGAATTCCTCATGTTTTTCAAAAATTTCCAGAGTCTCCAGGAGAGGCTGCATTTTCTCTATAATAATCTCTCCTATCAGGCTGAGGCGGTAGGCTCCTTCTTCGTGAATTACCAGATTCTGTTCTTTCAGTTTTTTAATCTGGGGAAGGAGAGCGGTTCTTGGGACCTGAAGCCTGTCAAGGATCTCCTGGGTACTCTTTGGCCCATCTCTCAGGAGCATAAGAAATGCCTTTCTTTTCTCTGAAAACAGAATCAAATCAAGCAAGTTTGGATTCATTTACTGTCGCCGCCCGGATGTAGAAGAGAGTTTTTTTCCGGTTTTGGTTCTCTATAGCGTTAATGAATCGCAAATCGATAATAAAGATGTCGAAATTGTTTGAAATTTCTGTCCTGTTTGTAATACAAATGAAAAAATGAAGACTGTAAATGGGCTGGAGTTTGTCTGTAATCTGAAATCAGGCTTACCGGGAAACTTTGATATAGGTGCTGGTGAGAATGGGTGGAATCATATTCTAGAGTAAACTGGCTTTAAGGTAAAAGGAATTATTTCATCGATGTCGTACATCTCTCATCACATTGATGATGTGAGCTTTTTATAATTAGCAGGCGAGTTTAATCATTAACGATGTGAGGAAGGGCAATGGAGAAAGAAAAATTATATCAGCTGAAATCCGATGCAAGTAAAATAAGTCCTGTTCTGAATGTTGGAAAGAACGGGATAACCGAGACTTTGATCGAAGAACTGAACAAGCAGATAAAAGCTAACAGGCTTGTAAAGGTCAAAGTACTCAAAAGCGCAGAAGAAGGAAAAGACCTGAAAACTATTGCAGATGAGCTTGCAGAAGCCACAAGGTCCACACTGATTGATGTACGCGGCAGGACAGTTGTACTGTACAGGTAATGATTCCGGGGGAGCAGGTGTACTTAATAGCGTACTGGGCAATAGCAGCATCCTGAGTAATAATAGTGTAATTAAACAACAATACTATCAAATAGCGTAATTAAACAACAATACTATCAGCGCTGTTCAAACGAAAGTTTCTGATTATCAGTGGTACAGATGGCAGCACTTAAAGCAGAATCTTACTTCTTTTATCTTTTCCCTGAGATCTCGTTTTTTCGGCTCTACAGACAGGACATTTATCTCTAGAAAACAGACATGTCTCTATCTTTTACAATGAAGAATAAGGTTTTTCTGTAGAAGTGCTTCTAATACTTAAGGTTCGCAGGTGTGGACCATTTTACATATCAATTATTTGTGACATTATTATATATTTCATCTGTATTATGTAAGCTCATATTGAAAACAATTTGCTGTAAAATAATTCGTACAAAAACCCGCATGATCTTGCTATTATGCGGCTGATTTCATACCGCTGTACCTGATAATTGACGGATAAACTCTATTAAAATCACAATATAGCACTAAAATGCCTGAAACCCCCCTGAAACGGTTGCGCTGGGATACTTCTGCTTTCTTTTTGTTTCGAAATACAGCGGGGCAGATCGCACCCACCATCCGGAGAGATTACTATGCTTGAAGATGAATATCAACTTGACTTTTTCAAAAACAACGGTTTTGTCCGGAAGCAGTGCCAGAAGTGCGGCAAATTCTTCTGGACACGTGACCTTGAAAGAAATACATGCGGAGATGCGCCCTGTGACCCTTATTCCTTCATAGGAAGCCCTGTGTTTTCCAGGGAATTTAATATCTCAGAGATGCGCGAATATTACCTCTCCTTCTTTGAAGCAAGAGGGCATACAAGGATTGACCGCTATCCTGTGGTCGCCCGCTGGAGAGACGACATTTATCTCACCATAGCCTCAATTGCAGACTTCCAGCCCTTCGTAACTTCAGGGCAGGTACCGCCACCTGCAAACCCTCTGACCATTTCCCAGCCCTGCATCAGGTTAAACGACCTTGACTCCGTGGGCAGAAGCGGCCGCCATCTGACAAACTTTGAAATGATGGCTCATCACGCTTTCAACAAGAGGGACAATGAAATTTACTGGAAGGAACACACCCTTGAACTCTGTGATGAGCTCTTAAACTCTCTCAAGGTGAACCCATTCGCCGTAACCTACAAAGAAGAGCCCTGGGCAGGCGGAGGAAACGCAGGTCCCTGTGTTGAAGTCATTGTACATGGGCTTGAACTTGCAACCCTTGTCTTCATGGACCTGAAGACCGACAAAAAGGGAGAAATCGAGATTAAAGGCGAGAAATACTCGAAGATGGACAACTATATTGTGGACACAGGATACGGCCTTGAGCGTTTTGTCTGGGCTTCTCGTGGCTCTCCTACAATTTATGATGCCCTTTTCCCGGGAATAGTAAACGAGCTCATGGGGCTTGCAGGGCTTGAACACGAACTTGACGACTCCGAATATGCAAACATCCTGGCTCAGAATGCCAGGCTTGCAGGTTTTATGGACGTCAGTGAAAAGGCAAACCTGATGGAGCTCAGGAAGAAGGTTGCCTCAAGCATAGGAATGACCGTCGATAAGCTTTCGGCTATAATGGAGCCCGTAGAAAAGGTCTATGCTATCACCGACCACACCCGCTGCCTTACCTTCATGCTCGGAGACGGAATTATTCCTTCCAATGTTAAGGCAGGATACCTTGCACGCCTTGTCCTGAGAAGGACGCTGCGCATGATGAAAGACCTTGACATCAGGACTCCGCTCGCCGAAATTGTGGACATGCACATAAGGAATATGCCCGAGTACCCCGAGTTCAGGGCAAACTTCCCTGTCATTCAGGATATCCTGGAATCCGAAGAAGAAAAGTTCAACGCTACTATGGAAAGGGGCCGCAGGATCATTCAGAAATCGGCATCCCATTTCAAAAAGACGGGAGAAAAAATTCCTCTGTCGCAGTTAACCGAACTCTACGACTCACACGGAATTCCTCCCGAAATGGCAAAAGAAGTTGCAGCCGAAATAGGGGTCGGCGTGGAATTCCCTGATAACTTCTATTCGATTATCGGCGAGCTGCACAACAAGGCTGAAGAAAAGGAAGAGGAAGTAATTCCTTTTGCAGAAAGGCTCAAGCACCTGCCCAAGACCAAGCGCCGCTTCTATGACGAGCCCACCCGCCTGGAATTCGAGGCAGTTGTCCTTGATGTGTTTGACAACAATGTCGTTCTGGACAACACCTTCTTCTATGCGGAAGGCGGAGGGCAGCCTGCAGATATAGGTACCATAACTGTCGGAGACACTATTTACAGGGTTGTGGATGTTCAGGTCTATGATGGTGTAATAGTACACACAATTGACAATCCTGGAAGGGCGCTTGGGATAACTAAAGGCGATATTATCACCGGCAAGGTCGATGAGACACGCAGGATGACCCTTGCAAGGCACCACACAGCAACCCATATTGTAAATGATGCCGCCAGAAAGGTACTCGGAAAACACATCTGGCAGGCTGGTGCCCAGAAGTTCGAAGACCACTCAAGGCTTGACCTTTCCCACTACAAGCACATCTCCCCTCAGGAAATAAAGCAGATAGAGCTTCTGGCCAACCGCACTGTTATGGAAAACAAGCGTGTGGTTACGGAGTGGATGCCGAGGACTGAAGCCGAGCAGGTATACGGCTTCGGGCTCTACCAGGGTGGAGTTCCCCCAGGAGAGAAGATACGGATTGTAAAGGTCGGAGATGACGTGGAAGCCTGCGGTGGAACTCACTGCATCAGCACAGGTATCATCGGGCCTATCAAAATCCTGAAGACCGAGAGGATTCAGGACGGCGTGGAGAGGGTCGAGTTTGCAGCCGGAACTGCAGCAGTCCTCGCAATGCAAAAAATCGAATCCCTTCTGGTTGATTCTGCAAAGACCCTGAGCGTACCTCCGGAACACCTTCCAGTGAGTGTGGACCGTTTCTTTGGCGAATGGAAAGACCTCAAGAAAGAAAACGACAGGCTCAAGGAAGAACTTGCCCGCTCCAGAGTTTACAGGATGCTCGGAAATGCTTCTGAGGTTGCAGGCCTCAAAGTTGTTGCCGAACAGGTTTCAGGAGCCGATTCCCTTGAACTCCAGAAGATAGCTACCGAACTCCTCAAAAACGAGAACGTTGTTGCACTTCTTGCAAGCGATTTTGAAGGAGTAAAGATTGTAGCATCCGCTGGAGAAAAAGCCATGAAATGTGGAGTCAATGCCGGTAACCTTGTCCGCGAGATGTCAAAGATCGTGGGCGGAGGCGGCGGCGGAAAGCCTGCCCTTGCAATGGGAGGAGGAACCGACCCCACAAGGATTCAGGACGCTCTTTCCAGAGGGCTTGAACTTGTTAAAGGCGCCTGCAAAGAAGCTTGAGTATCCACTCATATAAATCATTATCAAGCTGATCTACAGGCGAGCAAATAATTACTCAAAAAAAAGCTCAACTAAAAATTTATTGAGCCTGAAACCAAAAACAGAAGCCGGGTTTAACCCCCGGTTCATTCCCTTTTTTCAGTCTTTAAAAAGCACTTCACAGAGGATTGCCATGCCATCTTTTACAAAAAGGTGTACGGTCTTATTTCCTTCAAGCCCTTTTTCCACTTCGTTTCTAACTTCCCAGTACTCTTCAGGTTTTACGCCTGCTCTGAGTATAACACTTCCAACATTCCTGTCCTTCAGGAATTTATTGATCTCGTGGGGCTTAAAGGGACAGACCTTCAGGACAAGGTAATGATTTTTGATCATTGACTGCTTTATCAGGGCATCCGAGGTCAGCAAAAGCCTCTTTTTGTCAACCCTGAAAAGTTCGAAAGCCCCCATAATAGGCCCTGCCATCTGCATCATGGATTCGACAAGCTCGGGCAGGAGCTCTGCTGCAACAACAGAAGGCTCGGGTTCATAGGCAAAGAGTTTCATCTTTTCCGTTTCCCTGATCTTCGGGAGCAGCCCGTACTTTGAAACCAGCCCTTCGCCTGCAGGAAGAGCTACGGCAAGCCGTTCATGCTGTTTCAACCCGCCGAAATAAAGGGTCAGGCGGTTGAGCTGCCCGTCAAGGGAAATATACTCTTTTTCGCAGTCAAAAGGAATCCTTTCCGGAGGCATCTGGGGAGGGGCTTCGAAGGCAAAATTCTTTGTTTTTTCCCTATAGGCTGAAATCACATTAGGGATTCCAGGCTCAAGGCTTGAGACCTGCCTTTTATCTTCTTCGGCAGGGCGGAACGGGTCAGAAAAAACAACATCCACTGCCGGGATCTGCTCTATCACTTTAGGGTCAAGGGCGTCCCCGCAGATGAATTTCACATTATCAAGCCCGTACATCGCGCAGTTCTGTTTTGCGTATTCTATTTTCCTGGGGTCGATTTCCACTGCGTATACGAACTCGCACTGCTGCGCGAAAAAGACAGTCTGCCCTCCTATCCCGCAGCTGATATCCGCAAGAGTCTTACATCTAAGGCGCTGTGCCCTGTAGCGGGCGATAGGCTCAGGGGTCGCAAAGCGCACGCTTTCCTTGTCCCCATGCAGGGGCTTTTCAAATTGTTTTCTCCGTGCCACATCAATCAGAGGATTAGTAGGAATTTTATGGGATTTAAAGGCAACTGAAATAGAAGAGTTACTGAACTTCCAAGAGTTACTGAACTTCCCTGACTCAAGTTTTTTGATGGGCTTTATTGGAAAATATGGTAAAAGAAATTCTCGCCCGGTGTGGAGTTGCTTGACGACCATAAAGGCAGCAAAAAAATTAAATCAGATTGGATATCTACAAATTGAGACCTCAGGGAGATTAAAAACATGACTACAGAGCCCGACTATGATGAAAGATTAAAGAAGCTTCGCATTCTCAAAGAGAAGCTCGGTGCACAGGAGAAGGAACTTGAAAAACTTCTTGCCAGATTAGAAGACGCAGAAGCTAAGAGAGCTGCGGTAATTAATGAGATCGGCAGCACTTTAAATAATCCGCAATTTGCGGAAGAACCCCCTCAGGAAATAAGTAAATTGATGGCTGCCATTAATAATCTTCCTGACGTGGAATCCATTGTAAAATGTGAGATTTGCGGGAAACTTTACGTTTCTGACATTGGTCACGAATGTCCTGAAGTGGATAGATAATTCCTTTCCTTTTACTATCTTTTCCCTGCTGTAAAAACTGAAATCTTTACCTATGAAACTCATCCCTGCAGGAGTTTCCCGGGAGATATGCTACCTAAATAACAATAAACTAAGGTCTCTTAAGAAAGGCATAGATTAACCTTATCTTTTCATTCTTCAGGGGACCATATCTCTGATATCCACATAAAATGGACTGAAAGTCGGGAGAGTCCCTTCAAAAGATTTAGCAAATATATTCCAGGTTTCAGTCTGTGGTTTTAACTTTTTTATTACTGTAAGAAGATCGTCTTCAGGGTCTGTCATAGCCATCAGGAAGTCCTGTCCCCTGTCAATAGAGAGATTATTCAGGTATTTTAGGAGTGCCAGCATGGCATCGGGCTGTTTCTTATCGAATGCATAGTCTACAACATAAAGTACTTTGAAATTCTCCCCCTCAGCTGGGAACTTCGGTACTCTCGTAATATGGCTCAAAGCTCCAAAAACTGATTTCATTACCTTTACTGCTGCTGGCTCTCTGGCATAACATAAATTAAACAGTTCTGAGCTATCCCACAACCCGGCACAGGCTACTATTTTGTTATCTTTATCTCTAACCACCCAGAAGTTTTCCTGTCCATATCCAGGAATGAGTTTCAAGTGTGACTCAAAAGTTTGATTGGTAAACTGTGTGAAATGTATAAACCCTGAGTTATACTCATTAATAAATGCAACTGCATCATCAATTATCTTTATATCAGCAGGCTTTATTGAGTATTCTGAAGGAACATCCAGCTTCTTGTAAGTCGATATACCTGGAAATCTGATACCCCTCACCTCAGAATATCCCATCTTCTCAAACAAGTATCGAGAAGCTTTGTTCGGCTCGTATATATAACAGTAAGCATAAGCTGCCTCCATTTCCTGAGCCTTCTTTTCCGCCTCTTTAATTAGTCTGGTGGCAATTCCTGTCCTTTGAAAAGCCGGATCAACCATCACTTCAGTAATGTACACATACTTTTCTTTTTTTTCCGGATCAGTTTTTATAGTTAAACCAATCCAACCAGCAATCTTCCCGTCCTCTTCTGCCACAAGCACATTCCAGTTATCGTACATCCCATAACGGGCAATGACATCCTTCTTATCCACACCCATTGCACAGTTTTCATCGCCTTGCGGACAGAGCCTTTCTATTTCAAGCATTTTTTGATTATCACTATCATTAAAAGGTCTGATCAAAACCATACTTCTCACGCTTCCCCTTACTATTTTTTCCTCACTATATCTCCTTAATTACTTTCAATTATTTTTCTCTATACTTAAATATGCAAATTTAGCATTTTAACTTTTAGCAAAACTATGAAAATCTACGTCTGGTGAAGTATGGAAGCTAACTGTGGACTGAGGAATGAGAAGAGAATACGGAGAGATTAGTCTCTCAGTAGCCTTTGCAAAAAAGCACTTTCAAAAATAGTCTGGAATCTCTGGAATTTTAATCTTAAATTATCTGTGAAATTTTCACTTTTACAGAAAAGAAAATGTAATGGAGGGAGGTTTGAATTATTCTCCCTTTACTATCCTTGCGATATCGCTTCCGACATCTGAAGTGGTGTTCTTGCCTCCCATGTCGTAAGTCTTTACTTTGCCTTCCAGGATGTTTTTCTGGATTGCATTGACTATGGTGTCTGCGGCTTCCTTTTCTCCGAGCTGTTCTATGAGCATTGCACCTGCCCAGATTGTTGCAATCGGGTTGACTTTATTCTGTCCTTTGTACTTCGGGGCTGAACCGTGGATCGGCTCAAACATGCTTGTGCCGTTCGGGTTGATGTTTCCGCCGGGAGCAAGGCCGAGGCCTCCCTGGATCATGGCTCCGAGGTCGGTGATGATGTCTCCGAACATGTTCGGGGTTACGACAACATCGAACCATTCCGGGTTTTTCACAAACCACATTGTCATGGCGTCAACGAAGTTGAAATCAGTGGCGACACCGGGGTGCTTTGCAGAGACTGCATTGAACTCTTCTCTCCAGAAGCCGTAGATGTCGGAAAGGACATTCGCCTTGTCCACAGATGAGACGTGTTTCTTCCGGTTTTCTGCAAGGTCAAAAGCGTACTCAATAACACGCTTTGTGCCTTCTTTGGAGATAAGGCCTATCTGGTATCCTATTTCTTCGCTGTCGGTCTCTATGTCAAGTCCAAACTTTGCGGAATAGAGCGTCCTTTTGACTTCAAGGAGGTCTTTGCTCACTCCTTTTTTTGCCCTGCCGCCGATGCCTATGTAGAAGTCCTCGGTGTTTTCCCTGACAACGACAAAGTCGATGTCTTTTGAGGTCTTGTCCTTTATCGGAGTCCAGACTCCTTCGAGGAGTTTTATCGGGCGAAGGTTTACGTACTCGTCAAAGTAAAAGCGTGCAGTTAATAAGATTCCTTTTTCGAGAATGCCGGGGGCAATCCTCGGGTCTCCAATGGAGCCAAGGTAAATTGCAGGGTAGCCGGATAATTCCTTTAAGGTCTCTTCCGAGATCAGCTCTCCCGTTGCCAGGTAGTGGTCTGCTCCATGCGGGTATTCAATCCATTCTACATCAAAACCGAATCTTTCGCCTGCGGCGTCAATGACTTTTCTGCCTTCGGCGATGATTTCTGGCCCAATCCCATCTCCTGGGAGGACCGGAACCTTATACTGCGTCATGTTTCTACTCCTTTCGAATTTACAGGCAAAAATGCCTTTTTAGTGTGAGATGTCAGTGTGGATCAGGATTTCTCGTGACAGGCGTCCTGTTTTTTAACGCTCAGAGACCAGCTTCCGGGCATACTCTATAAGCCCTCCCCCATCCACTATTTCGCGGACGAAATCCGGGAGCGGGGTTGCCTGGTAGGTCTCTCCTTTTGTTATGTTCTGAATGACCCCTGTTGAAAGGTCTACTTCAAGCTCGTCTCCATCATCTATTTTGTCCGTATCCGGACATTCGAGGACAGGAACTCCGATATTGATTGAGTTTCTGAAAAAGATCCTTGCAAAAGACTTTGCGATTACGCAGGATATCTTTGACCCTTTGAGGGCGAGAGGGGCGTGTTCACGAGAAGATCCGCAGCCGAAATTGCTTCCTGCAACCACGATGTCATTTTCATGAACTTTTTTTGCAAAATCAGGGCGCACGCCTTCAAATGTATACTTAGCAAGCTGTTCCGGGGTATTGAAAATCAGATACCTTCCGGGTATCACTGCATCCGTATCCACGTCATCTCCGAATTTCCAGGCTCTTCCTTTCATGAAATCACCAGTAATATTGCTGTAATTAAATGCTGTTGATTAAGTTCACAGCCTGTAACTCAGCTAAACTTACAGGGTTGAAAGTATCACAGGTAATATTTAAAATTATTTTCTGACATAATCAAAAAAGGTTAACAAATGGTTAACAATCCTGCATGTTTTGTACTATTTTCCTGAAAATCCGGTAAACAGATAGTCCTCCTCAGGGAACTGCTCAGTCTTATGTAAATTGTTCCGGGATTTGAGTTTTTGTTTCTTCCTTTTCTTCTCTACAGGGCTCAAGCGCGCTCGGCTCTCCTCCTCCATGCCAGCTCATTCTCGGACGGACCCGGATCATGTGGACAGATTCTGAATGGTCATCCACTATCAATGCAGCTCCCCTTTCACTGCCCATTTTCTTGAGATAAGCCCTGAGGCTTTCCTGCATATAAAGTGGTCTTGAGGCTTCAAGGGCAAGAATATCATCACTTGAGGTGAGTCGGTGGCAAATAAGCAGGTCGCTCTGCGAAACAACATCAGGGTGAAGGCTTGCAGGTCTCTGGGTTGCCAGTACAAGGGAGAGCCCGGGCTGCCTGCCCTGCCTGAGGCAGCGGTTAATAAGCACCTCCGAAGCAAGACTTTCGTCCCTGCGGGAACGAATATATGAGCTTCTTCTTGAGTAAATCTGATACTTTGTGTGGCATTTTCTTTGGATAGCTCTGAATAACGTAATTTCTCTATATGCGTCTTCGGTTAGGAGTCGTCACAGAACAAACGATGCACATGTTTCAATTGGATGCCTTTATTTTCAAGATTATTATCGCCAATTGAAAATAAACTTTGCGAAAAAAATACATAATTTATTTTGTGACAATTACTTAAGTGAGAAATTATGATAAATTGCCTCCATTCTTGCAGCAGTTCTCAAATATTTGATCCTATTGTAGGCCAGAAAAGGGTATCGATTTTATGTAAAAAGGTCAAAATTTAAGGCAGGCTTCTGGTACCAAATTGATAACTTTCAGGCAAGAAAATTCCTTAACCGACGACCAATGAAATCCTATCTATATATACCTGAATATGAGGTAAGGCAATTTACTCATATATAAATTTTCTAGCCAGATCTTCAAACAATCAAAGATTAGTAAATAATTACAGCATGAGTCTAGTATGAAAATCACACAATTTCATACTTTATGCAAAAAACTTATAACTAATCAATTAAAAGGAGTATATGGAGTTTAAGAGTAGTTTCCGAGACAGCTCGAGCTCCATAAAATATGCCCTAAGAGGCATTGTTGAGTTAGCTTTGCATATATTTAAGCTTGTCTGATTCTGCCTCCTGGGGAAAAATAACTTAGGAGTAATATAAATGATTAAAAATAAAATTGGAATAGGAACACTAATTTTAGCAATGTTACTAGTCGGTATGGTGTTGATACCAGCTGTTAACGCACAGCAGGAAGACAACTTTACCGAAGGTGAATATTATCTACCTAATTATGGTCCGAGCATTTTTGCAGAACTTAAAGATGATCCAGACGTAATTGAAATTCGGGGTTTAATGCCTGAAATAACAGACGATAAAAAACAAATGGAATGGATAGGTACACTAGAAACATGTATTCGAAGTTCGAAGGACGAACTTGAGCCTTATATGAAAGAATATGGTGGGCCGTTAGTTGGTTTTGGTATTGACTATGATGGATATTTATTTGTAGAGTTCGATAAAAAACTAGAAGGTACTATTGATAAGTCTACAATTGATGAGCTGTATAATATAATAGAG
>NZ_DAOOUJ010000038.1:0-30778 GCF_035390745.1 Methanosarcina sp. | reverse complement strand
TTAACATTTTTGTAGTTCCCTGCAGTGTTGTTGTAGAGGCAGTTGTTTTCCAGTACAATGGTGTGGGAACTTGTAAGGCGATTAATCACACCGTATCCAGTTCCTGCAGCATTTTTCGTACGAGGCACGGTGTTTACAATTATGTTATTACGGACAGTGGTTGTGAATCCTGTTCCTGAGGGTCCGGCATTGCTGTCAGTTGAATACATAGCGACAACTGCCGCATTATAAACTCCATCAAAGACGTTATTTTCAATCAGGATATTATGGAACCCGCTGGTAAGAACCCCACCAACCCACTCAATGCTCGGATTGGTTCCGGAACCATAGAAAACATTGTGGTGAATATGTACACTTGACAAACTTGAACTATATGCTCCGGCAGTTCCAATAAGCCAGATGCCTGGACCGTAGGTGTTTGTAATTGTATTATTATAGATCTCAATGTTATTCATGTCACCTGCAGATCTCTCAATCTGGATACCCGGACCTCCTGCACTCCAGTGGTAAAAGGAATCAATGAAGTTGTCATGGAACTTTACATTATTTGTATTCCATGCCCTCAGAGCGCTGTTAGTTCTGCAGGTTATGGTATTATTCCAGGCTTCTACATTACTGCACTCAATTGCAAAAAGGCCATCGTGCCCAAGTTGATATATCGTATTGTTATAAAACTGAATATTTTTACCGTATTTTATCCTGAGCCCGTCCCCATGTCCATCGTGCATATACATATCGTGGACAGATACGTTGCTGGTGTAGAGGAAATAAATCACATTGTAGTAGCCCTTACCCTTAGCAAGTTCACTATTACCATCATGATTTACATCGACTTCGAAACCTCTTATTGTAATATTGGTATTCCCTGAACTGCTCATCTGCTGGATAAGAGGTTTCATAGTATCCCAGCCTGCACTATCGGTCAGCTTAATCACAGCATTTGAGTCCCCTTCAAGAATAGTATTGCTTCCTATCAGAAGAGTATCATCAATTACATATGTAAAAGGCCCTTTGAGGTAGACAGTTGTATAAGTAGAGTTCTCTGCCACGAATTTAAGGGCCTGGTTTATCTGCACATGGTCATCTTTTCCATCACAGTTAAAGTCCCCACTCCCATCTCCTGAAACGTAAATTATAGGTGCGGGGCTCCGGCATGAAGCCGTAGGAACACTTGCAATTATAAAGCATCCTATAAGGAGGAGGACCCCCAATTCTTGTTTTATCATTGTTATCACCTGGGGCTGTCATAATATATTATTTTATTATGTGTATCAGGTAGAAGTTCACTCCGAATTGCCGATTAATTTCTGAGAATATTGTAGGTAGTTAGCCAAAATATGAGTAAATTAAATTTGACTGATCTTAACAAATCAGACAGTATTCTGCAAATAGTATCCACTTACCAAGTGTTCAAACAATAAAATAATCACTGGAACAATTCAGCTTAAAGTTAGTGAATCCTATTAGGCTAAATAAATACTGGACACGGAATTAATATACCCATAATTAAGGCAATTTACCTCCAATATACTGAATTCCCCCCATACAAACATTAGAAATAAATTAGTATCTAAGTTACTAATTAAATTTCTATAGTCGACATTGTTAATTAGACCGTTATATTATAAAAGTATTTGTGCATTGTTTTTAAATTTTTTTAGGAACTTAATGACCAATAGAATCAACAGTTAAAATATATGCGCCAAGATAAATAGGTATGAAGAGATTAATTATCAAAAATTATTAAAAATGGAGGAAGATTGAAAAAAAGACTTCCATCCAATTAAGGGCCGTTCTTGACGGAGGTACAGCGCAAGTATCTCAAGAGGGGAGTTACTGCTTAAAAAAATAAAGAAATTATCATAAAAGCGAGATGAGTTCCTGACTAACCTATGACATCAGAAGAAATTATCAAATAATTTCATGGCAGATATCAAGAATCTTTCTTGCAACTCCATCCCAGCTATGATTCTCATAAACATACTTACGCCCCTGTTCTCCCATGATATTCCGCATTTCTTGATCGGAAATAAGCTTTACTACAGCGTTAGCAAGTTCTTCTGGCTTCTCAGAGGGTACTGAGATTCCGCCTCCGGAAAGATCAATCAGGTCTTTGACACCTGGAATATCGCTCGCTACAATAGGTTTTCCACATGCAAGATATTCATATGTTTTTAAGGCAGAAAGTCCTATTTTTGAATTCCTATCCTTGATAAAAGGAGCAACACAAACATCCGCAGCGTTAATATATACAGGGACAATTTCATAGGGAATTCTTCCGGTGAAAGTGAAATTGTCTGTAACCCCTATCTCCGAGGCAATTTCCAGCAGTTTGTTCTTCATAACCCCGTCTCCGACCACAAGGAAACGGACATCAGGACATTTTTCCAGAATATAGGGAGCTGCATAAATAAGAAACTCAACGCCCTGCCAGGCTGCAAGGTGCCCTACAAAACATATGTACTTTTTCGACTTATCAAGTTTGAGTCTATCTCTTGCCTGCTCCTGATCCATGGGCTTGAAAATATCTGTATTTGCCCCGTTATTGATCACAATAATTTTTTCTGCAGGAACCGAATATAACCTCACAAGTTCATCCTTTAGCCTGTCGGTTACGGAAACTATCCGATCACAATATCGATAATTAAACCTTTCAGAACGGAGTGCCAGATAGGAAAAAACTCTGTATGCGAAGGATTTAGAGTCAGGGCTCACGCTAAGCTCGTCCATAACCAGTCCGTTAACTTCAACTATGGAAGAGATCTTAAAAATTTTACATAGAGCAATGGGGAAGAATGGAAAAGAGTTCTGGCGGAGATAAAGTATCTCAGGTCTGCTTTTTATACATGAGTATAGAAGATAAAAGGACAGCATGAACTCATAGGAAGGCTGTACAAGATACTTATTATCTATCACAGGTACATACTTTATTCCAGAAAAAACACGCTCTATACCTTTCTGACCTGGCGCAAACAAAACTACGTCCGTATATTTCTTTAAATTACTTAAGAGTTCAAGTATATGTACGTTCGAACCCGATTTTGTAGTGAAAGAGCTGTAATAGACCAGAAAAATTTTGTTTACTTTTTTAAACATAATTGCCGTTACCTGAATAGCAAAAGTAGTTAATTAGCTTATCCCACGACTCCAAGCATTAATTTGTATAGATAAGAAAAGCAGATTCTAGATTTTAATACACAAATAATAGATTTATGCATTTTATAGAGAGATATTTATAGAAGGAATTCTCTCCTTTGTGTGCTTTTGAGGCATCCAAATTTAAAAAGGAAAGAAATTATGAGAGTACTTGAAGTATGTCAGGAGTTTCCTAACAGGTATTACCCACAGCTTGGAACGTTCATAAAGCAAAGTATAGATTCAATCGCAGACCGCGGAGTAGAAGTGACAGTTATTTCTCCAAAAGCTTTTGTACTTCCTTTCTCTGGATTTCCTTATCATAATTTTTCTAAACTGCCCAGGCTTGAGCATATGAAAAAATATGATCTTCATTATCCACGTTACCTTTATGCTATTCCTAAAAAGTATTTCTATCCCATAACTGGCATATCATATTCGCGCTTCGTTTGTAGATATGCCATGAGAAATATAAATCCAAAACCGGAACTGATTCATGCACACTTCTCATATCCAGATGGATACGGGATGATGGAACTTGCAAAGAAATGGAAAGTTCCTCTGGTAATTAGCGCCCTTGGTACGATAGAGAGAAAAGTTGCCTATGAAGGATCCTACACTTCAAAGCAGATTATCGAAGCCATGAATTTTGCAGATAGAATCCTCTCTGTCAGTGAAGATCTCAAGACCCATATAGTCAGGCTTGGAATAGACGAAAGTAAAGTGGAAGTAGTTCCCAACGGAGTAGATACTGAGATATTTAAACCGGCAGGAAAAGAACATGCGAGAAACACTTTAAACCTGCCTCAGGAAAAGAATATTGTCCTGTTTATAGGAGCCCTCAGGAAAATAAAGGGTGTGGATTATCTTATTGAAGCTGCAAAAAGTTTTGTGAATACAGACACGGATCTCTATATGGTAGGCAGGGATGATGGGCTTAGAAAAAGCCTGGAAAAAAGGGCAGAAGAACTGGGAATCTCCAGCTTCGTCAAATTTACAGGACCTGTAAATCATGAGGATATTCCTCTCTGGATTTCAGCAGCGGATATGCTGGTTCTGCCTTCCCTTTCAGAAGGGAGACCAAATGTTATTCTTGAAGCTCTTTCATGTGAAGTCCCGGTTGTGTCAACTGATGTTGGAGGGATTCCGGAATTGATGATTGAAGGAGAAACCGGCTATCTGGTCCCTGCAAAAGATCCTGTACAACTGTCAGAAAAAATAAATAAATTACTAGAAAACGAAAGCAGAAGAGAAAAAATGGGGAAATACGGGCGCGAAAGTATAATTCAGCGAGGGCTCACATGGGAAGCCCATGCAAAGAAAACAGTAGATATATACTCAGAACTCCTTTCAAATCATTCAAAATAAGTCCGCAGGAGAAACAGTTATCTTCTTTCTTTCAGGAATTTTCTCATAACTGAAGAGAATCTGATAACTTATACTACCTGCTTCTGCTCTTCAAACCCATTCATACTTTTTTAATCCGCTTTAATTGTATCTTGCCCGAGTTTCACCTGATTTCATAAAATCTCGGGGTACATTAAAGGAATATCTTTCAGATAACAGAATTTCTCCATTCTCCTAAAAGGCATCAAATACAGGCATTTAAATGCCTGTAAGAGTGGTGTTAAGTTTAGAAATTCTTATGGGATTCTTTAAAGCCGGATCAGGAGCAAAGATACCCATTGCCGGATTAGAGTAAATCTTGTTTGCTTTTGTAATATTGGCCTCAAGGTCATCTCTATTTTCTGGAGTACTTCTGTAGAAATAATTTGATGTTTCTTTAGTGCCACTTTCATCGCTGCCGAAGTATAATCCACTCCTGAGGAACTCTCGAGTCCTGAATACCACATAGCCTCTGTAACTTGAGAGTTCACTAACATTATCGATTCTGTAATTGTCATAAATAGAGAAATCCATGCCCAAAGATTTTTCAGGAACTGATGGGAGGTAAAAATACCTTGTTGTATAGTAATCTGAATAAACGGCAGAACCCTCAGGGATATATTTGTAAACATGTTCAAACCCGCTCAGTTCATGACCGTTAAAATATTCATGCTCTGCACTCTGTCCAAGCATATTGGAGTCCGAGATGCTAAAAACTGAAGAGATGAAGACAAAAGTAGAGAACAGCACAGCTACAAAGAGTACTGTATTAAATTTCTTAGAGCCATACCTGTCCATATAGTTCCAGAATACATAGATTCCATATCCCATTACAAAGGCCATGAAAGGGCTGACAAAAAGCATAAACCGGTCAACTCTGAAGAGAACCTTAAATTGCCAGATAGTGTTAAGAGGATTTGGAATATAAAAAATCAGGGTTAACAGGGCAAATAACCCTAAAACTGAAGCGTAATTTTTTCTATAATTCTTGAGAAGAAAACCTATTCCTATTAAAGCAAAAAACAGGAATACGGATTTATCCAGAAGTCCTATCAGACTGAGCAGCCCTTCCTCAAGCACATCAGAACCTCCTGCAGTTATAACTATAGAGTCCCAGAAATGGCTCTGTAAACGGGGGGTCAGGCCTCTTTGCATGAACAGATAAGCCATAAAGAACCAGTAAGAGGTAAATGTGACATTTAAAAGTAAAAAGAAAGGCTTACTTACATAATTCCCGGCCCCTACGATGTACTCCGAAGCGAACACAATAGCAATTAATAAAACAAACTGGAGTATGGAAACATTATGTACAAGGGTCAAAAAAAACAAAACTACTACTGAAAGAGCTTTTAAAGAAAATTTTTCTTCTTTAAAATTAACGCTGTAAATCAGATATAGGAGTATAACAAACCCTATATATGCCATTGTGCGTGTGATAACGTTTGCACCATAATAAAGCACAATAGAAGTTGCAGAGTAGAGAAGGCAGGAGAGAAGGGATATCTGTCTGTTATAGGTAATCTGACTGAAGAGATAATAAATAAAAACTACTGTTGTAGCATAAATTGGCGCTGTTATCAGGAATAGTGAGGTTTTCACACTAATATTAAGAATTTCTGAAGCCTCAGCAATGAGTATATGGTACAGGGGAAAAAATGCATAGTCACTTAACGAAGTGGGAATTGTCTGCCCTGTTGCTGCGGTAAACTCCGAAAGAAATATGTGAGGAAGAATATCAGTAGTTCCGAAGTAGAAGTCATAATTTAAGGTAACACTGTAAGTAAGGTTTACCATAAGTAAAAAGGCTTCAAGAAGTACAAGGGACGGCTTTACCTCTTTGGAGAAAATTTGCAGGAAGACAGAAATGTAAGCCACCAGAATGAGTAAAAAATAATACCATGGCCTTTCCCCCAGAGACAGCAAAAGCACAGCTATTGAACCAATATAAAATATGCTAAATATGTATGAAAGAGACTTTATGTTTATGAATGGAAAACTGTCCATATCATGCAGACTTACATCTTTTCTGTAAATGTACAATACGAAAAGGCAGGCAAGTACCGCAGGAATTCCTGTAAATAATCCACGAACTACATAGTCTGGTTTTCCAGCTGCATACATCCATACAAAAGTAAATATAACTGCAATAATTATTGCTAGCGGGAACAGGGATGAAATTAACTTCATTAAACGGTTATTATTCATGTACTTGAGTCCCGTCTCTTCGCTCAATCCTAACATAATATCTCCATAACTTAAGCAATCATAACATATTGAGTTTGAAATAAATGATTAAGAATTGGATCTGAACAAAGATTCAGGGTCTGATCTGAAGTAAAAAGTTCAGATTTTTTATTCTAAACCAACAGGATTTACTGTGAGGTCTATATTGGTTAAGAATTTTTTGCTCCAATTTATTCCAGTTAACTCAATACGTCCAATCATTTATTATATTTGAAGAAATCTGCGCTTACAGTAATCGATAATTTCTTAAATATTAACTGTCCGAAAGAGAATTAGCTTTCGAAACTAAAAGAGAGTTTGCAAAGCTGTACAGAAAACCCAGCCCATAAGTAATATGCTGCACAGGAATTACAAATAGGGCAAAAAGGCCATATTTTGATTTCATTTTATATATCACCTGAATTGAGGTAACAAAGATCAGAATAAAATATAAAATTCCCATTAAAAGCAGAACCATTATCGGTGCTGTAGATACAGGATAAATAATAAGCGAGAGGACGGCGAAAAGGATAGCAATTGAGGGTAAAAATGCATACCAGCGAACAAATTCACCGTGCTTTTTGAAAAGCTCAGCCATCCACATGCCATACTTAAACATTCTTACAGAAAATGACTTGAGAGTTCCTCTTCTATGGTGCAGTACTTTTGCTTCCGGAATATACAAAAATTTGTAACCGTTTTTGTTTATCCTATAATTCAGGTCTCCGTCCTGACCCACAACAAACCTCTCGTCAAAATACCCGGCTTCTTTGATTATATTTTTTCTGTACATCGCATTGCAGTTAGGAAGAGAGCTGACATAATGTTTCTTTGTTGAGTTTGTGGACTGGGCAGAACCTCCAGACCCCAGGAATGTTTCCTGAGCGTACCCTACCACCCTGCCAAAAATAGGATCAGTATCAAATATTAAGTTAGGCCCACCAACGCATGCTACATCTTCAGGAGCATTTTTCATTTCATTAACAAGGGTTTTTAACCACAGAGGATCAGCTTTGCAGTCACCGTCTGTAAATGCAACAAAATCCCCCCGAGAGTTATCTACACCGAGGTTTCTTGCTGCTGCAACATTTTTTCTCTCGTTAAGAATTAACCTGACCGGATATTTCTCTACGAGTTCACGGGTTTTGTCAGTGGACATTCCATCGACAATAATTATCTCATAAGAATTCTGAGGGTAATCCAGACGAAGTAGTGATTCAATACATTCCTCAATATATCTCTCTTCGTTGCGAATACCTACTACAATCGAAATGAAAGGATATTCCATAAAGTAATCACTTTTAACCGTTATTGTCTTCGAACCTGTTCATTTAAGAATATCATTCTTGAGATGGCATGCAGTATAATTCCTGTAAATACCATGAAGGCTCCTATGATTGTCAACATCACCATAAGGAGTGTGGGGCCAAAACGCAGGGATCCTCCAAGAATATAATCCTGAAGAAACTTAAGGCCCATAAGGAATCCTGTAGATGCCATAATCAAACCAGGGACAGCAAAATAATATAAGGGACGTCTGTACTCCATGTCTTTTAAAAGCTGAAATAGAACACGAGGACCATGAATAAAAGGATGCTCACTTGAGCAGTCTTCAAGGTCATACCTGCAGTGGATCTCTACTTCAGTAAATTTAAGTTTGTGATCTCTTGCCTGAATAAGAATCTCAGAGCCTGCAGACATATCAGTGCCGTTCAGATTGATGTTTTCAATCGCTTTTCTACCATAAGCACGAAAACCACTCTGAGAATCAGTGACATTGAGACCGCCTGCTATGTAAGTTGCAATATCAAGAACTTTCATTCCAAATTTACGATAAATAGGAACATTTTTTCCGTTACCGTTGACGAACCGTGAGCCAATAACAAGGTCAAAACCCTGCTTTAAAGGCTCAAGAAGTTTGGGGATTTCAGAAGGATCGTGCTGACCGTCGGAATCGATTATAACCATAGCGCCTGCACCAAGGCTGCGGGCAGTTTCAAAACAGTTTCTCAGGGCTACCCCGTAGCCTCGATTGACCTCGTGGCGGACTACATAAGCGCCAAGAGACTCAGCGATTTCGACAGTATTATCAGTACTTCCATCATCCACAACCACCACCCTGTCCACGTATTTTTTGCAGCCCTTGATAACATCAGCAATCGAATGGGCTTCATTATACGCAGGCATGGCTGCAATAGTAATGGTCATGTATAATCAACTACCTCTTGTATAAAAGAATTTAACATTTTCAATAGACTGTGTATCTATAGAAAACTCAAAGAAAATTTCGAATACAGTAAGCACATTTTTCAGAGTCATCGCTCCACTTATTTTAAAGGGTTTCTGTGGATCACCTGCAACTACGAATGCAGAAGAATAATTGGGGGATATTTACGCTTTTTTAGGGAAAGGAAAGGTCTTCTGCAAGCAAGTCATAGTTCGAAATAGGACGTGTATTTGTTTTAATATATGAGATATATAAGCATTTAGACACAAAAAATAATTGAGTAGTAATTTCAATAACAAAAAAGAATTTGACTCATATTAGAAGCCTATTAATCAAAAAGAGCCTTAGGAATTCCAATGAAAAAATATACATATAACCAGAAAAACTATTAAAATTTACACAGAAGTAGAGTTAACGGCGTTTTCCTTGATATAGGACACATAATAAAAAAACGAGTATGACATTCTTCGAGTAACATGCCCAAAGAATGAAAGTACTTGAGAGCACTTTCATGCCAAATAAATGTATTTAGGAGAAAAAAATCATTCCAGAAGAATCATCGAATTAAATCCAAACTGTAAAACATCTCAGAAATGGCGGGAGAATAAATATATTTATATAATAATAGACAGGAAAAGGGAAAGATATTTTATACGAAAAGAGAATTTGATCTACTCAAATTAAAATCATTATTGAAATAATATGGATTATTCACAAACGGAAGCTTTACTACACTAAAAATAAGCTCCTGAACTGAAGCAAGGGCAATTGATCATCTTTCCGGTTTTCAACTATTTACAACAGAATATTATAGCAGACCAGCCGGGAAAACGTCCAAAAAGATTATCTGAAAATCCTGAAGATTGATAATGAAATCGGCAGAATTAGCCTGAATACACAAAAGAATAAACCTGGGAAACCAGAAAACATTAAAACCGTTTTATGAGGAGTCATATGGCCGGAAACCAGAAGTTTCCATCTGATCTGCTGTTTGTGGCAGGTCTTGTAATTCTTACGGATATCTTCGTATTTATTCCTGTACTCAGTGAGAGTTTTATTCGCACAGTCCTTGGCCTGCCACTGATGCTATTTCTACCAGGGTATGCCCTTGTGGCCTTACTATTTCCAGCAAAAAGCGGACTTGAAGGAATCGAGAGGGCGGCACTTTCTGTAGGAATAAGTGTTGCAATCGTACCTATCATAGGACTTGTACTTAATAATACATCTTTCGGGATCAGAGAAATACCTCTTCTCGCAAGCCTCTCTGTGTTCATCATCCTGGCATGTGCAGCAGCATATGTCCGCAGGAGGCAACTTCCAGAAGACAAAGCCTTTGAAGTCTCTTTCAAAGATTCTGCCCGTTCGCTCTTGATTGAAGTTCTGGGAAAACCAGAATCTTCAACGGAAAAAACACTCAGGGTTTTTCTGGCAATTTCCATTCTGGTTCTGGTCGGAACTGTTGCTTATTTGGCCATAGTTCCCCATGAACAGGATCCTTTTACAGAATTCTATATTCTCGGGCCCGAGGGAAAAGCTGAAAATTATACTACGGAGTATATACAGGGAGAAAGCGGAACAGTTATTATAGGGGTCGCAAACCATGAGCACAGAACAGTAAATTATACGATGGATGTCAGGCTCGAAAATAAATCCCTGGCTCTGCCTGAGAAACTGAGGCATATACAGCTTGACGACAATACGACCCTTGAAGAACCACTTGAGATAACCCCCTCAATTAAAGGAAAAAATTTGGAGCTTCAGTTCCTGCTTTTCAATGATACTGACAAGAAAACGCCTTATGAGGACCTTCTCCTGTGGATAAACGTTACCGAGGAGGCCTGAAAATGGAGATACATGAAAATCAGGAAATGAGAAAATCCGAATATCGGGAAATGTATGTGTCTGACAACAGGGCAACACCAGAGCCTGAATTAAGAAACAAAGGGCTTTATCTTATTGTTCCGGTTTTAGTCATCGCTATTGCAGAATTTATGATCTACTCCGGAAATGTTGTAGAAGCAATGGAAGTACATGCAGCCCTGCTTTTTGGGCTATCTCTTTCCATGTTATATATAAAGAACGTGGAAATTCAGAAAACCTACCAGGCTCTTATTCTGCTTCCCGTCCTGCGACTTGTAAACATCTCAATGCCAGCATTTTATGAGATAACCCTTTACTTATTTGTCTTTATCTACGGACTCCTCACAATTCCAGTAACCATTGCACTCACCAGCCAGGGATTTACCCGGGAGCAACTTGGGATAACCTTCAAAAGAATATGGATCTATATTCCACTCTCGATAATTATTGGCCTCCTTCTCGGATTAGGGGAATACCTTATAATAGAGACAAACTACCTGATCCCTGATCTTTCAATAATCCCCCTTCTAATACTTACCCTTGTTATGGTCTTTTTAGTGGGCCTTGTTGAAGAAATCATCTTCAGATCTATTCTGCAGAATAGACTTGAAGTGTTTCTAGGAAGTCGAGGAGGCATAATTGTGACAAGTGCCCTGTTCGGACTAATGCATTCAGGGTACGGAAACATAATTGAAATTTTCTACACATTCCTTGTAGGTTTTATTATAGGATATATGTTCTATAGAACCCGAAGCCTCCCTCTGGTCGCAATGATCAACGGCTTCATAAACGTCTTTCTCTTTGGGGTAATTCCCCATTTACTTTAAATTTATTTTTTGAAGATGTACATTTCTCTGGTTCGTTTCTCCAAATATGTTTGCGTATCCTGCCGTAAAATGTTGCCTGAAGAAAAAGTAAGAGAATAGAATCAGAGGAAAGAAGAGACCGGATAAAAAAGGAGCAGGCACAAAAAACGAGCATGATATTCTTTGAGTAACATGCCCAAAGAATGAAAGTACTTGAGAGCACTTTCATGCCAAGAAGCAGGAAAACTTATTTTTTAGGACTTATGTGGTTGAACTGAGAAATCACAACATTACCCCTCAAAAGTAAAAACATGAAGTAAAAAACAACGCTATTGTAATTGATTTAGCTCCTTAAGTGCAAAGTCCTGTTTTTAAAACTTAAAAGAGGACATGAATTTTCATCAGATCTTATTGAAAAGAATAGGGAGAAATTTTCGTTCTCGATGCGTATATGCTCAACGGGCCACAAATATTAGAAGAGAGCTACAAGCTTGTAAAGAATAATTGCACCGAAAGAAAATAAAAGTGGAATGATTCCCATATTCAAAGAAGTTTTCACAGAGTCTTCCCAGTGTTTTGACAGAGGCAGGAAATCTCTGAGAAGTAACAGTAAAAGCAAAACCACTACAGCCACTGATGCCCCTTCAGGGACTCCTGGTGTGGTCGTCATTGTTAGCTCAGCCGAAGAAGCAGAAGTTGATGAAATTAAACTAAGCGTAGTTAAAACTCCTCTAGTTGATTGACGTATGATTGACGTATAAGAGAAACAAATATGCAATCAAATATAAAAAACCTCCTCCTTTTTAGTTTCTTGACCTCCAAACCATAACAGTAAAGAGAGGACAAAGAAGAAGGCTGAAGATATTGATTTTAAAAAATTCCCACTAAATAGAGCAGAATAAAAAAATGCATTTATAGATATATCAAATACAGAGTAAATCAGTTTTATAGTTTTAAGATAGCTCTGAACATGGGGACATAGAATACTATTTTTCATTGTAAAAACAGATAATATCCTTTACACCGATGAATACATGTAAAATCTTCAATGATAATATAATAATTAACATCTGACAAGGGAAGATCTTAAAAAATTAGGGCAAGAGTTAGATAATTTTTAAATTGAAGTACAGTCATATAAAATTAACATTGAAGATGTTTAGTATTAGAGATCAGTATTAAAAATATCTAACTATCAATATAGAGAAAAGATCTATAATAAAATAATTAAACAAGGTTGTAAATAAACTTCTAAAAGATTATGTACTAAAAAAATTCGACAAATAGAATTACTTCACCAAAAAAAGCAAAAAAGCTGTAGATAGGTAGATAAACCAAATCAGTTAAATAATTATAAAGTGTATTCAAAACTAAAAAATTCACATAGTTACGAAATCGAAGGGAGTGAGCACAGGGATACAGGGAAATAACGATTGTTCCGGATAATCTGGAACAACAAGTACAGATAATCGGGAACAGAAAATTTAATACATACCATCTAAATATATTAAAAATATTAATAATGTTTTGACCCATTTAGAATTTACCAAATGGATTAAAATATATAAATAGGGGAAAGATATGAATTCAAAACAATTCAAAATCCATGATTCTTCGAAGATTTACGGTAACTCTGTGATCGGAAAAGATACAGTGGTTCTGGAGAAAGTGATACTGGGATATCCAGAACACAAAGTTCTCATGGAAATTCTCAAAAAAAATATAGAGATAGAGGACTTCGATTTTCCGGGCTGCACTATAGGTCCAAACTCAATAATAAGAGCAGGTTCCACGATTTTTTCCAGTGTAAAGACTGGAAGAAACTTCAAAACCGGACATAATGTAATGATCAGGGAAAACACACAAATAGGAGACAATGTACTTATCGGAACGAACGTTATCGTAGACGGAAACGTAAAGATAGGAAACAATGTCAGCATTCAAGGAAATGTGTATATTCCAATGAATGTGGTTATTGAAGACAATGTATTTATTGGACCATGTGCTGTTCTTGCCAACGATAAATACCCCATCCGTAAAAAGTACGAACTTAAAGGCCCTGTTTTAAGAAAAGGAGCATCTATAGGCGCTAACGCAACGCTACTTCCCGGAGTGGAGATAGGAGAAGGAGCAATGGTTGCCGGAGGAGCCCTTGTAACAAAAGACGTTCCCCCATGGAAGCTGGCGCTCGGAGTGCCTGCCAAAATACAGGAGCTTCCAGAAGATCTCAAAGAATTGAACAGGATATAAGCCTATCGAAAAATCAAATCAAATCAAAGTAAAATAAAGCATTATTAAATAAATAGAGGTTCTAAAATGATCCCAATCGCCAAGCCCCTGCTGGGCAAGGAAGAGATTGATGCCGTAACGAAGGTCCTGGGCTCAGGCATGATTGCACAGGGGCCAAAAGTAGAAGAATTTGAGCTTGCTTTTTCCGAGTACACAGGCTGCGAACATGCAGTTGCTGTAAACTCCGGTACTGCTGCCCTGCACATTGCACTTCTTGCCCACAACATTGGAAAAGAAGCTGAAGTAATTACAAGTCCTTTCACATTTATTGCCACTGCAAACAGCGTTCTTTACACCGGAGCAAAACCTGTTTTTGCAGACATAAAACCGGATACATATAATATAGACCCGGAAAAGATTAAGGAAAAGATCACACCAAAAACAAAAGCCATTATTCCTGTCCACCTTTATGGGCAGTCTGCAGACATGAAAGCAATAATGGAAATCGCTGAAGACCACAAACTTGTTGTGGTAGAAGATGCCTGTCAGGCACATGGAGCAGAGTGCCTTGGAAAGAAAGTAGGCAGTTTCGGAACAGGAGCATTCAGCTTCTATCCGACCAAAAACATGACAACAAGCGAAGGCGGAATAATTACAACCAGCGACAGGGAGATTGCAGAAAAATCAAAAATGATCAGAGCTCATGGATCTAAAGTTCGCTACCTGCACGAAATGCTGGGCTTTAACCTGCGCATGACTGACATTGCAGCCGCAATCGGACTTGCCCAGCTTGCAAAACTTGATGGATTTAATGCTGCAAGGCAGAAAAATGCAGACATGCTCTCATCCGGACTTAAAGGTGTTTCAGGGATTGTACCTCCAGTAACAAAACCCGGCTACACTCATGTTTTCCATCAATATACAATAAGGGCCAAAAAGAGAGACAAGCTCGCAGATTTCCTGAAGGAAAAAGGAATAGGCACAGGAGTTCATTACCCAATACCCATCCATAAACAGCCCTATTACATTGAACTTGGATACAAAGATTCCCTGCCTGTCTCGGAGAAAGCAGTGGAAGAAGTTCTCTCTCTTCCTGTACATCCCGCCTTATCCAGAGACGACGTGCAGAAAATAATTAAGGAAGTAAAAGAATTTTATGCAAACGCTTGATCGATTTCCATGCCGTAACCGCGTTCATAAACAGGAAGTGAAATCTTGATAAGAGTAGGAGTAATAGGCACAGGTGCCATGGGTCAGAATCACGTTCGTATCTACAGCGAGATGGAGGGCGTGAAACTTGCCGGGATATCGGATGTAGACCAGAAAAGAGTCGAAGCCATGGCTGCCCAGTTTAAAACGAAAGCCTTTACAGATTACAAAAAAATGTTTGCTGAAGGCCTTGATGCAGTAAGTGTTGTTGTGCCAACAAAACTGCATAAACAGGTAGTCCTTGATGCCTTGGAAGCAGGCATTCATGTCCTTGTCGAAAAACCAATTGCCGACACAGTTGAAAATGCGGAGCTAATGATCCAAGCTGCAAAAAAGGCAGGAAAAGTGCTTATGGTAGGCCATATCGAACGCTTCAACCCTGCAGTCATAAGGCTCAAAGAGATCATAAACTCAGGAATTCTGGGCAAAATAGTGTCTATTTCCACAAGGAGAGTAGGTCCTTATAACCCGAGGATAAGAGACGTTGGCGTAATTCTGGATATAGGTGTCCACGATATAGATGTCATCTCATATCTTTATGGCAAGAAAATAAAGGGGGTTTACGCAATTGCAGGCGCAGATATTCACTCTTTCGAGGACCACGCTTCAATTATCCTGCGTATGGACCATAACTTCGCAGGCGTTGTAGAAACAAACTGGCTGACTCCTCATAAAGTAAGACAGCTAACCGCAATAGGAGTTAAGGGAGTAGCCTATCTGGACTACATCGATCAGACAGTAGAACTGCATGACAATGGCTGGATAAGAAAAGCCAAAGTCGAGCCAAGTGAGCCCCTGAAAAACGAACTCACTTATTTCATAGACTGTATTCAAACAGGTAGAGAACCTAACCCCAGTGGCGAAGACGGAAAACATGCACTTGAAGTAGCAATGGCAGCAATCAGGTCTTACGAAGAAGAAAGGCTGATTGAAGTCGGACAGTAAACCGCATAAAAGATAAATGGTAAAGGAAATAGAAATCCGAAAGCCTCAGGGAAAAATAGAAGAATATTTTAAAAAACAATACCGGAAAGTGATAATTATGAGCAAATTAGAAAACCTTCTAAAGGAACGCGGGCCTATAAAAAAGATAGGTGTGCTTGGCATGGGATACGTAGGAATCCCTGCTGCGGTTCTTTTTGCAGATGCTCCATGTTTTGATAAAGTCCTCGGCTTCCAGCGAAACTCAAAAAGCTCAGGCTATAAGATAGATATGCTCAACAGAGGAGAAAGCCCGCTCAAAGGAGAAGAACCGGGCCTTGAAGAGCTTATTGGGAAGGTCGTAAAAGCTGGCAAGTTTGAGTGCACTCCTGATTTCTCAAGAATCTCCGAGCTTGATGCAGTCACACTTGCAATTCAGACTCCTTTTGCAAACCCCAAAGACCTGGAACCCGATTTTAGCGCTCTTATAGATGGAATCAGAAACGCAGGAAAATACCTGAGGCCGGGTATGCTTGTAGTCCTTGAATCCACGATTACTCCCGGAACAACTGAAGGAATGGCAAAACAGATCCTTGAGGAAGAGTCCGGGTTAAAAGCGGGTGAAGATTTTGCCCTTGCACATGCTCCTGAAAGGGTGATGGTAGGCAGGCTTCTGAAGAACATAAGAGAACACGACAGAATCGTGGGCGGCATCAATGATGCAAGCACAAAGAGGGCTGTTGAGCTGTACTCTCCCGTGCTCACGGCAGGAAAAGTTATTCCAATGAGTGCAACTGCAGCCGAGGTTACAAAAACTGCAGAAAACACATTCCGCGACCTTCAGATTGCAGCAATCAACCAGCTTGCCCTTTACTGTGAAGCTATGGGTATAAATGTCTATGATGTCAGGACAGGAGTTGACAGCTTAAAAGGCGAGGGAATTACAAGAGCTATCCTCTGGCCCGGGGCAGGGGTAGGAGGCCACTGCCTGACCAAAGACACATACCACCTGGAAAGGGGAGTTAAGATTGGAAAGGGAGAACTGGACTACCCTGAAGGTGCAGATTCAATATATGTGCTTGCAAGAAAAGTTAATGATTTCATGCCCACACACATGTATAACCTGACTGTTGCAGCCCTTGAGCGGATTGGGAAGAAGATGAAAGGATCAAAGGTTGCAGTGCTCGGCTGGGCATTTATTAAAGACTCTGACGATGCCAGAAACACTCCCTCAGAACCATACAGGGACCTCTGCCTGAAAGCCGGAGCAAATGTTATGGTACATGACCCTTATGTTGTCAACTATCCAGGCGTCAAGATTTCAGACAACCTGGAAGAGGTTGTGAAAGGCGCAGACGCTGTAGTGGTGCTTGCAGGGCACAGTGCATACTCCGGCTTGAAAGCTGATTGGGTAAAGAAAGTAACTGCAAAAGCAAATCCGGTTATTGTTGACGGAAGAAATGTCATCGAGCCGGATGAATTTATTGGAAAAGGGTTCATTTACAAGGGAGTTGGGAGGGGAGATAAAAACTCACATAAAATAAAATGAAGGGGAAATTTCCCCTTTTTAAACAGTAATTTGTCATTTATATGGGAGTAGGGTAGAAATTATGTTTGACAAACTGAAGGAAAACGAAGAACTCTGGGATCTCTTTACCAGAAAGGAGGAGTACAGCGTAACTTTCCGCGACGCGTATGAGAGATTCCCTTATTATCTGAGCAGTCACAGGAATGTCTTTGAGCCAAGAGTTTCAGAATTTCTGGTAGAAAACGGGCTGAAGCCGCAGTATCCGGATGGAAAAAAATTTGCTGTCTGCCTCACACATGATATCGACGCAGTCTATCCGTCTTATCCGATTGTAGATTCTATCAAAGCCCTTGCAAAAGGAAAACTGACCGAAGCAATGAAAACTCCTTTCTCCAGAGTTAACAGAAAATGGAATCCATGCTGGAACTTCAGGAAAATAATGGAGCTGGAATCAAAGTATGATGCTAAATCCAGTTTCTATTTTCTTGCCCTGACCTCTGAAGAGAAAGACTTCAATTATAATATTAAGGATCTGGAGTCCGAACTTGGCTTTATATCCGACAGCGGATGGGAAGTAGGCCTTCACGGAGGGCACGAGTCCTACAACAACCTTGAAGATATTCAGGAAAAAAAGAAGCGGCTTGAAGAAGTTTTAGGTAAAAAAGTCATCGGGTATAGAAATCACTATTTGAGGTTCAGAGTACCGGATACCTGGGAATTATTGAGCAAAGCAGGCTTCAAATACGATACCACACTAGGATATTCAGACTGTGCCGGCTTTCGAAACGGGATGTGCCACCCTTTCAGGCCTTTTAATTTAAACGAAGGACGCCAGATCGATATAATGGAAATCCCACTGGAGATCATGGACCGTTCGCTTTTCAAAGATTACATGCGCCTCAATGTCAAGAAAGCATGGGAATGTGCAAAGCACCTGATCAACACCGTTGAGAAATATAACGGCGTGGTTACTATTCTCTGGCATAATAATACAAGCATTGAAGGGGAGAATCTTAAGTATTACGAAAAAGTCCTTGAGTACTGTGCCGGAAAAAATGCCTGGATTACCAGCGGAGAGGAGATCTACAACTGGTGGACCAGCCAGGTTGAGCCGGGAATCTAAATATAGTGTTATACTATTAAAGAATCATAGTTACTAAATAAAAAAATAACATCAATCGGCAGTTCAGAAAGAATTCTTTTTTGCAGATAAGACGGCGTTCTTAATCGGATTAATCTGGTTGATGTTATATGAGATAAAATTGTTAGAAAGTTAACAGCGGCTTTCTGTTGAAGAATCAAAATTATTTTATATTTTGAAGCATAATTATAATTCTCTGAGAAATGAGAACAGAGGATATCTGATACAACAGATTAAATGATATTATTTTAGCAGTTCTATGAAAATTTGAGGATAAAGAAGGCAGAATTTTTAAAGCCAACCTCTGTCTCCAAAATTCTTTCTTAATGGGGTTTTCTTGATACAGGCTGTCACTAAAGGGAAAAGTGATCTGTATCGTAGGATGAGTATATAAGGAAGAATTTGTTTATAGAGAATTAAGAAGAGAAAAAAGGGACAGGGGAAAACAGAGGATAATATAGGGCACTGAGATTTGAAGAATTAAGATTCTTTGGAAAATAGACCTTCCGGAACTTAAAATATTCACTCCAGGAATTTAAAAGCTTTCAGCTACCTGGTGCCATGGAAATTTAACTACTGGGCATTAGTACATTGGCAATACCTCATCCTTAGTCCCTTTTCTTAATTATAAGGGCTCAGAACTAAATTTCCTGAACACTGGCCTGGAAAACAACTTCTTTTTATAGGGCGCTGGCGATGGATAAAAAGACAGAAGAACCGGTAGAAAAGCCATCTCAAAATGTAAAGAAAACAAGTTTTGCATCAGATGTGCTGACACTCGTAGGCGGAACGACTTTTGCTCAGATCCTTACAATTCTTGTGGCGCCTGTTCTGACCCGCCTCTACGGGCCTGAAGACTTTGGAGTATGGGCTCTTTATCTCTCCATCACCAGCATAATAGCCGTTATTGCATGCCTGAGGTATGAATTTTCTATAATGCTTCCTGAATCAGATGAAGAGGCAGTAAACCTTTTAGGCCTTAGCATTCTTGCAGTTCTGGCTGTAACCGTTTTAACCTTACCTTTTTTCTGGTACTTTAAAACCCCTATAGTTGATCTTCTAAATTCTCCGCAGATAGAGGAATACTTATGGCTTATATCAATATCCGTGTTTGTAAACGGGGTTTTTCTAGCACTCAATCAATGGAACTCAAGAACAAAACTCTTCAAAAGACTTTCCTTTTCAAGGATTTCCAGTTCGGTTTCTACCACTACAACACAGATTGTTCTCGGAATTACAGGAAATCCCCCAACTCCAGCTGGTTTAATCGGAGGCAGTCTTGCAGGACCGTCGGCAGCAACATTGGTACTAGGAGGGCAGATATGGAGAGATGATAAAAACCAGATAACAAAGAACCTTAGATGGAGAAAGATATATGAAGGCGCTGTAAGGTACCGTAACCTTCCACTAATAGACAGCTGGTCTGCCCTTATGAACTCAGTTTCCTGGCAACTCCCAGCTTTTCTACTTTCAGCTTTTTTTACTCCCGCAGTAGTTGGTTTTTATTCATTAGGGTTCCGCCTTCTTCAGATGCCTATGAGTTTAATTGGCAGTTCAATCTCACAGGTATTTTACCAGAGGGCGTCAAGAGCAGTGTCTGAGGGCACCCTCAGTGTTCTTGTAGAAAATGTTTTTAGACTTCTTGTAATTATAGGCATGTTCCCGATACTTATTCTCACAATTGTAGGCGGAGATGTCTTTACAGTAATTTTCGGGAAAGCCTGGACAGAAGCAGGAGTGTATGCTCAGATCCTGAGCCTCTGGGCATTTATATGGTTTATTTCTTCTCCTTTAAGCACAATATATCTGGTTGTAGAAGAGCATCATTTCGGGTTCAGCTATAACTTTTTTAACCTTACAACCCGCTTTTTGTCCCTTGCAATTGGCGGAATTCTCGGAAGCGCCCGTATAGCCCTTATTCTTTTCTCCGCGTCAGGCATTGTAGTGTATGGGTACCTGTGCCTGAAAATGCTGTCCTACTCAGGAGTAAAAACCTCAAAAGCCCTGAAAATAGTATTCTCAAACCTTGTACTCTTTATCCCTGCAGGAGCATTCCTGGCAGCTCTTAAGGTTGCAGAAATAAATCAGGCTGTTCTTGTTGTAGTCTCATGCTTGATTATCTGCATCTATTATCTGTATATACTGAAATCGGACAGGCAGATGAAAGAAATAATCAGTGAATTCAAATCTGCGGAAAAATCGTAAGCCTCAGGAGAACAGACAAAAAATATGGAGAATGGGGTCAAGGGGTTTTTCAGAGAAGCTAACCTTCCTGGAGTTCCTTCCACTTTCATCCATAACCGGAGATTTAAGATAGGGGATACTGTTAATATGAATCATGAAAGTTTATGATTTTTTCCAAAATTGAAGAAATTTTGATGATTAAGGTTAAAATTACGTTGGGATGAGCTCAATTAAAAAATCTCATCATCATATGTTTCTGTTTCGTTAGAATCAATGTCAATAGGCGGAGTTAAGTCGTTAGAATAGTTGCCGCTCAGGTATAAATTAGCATACGAATTCGAATAGATCTTGTTTTTTGTATACATGCTATAATTCAGAGAATTATTCTGAAAATCGGATGGACTGGAACTGTAAATTTGTTTTGTATTCGGGACTCCGAAAGGCAGACCATCCTCTTCAAAAGCTTCATCCCTGGTATAAAAATAATTACGATTATAATAAGAGTCGTCAATTTCAGAAGAGTTCAAATGATTGACATATGAATAATTATTAGACGTAAATGATCGAATATATCTTTGAGAGAAATGATCAGAGAAAACATAAGATCCGGAAGAGGCATGTGTGCCTAAATAATTAAATCCATAAATCTCTTGTTGAGTAAAGTAGCTTCTTGGGCCATCATCGTACATAAAATTGGAATTTGTATTGCTGTTAGTAATTGAAAAGAAACTGAAAAGTAAAGGAATCAAAAAAATACCCAGATAACACAATGTTTTTAGCTTACTGGTAAAGAGAGATTTGATGACGATATAAATTCCTACACCTACAGCTAGAGAGATAAATGGAACTACAAGTAAAGTAAATCTGTCGAACTGCAACAAATCCATAGTGTTCCAGAACAACTTTAGAGGAGTAGGGAAATAAAACATGAAGCATGCCAGAGAGAAAATGCCAAAAGCGGCTCTGGATTTACTTCTTTGATACAATACAAGATATTTAACTCCGATTAATGCAAAAATGAAAGAAATATAAATATCCGAATTTGAAATTACGAGATTAAGTAAGCTGTCATTTTGAAATAAAGAGTTTGCATTATATTGTATAACAAGTTCATTTGTTATTAGACTTCTTAAACGCGGACCTATTACTTCTGATGTAAAGTCATAAGCTACATAAATCCAGTAACTAATAAAAAAAACATTGAAAAATAAAACTGATGTAGATGACATATACCCGTCGTCATGACTCAAATACTCGCTTATCAGGAACAGAATAAGGAGAACAGAGATTTGTGCAGCTGATACCTGGTGGGCTAATACAATTGAAAGTACGAATAAAATTGCAAAAAATTTGAAGTATATGTTGATGCCAGCGTGACTGGAATTACTGGCATTAAGCCTGTAATTCAGGTAAAATAGAATCACAAAATATACGAATGCTAATACTCTTGTGACCATATAGGTTCCATGAAAAAGAATCACAGAACTCCAGGAATAAACTAAACAACTTAAAAGGCTTATTTGTTTATTGTTTGAAACCAGATAAAATAGTAAGTATATAAACAACAATGAAACGACAAAAACAGGGGCAGTAATTAAAAAAAGAGAATCAGCTATATCCAGATTAGTAATATGAGCACTTATGGCAACTAAAATGTGATATAGAGGAAATTTACTGTAAAGGAACATAGATTCGGGAAGTGTTCTTCCCGTTTCAGCAATAATTCTGGCAATATTAATGTGGGGCAGTATATCAGTAGTACCAAAATAGAGAGGGTATACAAAAGTAACACCATATATGAAATTAAGCATTGATGCAGCTATTTCGGTAAGTATTACTGAGCTGGATGTTCTGCCAGTAAAGATTTGAAGAAATATAATAAGATATAACAATAGAAGTAAAAAAATGTAAATTTCGGATCTATCGTTAGTAAAAACTAAATATATAATAGACCAGATGAAAATAATGAGATATAACTTAAGTAGATGGCTTTTATTCAATGAGAAAACATAAATGTCGCTTAATTCAAACGACAGATTTTTCGCAAACAAAATAAACAGAACAGAGATTAATATTACAGTTGACAAAATAATTGCATAAGAATAATAAGACTCCAGCTTCATTACGAAAATAAGAGAGAGAGATCCAAGAACGATTAGAAGAAGAAAAAGAGGGTATACCCTAAAAAAACGTTCAATGTAGGATTCATCGCTCATATAAATCAAATCCTTTTTCGATAATAAAAGTTACGTGCTGCAACTTTTATTGGAACTGTTAATTACTTTACAAGAAATACGTTCAACATTTGACGCAGCAATTTTCCAACTATGATGATCTCTAATGAATTTATAGCCTTCGGTTCCCATTTTTTCACATAAGAGGTCATCCTGTAATAATCTTACAATAGCTTTACCCAAATCACATACATCCTCGGGAGTTACAGAAATACCTCCATTTGAAGCAGAAAGTAACTCTTCTATACCTTTTATTTTACTTGCAACGACAGGTTTACCACACGCAAGATATTCATATATTTTTAACGCAGATAAACCTATTCTGTCATTTCTCTCAATAACGAAAGGTGCAACACAAATATCACTGGCATTTATATAAACTGGAACTGTTTCGTAATCTACATATCCTGTAAACAGGTAATTGCTGGAAACATTCAAAGTATTTACAAGTTTTTTTAATTCATCGAGCTTTGGACCGTCTCCAACAATTATAAATTTTGTATTGGGACATTTACTCAATATAAATGAACTCGATTTTATTAAATACTCAACTCCCTGCCAGGGAGCTAAATGTCCAACAAAGCAAACGTGTTTAAATTCAGAATCTAAATTTAATTTTTTTAATGCATTTTCTTTATTCATCGGCTTAAAAAGGTCAATATTAGCACCGTTTTCAACCACAGAAATTTTATCAGACGGTAAATTGTACCTCAATTGTAGAAATTCTTTTAATTTAGGTGTAACTGTTACAATATGTGTTGCAATTGAGTATCTATTATGTAAAACTGAATTTATGATTTTAGCGATCGGCCCTGGAAAGCGGCCTGTTTCATTAGAAATCCCGTTTACCTCCATAATTACAGGAATATTAAAAAATAAAGTGAGATTACAACCTGTCCCAAAAGCATGATCTCTTTCATAAATAACGTCACATTTATTTTTAATTAAATAAAAAAAACAAATAAAAAAAGCATTTATAGAAAAAGTAAACGCCCTTAAAAATTCAATATCAAGATATCGGCATCTTTTAAAAGTTATATTCCCTCCAAACTTTGGAGGATTCTTAGTAGGAGAAACAACAGTTACAGAGTTGTTTATGGATAAATTTCTCAATATTTCCCTCACATGCGTACAGGCACCAGTGGAACCATTCAGGTCTGGGAAAGAAATATATAACATTTTCATAAAAACCACATTGATAATAAAACCACGTTATAATAATAGGGTTTCAATAAAAAGTTATCGAATTAGAGTAATATAGAACTGTTCAGTATCTTGAGCTATCTTTTCCCAAGAAAGATTTTTTACTAAATCAAATGCGTTAGAACCCATTTTACTCAGCCTTTTTTCATCATTCAATAAGAAAATAACTTTCTCAGCAAGATCATTTTTATCACCGGTTTTTGTGAATAAACCATTACACCCATCCTTAACTATAGCTTTAAAGCACTCACATCCGCTGACTATAAGAGGTAAACCACATACAGATGCTTCTAAAAGCACGTTTGGAAACGCTTCCCCTTCCAGTGAAGGAAGTACAAATAAATCTGCAGCTTTATAGTATAGTGCCTTTGCAGTTGAATCGGAAACATATCCTGCAAATTTAACATTATCCTGAATTTCCAAGTTTACAGCCATATCTTCAAGTTCATTCCTTAATGGGCCATTGCCTACAAAAACGAGATAAGCATCTGGATGATTAATCAGTATTTCTTTCATTGATTTTAGCAAAATATCAGGAGCCTTCCTTGAAATTAAACTGCCTACAAAAAGGATAATTTTACTGCCCACAGGCAATTCTAATTTATTCCTGCATTCTTCTCTGGTGTAAGGAATATCAAATTCTCCAAAATTAACTCCGTTAGGGATATAAACTAATTTTTTTGAATATTTTTTAAGAAATCGTGATTCTGTTACATGGTTTTCAGACAGAGCAATCACCGAATCTGCTGCCCCAAGTAATCCGTCACAAAAAAACTTATTAAAAAGCAGCACACCGACTCTTCGTTTAATTCCTCCAAAGCCGCCTACCCAATCACCATGATATGAAACAACCAGTTTTTTCTTCATTTTTTTAGCATAGAAAAATGCAGTTAGAGGGGCAGGTAAATTCCCCATGCGAGCATGTACTATATCCAGGTCAACTTCAGAAAATAAAGGATCATATAACAAAGATAATGATATTGGGCATTGACCAACAGTGAAATTACTGGGATACCTGTATATTTTTATTTTGTCATATACCTCAATCGATTTTTTCGAGTCAATAGAAGTGGTAAAAACAAATACTTCATGCCCTCTCTTTGCCATATTTACAGCAAGGTTATAACTTCCTAATTCCACGCCCCCGCCAATGTAAGGTCCTGTTATCTCTCCAGTGAGAGGGTTCTTATAAGGAAAACAAGATGTGAAATAGCCAATTTTCATGGTATCGACTCGTCAATTGATATGAGGTTTAATAATTACTATTAATGGATACTTTTGAAACGGCTGCTCTAACTTTACCAGATTTGTCTTTGGGAATTTCGTCAACGATTTCCACTTCAACATTAATTTCCTGACCCATGACTTCTTTAATGTCATGTTCTATTTGGAGTATCGTGCTCTGTGAGAACTCAGGACTTTTGACAACGAGTACCCTTATCAGATCAATTTTTTCCTGTATTGCCTTTAACTGACCAATGCCTGGTATTTTCCTTATTATTAAAGTCCATATGATAGGAGAAAAGATCCTGCCATCTGGCACTTGCATAAAAGAATCACTTCTACCTTCAATTAATTTCATTAGAGGTAATCCTCTCCCACATGGGCAGGATTCATCACTTGGAATTCCAATATCCCCAATTCTATATCTGATTAAAGGCATAGCATAATTATACAATCCTGTGTATACAATTTCCCCTCTTTCACCAGATGAAACATTTTCCCCATTTTCAATAAATTCCATTATCACAGCATCTGCATCTATATGATATCCGGCGTGTTCACTGCATTCCCATGCAGTTCTGTTTAATTCTACACAGCCAAAATGATCAATCATCTCAACATTAAAAACCGAATTTATGTATTTTCTTGTTTCCGGATCTAGAAGTTCAGATGTGCCAAATACTACTCCGGGATTAATATCCTGAATGCCGTTTTTTTTAACAGCTTCTGCTAATAACCTTATTGAAGATGTATAACCATCAAGCACTTCTGGTTTAAATTTTGTTAACATCTCAATCTGTTTATCAATTGATTCAAATACAGATATTTGAACCGCATTATAAATCCTCAATTTCTGGAACCAGCGTGGTTTTTGATAGTGGTGGGGGTCCCCAAAAACAGCCCATTTGCTACGTAATTTTAATCCATTTTCAATGTGAGAACGTAAATTAACAGCTTTACTAAAATCATCTGCAGCTTCATCATATACTATTTTAAGAGGGATTCCTGTTGAACCACTTGTTTCAGTAACAAGACACTGGCTTAGATTGAGACCTTTTGATACCCTTGATTCAAGTTTTTGCTGCCTGAGTTCTTCTTTTGTTGTAAAAGGGATCCTTTTTAAATCATTTAACGTCCTGATATCATCAGGATGAATTCCTGCTTTTTTAAATTTATTATGATAAAATTCTGTATTTTCATAAGCATGCTTAACCATTGAGCGGAGTTTTTTATTCTGCAACTCTTCAAGCTCAGAGGGTTTAAGCCATTGATTTTTACGAACTTGATGAAGTAACCTCAACTTATTTATTGAACTCAAGAACATCTCCCTCATTTTTGAACCAGTCTACAAATTTATTCAGACCTTTGTGGATATCGAATAATGGTTTGTATCCGATCAGTTTATTTCCCAGATCAATATTTGCCAGCGTATCCTCTGTGTCTCCTTTTTGTTTGCCGGCATATATTATTTCAGATGTTGATCCAGTGATGGACCTTAAGTTTTCAATCAAATCGTTAACACTGATCCGGTTTCCGTCGCCGATATTCAAAATCTTACCATCGGTTAATTTGTTGTTAATGAGTCTTTTATTTGCTTCCACAACGTCATCAATGTAAGTGAAGTCTCTAGTCTGTTTTCCGTCACCAAAAACCGTAATAGGCTCATTTGCAAGCATTTTCCGGGTAAAGATTGAGATTGCAAGGTCAGGCCTCATCCTCGGCCCATATACTGTAAAATAGCGCAAAGAAGTGGTTGGGAGTCCATATACTTCATAAAATACCCTGCAGTAGTGCTCTGCAGCCAATTTACTGACACCGTATGGAGATACAGGTTCAGTTGGGTGTTGCTCATCAAAAGGTAGATACTTAACTTTGCCATAAACAGAAGAGGATGAAGCATTAATGACTTTTTTCACACCTGAATCAAGGGAAGCCTTAAGCACATTTAAAGTCCCCAGCACATTTACATCATTTGGCTTAAAAGGGTCTTCAACTGAAATTCTGACACCAGCCTGGGCAGCTTCATGAAAAACATAGTCTACTGTGCTGTCAATTACATCCTTTATTTTATCGAGATCTGTGACATCAGCATTGATAAAAGTGGCATTTCCACTATTAAGAACAATATTTGTATTTCTTTTTTTAAGGGCAACAGAATAATAAGGATCAAGGTTATCAACAATAACAATTTCATGACCATCTTTTGCAAGACTTTCTGCAATATGTGACCCTATAAAACCTGCGCCGCCGGTGATAACTATTTTGGACACTTTAAATCAACTCTTTGTATAGCTGAACCGTTTTATGTACGGTGTCTTTCCAAGAATAGTTTTCAACAACGTTTCTTCTTCCGTTTTCCCCGAATTTTGCTGCAAGAGAAGAATCTGAAAGTGTTTCTGATATTCCGTCTGCCAGGGTTTTATAATCTTTTACTGGAACCAGTATTCCAGCACCATTGACAATACTAACAAGCTGCGGCAATCTGGAACAAACTACAGGAATCCCACATGACATTGCTTCAAGAATTGTCCTTGGTACACCTTCTTCAAGGCTTGGAAGCACAAAAACGCTTGACTTTTGATACAGGTCTACAATTTCGGAGTTCTGTACAAAGTCCTTCATTACAATACCACTGTCCAATTTCAGGTCGTGTATTTTTTGAATAATCCGGTCTTTATCCGGACCATTGCCTACCATTGTAAGGGTAGCATCAGGGTACCTGAGTTTTACTATATTGAAAGCATCAATAAGGTAATCGAGTCCCTTTCCTTTTGCATACCTGCCCACCCAGAGCAGGTTCTTTTTGTCAAAAGAAGATTCTTTTGCAGGGACAAACAGGTCAGTATCGATGCCGTTGTGTATCACATTGATTTTTCGAGATTTAACTCCAATATTAACGAGTTCCTGTTTCTCTGTTTCAGTATAACAGATTATTTTATCTGCTGCTGCAAATGTGAGCCTGGCACCTGTGGCAGTATAAAGATCCTGGAACCACCTGGGAGCAGTCTGTGAATTCAAACCGTGGTTGGTTATAACAAGAGGAGTTGAGCCAATCTCTCTTGAAACTGCACTGAGGTTGGTTGAAAAGAAAAGATGGGAATGAGCATGAACTATATCATATTTTGATTGGTCTTTAACCAGATCAACAAACATACCTGGTGTGATGGAATTTCCAAGTATTTTTGCAAAAGGTTTGAAATTCCTGACATAATACCCATCAGGAGCTTCATATGAAGATTTTACACCCTCAGAGGCAGTATAAACGGTTACATCGTGCCCCATTCTAGCCTGCTCCTTAGACATTTCATGGACATGGATACCAAGCCCGCCAACTGTATAAGGATATATGTCAGGTGCAACGCGCAATATCTTCAAGAAAAAGACCTCTTTTTAACTGAATTTCACTCCACTTTTTAGCCTACCTGATCAACCTCTCCATCAAATATAAAATAATCCCTGTAAACACTATAAACATTCCTATAAAATCCAGACATACCAGTATCATCCTCCCGAATCTTCTGCCCCTGTTTTTACGATTAGCGACCATATCAATAAAAATATATTTCATCAAAACTTGCTAAATATTTCTAGAATTAATCGTGCGCATTTTTATAGTAAGACGTTCTATTTTACATGGGGGACGATTAAAATTAAATTAGATTGTATAAACTTAAGTTATGTATATGAAGAACTGAGGGGATTTATTGTATTGGAGAAACTGTCTAAATAAAAAAACAATTTTAAATCCAGTCCTCAATAAATCAATTACATAACTAATTGACCTGTATATTTTCCCAAAGTTTGTTATAAAGAATTAATGTTCGGGAGTGGAAACTATTTGAAAAACTTACACAATTGGAGAGTGTACTGTACAAAGTATTTATTTGCTTTTGCGGATAACAGTGTTAATTTTTTTATGATATTATATATTAAAAATCTTGTTTCATTGCATGCCAATAACTGCAAAAATACACGTAATGTTCAGCGCCTTGCGATAGCAACGTTAAAACGAAGATTCGGAATATCGTTACTACTTGGATGCCTTCTCCTTACAAGCTTGCCTACCGCCTTATGTATGAGTTCAGCACCTATTGTTTACGTTTCAGGAGATGGAACTGGAGACTTTAACTGCGATGGGAAAGATGACCATGTGCAGATAAACCAGGCACTCAAGTTCGTTTCTGAGAATTCAGGATATACAACTGTCTACCTCAAAGGACCTTTCACATATAGACTTGGCGATTCTCTTATTATAGACAGTAATACTATTCTTGAAGGGGATTCAAATGCTGTACTTACAGTACATACCGATAGTTTATGGGAAGCTGAAAAGCCGATGATTAAACAGAGTAATCCAAAAGAATCTACGAAGGGATATATTATACTTCGTGGGTTCGAGATTAACGGTCAAGCAGACACGCTTAACAGTAAATTTGCAGCTTCTAAAGGTGTTTCGGAGTTACGTGGTGACGGCTACTATAATATGATGTTGCTGTACTACGACGACGTTGAAATTACTAATATGTATCTGCATGATAGTCTTGGTGATGGTCTTAAAATAAAGTATAGTCAGAATGTTAAGTTCCATGACAACCGGATTTACAAGCTTGGTCATGACGGTCTTTTTGCAATCAAATGTAATAATGTAGAAGCATGGAACAACACAGTGAGATGCAAGACGAACTCTGCAGTAAGAATTTGGAATGCAAATCATATAAAAATCCATGATAATGTCATATATACTGTGTATGAACCAGATGCAGGTGGCCCAGGAATTCAGATACAATATATTAAGGAGTCGTCAAGCCCATACATCATGGATGATATAGAGGTATATAACAATACTATTTATGATACGTATGGCCCAGGTATCTGGCTCATAGCATATGGTAACGCATACGCAAAAACAGAGGCACAAAACGTTTACATACACCATAATATATTCTATGGTTGTGGCACACATCCGACCTATAATTGGGTGTGCGGTATAGAAACAAGTGGATTTAATAATACCACTATAGAAAACAATGTTTTTGATGGGAATTATCACGCTGCAGTAGCACTCCAGGCTGCTTTAAATCTGACGCCTCCAGGTACAGGATACACGACAATTGTACGTAATAATATCATTTCAAACACTAAACAAAGAAAATATCAGCCTTCCGGAACTGGCAATGGAGTCGTTAATTACCTGACTGGAACCCATTCCTTTATACTGGAAAACAACTGCCTCTACAACAACACTGCAGGGAACTACAAAAATGTTAA
>NZ_DAOOUJ010000037.1:0-31620 GCF_035390745.1 Methanosarcina sp. | reverse complement strand
AAATTGATTTTAAAAACATAGAAGAAACAAACGAGAGCAGTGTATAGAGAAATATTCAGTATTAAGTTCTTCGGAACAATTATTCTTACCTCAAAAATATATTTCTACCATGTTAAGATACGATTACTACTGTTTTCACACTAACAGTATGTACATTCGTGTTTATTGTGATAAAAAAATCTAATTATATAAAATGAAAAAACACGATACCTTGACGAACTAAAATTACCTTTTTTCAGTCTCAGAACCTTAAACTTGCTCAGTGAATCTTATATATATCGAGTCACAATTAAATTAAGGGGAGTTGTAAGTCCCGTTAATAAATTGGGAAGATTTTGGGAATTAATACCTATTTAGATCATATTTAGGTGTCCGTATCTAAAAATGGGGAAGTTAGATGGCATCTTGGCTTTTTAGGATCTTACCAGGAACTTTTATTTTAACCCTGCTTTTGCCCCTATAAACCAGGGATTGCTCCTCAAGAGCTTAAATGGAGGTTAGATATTTGATACAAATTGATCCCAGTAAGATTCTGGTACGCTACAATGTAAAAATGGAAAAGCAAATGACACCAGAAGAAGCTGCAGAAGAACTTTATCCAAAAGACAAATTAGTTTACCCGATAGCAAAAGCCATTTTCGAAGGCGAAGAAGATGACGTTGTGGAAGGGCTGGAAAAAGCCATTGGCTCTGGAAAGGACCCAATCTCCCTTATTGATGACGCGTTAATGGTTGGTATGGGGGTAGTCACCAGACTTTACGATGAAGGAGTCATTTTCCTGCCAAACGTCATGATGTCTGCTGACGCTATGCTGGAAGGTATCGAATTCATAAAGAAGAAGGCAGGAAAAGCACCAACGGTCAAAGGAAAAGTTGTCTGCCACGTTGCTGAAGGTGACGTCCATGATATCGGAAAGAATATTGTGGCCGCATTGCTCAGAGCCAACGGATACGATGTAGTAGACCTGGGCAGAGATGTACCTGTAGATGAAGTCATAGCTTCTGTGGAAAAAGAGAATCCACTTATGCTCACCGGTACAGCCCTTATGACCACAACCATGTATGCCTTTAAGGAAGTTAATGACAAGCTCCTTGAAAAAGGTTATAGAATTCCTTTTGCATGCGGTGGTGGTGCTGTTAACCAGGACTTCGTATCTCAGTACGAACTTGGAGTGTATGGTGAAGAAGCAGCTGATGCCCCGAAGATGGCTGATTTCATTAAGGAGCATGGCGACAACATCGTAAAATTGAGGGAGAAATTCCATAAACACTGAGGAGGTGGAGTAGATGGCAGTAGCAAGATTTACTAAAATGGCTTATGCAAAAGCAGATGACATGGTTTTCGGAAAAGCTGTCAAGCCCGTTAAAGCAGGACTTGGACTTGAAATTGGTGCCGGATACACAACTCCCGAAGTTAACTATGCCCCGAGACCTGAAGCAGGTGCATCCAAAGAGAAGCTCGTAAAAGAGTATGAAAGGATCACCACAGACATCATGGCAAGGATGGTTCAGATTGGAGCTCCATCTGTTGTGCTTGAAACCGAACACGTCCAGCAGATGTCCAATCACCCTGATTGGGGAGCAGCAGTTGCACATGCCCAGAAAACCATCATGGAAGATTACCATGATGAATACGGCATAAAATGTGCCCTCCGCCACACAATCGGTGATATCCGTGAGAACAGGGACTTCCTCCAGCTCAGAGGCGACAAGTACTCCGTCTTCCTCGAGGCTTTCGAAGAATGCGCAAAATCCGGTGCTGACCTCCTGTCCGTTGAATCAATGGGAGGTAAAGAAGTATTCGACTATGCAATTCTCAGAAACGACATGGCTGGAGTACTTTACGGCATAGGCGTTCTCGGCAGTATGGACATGGAAATGATCTGGTCCGACATTGCAGCAATTGCAAAGAAAACCGGCACTGTTGCAGCTGGTGACACAGACTGTGCCCAGGCAAACACCGCAATGTTCATCGCAGGCGGTCTCCTTGACAAGAACCTCGCCCACACACTTGCAATTATCGCAAGGGCAATTTCCGCCCCCAGGTCTCTCGTTGCTTACGAAGCAGGCGCAGTGGGCCCTGGAAAAGACTGCGGCTACGAGAACACCATCGTAAAGGCCATTGCAGGCGTCCCCATAACTCAGGAAGGTAAGACCTCAACCTGTGCTCACTCCGACCTTATGGGCAACCTGGTCATGCAGTGCTGTGACCTCTGGTCCAACGAATCTGTTGAATACCACGGTGAATTCGGCGGTACAACAGTTCAGTGCTGGTCCGAGACCCTTGCATACGACTGTGCTCTCATGAACGTCGCCCTGGAGTCAGGCAATGAAAAGGTACTGAGAGACATGTTCGTGGCTTCTGACATAAACAGAGACCCGCAGGGCTATGTACTCGCATACCCGAACGCCTACAGAGTCGGGCAGGCAATCGTCAAGGATGGAAATGATATATACCTCCGTGCCAAGAATGCCGCTCTCGAATGCATTAAAATCGTTGAAGAGGGAGCAAAAGATAAACTCGCCCTTTCAAGGTTCGAAGCAACAGCACTTGCAAATGCAAAGGCAGCTTTCGAAGCCCTTACCGACGACAAGGAAAAGTTCATGAGCGACTGCCTTGACAAATATAAAAAGGAAGTCAAAGTCTTCCTGCCGGAGAACTACGGCCTCTAAAAGCAAATTTACCATTTCAAGGCTCGAAGCAGCTGCACTTGCAAATTCAAAGGCAGCTTTCGAAGCCCTTTTTTTCAAATGGCCGGAAAATACCCATTCTTACCTCCGCAGCCACCGGTTTTCAAGCTATAACTTGCAGAAAGCCTCCAGCAGCCTGTCTGGAAGTCCTTTAAAAAAATGAAATTAAAAATTAAGAATCTGTTTTTTAAAAAATCAAGCGTAATACTCGTTCCTTGCTTCTACCATAGCTTTAATATGAGAAACCGGGGTCATAGGTGCAATTCCACAGCCAGGTGCGAGCACATCAACGCCATCTGCAATAGCCTGTTTGGCCTCAGCTTTTATTTTATCAACCGGACCTGGAAGCAAAGTGAACGGGCTTGAAATGTTTCCTACAAGCCTTGCTCTGCCCCCGAGTATTTCTTTAGCTTTCTTTGCACTCCCGATCTTTTCTTCAACACTCAGACCTTCAAAGCCACAGTCTGCCATATAGTCAAGGATGGGGTTTACATTGCCGCAGACATGCAGTACTGTAACCGAGTTAACGCTTGAGGAGAACTTCTGGAGTCTCGATTGAAGCATAGTTTTAAAAGAGTCGGGACTCATAAGGTCAGGAGATGCTACAGGATCCGCAATGGCAATAATGTCTGCACCTGCATCTACCATAGAATTTGCATAGCTTATTGTGGCTTCGGTCGCGAAGTCCAGTACCTGCTCAAGGAGCTCAGGCTTTTTCAGAGACCATTTCATAAAAGACTTCACGCTTGCAAGGTCTGATGCAAGGGTAACCGGACCTTCCATTCCCCCAATAACAGGCACGTCAGATCCTACTTTTTCTCGGATAATTTTAATCGCGCCGAGTACAGCCTGGATCCTGCCCTTATCAAGAAGGTTCTCAGGCATTTCCATACCTTCAAGGTCTTTGGGATAAGGATGAGCCGTAACAGAAGGCTGCCTGTTCTTTGTACCCATATTGACCTCACAGCCCATTGCTTCTGCAAGCACGGTAAGGCAGTATGGAACCCTTACAGCTTCGAGCCCGCTGAGCTCATAGTTTGCAATCGCCAGTTTTGCCATTTTTTCAGAGTCAGAGTGAGCCTCCGGCCAGGCAGCTCCAACTTCATCCATTAATTCCACAATTCCTGTCTGAGTTACAGAACAAACAGGTACTTTGTCAACTTTCTTTCCTTCCAGCGCGTTTAAAAGTCTCTCTTTAAGTGTCATATCACCCATGGTTAGTCTCCCCATCGAAATAATTCAGAGATATATTCTGGCTGTATATAGCCACAGTTAAGAAATATGTTTAAGAAAATCTTCCGGCCATGTTTTTACCGCTGATTTATTTTGGCGATAAATATGACCGTTCAGAGTTTTTTAATTTAGAAGTCGTTTTTATAGCAGGATTGCCCCGGTAACCCCTTGAGGCATATAAAATTTTAGAGCTTATTCAACGGGCAATTAAGCCTGCAGGTCACCGAAATCCCCGTTTTCGGATTGACTAATATAATCTGGATTTTATGCTATATCATTGTTTGGGAGCATACGAATCAAAAAACTGTGACCTTTAAGAAAAGAGGACGTAAAATAAGTAGACAAATATGCTATATGAAATCCGCCACCGAAAAATTCTAAAGTACAGGACAAACCCCCTTATCAGCTGTGTAAAAAAATAAGAGAATAGAGAAGGAATCTGGTATGAAACTAAACACTGATAGAATAAGGATATTTGAGGGAGATATAGTGAAAATGAAAGTGGATGCCATTGTCAATGCGGCAAATAATACGCTTCTCGGAGGCGGAGGAGTGGATGGAGCCATTCACAGGGCAGCGGGTCCCGGGTTGCTAGAAGAATGCAGAACTCTTAACGGCTGCCCTACAGGAGAAGCAAAAATTACATCAGGGCACCTTCTGCCTGCAAAATACGTTATACATACAGTTGGTCCTGTTTTTAGCTATTAGGCTATACAGCACTAATTGGGGATTAATTGTATATAAAGAATTCGAATTAATAGAAATGTTTGACAGCTAAAAGAAAACACAGATATAGAAAAGCAGAATAGCCGGGATATGGGAAAGGTCTACCCCACATCCCGTGTGAGAGATGACTTGCCCGCAAGGCTACAGGCTTTATCAGGAAAGAAAACGTTTTTAGGGGTTTTTAGAACTCCCCATAAACTGTGCTCACTTATATATACGCTCCCAAAGTATTTAAGGATTGTTAGATATTTCTAACATTTATTTCTTTAAGCCTTTTGTCTAACTCATTCAGTGAGTTGAACACTTTCGTTTTCAGCATTTCGATTTCATTTAGGGTTTCAAGTACCCTGTCCTCATATTCACAGGCTACCCGATACTCTTGTGTGTTTAATTTCTGGTTCTCAGACATTTCACTTCTAGCAGACTTGCTGGTACTCTTTGCAAGTGAAAGCTTCGCACATACCAGATCATATTCCTTTGTGAGTCTCTCAAAGTCTTTTGTATCCCATACCATAGTATATCCCTCTTATATTGTTACTTTAAATGCAAATGTGTGTTCTGTCCGGTTGGTCGGAAGTTGACTAATATGATTTTAACTGGATTATAGGGCAAAAAGGGTTATTCTTCCCCTAGTTGCTGTTTTGCATGGTCAATAGCTTGTTTGATGGTTGCTTTATTACAGCCAAATTCTTCAGCTAACTTTCTCTGTGAGATTTTAGGGTTCTCTAAAGTCTTCTGATACACTTTTTCAGATATTGCCTGATACTTAGGAACCTGCTTAACCTTCCCTTCTTCAACTTTGTCAGAGGCTTCAGCCACAGTATCTATACAATCCTGTGTCATTCTCTTTCTTATTTCAGATCTCCTGCGTTCATACTCATTGTGTAGTGGCCCTTCTACCAGCCTGAACAAACACCGGGTGTATTTCACTCCATTCTCACAGACAAACGGATATATGGTTTTATGAGCTTTATAAATTTCTTTTACCTCTGAGAGCTTACCTATTGAAACATTCTTGTGAAATACTTGGGTCGTCATTTCAATCTGGAAGTGTGCCAGCTTTCTTGGGACTTTGTCAATCAGGAAGTCATCAGGCATTGTCAGAATTACCAGAGTGTTTGAATCCCTGAACGTCTGGATAATCTTGTTGAATGCTTTGTTTACAACGTTCTGGTAGTCCCTAGCTCCATAAGAAGCCCCTATATCATCCAGAATAAAGATATTGTATCTTTTCTTGTCTATATTCTTCACAATTGGTATGATAGTATCCAGTTCCATGATTGCACAATTATCTATAGTGAAATAGTCCTCTGGCTTTCCACCTTTGTGCTGTGCGATCCACTCACTCGTTTTTGTGGCTATGTACAGAGCAGCATTTGATTTACCCATACCCTGTTTTCCTACGATATTCAGGATACAGTTCTGGTTATGTTTGCTGGTGATCTTGGAGCCGAATAGTTCTCCCATAGTCAACCTATGAGCGTCCTTATTCAGGTACAGCTTTTTAACTTCCCTGAGAGGATCAATGTAAGGGTTCTTATCCGGGTGTTTCTTGGTTATGTGGTCCTGTAGGTCAAGAATACCGTTTCCGATGAAGTCACAGAACTCACATTTACACTTGGTTGCTTCCCTGGCTTCCATGATCCGTTTTAAGAAGGGGTTTGACATGTTGATCCCTGGTATTTCTGTGCTCACAACATCACCGCCAACTGTGTTTCAAAGCCGTAATACCTGTCAAAGTAGGTGATAAGTTCACCAAAAATTATTTTATTTGTTGCAATACTAGCATCTTGCCTTCCGTCTACTGAAAGTATAGATTTTTCTTTGGTCTTCTGCCGTTCTTTTTTTAGTTCTTTATCCTGTTCTACTTCAAACAATGTGTTCTTTGCTTCTCGCATTGCTTCCCTGTCGTTTGGGTCAATCATTCTGTTAATCAGTATGTCCACATAATAATCCAATAGCCACACAAGTTGTGATTTATCCCGGCAATCTGCAGCACCGTTAATCTTGTAAAACAAGTTAGCCAGTGATTTTATGTAGTCGTCCTTTGAGTCGTATTCTGGACCCCCAACGTTCACAGAATCATCAGTTTGTTCCATCGTTTTTTCACTCCCTTATTCTTAGCCTTAATGTTTCTTCATGTTTCATGAGAAAATTTTTATTTTCATGTGGTCACATTGAAAGAAATCATTTGGATTGTGACCAGACGTTTATTTAACCTCTCTTTTTGTATAATCCCAGTACCCCTCTTCTTTCAGTTTCCTGATAAGAGTTGATCTTTTAACTTCTGTGATTTCTTCAAGTTGAGTCCATGTATATTTATTTTTATCAGTTACAGGCAGTAATCTGTTTGCTCTTACCTGTTTTATGGATAAGGTTTTCAGTTCCTTGTGTTTAGGCCCAAACGGCAAACCTTTTTCTTTCCTTGCCTCTCGGCCTCTCTTAGTGTTTTCAAGAATTTCTTCTCTTTCCATTTGTGCCAACTCTGCCATCATAGCCATGATTGATTTACCAAAAGGTTGAGATGTATCAATCCCATTCTCAACAAACTTTAGACTTATTCCGAGTTCATCAAGCTCAATCTGAGCTCTTAACATATCATTTCTGTTTCTGCCAAAACGGTTTACCCTGCGACTGTAAACCCTGGTGAACTTTCCTGCCCTGGCATCTTCCAGCATTTTATTGAAGTTAGTCATGAGTTTAGATGACTTGCCTGACACATACTCATCAATATACTCCTCTGTGATATTGTACCCGTCCCTTGCTGCATCTGCCCTGCATATTTCCAGTGCCTCAACAAGCGAAGCGTGTAGGTTATTGATTTTTACATGCTTTGTAGGGCTAACCCTTGCATAAATTGCACACAGCTTATCCAATCTATCCACTCCATATATGCAGTCATTAATTGACAATTAAATGTATATACTATAATATAGGCTTTTAAAGTATATATAACTTCCTGTATGATGTAATAAGGTACGCTGTTCGATTACACAGGAATAATAAAACAAAACATGCTTTTCACTTAAAAGTATATCTTTTAGTGTATAGTAACTAAAAACAGTTCTTAGATTTAGATACTAAAGTGTTTGCTTTATTGTTTAAAGTGAGAACATTTAATAACTTACAAACTAATTATAGAATGTGTTGTGTATAAACCATCTTTGAATGTTCACTCAGCCACGAATGAACACATACCCAAGTTCAGGTTTATACACAACAACCTGATTTAAAGCCCAACAAGCCTTTAAAAAACAACCCTTTGAAGAAATACCCCAGCTCTCCAATTTACTCTCAACCTATAACCTAAGATTAAGCCTGTGTTAAGTTCTGTGGGATTCTTTGAAGCCTATACGTTTATTAGGTAGGGCAAATATCCCTAACCATAAAAAATAGTAAAAATAATCAGTGACGGTAAACGTTACAAACTGGCTCTATTTGGCTTCATTGACTCCTTTTAGAACGCAAGTCGAAAATCTCAGTTTCAAACATGAGCTTTGCTATTAACCTTTACAAACTCTAAAATAAAATCCGTATCGGTAAAGTATGTTAAACAAAGTTCATTTTCGACTCTGAGCCGTGTTTAGAAAGGAGTTGTGAGAATCCTTGTTTTTAACTGTTTCTTAAAAGACTCTTCAGCTATAAGGCAAACAGTCAAACAAGTAATGATTGTTTTAAAAAGCATGAAAAGAAGGTTTCTTTATGCTTGGTTAATAACAAAAAAGAAAAGAGAGGATTTGTTTTCTTCCTTTTGAAATAGGTTTCCTTGATTTCACCAAAGTGTCAGGCATGTTTTCAAAACTGTTAAATAATATCAATACAGTTAACTTATTACAGGTCTTAAGGGGGATTTTGTATAGCAATACGTGATATAGACGGTCTACACGGTCAAATAAAAGAACGTTACCAAATATTTTATCCAAGGTTGAGTATGTGGATAAAGTATGACTCTGTGACAGGTAAAGAAATAAGCAGACAAAAAACAAAGTTTAAAAACGTAAGAGAGAAAAAATAAACGTGTGTTTTAAAAAGAAATAGGAAGGTTTATTTCCTTCCTTTTGTTTTTACAGTTCGGTTTTTAATTGTCTTTCGCTTTGCAGGTTTCTTAAATCTCACAGAAGTGCCAAATAACGTTTCAAAGCTTCCCATCGTATTCTTTCTCGTTCTGTGTGCTTTCTGGAAGGTTCTGACCTGCCTATCTTTTGTTTCACCTGACTTTTTCTTCCTCACAATTGGAGGAATAATGATTTTCTTATCAGATGTCTTAGGTTTATACCCACTTTTACCAGTTGTTGCCGGTTTAGTGGATGTTGGCAGACGTTTATACCCACTACCTGATACAGGTTTATAGCTGTCTGTTTTCTGTGTATATTTAGATGACTTTTTACCTGTGTAACCAGTTGATTTATACTCAGCTTTTCCAGCTTTTTTATAACCACTCCCTACAGGTACAACGTACTTTGAATCCTTTTGTTTTTTATATTCATAATCAAGTTTCTGCAAAGGTACAGAGGCAACTGTTAAAGGTACTATAGCACTATAGTAACTAGATCTCTTTTTACTATATTCATAATCCCTTACTACATCCTTGCTCTGCCTTGCACTTGACGGTTTCTTTTGTTTTGCTGTTCTGGTTTGGGGTTTTAGTCCGGTAAGCTTTGTTCTTTTTGGTAAGAGCTCTGCCGTTGTATCTGACACAAAGCCGCGCATATTGGCTGTATCTGATAAAAGATTCTTTGCTCTAAATCCTGCAGTTTCTTCCGGTAGCTTAAACACCATTCCTTTCCTTAAGTGACCTACTTCCTGTGCTCTTGCCAGCCTATCAGCAGTTGCTAAAGCTTTCTGGAAGTCACTAGGACGTGTTAATATTGTTTTCAATCCCTGGATAGGTGCTTTTGTGCTCAATGGTTTAATAGTCATATGGGTTTCAATTGCTTTTGCAACTCTGAGCTGTGATGCTTTCGGTAAGGCTTGCAATTCTTTGTCTTTTATTCTACCAGTTCTTATGGCTTTAGCCATTGCCGGACCGTGTGCAATAGGTTCTGTTTCACCTGCCTTAGATGTCCCGTATATTCTCATTTCATCGTGTAACCTGGCAGCAACCCGGAATTCTTTAAGGCTATATTTCTTTTGTAATTCAGGCGATGCTTTCCACAGTTTCACAATGTTGGTTTCTACAGGTACTGTGTGGCTTGTACCGTGTTTCCTGTACTGGTTAGGCTTCATTAAAGCAATACCCTGTTCTTCTGCAATCTTTCGATTGGCAAACTCAGACATACCTTTAACGTATTCACCTTTACCAGTTGCAAAGTTCTTCCAGTTGTACTGTAAGTTTTCTAACATCCACAGTTTGTTTTTTACAGCTTCCTGTGTTCCGAACCTTAGTTTCTTGATTCTCACACCAGATGCAGTATAACCAACTGTTTTTGAGGATGTTATTTTAGTGGACATCTCATTACCATAGACCAACAAAACCTCTAATTCAGGTTTTATAAATCCTGCACCTGTTTTAGGGGTAACTGTTGCGACTGGTTGACCAATCCGCTTTGACTTTGCTTCTGCCCTCGTTTGCATGTCTTGAAATGCTTTAGGGTCCAGTTCGCCGGTCTTTGCATAATCACTAATTGCTTTTTTATGCAATTCTGTGAGTTCCGAAGCCACAGTAGGAATGTCTTCAAGCAGTTGAATTTCTTGTTTAAATTTCAATGCTCTGTGCTTATCAATAAAGTGACCCCCAACCTGCTCATAATGCTTTTTTGTAAGGTCTGGTACCATGTAAGAGGTGTGCACAGGTGCAGCGTAGGCATCATCCCCAATCCTTCCAGCTTCTTTATACCTGGTTAAGGTTTGTTCTTGCAATCCTTGAAGTTTCTTTACAGCTCTCCCCCAAGTGAACTGGTTGCCGGTAATTGGGTTAATATGTGTTTTAATACCCATAGGAGAGCCTTGAACTGGCTGGTAAATATAATTAACAGATGTTGCCCTTGTACCTGATATTTTATCGGCTTTTGTGACAGCTTCAATCATTGCGGCCTGGGATCCTACCGGATGATAAGGCTGGTTTTTGATTAAAACTGTCTTATCACGTATAAGCCCTGTAGCTCTACCTGTTGCTTTTAAAGGCACACCCACAGCTTTCTTAGTGGCCGGAATACCAGCTTTCCCTAGCAGAAGCATACCAGAAGCGTCTGATAATGTCTGCAATGCCTCGAAATCTTTGGTACCACCTGGCTTTAGTACCCTGTGACCTGCACCAAGTACCACAAATGGAAATTCTATGGTACTCTGCACAAAATCAATTGCTTGTGGTTTAAGAGATTTTCCCTTTGTTTGAATTCCATAATCTGCAGCTTTTAACAAGCCGGCTGGAACACCTTCAATCATTTGAACTGTGTTCTCTGGAATTGCTAGATATGGATGCTTTGCATCGTCCACAAGCTTTTCAGTGTAATTTTGTAAGGTAGTTAGAGCGTTAACAGGTTTCTGTGACCATGTCAGGGTTTTACCTGATATAGCCTTTTCATGTCCACTATTCCACTGCTCATGCTTCAATGCAGAACGATCTTTCATGTTTTCTACGCTTGAAGTGACTTTGTAGACATCCCCAATGAAAGCTTTTATCTTGTTATTACCTGCAAACTCAGCTATGTTTTTATCTAGTTCTTCGTTTTTGAGCTGTTTTACCGTTTTAAACGGTTGTGTTTTTCCTTTGGTACTTACTGGTTTTGTATTCCAACCAACTGTACCAGCACCAAAAGCGGTTGTTGTCGTTGAATCTGCTTTTCCTGTTAGTATCCCGACAATCTTTTTATTTGAATATCCTGTCTCCTGTTTGTACTTCTGAATATCAGTATCAAAGCGTTTATATTCAGCAACCACAGAAGCCTTTTCATTCTTGGGTGTTGCATTTAGAATAAAGTTTCTTGCTTGCTTTATTTTATTTTTCTGCCAGTCATTTGTGCCGCTTGTGATTGGAAGCGAAGCATAATAGTTCAGCTTATTGACTTTCTCAACAGATGCAGTCGATAAGTAAGACTGTACAGCATTTCCAACACTTGCTTGTAGGCCCGAAGACATTGACAGTTGTTTCCCGGTCTGCTGTCTATATGTGTATGCTTTATTCCGGTAAGTATCAGAAATTACCTTTGTGTCTGTGGGATTGCCTTTCGCATCGGTTTTATATTGAACTCCACGAATCCCGACAATGTGACTGCTGCCCTTACCTAATTGAATCTGTTGGATAGCTTTCCCAGATTTGTCAAGTAGAGGAGTCACAGAAACAGTTTGTTTAGTTGACGCAACATGTTTGTTCCGGTCTTCATAGGCTTTTACATGCTGTGTTGATTGAGAGCGTCCAGTTTTACCGGCTTTAAGCCTTGCCTGGTACTCTTCCATTCTCTTCTTTTTCTGTGCATTGGTTAATTTGGTGTAGTAGGATGTGACTCCCTCAGAACTGGCCTTAATTTCTGTCTGTGCAGCCGCCATCTGTACTTGTGCTTCTTCGTACGATGTCGTTTCACGGTCCGGAGCTTTTTTACCTGTTGTTGCGCTGTACTGTGGAGAATACACAGAAACTTTTTTACCACTTGTGGAAGTCCCATTTCTGCCTTTTATAGTGGCGTGACCTGTAGCCATTGGCTACACCCCCATTTTTAAGCTTTTGATATGCTTACCCTTGCATTTGGAGCACCTGTCTTGACTGCATTAAGTGCTTTGGCCTTATCCCCTGTTTTGCACCCAATCCTCAGCCTGGCATTAAATTTGTATCCACCTGCGACTTTACTTATTGCAGATGTTGCAGCACCTTTGACACCAGATACTTTTCTCTTGTAAGCAATTGCAGCCCTTTTACTTTTAAACGGACCATAGGCAAAGCTGGCAGTTATGATGTAATCCACACTTACTTTCTGTGACTTCCTCTGTGTGCTTTTCGTTTTTGTTACCATTTAATTCACCTTCATACTGTTTGAAAACTCTTCTGCTGCGTTTTTCATGTCTTCTTTATTTATTTTTGGTTTTTTAGCATGTTTACTTTTCTTCGTCATTTGTTTTCTTTTCTCATACTGTTCTCTTGCGTCCCACTCATCATAAACCTCATAATAATTTGGTCGTAATTTTTCATTGATTAGTGTTATCAGGCAGACAACAGGCATAAAAATCATATCAATTAACTTGTCTCGATTCATGATCCCACCATCACAATTTTTCAACAATTATTTTATTTCCTATTAACGTCTGTTTGATCTCAGTGCCTTGCCTGATGCCTAATTTCTTGCAATAAGATTTGTTAAGCGTAGCAAGCAAAGAACCTGAACTGGTCAAAAATACCTTACCCATTAACTCCCTCCATGTTAACTTTCTTTATACATAATTATACGTTGTTATAGTACTTAAAGTAGTATAGAATATGTGTTTTAGATTAAAAAATATTACAATAGACGCTTTTACGTCAAATAAAATCAGATAAAATCAGACTTTAATTCTCTAGTTAATGGTTTATTTCAGTAACGTAGAAGCTGCGTATAACCTACGTAGATTTTAAGTAAGTTATAGGAAGAAAAAGAAGAATCAGTGTCAGTTAACTTTGCTATACGTTTCTAACAGGTTTTAAAGCTTTTAGTCCACACCATGAATACTTAAGCAGTTTTTATAAATATAGATGAAGCCAACCGATGCTTATGAACTGTCTAAAAGAGCAAATACAAGAAACGTAATTGGTAGAGTTGATTTTTAGAATTCTGAGGTTTTGACTTGTTAGGTCAATGGAAAATAGCCAGATTTAAAAAATATAGAAAGATGATTTAATCATCTTTTGAACTTATATACTCGAAATAATCAGATTCTTCAATTTTCTCTAACAACTCGCTGATATGTATTATTACCAACTCACTTTTCACATTTTCATTTGAATAAAAAAAATTAGGTTCTTTCTCAAGAAGACAATCGCCTTTATAATCACAGGCTATTAGGTTATTTTCTACATTATCAAAACCTAACATATCATATGCTTCTGAAAAAGTCGCACTCATAACAACATATTTATCGTACTTTTCTTTGTGTTTCTCAACTTCTTTATCTACATCAGTTTTTTCTTTTTCGGTTTTAGCCCTTACCCTTGCTCTCTCTATATACAATTTTAAAGTCTCAACGTCTTCTGTCTCGCAATTCCATGAACTAATATTCTGAATATTTTCATTGTAAGGTTTTCCGTGTACTTTTATCAGATTTATTAATTCATCAACCGTTACTTCAAACCGTTCAAACCTGTCTGTGTCATCTGTGAGTATTAGAGAATTGTGTGGTAAAGTGCTCAAGACCACACTCTTTGTGTATTCTCTCTGAAAACCGTTAGGTTCCTCAAATAAAGAATATTTAAGTTCAATACTGCCGTTAGCTTCCCGTGTGTTAAGTAACATTATTACCCACTCCTTTTTATTCTAAATTTAAAAAAGAAGGTTTAATCCTTCTTCCAATAGTCTGCAATGGTGACATCACATTGAGAAGGTAATGCTGTCAGGTAAAGGCTTTCTACCCTTTCCATTTCTGCCTTCACAGTTGCTGCCACTTCTTCAGCATCTTCGGCCTTGCACTCAAAGACAAGCTCATCATGCACAGCATTTATCAGTTTTACACCCTTTGGTTCCAACACCAGAAACAGATTTCCCATAGCAGTTTTTAATATGTCTGCTCCCAAACCTTGAACTGGTAAATTCTTTCCCCTGTTTCTGATTGTGTATTCTTCTAACTGTTTATTCTTAGGCATTGCTTTTGTGTTACACTTCCTGCCTGCCAGAGTATCCACAAAGCCAGTTTCAAAACCTCTTTCTCCTGCATCATGCAAGTAGCTGGTAACTTTTGGATACATTCTCTGGAAAGCTTTCTTTAACCTTTCTGCCTCATCTACAGTAACATCAACACCTGCATCCTCTTTAAGCTTCGATTTTAAGGACTCTGCACCCATACCATAGTTTAGTCCAAAGTTTATTGACTTTGCCATAGTACGTTGTGTCTTGGTCACCATTTCTAAAGGCGTGTTAAACATTGTAGCTGCAGTCTGTTTGTGAAGGTCCAGATTCTCTTTATAGGCTTTTATGTACCCGGGATCACCGGAGAGTTGCCCTATAATCCTAAGCTCTTCCTGTGAATAGTCAGCCGCTACTATCTTACATCCTTTAGAGGCTTTATATATTTCTCTCCATTTCTTATCTGCCTTGCTTGGTTGTTGCTGTAGGTTTGGATCTTCACAGGAGAACCGGCCAGACAGAGCACCACACTGATTGAAATTAGCATGTACCCTGCCAGTTACAGGATTTACAAAGGATTCACCTGTCTTACCTGTCCCAAGTATGGGATCTATGAAGCTGCTTAGCAGCTTTTCAGTTGCCCTAAACTGCTCAATTTCTGTGATAAGCGGATCACCTTTGTATTTTAAGAACGCTTTCTTACCTGTGCTTTCCAGATTGTAACCTTTGCTTTGAAGTGCTTTTAACAATTGTGTGGATGATTTAATATTAATTTTATTTTGTATTTCATCCCCCGTGAGTGTTTGCTGTGTTGTTGCTTCCTTAACACAGAATTTTTCAGACAATTTCTTTATTTTATCTTCGTTCTCCTTCCTGACTCTTTCCTCAATCTCTTTTAAAAGATTTAGGTCTATATTCATTCCTGATAGCTCCATCCAGGCTACTGCGGGTATGCACTTCATTTCTATGTCCAATATATTCTCAAGGCCGAGCAGCTTTATCTTTGCCATCTGCTGATTCATTATCTCTGGAAGATACAAGATGTCCTGAACTGCATATTCAACCTGAGCCTGTGACAGTTCCTTACCTTTTGCAAAGGATGTTTGCATTCCTTTGTCAAGATTGATCCCACAGTATTTGAGGACCAAGCTTTTCAATGAAGTAAGCCCTGAAGCTCCGCAGGTTAGTACGTGCTCTGCAACCATCGTATCATAAACATTTTTCAATGTTATGCCTAAATGATGCTTTAGGAACTTACATTCAAACTTTATGTTGTGTCCTACTACAAGGCTTGATTCTAGCCTATCCTTGTACTTTTTAATTCCTTCTATGTCCTGAATCACAAGAGGGTTCTTTGACCCTGTCATGATCTGAAAAGTTACTATCTCAGATCTGTAAGGATCAAGCCCTAAATCTTTTGAGTTGTCGGTTTCAATGTCAACAAAGAAAGTCACCATTTAAGCCACCTCTTCATCAAACAATTTGAAAGCCTCATCGGCTGAAACTACCTTACCAACACCTACTTTGTCAGTGTTTGCTGATACTGGTAACAGTAAATCACTATCAGTAGATTTGTCGATTTCTGACTGACACCAACTGTTACCAACTGTTACCATAGTGTGGTAACAGGTATTTTCGTTATCGGAGGACACTTTTTTGTCCTGATTTACGGTACTGTTACCAAAATCTCGGGTTTTTGAGCCACACAAAGAGAAATTTTCATTTTGTGTGTTTTGACCGGAAGTTGAGTGCCGGTCAAATTCTGAAACACAGAAATTTTGTGTCTCTCTCTTTTCCGAGAAAGTGGTAACAGTATTGTATATTAGTACACCTTTCGAGGATACTGATGTTGATTTAACTGTTACCATTTGCTTGGTAACACTTGGTAACAGATGGTAACAGTTGGAAATAATACGACTCCTGATATCGTTTTCGATGGTAACAGTTGAGGCTGTTGTTGATTGAAGTTGCCGCTTTATATTTTCAGTAAGTTTTTCCACATCCTCTGTGGATTTTATGCTTGTAAATCTTTCAAAGGTGGAAAAATCAACGTTTCCTTTGTAGAAATAAAGCGTTTTCCTTCCGGTCTCGCTTTCTTCCTTATAAAGCTGATCAACTTTGTCAAACATTCCATACGTGTTTCTGTCCCTTCTGCCCTCAAGGATCTGGACCAACCTGGACCTTTTAAATCCTGTGGCGTCCATGAGTTCCTCAATATCCATTCTAGCTGCAGCCGTCTTTAGAGGGTTTTTGTAGTAGCCTACGGCCTTATTTTGTGTAATAAACACATTGAGAACTTTCTGTTCTTGTGCTGTAAGGTTGATGTTGTTCTGTGTAGCAGTCCCTTTGTAAATCTCCACAGCCTGTGTGTAGTCTTCCATATTTGCAAGGAAGCAACCAGAAACACATTCTCTCTGGTAAATTTTATAGAGACACACAGATCTGATTATGTCAATAAACTTTGGCTGGTTGCGTCTGTTCTTTACATGATTCCAGATTATTGCTTCTGCATAAGGAACTCTGATATCATAAGTGAACAAACTTAGTATGTCAAACATGCACTTGCAAACTTCAAGGTCTTCATTATCAGATGTAAGTATGTCAGAGAACTCCCCCTTTCTCTGGAATTCTGCAACCTTTTCATCCTGCTCATGTGTTGAGTCTACATCTGCTTTGAGGAACCTGTTATCAATCTGTTCATCATCAAAGCCGTCAACAGAGGCAAATATCCATGATGTTCTTGGGGATGCCCTAAATTTCTTAGGAGTCCCATTTATCACAGTCCTGTGAAACTCTGGTTTCTGGAAATTTGAAATTGAGTTCTTTACAACTTCTTTAAGGTTGTCTGAGAGGTCCCTATCATCAACAAAGCAGATACTTCCGGCGTTGATATCATCGCCGTAATAAATGTATTTGTCAGACAGTCCACCACGAATAATCATAGATGGTGGAAGTTGATCGAGGAAGGTGTCAACACCTGAAGTTTTACCTTTTCCGCTCTCACCGCTTGGCTTAAAATGCAGTCCCGCGTTCTTTCCTACAATAAACGTGCTGCCGGCACAAGCAATAAGAGTTTGACCGACTACTTCATCTCCTATGTGTCTTCTTTTCCAAGTATCAAGGTTAAACTTGTACGGATCCCCTGTTAGAAGTTCCTGTTCTGCCCTGGATCTCATAATTTCAGGGTAAGTGTTTATCCTTGCAATTGTAAGCTCAATTCTCTTCTTTTCTTTGTGATACTCACAGTTTATGGTGTTCACTCTGTCGTAGATTATTTCGAGATTCTCTGTTTCCAGTTTAAAGACTCTTCCTATATCTTTTATAACTTCGGGCATTTCAAATATGCCTGCTCTGGCGTCTATAATCTCTTTTAACAGAAGACATCTAGGCAGAGTAAAAAGTGCCTCACTGTTTTCTGCAATCCATTTTAAGCAGTTAGGAACACCCGTGATTCCATCTTCTTCAGCTTTTTTAAGTATGGTAGTGAGTTCTTCAGGCACTAGAACAGTGATTTTTTCTTTTTTCTTGCTGTTATTTTTCTGATAGTATTCACTGTGTGAGTCTATGGCTGTTGTGACTGTCCATTCTCTGTAATCTTCCCTTTCCCATTTATCCCTCATGAGTTTAGACTGTCTGAATATTCTATCAATTTGTTCGGGTTTTTGGGTATAGAAAGCGAGTATGTTACAGAATGCCTGATCTGCTGCGCTAGCATCGTTATTATACTCAGAGATGTCTCCTGCAAACAGCTTTTTGAACTTATCTTTGTTCTTAGCACGTCTGCAAATCTTTAATATTTCCTCATCATTCATTTCAGGTGACGTAAGACACTCTACACCTGTGCTTTTTAATGTCTCGTTTCTTTCTTCCGCTTGTGCTTCTTTGCGTGTGGTATCAAGAAGCTCCCACTTTGCACAAAGCACATTCAAAGCTTCCTGGGATTTGTTCACAGTCGAAGAACAGTTTAAAGTCTGTCCGGTAACTGTGAAGAATCTTTTATTATTGTAAACTTCTCTATCTGTTTTATCAGGTAGTTTAAATTTACACTGTTCTCCCTCTTTTTCCCCGAAGATGTAAACATGTACTCCCGTACCGCTTGGGGAAATTTCAGAGTAAGAGTTCAGTGATTTAACTTCCTCAAGTGAATCTGGGGTAAAAACACCGTTCTCTATGATGTGGTCAAAGTCAACTCCTACAATTCCGCTTTCATCGGTAAACACAAACCCTATGCCATCAACTCTTTTACCCTCTTCGACTGCTGAAACAGCTTTATCAAAGGTTGTCCACGTACTCACATTTATGGAAGAGGCATAGATACCGTTTGTTTTACACGGAATCTTTCTCTTTTTAACTGTCCCGTCCTTTTCAGTGGTTTCTTTAAATTTCCAACATACCCACTGATTCAATGCTTTCATCTCTTGGGGAACATTTTCAAAAGTGAACACATCACTCACCCCGGAAAGCTTCAAGCATGAAAACACTGTTTTCCCGTGCTTCAAGGCATTCAATATCACATTTTTCAGAACAGTTGCGACAGTCAAGACTAAACGTTTTTCTTTCATTCTTCGTTAGTCTCTTCGGTTTCACTGCCCTGGCGAAAGTTGTCCAGTTGCTTGGATCACTCTCTGTGATACTACCACCATTATTCAGACAGGAGTTAGAATCACAGATCTGCATATCTGCCGTAATTAAATTGATAATTTCAATTACGAGCGAAGATATACAGTCAGTCGAGTTAGTTTTATATACTTTGCAGTCATTATTATATACAGGATTATCCATCTTTTTCACGCCCTGACATACATTTTGTGTGTTAGTTCAAGGTCTGCAGGATACAAGCTTGGTGAGGCGGCATTCTGCAGACTTTGGTCTGCTCTTAATTCTTTTTCTGTGTCAGTTGACATTCTGACCACCTTTATTCTTTCAAACGCCTGTATGTGTCATTGTCTTCTTCTGGCCCTGATCCAAATATTTTTCTGGCAGGTGTTTCCATCATATGTTTGTCCTCTGCTTCTAAGTCGTCAAACAAGCAAAGTTTTACAGCTTTCTCTGGATTGAATATCTCTTCCAACACCATTGCTGTGTAGGTTGATTTTTTAAGAGTCCCACGATTTCTATCAATTTCTTCGTAGGTCTCTGGCGTGACATAAACCATTAAGGCTATCTTTTCTTTTGTAGCTTTGACTGACATTTTTTATCCCCCAATATCTATGTTTGTTAGTAGTCCATATTTAGTCCTTCCACTAACAAGTATAAGTATGTCTTTCTTTCTATTTAAAGCTTTTGCTAGGATAAAGCCAAAGCTAAGAAAAGGAATTCAAAAAGAGTAGTTTTCAGGTTTCAGTGTTACAATTATAGTATAAGATTCGAACATATATTAATAGACCTGAGTATTGATGAAAAATAGCAGTACTAAAAGAGAAAAAAATTAAGGTTCTTCTGGCTCACTTCAGTCATCAGGAATAAAATTTAAGAGGCTATTAAACCTCTATTTTATCTTGTTTTAACCTTTGTCTGTATGCGTGTTGCCTGCATGCCTTGTCACAGAAAACCGCATCATCCCGATTTGAAAAGAATTCGTTTTTACATACTGGACAAACCTTCTTTTTTAACAGCTTACCATTTTCTTTTTTAATTGTTGCCTCACTCACGAAGATCACCTTTTGGTTTTCTGTTTACCTGCTTTCTTTTGTCTGGCTAATTTCATTACCTCAAGCTGTGACTTTAGGTCCTGTGCTGGTACAGGTTCAGTTTTTGGTATGTCGGCTTTAATTTTAGGTTCATGCACAGTTGTATTAATCTCGGTGTCATTTATTTTAGACACCTTATCCCACATATCACATAATTCAGACAATCTTTTAAAAAGTGCTTCCATTTTCTCGCGCTGTTCGGGTTGCTTTTCAATAATTCTATCCATATCCTCTAAAGTGTATGCGTCCGGGTGATCTTCCATATCGTCGGTTATTTTTTTAATGCCTTGTGACAGGTCTGATATTTCTTTATTTGTTTCCTTAATACATTTCTTAATTGTCCAGATCCATCTCAGTTTATAAATATCGGTATGTTCTTCCCCAAACATTAAGTATTTTTTACCAACTAAATATGCCCGGCTCTTTTTATTCAAAGATTTCCTGTTTAACTGACTGTCTAATCTAAAAATGTAAACATCGTGTTCAGACATAAATTCGTGTTCGATTGATGTGAAATCTATACCATATTGGTTACAGATTTCAACCCTTGCATACCCATCAACTAAAATGCCTTTTCCCTTCCATACTATAACTGGGAACGCGGCGTCAAATCCATCACATAAGATACTGTGTTCCAATCCTCTATATTCGTCATCGGTCATTGGGGGAAGTAAATCCCTTATTTTTTCGTCAATTATCAGTTCCATATATTTTCACACTCCTTATTCTACTTGGGGCAGAATCCCTTAAAACTCCACGACTATATACACACTCTGAGTATATAAGCGTTACGTTTATGTTGGCTATGTGTTATTACTATGTTACACATGTTAGACTAATTGCGATTATCGTGTTTACTTAGATCAAAAACCATTAAGTTTATATACAGTTGCTAGAATGGAATACTATTTTTAAAAAATGAATGAATATCAACCGATGGTGATTTTAAAATATGGACTTAAATCATATTTTTAGCTATCCTGAATTTATATTATCCGTTTTGTAGAAAAAGTATTTTAATATGCCTACAACTGTTCAATAGAATTTTTAATATATTATTCATCTACCAGTCAAGGCATTAAAAAATTGCAAATCGTGACATATATGTAGAGCGTCTACCAACGTTTATTATAAATATATAGTATTTTAAATATAGTACTGCATGTATTTATTTCCAGTTTGGGAAATCAAGGTTCTTCTGATTCTCTCCCATCGTCCGGCAACAACAGCAGCTTTTTCGGGTGTAGTTTGTGCATAATTGGCGCGGCCAGATCAAAACCTTCGGGAGTGTTTTTTAACCTTCTATAGAGCTCCTCAATATCACCTTTAAGCTTTTGTAGTTCGGCACGTTCCACAGATACCCTTACAGCCTCAGCTTCCGCTTTCTCTGCTCTATCAATGGCTGCCTGGTACTCCGGACTGGTTGAGATATCTAAGTCTTTTTGAATAGTTAGGTATGCAGTATATTTTTTATACTTCTCTTTTAGCTTTTTAGGATCTGCAACGATATAGGCAAACTGTGATTCTGGTATTGCATGACCAGATAGAAAATCCACTGTGAAAATATCAGCACCTGCATTTATTAAAGCTGAATAAAAATAGCGTCTTAAATTATGGGATCTAATTAGATTCCAATCTCCGTAAGCAGTGTTCTTCTGTGCCTTGTTAGAAATTTGCTGGAATATTTTCATATAACTATTGTGTGTAACCTGTCTTAGTTCCTCGTTTTTTGTTTCATTATACTTATTTGGAACATGTTCTCTAATAAACAGGTATCCGGTTGCTTCTCCCTTACTATTTCGTGTGATCCTTTGCTTTTTCAAGCTACGCTCTTTTACAACATTGTTTGCTTTTAATTCCCTTTCTCTGTACTGCAAATATGAATTAATAGCTCTGGTTGTTTCTTTTGGTAAAAATGTGATAAAATCAACCTCGGTTTTTGTTCTACGAAGTGGTAAAGTACAGATCTCATCATTTTCATCATAACCAGAAAAATATTCTTCTAATGTAAGGTTACGTACTTCTTCTGCGCTAAGTCCACTTGTGCAACCAACCAGAACCAGACATTTTTCAAGCGGAGAGGACACAGATAAAACGGCTTGTAGATCTTCTTTAGAAGGGACCCTTTTGTTTTTCTCTAAGGATTTTATTTTCTTATCATTTCTTAGTCGCGGCATGTCTATGTAATATTTCATAAAGAATGATTTCACACCTGTCACATGTGACGCCCTGGTTTTGGGTGCAAGTCCCGCATCAATTAAAGATTCATTAAATAAAGTAAACTCTTCAAAAATAGCCCTTTCATCCATCAGCTTACCTGCGCGGATATCTGCTTTAGCCTCGTCAATTAGTTGCGTAGGGGATTTATGCGTATAGTCCGTGTATGCCCTCATTCCCTGCAGGTAAATTCTTTGAGTATTGGGTTTGTTTTTATACTCAGCCATCCACACTTTTATTTTACTGTCCTTTAATAACTCTACTATCTTCATAAAAAATTTCTCCCTGTAAAGGTAATGTATAGCCTAATAGATAAAATCAGTTGGTCCTGTCTGGAAAGAGGGAGAAAAAGGAGAGGATGAACTTCTGGCTTCCTGCTACAGGAAAAGCCTTGAGCTTGCCAGAGACTACAGAATAAAAACAATTGCTTTTCCAGCCATAAGCACAGGAGCATACGGTTTTCCTTCCGAAAGAGCTGCGGAGATTGCAGTTTATCAGATAAAAGAGTTTCTCGAGAAAAATGAGCTGCCTGAAACTGTTTTTCTTGTCTGCTATAATAAAGACAGCTGTAAAAGCTTCAAAAAAGCCCTTGAAGAAAACTTATAACAAATTTATAATTGAAGTATCTTTTCATATACCCCATTAATGTAAACCATTTTTAGAAAAGCAGCTTAAATACAGAGTAAACAAAGAGCAGAGCAAATTTTGAAAGTTTTCTCCCACTCACACTTATGGGAGATTCTTTATATAGTATGTTAGAAAAATAGGTTCTAAATAAAAATTATAATGATAACAAATATGATAGCAAATTCCAGATATCCAGTAATGGCCCGCAAGAAAAACGAAAATAAAATTAAAAAATACAAGTAAAATATAAAAATATAGAATACAGGTTTATCGGCAAACAATTATCAGTATAATATTTATCGGCAGCATAATCGGCATCACATATAAGTAACATTTATCAGTACAGTTTTCAACATATCACTGGCGCGCAGTTTATTGAGATAAAACTCTCGTGAAAAAGATACACACCAAACGGAAAGAAGTAATCGAACTCAAATATAACTCAAATGAGCCTGCAGGATCATATTGCAAAAAAGGGAAAATCGGAGGAATTATTATCGTGCACGACGAAGCCTTTCAGAGAGGCCTTGACCTGGTAAAACACAAAAAATACGAAAAAGCCGTTAACACATTCAATAAAATTCTGGATAAAGACCCGGGACATACAGGGGCCCTTTTTAACAGGGGGCTTGTTCTCCTTGAAACTGAAAAACCCCAGGAAGCCCTCAATTCGTTTAATGAAGTCCTGCAGCTCGAACCCGGGAACTCCGATGCCCTGTACAAAAAAGGAATTTGTCTTGCAGCTCTCGAGAAATTTGAAGAAGCACTTGATGCCTACGAAAGTGCCCTTGAAATATCTCCGGATGACCCTGAAATCTGGTATATGAGAGGGCTTGCGTTTGCCGAAATAAACAGAAATGAAGCTTCCATCCTTTGCTTTGAAAAAGTTCTTGAACTCAAGCCTGAATATACAGCCGCCTGGCGCGCAATGGGGACAGTAGCCGGAAAGACAGAAAGGTACGAAGAAGCTCTGGATAATTTCGGGCGTGCACTTGAAATTAACCCAAAAGATTCGGAAGCCTGCTACGCAAAAGGCCTTATCTTTACAAAGCTTGAAAAATATGAAAATGCTCTCGAATGTTTTGATTCTCTGATAAGGGAAAATCCAAGAAATATAAATGCACTGGAACAGAAATGCCTTGTTCTTGCAAAGTTAGGGAAAAAAGAAGAAGCTCTCGAAGCTCTCGAAGATTTCTTAAAGAAATTCCCTTCAAATGAAGCTGCACTTTATCACAAAGGAATTCTCTTAAGCGAACTTTCAAGATATGAAGAAGCAGAAAAAACCTTTTCAAAAGTACTGAAACTTAACTCCAGACGCAAAGATGCCTGGTTCAGGAAAGGTTTTGCTCTTGTACAGCTTCTCAGGCTTAACGAAGCCATAAAAGCTTTTGAAGAAGCCATTCGGCTTGATCCTGCTTATTTTGAAGCCTGGAACTGCAAGTGTTTCGCACTCATGAAACTTCAGGTCTACGAAGAAGCCCTTGAAGCTTTTGATTCCATGCTTAAAATCTATCCTGACATGAAAGATATATGGTACAACAGGGCGCTTGCTCTTTTGAAGCTGAAGAACTATGAAGAAGCTGCCCGGTCCTTTGCCCGTGTTACTGAGCTTGAGCCTGCAAATACGGACGCGTGGCTCCAGCAGGGGCGGCTCCTTGCAAGTACAGGAAAATACGAAGAAGCCCTCAAAGCCTTTGAAAAACTGCTTGAATACGAGCCTGAGTCTGCCGAAGCCCAGAAACTCAGGGGTACGGTGCTTGCAGGGCTCGGGCGTTTTGAAGAAGCCCTTGAACCCCTTACGAAAAGCCTGGAAAAGGACCCTGAAAATAATAACCTGTGGCTTCAAAAAGGAATCATCTTTCTGGAGATGGAGAAATTTGAGCCTGCCCTTGAAGCTTTTGAAAATGCCGCAAAATTGAAGCCTGATGATGAAATCTGCTGGATGAACAAAGGCTTTGCCCTCTATTCCCTGGAGCGCTATGAAGAAGCTCTGGAAGCATTTAAGGAAGGCCTGCGGCTGAATCCCTATCTGGAGAAGAGCTGGAACAAGAAAGGAATAGTGCTCGGAAAACTTGGAAAAACCGAAGAAGCCCTTGAAGCCTTTGAAGAAGCAATAAAACTCAGACCTGACTTTGAGGATGCATGGAAGAATAAAGGGCTTTTGCTTTTTGCCTCAGAAGAATACGAAAAAGCCGAAGAAGCCTTTGCAGAAGTCCTTAAAGTAAATCCTGAGGACATCGATTCTCTCTACAACCGGGGAATATCCCTGCTAAGGCTTGGAAGAAAAGAAGCTGCACTTGAGTATCTTGAAAAAGTAGTTTCCCTCAGCCCTGATTATCCCGACCTTTCCTACAGCCTGGGAGTGGCATTAATGGAACTTGGGGAATATGAAAAATCCCTGGAAACCTTTGAAAAACTTGCTGAAAAGCACCCGGATGACCTGGAGATCCAGTGCAGGAGAGGAAGGCTTGCAATGGAGCTTGGAAAGCATGAATCTGCCCTGCAGGCATTCGAAAAGATACTGGCTGAAAAACCCGGATCAAGGGAAGCCTGGTACAGGAAAGGGCTTGCCCTCCTGAAGCTGGAAAACTTTGAGGATGCTTTAAAGGCTTTCGATGAAGTGATTGCAAAGGATGAGGATTATGAAGATGCAGGGATACTCAAAGGTTTTGCCCAGATAAAACTTGGAGAATGCGCATCCGCCCTGGAAACCTTTGAAAAAGTACTTGAGAAAAAACCCGACTCCGATACGACCTGGTACTACAAAGGACTGATGCTTTACAGTCTGAAAAGGTATGAAGAAGCGGCAAGGGCATTTGAATCGGCTGCCCGCCTTAATCCGGAACTGCATACAGCCTTTGAATACAGGGCAAAGTGTCTTTTCGAAACCCGGCAGTATGAAACTGCTCTCGAAGCTTTTGAAGCTGTGCTGGAAAAAGACCCGGAAAATCTTTCAGCCCTGAAAAGCAGAGCAATTTGCCTCTTTGAATTGAAGAAGTATAAAGAAGCAGTCGAAGCCCTATCAAATCTGCCCGAACCTGAAGGGGAAAACGTGAAATCACTGCTAGAAGAGGCAAAGTTCAGGTTAGGGATTGAATATTTCAAGCTTGGTCATTATGGAGAAGCTCTTTCCCTTTTTGAAGGAGTAAATGAGAAAGTAAGAGAGAAAGTTGAAGAAACAGGTGAGAAAGCCCAGGACTCTCAAGAATCCAGTTCTGTACTTTACTGGAAAGGGCTTGTGTTTATCCAGCAGGAAGCCTACGAAAAGGCATTTGAAGCATTTTCAAAGCTTACTGAGCAGGACCCGGAGTTTGCAGAAGGCTGGTACTTTACAGGACTTTCCTGTTCAAAACTCAGGAAGCATGAAGAAGCTGCCAGAGCGTTCAAAAAAGCTCTTGAAATTGATCCCGCGTTAAGGGACACATATGACATATGCTATCATCTGGGCAACTCTGACTTTGAACTTGGAAAATTTGAAGACGCTCTGAAGGCTTTTGAAACGGCTCTTAAGAAAGCTCCTGATAAGGAAAAGATTCCAGAACCCATCCATACAGATCTTATATATAAAAAGAGCCTCGCCCTACTGAGGCTTGGAAAATACAGGGAAGCTGCATCGGGTTTTAAAGAGGTTATTGCCAGAGACGCAGCAAATACTGAAGCACTTGCACACCTGAGCACTGCCTGTTTCAAGCAGGGGCATTACGAAGAAGCCCTTGAAATTTTTGAAAAGGTTCTCAGCCATACCCCCGAAAGAAAAACTGTAATCTTCAGGAAGGGTGTTGCCTTAAAATCCCTTGGAAAAACCCGGGAAGCTCTTGATGCCTTTGATCTTGTCATTAAACTCAAGCCTGACTGTACTTATGCCCTTGAACATAGAGGATATACCCTCTTTGAACTTGGCAGGTATGAAGAAGCAGCTAAAGCCTTTGAAGCAGCACTTGAGTACTGCCCGAAGAAGGCAGACATGCAGTACCTGAAAGGGATTGCCTTTTTCAGGCTCGGCAACTTCACCGAAGCCCGGAAAGGATTTGAAAAAGCCCTTGAAATCGGGTGCCAGAAGCCGGATATTCATTATTACACAGGGCTTTCATGCTATGAAACTGGAGACTATGCAGGAGCTGTGAAAGCTTTTGACAAATTCCTTAGCGAAGGAGTACAGGACCCGGAAATCCTGCAAAAAAGAGCTCTTGCACTTTTCGAACTTGGCAGATCGGAAGAAGCCATATCTGCAGTAAATTCCCTGCTTGAGCTTTCCGCAGAAAACTTAAACGGAGAAAGCACAGGAAATGAGCCTGAAAAAAGCCCGGAAAATACTCTGATCTGCCAGGAGCTGCTTAAAAAGTTTGCATCCACTCTGATAGAGCTCGGAAAGCATGAAGAAGCTCTGCTGCCGCTTGAGAAGCTTGCTAAAGAAGGGGCGGCTTCAAAAGAGACCCTTTACGACAGAGGAATAGCACTTCTTGAACTTGGAAGGCAGGAAGAAGCCCTTGAGATATTTTCAGAGCTGACTGAAAATTATCCGGACTTTAAAAAAGCATGGTATGGAAGAGGGCTTGTTCTCTTTTCACAGGAAGATTACGAAGAAGCCCTTGAAGCCTTTGAACAGGCTGTCCAGGAAGAAGAGCCGAAAATAAGTAGCCCTGAACTGGAAGATGCCTGGACCAAAATAGGGCTCGCCCAGCTCAAAACCGAGAAGTATGAAGATGCCTGCGACACATTTGAAAAGGTCCTTGAGAAAAAACCGATGGCTGCTGATGTGTGGTACTTAAGCGGCCTTGTCATGAGAGGGCTTGACCAGAATGAGGAGGCAGTGGAAGCTTTTGACAGGGCCCTGGAACTCAACCCTGCCCTTAAAGTCGCCCGGGAGCAGAAAGGGCTTGCCCTTCTTTCACTTTGCAGGTACGAAGAAGCCAGGGATGCCTTCAGTTCAGCCCTTGTAGAGGACCCCGATAACGCAGATATCCTTTACAGCCGTGCTGTAGCCAGTTTCAGGGCCCTCAAATTTGAAGATGCTGCAAGAGATCTGGAAAAAGTGCTCCTTTTTGCCCCTGGCTTTCCAGATTATACCGAAGTATGCTATATGCTGGGGATTGCCAGTATAGAGCTTCAGGATTATGAAAGAGCCCTGCAGGCGTTTGACATGGTCCTTGAACGCGAGCCTGAACATGAGGAAGCACTCTATAACATGGCTCTTGTGCTCTTCAATCTAGAAGAATATGAAGAGGCTGCCAGAACCTTTGAGATCCTGCTCGAAAAATCCCCTGAAGACCCTGAAAGCCTCAATTATCTGGGCCTCTGCCTTCTGGAACTGGAGGACCCTAAAGAAGCCCTCAAAGCCTTTGAAAAAGCAGCCCTCTTCAACCCGAGAAATGAAGAAGCTCTTTATAATGCAGCCACGACCCTCATAAAATTAAACCGGGTCCAGGAGTCCATTGGATACTTTGACCGCATCCTTGAGCTTTCTCCTGATAATCTCGATGTCATGAATTACAAAGGGGTTGTCTTCTGCATGCTTGACCAGTACAGGGAAGCTCTGAAAGCCTTTGACAGGGTGCTTGAAAAAGACCCGGACAACATAAAAGCAGTCTATAATGTAGGGGTTGTCTGCTTTAAACAGAAACTCTACGAGACCGCAGCCAGGGCATTTAAAGAAGCACTGGCAGTAAACCCTTGGCACGAGCAGTCCCTCAGGTACCTGGGCATCTCCCTTGCAAAAATCGGGGAATATGAAGAAGCCCTCAAAGCCTTCGAAAAACTGCTCAGGATAAACCCCCAGGATGTCCAGTCCATGAATTACAGAGGAGTTATCCTCGGAAAGCTGGAACGGTTCGGGGAAGCAATAAGGGTTTTTGACGAAATCCTGCGCATTTACCCGGATATGGCAGATGCGAGGGAAAAACTTGAGGTATTGAAGTCCCTTGAAAATGACGAAGAGTTATTTTAAGTTAAAATCCAATTTCAGGATTTAATACACCCATATATCCCCAGAAAAGAACCATTAAGAGATATAAAACATAATAGAGTGTTCAAGCTGTTTTATCCGGCAGCCCTCATAAAAAAACAAATTCAGTAATTATTTCGACCCGCACGAAAATGTTTTCATGCGGGTCCTGCAGGTCTGTTCGCTTTCAGGATATGATTATGCATCTCTTCGCAGTAGAAAATAGGCTGAAATTATATTTAATACTTGTCACATGATGGCATGGCACATAGACACACGGTAGTATAAAAATAGAAAGAGGAAGGCAGAACAAAAACAAGTAAATCTTCTTTCAGGTTAAACTTTTCAGCATTTTATCCTGAACATTTATTCCTGAAGATATATGCATTAGAAGAGAAACAATACTATAAATACTACAATATGCCAAATATGTTTTATAAGATTCAAGTTCAGTAGAACGGAATATAAATAAGTTTTAAAGTTGGGGGTTCAAGAAATGTTGCTCATGGACATAATAACCTGGGAGCCTAAAGACTCGCAAAAAGTCGCTGAGTTCTATGCGAATTATGAATACCCGAAGGGCATTAGAGTGATTGAAGAATGGTTTGACCTTACAGGCTACCGCATGTTTTTGATCTACGAAACTGACAACGAGGAAACCTATGCAGCTTCAGTCCTGCCCTGCATGGGGCTGTGCAGGTTTGAAACGATTCCGGTCATGAAAATGGACAAACTAATGCAGCTGTATCAAAAACTCTCTAAAGAAAGTGGAGTAAAAGAAACAGGATCTGGGGAAAGTGAAGGGGCTACTGGAGAACTCCTGAAACAAATTGAAAACATTGAAAAAAGAATCCAGCGCCTGGAACACCATTCTTTTATCCAGCAGGAAGACACAACCTGAATCATAAAAATCGAAAATATTGAACCTGAGCACAAAAAGTTGAAAGCTAAATCTTTCAAACTTATTTTTCGAGAGCGCTTTCAAACTTATCTGCACCCATCCTGTAGATATGCCAGCCGTCAACAGCCCCTGCTCCGAAGTATTCGTAAAATTCTCTTGCAGGGTTCCAGTCAAGAACTGCCCATTCCATTCTCCCGCAGTTCCTTTCTTTTGCAAGCTTAACGCAGTGAAGAAACATTGCTTTTCCTATTCCCCTGCCGCGGAATTCGGGTTTTACAAAAATGTCTTCGATATAGAGCCCCTGTTTTCCTACAAAGGTGGAGAAGTTGTGGAAAAAGACAGTAAAACCTGCAGGCACTCCGTCAAGTTCTGCAAAGAAAACCTCAGCATAACGCTTTTCGCCAAACATTGACTCCTTCAGGGTTTCTTCCGTGGCTGTGACAAGGTGAGAGAGGTTTTCAAACTCAGCAATCCCTTTGACAAATTCGAGAATAAGAGGGACATCTTCTTTTACTGCTGTGCGAATATTCAAACCAGGTTTTTTCTCGGATTCGGGCATTTTTATTCCTTTTAGTTTGTCAGTAAATCTAAATCAAAAACCTTGACAGGTCTATAAAAAGCTGTACATTGTACAGAATTGATTTCAAAAATCAAATCCGCAAGCCCTATTAAATTGGAGATATATTTTAATGTGGGTTCTAGAACTTAACCGCTTCACGCATAACATGATGATAACTATTATCATAACTGCTGAAAAAGCTCTATAGAAGGAGTAGATGAAAAAAATGGTGGGAGAGATAAAAACCGGTAAACCCGCGTGCTGTACGTTAATAACATTCCATTTACGAACTTCAGGAGATTCCTGATGCTCTGTCTGGAAGATTTCAAACCTGTCACGCTTGCTGACAGGGAATTTTTCGAGCGGCATTATGCACTTTACCCGCAAACCCACAGCAGCAACACATTCACAAACATGGTCTGCTGGAACCATTTTACACCTTACAGATATGCATACGTGAAAGGAAATGTGATAATTTCGTGCACCATCGAAGGGGTTACCCGGTTCCACTCTCCAACAGGCCCCCGAAATCCTGAGCTTATGCGTGAACTTATAAGGCTGGCACTGGAAGTAAGCGATGACACTCTCCTCATGATCATCGACCCTGAAACCGCGAACTGGATACATGAGCTCGAGCCAGACCTGGTGCTGCTGCCTGACCGTGATAACTTTGAGTATGTCTACAGGGCTTCAGACCTTGCAGAACTTCCCGGCAAGAAATACCAGAAAATCCGCAGCCAGCTCAACAGGTTCAGGAAGAACTGCATGAGCAGGGTTGAGCCGATCACATCCGAAAACCTGGAAGAGGTTATGGAACTCCTGAGAAAATGGCGCGATTGGAAAGGGTGCGACAAAAATCTGGTTCTTGCCAACGAGGTAGAAGCAGCATTCTATGCGGTTGAGCATTTCAACGAACTTCCCCTGAGGGGCTTTCTGCTCAGAGTTGATTCGGAAGTCGGTGCAATTTCACTATTTGAGCGCCTTAATGCAGACACGGCACTGATCCATTTTGAGAAAGGGCTTCCGGACTGTGAAGGGATTTATAAGGCCATCAATGCAGAAACGGCGGCGGCTCTTGCGGGAGAAGTGGAGTACATCAACCGGGAGAGCGATCTCGGGGTCGGCGGACTCAGAGAGGCAAAGATGCGGTATCACCCCCACCATATGGTTGAAGTATACTCTCTTAAAAGCCCGAATTGCGATTCGGGAGCACGAGGTCTGTTTCGCTTCCCGAATTGCGATTCGGGAGCACGAGGTCTGTTTCGCTTCCCGAGTTTCGATTCGGGAGCACGA
>NZ_DAOOUJ010000036.1:0-33153 GCF_035390745.1 Methanosarcina sp. | reverse complement strand
AGTTTCTGTTTTTTAGTTTCTGTTTTTTAGTTTCTGTTTTTTAGTTTCTGTTTTTTAGTTTCTGTTTTCAGTTACTGTTTTCAGTTACTGTTTTCAGTTTCTGTTTTTTAGTCAATCTTTATTCAGTAAATTCACTATGAAACTTCATTCTGAAACGCAAACATTTCTTCCAGGCATGAAAATATACGCATTTTGCGCCTCGTATCCTCCTGCCAGTTCAGTGTTTTCCAGTATCTGCTGTAAAAGCTGTATTATCAACTGGAATTTTTTCCCAACCCAGATGCTCATGGTATCCCCCGATAAACCATTCAGCTTATTATTGTCTAATGGTATTATGTTTTATCAATAGTATAACTGATATACTTGTATAAATACTTATTCTGTGTAAAATGGGCATCAAAAGGCTTTATTTCTTAAAAATCAAGGGTAAGATTTAAGTATTTGTATAATTTTAAAACCTGCCTATTTGTAAAGAATATAACTCAGTTGACAACTTTACTATTTTAAAAAAATGAATATAAAAATGCAAAGAAAAATAATCTTTTTTCAGCTTTTTTATTATTCTCGATTTATCACTACAGCATAATTATATTTTGTTTTACATACTCAGTTGTTCACTGTTAAATGGGGGATATTTTAAAAAAATTAAAAGCAGCTCGAAATCCAGAAACTAAAAGTTTCCGGGATAAGAGGGATTAATTTACAGATACCTGGTCAATAAAACAGTATTCGCCATACAGAACCTTTCTTGTCATTCTTTACTAAGGAAATGGGTCTGTCCTGAAAAGAAGAAAAAAGCAAACAGCAGAAATGATTAAGGCCAACTTTGAGAGACATACAGGCAAAAGTAAAGAGAAAATAAAAAAATTAATACGAAACTGAATAAAATATATTGATAAACCAGTCTTTCTATCAATTTTACTGGTTTATATTTTTTTATGTTTTACTTTGAATAATCTTTTCCTCCACTATTCTGGGCAACTCCAGAACGTTTCTTCAAAGCATTATTCCTGAAAGGGCTTTTATTCCTGCAAACAGATAGAAACATATGCAGATTAATATACTGGGGTGCGAGTCCTTCGGAGCGAGGTCTCTTGCCTGTGTTGTAAAAACAGGGGAGAAAAAGATCCTTATTGATCCTGGAGTTGCCCTTGCCCGTCTGCGTTACGGTTTACTTCCGCATCCTGCCGAGGTTGCAGCTGCTCTCAGGATCAGGAAGAAAATTCTTGAAGAATTTGAAGGTGCAACAGACATAGTAATCAGCCACTACCATGGGGATCACATGCCCATGAAAGCTGAAGACCCCTATCAATTGCCAGTAGAAGCTCTTCCTCCTTTGAAAAGTATCCGCCTCTGGTGTAAAGGACCGGAAAAAATTTCGGGATTGTCTGCACGCAGGAGAGGGGAATTCTCTCGTTTTTTAGGGTATTCTCTTCCTGCTTCCGAAGGTACCAGTACAGACGGCATAAGTTTTTCGGCTCCTGTTCCGCATGGGACGAGAGATAAAGGTTTTGGCACGGTAATGATGACCTGTATCTCTGATGGCGATGAGGTATTTGTCCATAGTTCGGATATCCAGCTTCTTGACAGGGAAGCTGTCCTGAAAATACTTGCATGGGAGCCTTCAATTGTTTTTTCTTCAGGACCTCCCCTTTACCTCTCCCATCATGTTCCTGAAGCTTCAAAAGAGGCGTTTAAAAATGCTCTTCTTCTTGCCGAAAATGTAGACACTCTTATCCTGGACCATCACCTCATGAGGTCTTTTGAAGGCTACAGGTGGCTAAAAGAGCTTGCAGAAAAGGTTGAAAGTACAGTCTTGTGCGCTGCAGAGTTTATGGGAAAAGAGCCTGAACTTCTTGAGGCGCGGAGAAAAATCCTCTATGAAAAACTTCCCGTACCCCGGGGATGGCATGAAGCTTATGCAAAAGGTGAGATAGGGCTAGATGAATATCTTTTATAAATCAGGCAGAGGTCATTAACAGCTCTGGAATGACTTCCTTAACTCAAATGACTTCCCATAATTCTACACAATATTTTTAAGGTTTTTGACTTCTTTTTACGCCGTATTGAAATAACTGTCAATATCCTCAATCTGCTCCGAGTTCTGCTCGTAATAATCATAGAGATCTTTGCCCCAGGCAAGAGCTCCGGGCTCAAAGCATATTATATACTTCCGGTCAAAAGTACTCCCTTTCGGGAAAAGGGCTATTCCCATGAAATTGTCTGCTGCCACGATGGTAGGAGTCTTTTCACAGTCTTTACAGACCATAAGTCTGGTATTTTTCATTTTAAGGAATTGCATGGTTTGCTCCCTGTAATCTTCTTCACCCCACCTCTTCAGGATTGGTTCGGGAAGTATCAGAGACACCGATGTACCCTTTTGTGCGAGCTCGAGATAAAAGGAAGGAAAAAGTGGGTGGAAGTAAGAAATAAAAGCCTCAAACCTCCTGGATTTTTTTGCATTCTCGACATATTCAGGGATCAATTCGAACATATGTTCTATCCTGGGCTCAACTGTGTTGCAGTGCCCAAGTTCACCTATTCGACAGAGCAGAAAAGGCGGAATTTTACTTATATCCCTGTCAGCCCAGTAGTCGGAGTTTTGTTCAAGTACGGAAAGAGTGTCCAGCAGGGGTTTCATTTTCTCTGCTACGATTTTTCCTATCTCACTAAGCCTGTAGACGTCCTTATCCTGGACTACGAGACGCTTTTCTTTCAGCATTTTTATCTGGGGCTGTACTGAGGTTGCACTTGCTTTAAGGATTTTTTTTATTGTATTGATGTCTTTTGGCCCCTCAAGCAAAAGAAGAAGTATGTTCTTTCTTTTTTCGGAGAGAAAAATCAGGTCAAGTAGAGAGTCTTCCATTCTATGCACCTCAACTGGAAGCAGCCGTTTCTGGCATAAAATACATATTTAACTAATTCTTATTGTTTTTATAATCTATTCTAAATATATATTCTTCAATCTTATACATATCGTTTGCTTAAGTAGCTTTTTCTTACAACTGATCTTATTAAGGTAAACTTTTAGGGTAGCTGGAGAATCATCTGTGCAAAAATTCACCATGTTACGTTTCACATCATTATTTCAGTACCTTATACGTTTGTATTCATTTTGATTAAGCCTCATGCCTGTATCAAACACAAGACTTAAAAAAATTAGAAAAGGGTTTGTTGAAGATGTAAAAAAAGCCTGCCCCTTAAACGGAAAAAAGCCAGTCCATTTAATCCGGACCTGTTTTTCTATCCTTGCCGAAAAGTGTACGCTGGAATTCAGCAGGTTTGAAAAGCTTATGCTTTAAAGTAATTCCTGCAGAACACAGGTTTTTTCAGGCTATGATTTTTTCAGTTATATCCTCGATAATACCCTGAAAATTTGTCACCTGCCCTTCCTGGTTGCGCTGAATAAAGGTTTTTTCTTCCACCCAGCGAACCTCTCCGGTCTGTGTCAGGATGCGATACTGGCGGTTGAACTCTTTTCCTCCTTCTTCGCAGTTCTCCTCAAGTTCCAGTTCCACCAGGAGAAGGTCTTCAGGGTGAATGATCTTTCCATAAAGGACCCTTCCAGAAATAAAATCTTCCGGAGAATACCCGAACTGCCGGACGTTTTCTGATACATAAAGTGTGGGCCAGTATTTTTCTGCTTTCCAGAGGAAAACTACCATAGAACTGTTGTTAATCACAGTCTCGAGCGCTCTCTGTCTCTCAAGCAGGGCTTTTTGTTTTTCCATGAGGGCTTTCTGGCTCTCCAGTGCATCGCGCAATGCTATTTCACTCTTTATTTCGGAAGTGATATCCCTGACTATTCCCTGGAAATTAACCACATTTCCCCTCTCATCGCGCTGGATAAAGGTCTTTTCTTCCACCCAGCGGATCTCTCCTTTGCCAGTGATAACTCTGTACCTGGTGACAAAATCGTCTTTTCCGATTTCACAGCACCTGGTGAGTTCTTTTCTTACCCTGTCTATATCCTCGGAATGAATTATGTTAGCATACATTATCCTGCCTGTAAGGAAATCCTCTGCACTGTACCCTAGCTGGGTTACGTTTTCCGATACGTATCTGGCAGGCCAGTCCTCTTCCGGGGTCCAGAGAAAAGCCATTATAGGGCTGTTATTGATCACGGTTTCAAGAATTCGCTGCCTTTCGAGTGCTTCATCAAGAATCGTTTCGTCGCTTTCAGCTACATGATTAAATCCCATAGTATCCCTTATCCTCCAGAGCTTTTTAGATTCCAGAACTCTTATGGCACGGTAAAAATGTATTTATAAAACCCTCAAGCAATATACAATATATTTTGACATCTTATAAATTAATCCTTTTTTGCACCGGGGGAATGTTCTGGACTCTTGGATCTCAGCAAAAGATATAAAAAATGCCGGAGCTGCAGAAGCAGAAGAATTCTCAGGACATGATGTTATCCAGAAAGCCAGGGAAGAATATGGGAGGTATTTCGGGATATGTGGTTCATATCATCACCTGAAAGCCTGCCTCTGCAAGTATTGTTCTTCTTATCCGGGGGGCAAAGGCATGTTCTGTGCCAGGGGAGCTGTGGTCAGGGGAGAGGAAAAAATAGATGACTGCCTCTGTGAAACATGTGAGCTTTTTAAAAAATTCCGGTTTGAAGGTGACCACTTCTGTCGGCTTAAAGAAAAACAGGAGAGAAGACATGTTCATCCGAATATCTGTACGGATTTTCAGACAAGTGCCGGTACAATCAGAGTCTGCGTACTGGGCGATCAGAAATAACAGATGTGAAGGTTGAGCAAATAAGCACAGGTTCACTGCAAACATATCTTTAAGGATATTTTAAAGGGCATTTTGAAGAAAGGTGCTTAATTCAGGCATTCAAAAGATTGAATCAGGTCTCTGTTTCTTAAATTATCACTGTTTTATCTTTATTTTCGTTCCTGTTTTTTGTTTTCACCCTGATTCCATCGCTTCGTACCTGTTTTATTTATGTTAAAAATTTTGATGCTATTGAAATATCTTATCCTTTGATCTCCTGCCACGGAGCCTGTCTTTTCCCTTTAGCCTTTACAGAGCATCGGGGATGTTCCAGTTCCATACCATTAAGAAAAAACACCACAGACTGGGCTATATAATTCTACATAGATAATACATACAATCAGAAATCAGGTTTCAGCAGCGATAATCTGGAAGCTGAAGAGATTCTGACGATAATTGGAGGTTTAAAAATGGCATCTAAAGAAGAACTTATTCAGGAGCTTTCGGACGCGGTAATCTCCTGTAAAAAAGACGCAGTACTCGCTGCAGTTGAAAAAGCAAAGAAGGTTATGGAGCCTGCAGAAATTATAGAAAAAGGGCTTTCTGCCGGCATGAACCAGGTAGGAGTTTTATTTGAGAGGGGAAAACTCTTCCTGCCGCATGTAATGATGGCTGCCGATGCGATGACTGCAGGTGTTAAAGCCCTTGAAGCCGACATGCCTGCAGGCACAGAGACAAAGAAACTCGGGGTTATCGTAAACGGCACAGTCGAAGGGGACGTGCACGATATAGGGAAGTCAATCGTCTCAACCATGCTGCAGTCTGCCGGTTTTGAAGTTTATGATATCGGCCGTGATGTACCCATCAGGAATTTTATTGAGAAGGCAAAGGAAGTCAATGCAAACATGATAGGGATCTCTGCACTTATGACCACAACCCTGCAGGGGCAGAGGGATGTCATTGAACTCCTCAAGGAAGAAGGACTCAGGGACAAGGTAAAAGTCATGGTAGGCGGTGCTCCTGCAACCCAGGCATGGGCTGATAAAATAGGTGCTGACTGCTATGCAGAAAACGCAAGCGAAGCCGTGGCAAAGGCAAAAGAACTGCTGCTCTGAACCCCAGAGAAAAGTCTAAAGTTCCGTTTAAATTAATGGTGATAAAAATGGCAACTGAATATGCTTTGAGAATGGGAGACGGTAAACGCACCTTCCTTACCAAAGAGAAGATTATGGCAGAGATTGAAGCCGGAACAGCAAACGCTGCCGATCTTGGTGAAATCCCTGCCCTTAACGCCAACGAACTCGACAAGCTTGCAGAAATCCTTATGATGCCCGGCAAAGCCGTAAGTGTCGAGCAGGGTATGGAAGTTCCCATGACCCATGACATCGGTACGATCCGCCTTGACGGCGACCAGGGAAACAGCGGTGTTGGTATTCCATCAAGCCGGCTTGTCGGCTGCATGATGCACGAGAGGGCATTTGGTGCTGACACAATGGAACTCGGTCACATTGACTACAGTTTCAAGCCGGTGAAGCCCGTAGTTTCAAACGAATGCCAGGCAATGGAAGTCTGCCAGCAGAACATGGTCATACCTCTCTTTTACGGCGCAATGCCGAACATGGGACTGTATTATACTCCTGACGGACCTTTCGAAAACCCCGGAGACCTCATGAAGGCTTTCAAAATCCAGGAAGCCTGGGAGTCAATGGAACACGCAGCAGAGCACCTCACAAGGGACACTGTATGGGTTATGCAGAAACTCTTTGCATCCGGCGCAGATGGTGTTAACTTCGACACAACTGCAGCTGCAGGCGATGCTGACATGTACGGAACACTGCACGCAATCCAGGCTCTCAGAAAAGAGTTCCCTGACATGTACATCGAAGCAGGAATGGCAGGAGAATGCGTACTTGGTATGCACGGTAACCTTCAGTATGATGGTGTGACTCTTGCAGGGCTCTGGCCGCACCAGCAGGCACCTCTGATTGCAAAGGCAGGAGCTAACGTTTTCGGGCCTGTGTGCAACACAAACACAAGCAAGACATCAGCATGGAACCTTGCACGTGCAGTTACCTTCATGAAGGCAGCGGTCGAAGCTTCTCCAATTCCCTGCCACGTTGATATGGGGATGGGGGTTGGCGGAATACCCATGCTTGAAACTCCTCCGATTGATGCAGTTACAAGAGCCAGCAAAGCAATGGTTGAGATTGCAGGCGTAGACGGCATATAGGTCGGGGTCGGCGACCCTCTGGGTATGCCGATCGCACACATAATGGCTTCTGGTATGACAGGAATGAGAGCAGCAGGAGACCTCGTTGCAAGGATGCAGTTCTCAAAGAATATGAGGATAAAAGAAGCAAAACAGTATGTGGCAAAGAAGCTTAATGTAGAAATCAGGGACCTCGCTGACGAACACGTTATGCGCGAACTCCGTGAGGAGCTCGACATTGGGGTTATCACCTCGGTTCCGGGAGCTGCAAAGGGTATTGCTGCAAAAATGAACATCGAGAAGTTGCTCGGTATAAAGATCAACTCCTGTGAACGATTCAGGAAACAGACGAGATAAAAAACCGAATAATAACCGAATTTGAACAGAAAAAGGTCATAAAATAAAGAGGAGTAAGGAGCCTGATCTACCCTGAAATTCTTCAGGAAACAGGGGGAGATTTTTTTTTCAGGGGGCTGCTGCAGGTAGAAAAACTGAGCATATCCATTTCCGGCTCCTTAATCTCTTTCGAATCTCTTTCCATTTTTTTCTGCTCGCAGGTTCTGCAGGCAATTTTCTGCGGTAGCTGTGCGAATCATCAGGCTACGCTAAAAAATAATTAATGGAGTGTGTGATATGAGTAATGAAAATAACGAATCCGGAGGGCTTCAGCGGACAATTGACTGGAAGCAGGGGCTTGCAATTGCCCTTGGCGTTCCTGTGCTGATCCTTCCTTCTATAGGCTACTTTGCAAGCTATGTCTGGGCTTTTGCAATCATTGTGTGGGCGCTTTCTGTCTTCCAGGGCTTCATGCAGAATTTTGCCTACGGAGAGCTTGCAACCATGTTCCCCAAAGCTTCCGGACTCCCCGGATATGCCCAGAGTGTGTTCGGGGCAAAAGGAGGGAACAATGGATATGATAAGGGCAAACTGCTTGGAGGCTTCAGTGCATGGAGCTACTGGTTTGCCTGGAACCCTGTGCTTGCAATCTTTTCAATCCTTATAGGAAGTTACCTTAAGGGTCTTATTCCCGCATTTGCCGGAGTGCCCGACATGGCTATGTATCTCGCGTCCGGTGCAACTGTGTTTTTGTTCCTTATCCTTGTAAACTACCGCGGGCTTTCTGGAGGGGCAACGCTTGGTTATATCCTTGCAGTGCTCTCGCTTGCCCCGCTTATTATTATCTCCCTTGCACCCTTTGTAACAGGGCAATTTGAACTTAGCAACATCACAGGCGCCTGGCTACCGACTGACTGGAGCTGGGATGTGAATCATATCCTTATCCTTTTCGGGCTCATGGCAATGGCTCAATGGAGCGCCTGTGCCTGGGAAACAGCGGCTATCTACGGGCCTGAGTACAAACAGCCTAAATCTGATGTGCCCAAAGCCCTCTTTATTTGTGGGGCGATCTGCCTTGTGACCTTTATCCTTGTCCAGGCAGCCTGTACCGGGACTCTTGGTGTCGAAGGAATCCTTGCAGAGCCGTTCTCGCCAATGCTTCCCATGGCTCAGATGACCCTGGGTTCGATAGGAGGAGCCCTTACCATCCTCATGCTGATTGCTGCAATGATCCTTATCATCCAGACCGCTTTCCTTGGAGCTTCAAGGGCTATGTATTCAATGGCCGAAGAAGGAAATCTGCCAGAATTCTTTGGAAAGATGAACTCTCACGGAACACCGGTTAATGCAATGATTGTTATTGCCCTCTTCAACATGGGTTTTATCTTCCTGGGAACGCCTGCGGCTATCCTTGCAGCCTCTGCAATTGGATATGTCTGTGCCAACGGGATCAGCCTTTTTGCATACGTGAAAGCAAAATTCGACCCCCGATTCTCAACACTTGAAAGGCCCTTCAAAGCACCCGGGGGCTGGCAGTATGTTGCAGCTCTCTTTGGGTTCTTCAACCTGCCCCTGTGCCTGATAGGAATTGTTTATCTCAACAGCCTTGAGGTGGGATGGACTTCCACTATCGTCGGTTTTGTGGTGCTTGCCCTTTACATCCCGCTCTGGTTCTACTCTCAGAGAGAGGGTATGGCGAGGATGAAAAGAAAACTGAAAGTGAGCAAAACCCCTGTATAAGTTTTAAAAAAGGATGCAGGAGATTTCACTGCATTCTTCTTTTACTTAATCTCATTTTTTGTTTGTTAAAGATGTATTTCAGGAGTTTTTAAATATTTTAAGTGCCCATAAAATTAATTATTAAACGCCCGATTGCGCCTGTTTTTTCTCAGAATATGAGGCCGCGGAAAAATGTTCTCTTTTTTCCATTTCGACAGCAAAAACGAAAGGAAATCGGTGAGAATCAAAATGCTTAGCAACACCCCTTTAAGAACAAAAATGATTGTTTACACCGTACTCGGGGTCTTTTTGATCCTTACAGCCTCCACAGCTGTGATCATCTCCACGGTCACGACGCAGGAAGAAAAACTGGCTTATCAGCAGTCGGTTGAAATGGCTTCCAATTATGCAAACCAGTTCGATGCCGATATGAAAGCCAACCTTGCCATTGCAAGGACGATTTCCACCACAATGGAAAGCTATGAAACCGAAGACAGGGATGAAGTTATTCTTATTCTGAAAAACCTGCTCCGTGATAATCCTCATCTTCTCGGGACTTATGTGGCTTTTGAGCCCAATGCATTTGACGGGAAAGATGCTGAATACGTAAATGCGCCTGCCCATGATGAAACCGGCAGGTTTGTCCCTTACTGGAATAAAATGAGCGGAAATGCTTCAGTTGCCCCTCTGCTTCATTATAATACCTCGGACTACTACCAGCTCCCGAAGGCAACCGGCAAGGATACTCTGACCGAACCCTATTTTTATGAAGGAGTTTTCATGGTGAGTTACGTTTCTCCAATCATTAAGGACGGAGAATTTGCAGGGATTGGAGGCGTTGATGTTTCTCTCGACTATGTGGACGAGGAGGTAAGCGAAGTAAGGATTTTCGATACAGGGTATGCTTTTATGGTAAGCAATACCGGAGTTCTTCTCTCCCACCCCACACATAAGGACTGGATCGGGAAAAAGAACCTCTATGATTTTGGAGGGGAAAATGTCAAAAAAGCCTCCAATGATATAAAAAATGGAATTGGAGGACGTCTTGAAACCATAGATCCCACCACAGGAAAAAACGTTATTCTTTTTTACGAACCTGTTGAAACAGGGGACTTTGCTTTCGTGCTGGTCGTCCCCAAAGAAGAAATGTTTGCCGGAGTAACTGATTTGAGGGCCCGGCTTCTTATCATCTCTGCAATTTCAATCCTGTTCATGGCTGCCCTTGCCTATATGATTGCAAGGTCCGTGACAAAGCCAATTAACAGAATAGTTAAGGATTTTAAGAGCATTGCCGAAGATGCGGTTAAAGGAGAACTGGGGGTAAGGGCTGACACGGATGTGGCAATCGATTTCCGGGAAATTCCTAAAGGTTTGAACGAAATTCTTAATGCTGTGGTTATCCCTATCCGGGAAACGATGAGGGTTACCAATGCCCTTGCGAAAGGGGAATTAAAAGAAAGGGTCAAGGTAGATGTTCAGGGAGAGTTCAGGGAGCTTGAGGATACCCTTGACAAGTTTTCCGAGACCCTGAACATGATTATTGACGACTCCAACGCTGTCCTGACCGCTTTTCAGCATAACAATTTCAAGAGGCCTATTCAGATACAGGGGCAGGGAGATTTTAAGCTTCTCACTGATGGAATTGAAGAAACCCGCCTGGTGCTTGACAGGATTACAACCCAGCGGAGAGAGGCGGAAAAATCCCTTATGGAATATGCGAGGAAGCTTGAGCATTCCAACAAGCTAAAAGAAGAGCTGGAGAGCATCATTAACAGCAGCCCTGTTATTGTCTTTTTGTGGAAATATGAAGAAGGCTGGCCTATAGAGTTTGTCTCGGAAAACGTTACAAGGCTCGGATATAATGTAGAGGACTTTACATCAAGGAAAATCCTTTACGGGGACATAGTCTATCCTGAAGACCTGGAAAAAGTTGAGCTTGAACTTGCAAAGAATGTTGAATCCGGCTGTGATGTCTATAACTCGGATTACAGGATACTCACAAGGTCCGGTGAGATCCGCTGGGTGGACGAGAGAACTTTTATCCAGAGGAATGAAAAAGGCGAGGTTCGCCTTCAGGGAATTATCCTTGACATAACTGAACACAAAAAAGCCGAAGAAGCCCTTTTGCAGATGGAAGAAATCCGCAAAAAAGAGATTCACCACAGAATCAAGAACAACCTTCAGGTGATCTCAACCCTTCTCTACCTTGAGTCAGGAAATTTCAATGATGAAAAGGTAATCGAAGCCTTTAAGGAGAGCCAGCACAGGGTCAAGTCTATGGCTCTGGTCCATGAAAAACTCTACCAGTCCGAAGATATGATAAGTGTGGACTTTGCAGATTACATCCAGAACCTTGCAAATTACCTTTTCGGGGCTTATTCAGTAGGTGATAAAGATATCAACCTGAAGCTTGACGTTGATAATGTTTTCCTTGGGATGGATACGGCTGTCCCTCTGGGTATCATTATTAACGAACTCGTTTCAAACGCCCTCAAACATGCCTTTTCAGACAGGGAAAGCGGTGAGATCTGCATCTGCCTCAAAAAAGAAGAGAAAGGAAATCATTTTTTACTCACTGTTAGAGATAACGGCAGAGGCTTCCCTGAAGAAATTGATTTCCGGGAAACGGAGTCTCTGGGTTTGCAGCTTGTGATTAACCTTGTGGACCAGATAGAAGGAAGCATTGAACTTAATACGACTGGCGAAGGGACCGAATTCAGGATAAGTTTCAGGGAATTGAGATACAGGCAGAAAATATGAGTTATTCACTATGGAAAATGCAAAGAGAGGCTCCTGTACAAAGTCTCAAAGAAGAAACGACATACCTGAAGTGACAAAGAACTAAAAAATAAGAGAAAACAGGTCAGTACTCGACCTGTTCTGTTTCTTTTATCTTTTCCCTGAACAGGGTATATACCCACAGCTGGTAGATGATGACTATGGGCACGAATACCAGTGCTCCTCCCAGCATGATGCTCAGGGTCATATGGCTTGATGCTGCCTCAAATATATCTATCCCGTATTCGGGAGAGACAGAGGATTTGAGCATGTAAGGATAGGTACTCGCAAGCCCGGTCTGGACAATGAAAAGAAGCGCCAGAAGGTTGCTGCAAAAAGCCAGGAATCCTTTGTCCTTTTTTGCAAAGAACACAGCAAGAACAGCTGCCACCACCGCAAGAACCGGCAATATGTAAAGCACTGGCATGGCTGAATAATTGGCTGTAAACCCTTCTATGCCCGCAAAGGAATATACCAGATAGATCAGAGCAAGCACAGGTACAATAAGAGTGCTCTTTTTTGCCAGGTCCCCTGCTTTTGCAGCTACGGCGCCTTCGGTCTTGACACTGATCCAGAGCGCACCTGAACTAACACTCATAAGCACGAACAGGACACCGCCTATCAGTGCATAGGGTCCGAAAAGTCCGGGCAGGCTGCCTTCATAAACTCCTCCTGAAGCGATTTCAAGCCCCCTGAAGAAGTTTGCAAATGCAACTCCCAGGACAAGGGAGATCAGCAGGCTTCCTACAAACCATCCCCAGGTAAATGCCTTCTGTATCCGGGGATTGTCATCCTTGTGGAGATATTCTATGGAAATTCCCCTTATGACCAGACCGATGAGAAGCAGCATCATGGGAAGGTAGAGGAAAGTGAACATCTTCGAGAATACCAGCGGAAATGCAGCAAATGTTCCACCTGCAGCAAGGATGAGCCATACCTCGTTACCTCCCCAGAAAGGACCCACAGAGCTCTGGATCTGTACCCTCTGTGCCTTATTTGCGGCAATAAAGGGTGCCAGAAGGCCTGCTCCAAGGGAAAATGAGTCTACAATAAAGTAAACTCCCCATATTACACACCACAGGAAGAACCAGATAACAGCAAGCATATCATGAGTAAGGAAATCGAACATCTTCACTCAACTCCTGTTGCATTGACCACGGTTTTCTTTATGAGGTATATCTCAAAGACTATCAGAACCAGATATAATGCGCTGATAAGGACAATGCTTAACATTACATCCAATGCGGGAACCAATGATATGCCGTTAGCTGTCTTCAGCAGACCATAAACTATCCACGGCTGCCTTCCTACCTCAGCTACAATCCAGCCGGCTGTGATGGCAATATACGGGAGAGGAATAGACAGCATCAGCAGCTTCAGATACTTATCCGATGTGTACAGCTTGCCTGATTTTTGAAGATATAAGCCCGCAAGGGCTTCTATCATGAACAGAGAGCCCAGTATTGTCATCAGCCTGAAGCTCCAGAATACTATCTCCACAGGCGGCAGTTCATCCTGAGGCAGCTGGTTAAGTCCTGTTATCGTTCCGCTGAAACTTCCCGTATACAGGAAACTTGCAAGACCCGGAATTCCTAGCAGCTCAATACTGTTGGAACCGGTACCTGAATCCGGCACCTGTATAAGATACATTGGCAGCGAGGAGCCAGATTCCCATATCGCATCCATTGCCGCTCCTTTGGCAGGCTGAAGTTCAGCAACATACTGCGCATAACTGTGACCGAGAACAGGAAGCAGGAACGAAGTAACAAGTGCTATGGCAACTGCTATTCTGAAAGACTTCCTGAACACTTCATTGTTGTTTCTTTTAAGGAAGTGATATGCACAGATTCCCATTATCAGGAATGCTGTCAGGAGGTAAGCTGAAAGCAGGGTATGTACCAGCATGTACCACACATAACTGTTAGTCAGCAGGGCAAAGAAATCTGTCATAATTACCCTGCTCCCGTCAGCAGCCATTTCATAGCCGACCGGATTCTGCATAAAACCATTAGCAGTGATAATCCATAATGAAGATATGTTGGTGCCCAGGGCGACCATCCACATGGAAAATGCCTTCAGTTTCTGGCGGGAGCGGTCAAGGAATATCCATGCGCCAAAGAAAGTGCCTTCAAGGAAGAAAGCCAGCAATGCTTCCACTGCTAACGGTGGACCAAAGACATCTCCCATGAATTCCGCATATGCACCCCAGTTCGTACCGAACTGGAAAGTCATTGCAAGACCTGTTACCAGACCTATTGCAAAGTTTATCTTGAATATCCTGCCCCAGAAATCAGCCATCTTTCGCCAGGTTTCACTTTTGTTTCTGTAGTACATTGTTTCCATGCCTGCCACTAACAGTGCGAGTCCCAGTGTTAGTGGAACGAACAGGAAATGGAAAGCAACTGTTATGGCAAACTGAAGCCGGCTTAATAAAAGCAAATCAACCATTCATATCCCTCACTCTCTGCGATGAAGCAAGCCGATGTCTTCTGTCACGGCTTGCAGATCAACTTCGTGCCCAGAGAGAATCTGAAGCACATTTTGTTTGTAACCGGATCTTTATCTTTGACCACAGGAAGGATGTACTTTTATCTGGATAGTACACTGTTTCCCCCTTATGTTCTGTCAGGTTACATTTCTTCCTTACACTTTTTACATAAGCCATAGAAGTTAGTGCTCGTTGAAACAATAGTAAATCCTTCTATTTCCTCAGCTATCTTCATCGAGTAGTCCATCAGTTGTTCGGAATTAAAATCCTCCATCATGCCGCACTCCCGGCAGATGAGATGATGGTGTGGAATGAAATTAGCTTCAAATCTTGAGACCCCTTTTACATTCACCTCCTCCAGTAACCCTTTTTCAGTAAGGAATTTGAGATTTTTATATACGGTAGCCTTGCTTATACGCGTCAGTTTTTTTCTAACCCCATCATAAACTTCGTCTACAGTGGGATGACCGTCGTGTTCGCGCAGGAAAGCAAGTATTTCGACTCTCTGGTTCGTGTATTTAATGTCAGCTTTCTCTGTGGTCTTCATCGCCATCCACTCAATTTACCTGTGCAGTTTTATTCAGATATACATGATATCCATTACTAAATGATATTCATTATTATTTAATAATTACTATCATCTTCTTTATTTCTTTATTTCTCTATTTAGCGAAGGTCTAAACCGCTTTCCTTTCCTGAAGCTGTAAGCACCAGGATCAAATCCAGAAAGAAGGCATTTTTACATATAAAGAATAATCACACAATGTGCGGGTTTTAGAGAAGAAAAGATGGGATGTTGCCTGCAAGGTTATGGGTATAACACCAGTCAAATAAAACACCCGGTATAAAAAAGGCAAAAATTCAACGGAAAACAGTAGTATCAAAGTGAAAAAAAAAGGTAGTATAAAAGTGAACATTCGTCAGGAAAATGAGGCAAGAAGATATATCAGTAATTAAGCCAGTGCTGTGTAAGAGAAGGAAGATGCAGACAGCCTCGAATTTTCTCAGGGTTTGTCTTTGAAACTGATTACTTCAATGATCCAGGTCGTGGCACGGCTCAGTTTTGCCATTTCTCAAGCCGCCATCTGGATAATGTTTGTCATTATCCTGCTTGAGCCCTGAGCCCTGTCTGACCGGCAGTTTACTGATAGTTTCCTTCTCCAGGTGGTGATCTTTTGGGGCATACAACTGGCTTTTTTGCCTTCAACTGACTTTCTCCTGTAACTTATTTCCTGACGAATTGTCTTGATGAATCCCTAACCCACACATTTTTTATTGATATTTTTCTGGTATTCCCAAACCAGATTTAGCGAATTCACATATGTATGCATCCTATTTCAGTGAGTTCCCAAACTCATATCCAGCATACTCATTGTCTATTTTGAGGTCCTTTTTGACGTATAACAAGTTTATACGTCTTTTCTTTTTGAAGCCCGGCTTTATTTGCCGGAATAAAGCTTTCCCTTCTTTTAGCCTCAAATCATGTCAGTTAGAACCTCTTTTCCTGACACCTCTCTTTTATATATCTGATAATATATAGCCCAACCCATGAAGTTTCTTCATCTTGCTATGGCTGGAGAATGGGACTCTGGATGTTACTCATTTCATGAGTTTTTTTAATGGCTTTAAAAATTTCCCAAGCTTAAAATTGCGGGCATAAATCATTAAAAATTTCACGACACACCAGCACTCCAACTTTGTATATAACTCTTAATAGTCAATGGTGCGAGTTCTTTACCTGCAGATAATTCCGGAGCCTTTCAGGTTCTTATTCACTGACATGTTTCCAGCTTTTACTTTAACATCCTGTTCCGTATCGACTTCATTCAATAGTTGTTCTTCTGTTTTGCCTGTGAACCCGGTAAAAGTCTGCATCCTTAATAGGCAGCTATTTACAGTCTCCTCACATATATTTACCATATCTAGCCACTGACTGATAGTTAAATCTGTCTTTGGATCGCAAAAATGGTTCCGCATCAGGGATACTTAAGGAGTGGAGATTGGGAGATGTATGAAAATAGGGGGATGCAAATATAAATGAGGATACTCATTCTGCACCAGCCAGAATTCTGATCTATAGCACAGCTGCGGTTATCCTTACCATTGGCATGCAGCAGATATCAACCATACTCGTGCCCGTTTTTTTCTCGGTTTTTGCCTACCTGATCTTTGCTCCTCTGGTCCACTGGCTCCAGAGAAAAGGAGTTCCGGGAACGGTTAGCGTCGGTCTTGTAATCCTTCTTTTCATCGTTGTTGCAATTGCAAGCGGGCTTCTGGTACTGGGGTCTTTGCTCCAGCTCAGCACCCGGATACCGAATTATGAAACTCAATTAATGGGCATTCTGGAAAAACTCGCAGATTATTTGCCTTCTGCAGGATTTTCTATTGAATCAATTTTGCGTGACATAGGGGCATTCGCATTCGGTATTACTGCCGGAATCCTTACCGGAGTCCTGGATGCAGGGACAACAACCGGGCTCATCATTATCACCACAACATTTTTGCTGCTGGACGCTGCCGGCGCTCCGAAAAAGGTTCAGAAAGAGATTGAAAGCCAGTCTTTCCTGGTATTGCAGGTTACCGAATTCGGAAAAAACCTTATTAATTACATTGTTATACGGACCGAGACAAATCTGCTGGGAGGGATAGGGACTGCTGTGCTTCTTCTTATCGGTGGCATTGATTTTGCAATTCTCTGGGGGATTCTGACCTTTCTGCTGGCCTACATCCCATATATTGGATTTATTCTGGCCGCTCTCCCACCGATGCTTCTTGGCTTATTTAAGTACGGACCTTTAGGAGCCCTGGCTGTCCTCGCAGGCATCTCACTCGTCAATGCGCTCGTAGAAAACGTTCTTTTTCCATCCCTTGCAGGCAAGGGTCTCAAACTATCTCCATCGGTTGTGTTTCTGTCTCTATTTTACTGGGCTTATGTACTCGGAACAGCGGGAGCGTTAATTGCAATACCCCTTACAATGGTTGTGAAAATGATCCTGGAAAGTTCCGAAGAAACGCGCTGGATGGCGAAGTTAATGGAATCAAGCGGAAGCAGAAACCAGAATGAAGAAGATGCGGGCTAAAAAGCGCTGTAGAACTATAGAAGATCTTATGTCTTCCTGAAAGGACAATATTCCAGTAATTACACCCGATAAAATATATCAGCATGTATAAAATAATATACATAGAATTAGCGGTATAAAAAGCAGGAGAAGGAGATTCGAAGAATGGCAACATTAACTGTTCTGAAGTTTGAAACCTCTGATGGTGCAGAAAAAGCACTTGAAGTGGTAAAGGATTTGAGCAAACAGCATCTGATAAACCTCCATGATGCAGCCATAGTTACCTGGCCGGAGGGAAAAAAGAAGCCAAAGACCAAACAGTTGTATGACCTGGCAGGTACAGGAGCTTTGAGCGGTGCTTTCTGGGGCATGTTATTTGGTCTTATCTTTTTTGTTCCCATACTTGGCATGGTTGTGGGAGCTACAATGGGTGCATTGACCGGTTCAATGGCTGACATTGGAATTAATGACGATTTTATCAGGTCAGTGCGGAGCAAAGTAACTGAAGGCACTTCAGCTCTTTTCCTCATGACCAGCGATGCCGTAAAGGATAGAGTAGCGGAAGCAGCTAAAGGTGCAAAGTTTGAACTCATTGCTTCCAACCTGTCCAAAGAAGAAGAGGACAGGCTGCGTGCAGCGTTTGCCGAAGAGTAAATCGGTACTGGAATAATGAGAGTAGATTTCGCCGGAGAGGACCATGATGATTAAAGTCGTCAAATTTATTGCAGGAACACGATTCTTCGTGCTTATTCCGGTTATCGGGCTGGCTATTGCGGCTGTTATCCTGTTTATCAAAGGCGGAATCGAACTTGTTTATTTTCTACCTGAACTGATTTCCGGAATGGAGGAGACAGCTACACATGGGAACATAATTGTTGAAATTGTGGAGATCGTCCACCTGTTCCTTGTCGGTACAGTACTTTTCATTACCTCACTTGGCCTGTATGAACTGTTTATAGAACCTCTTCCTCTATCTCCATGGCTTAAAACGCATGACATTGAAGAACTGGAATTAAATCTTGTGGGGCTGACAATCGTGGTGCTTGCGGTAAATTATTTAAGCGTTATCTTTGAAGAACAGGAAAACAACCTTGCTTTCTACGGGATTGGATATGCCCTGCCAATAGTAGCGCTGGCTTATTTCATGAAAGAGCGCTCCATAATGACGAGAAATGAAAAGGAAAATGGGACTGCCGGCAACGAGGAAAACCCTGAGAACAGCAGACCGCCATATTTGCCACCCGATAGAAAAGATTGAAGCCAATCAGGAAGCCCGATAGCTCTTCAGCAGGTTTTCCAGAAAAACCCAGACCTTCTCAATCGAGGGGATAAAAACCCTCTCAGCCGGAGAATGAGCGTCTTTGATAGTCGGCCCAAAAGAAATCATTTCAATGCGCCCGTATTTAGAGCCTATTACCCCGCATTCAAGCCCTGCATGCACGACTTTGATTTCCGGATCATTCCCGAATGTCTCTTTATAAGCCTGCCTGCATTTCTTAAGCAGCCCTGATTGAAGGTCCGGTTCCCAGGCAGGATATCCGCATTCGTGTTCAACCCGGGCTCCTGCCAGTTTTGCAATGGTTTCCACCTTTCCTGTGACTTCGGCAAGCCTTGACATGACGGAACTGCGCTGGCTCGATACGATTCTTACTTCATTATCATCTGTCCTTACAACTGCAAGGTTATTCGAGGTTTCAACAAGACCCGGGATGGTATCCGAGACTCTGTGAACTCCATGAGGCATTCCAAGAAGCATCCCTAAAAGCTTTTCTTCCGTTTGGGCAGAAAAAACCCTGTCAGAAGGCACTTCTTTTCTGATGACCTTTCCACCGGATGCCTCGAAAATAACCCTGTTCTCAACTTCTTTAAGCTGAAGGGTAATTTCAGGATCAGATACCGCATACTCATCCTTCAGAGTCTGCTGAAACTCGGAAACAAAATCTTCTGCCTGCTTTTCTTTGCTTCGTAGAAGGGCAATAAATGCCTCTGCATAGTTTGGAATTGCATTGTGGACACTGCCTCCGCTGAAGAAAACGAGCCTTATGTCTTCTTTTCCGACTTTTTCCTTAAGATTTACCAGAAGTCTGGCGAGCAGCTGAATCGCATTTGCCCTCTGCCTGTGGATCTCAGTACCTGAGTGCCCTCCTTCAAGCCCCTCTACCGAGAGCCTGAACAGCCCGGACCCTCCTTCTTTTGCATAGTCAAAAGGTTCCCATTCAACAGGCAGGAAAACCCGTGAATTCTTCCCTCCTGCGCAGCCGGCTATAAAAACTCCTTCATCTTCGGAGTCCAGGTTCAGGAGAATTCTGCCTTCAAAGAAACCTTCTTCAAGCCCGCTGGCTCCTGTCAGCCCGGTTTCCTCGTCAACCGTAAACAGAAGTTCGAGAGGAGGATGCTCTATTTCTCCTTTTATTCCGGCTTCTGCCAGCACAAGCCCTATTGCAAGGGCAATCCCGTTATCCGCCCCGATTGAAGTTTCCTCTCCCCGCATCCATTCCCCGTCATATACACACCTGATAGGGTCTTTAGAAAAATCGTGCTCTGAGTCTCTGCACTTTTCACATACCATATCCATATGACCCTGCAGAACAATCACTGGAGAGTTTTCATAGCCCGGGGTAGGAGGGACTTTTATCAGGACATTGTTTAAAGCATCGGTTTTCGCTTCAAGATTATGGCTTCTTGCCCATTCCAGCAGCCACAGGGCAAGTTTTTCTTCATTTTTAGAACGGCGGGGAATTTTATTGATTTCTTCAAATGTTTTAAGGATCTGTTGGGTTTTCGAGTGCATGAAGGGTCAGCTCGAATTGTAAGGATCAGGAAAATACTGAAGATCAGGATCTATCTTTAATAGAGTAATTCTTTCGAGTGATATATAAGACTATATTTTATTAATGAGTAATTAATATGTGAGAGTTTACCGGTCAGGTTAAGAGGTTTCTCTTAGAAGTTCAGGCTTTTAAACTTTACCTCTATCGCTGATTTCAATGGATTTTTTTTCTACATTGTCAATGCACATTTCTTACTTCCTGTTTAAAAGATCATCAGATGGTTGTTTTGTTGCTGACGCTGATGCCTGTTTATCTTTATCTATTACCGTGAACTTTATAGTAAACTCGGTCCCATTATTCCTTTTCAGCTCCAGTTCTCCATCCAGCTGATCTACAAGGGAAGTTACAAGCTGCATACCAAGGCTGTCAAGATTTTCAATATCAAGTTCAGGCATGCCAATGCCGTTGTCTGAGATTTTCAGGGTAAAATCAGTATTCTCACGGTTTTCTCTTTTAAGTCCTGTGGATTCTTCCCCGAAAAGTTCAATTCGAATTTCCCCTTTATCTCTTCCTGTAAATGCATGCTTGAGAGAATTGGAAACAAGCTCATTGACAATCATTCCTAACGGGACTGCAGTATCCATATCAAAGAAAAGATTCTCTTCCAGGTCCATGCTTAAGGTGATCCTGGTATCTCCAAGGCTGTATGTTTCGAAAAGGTTCTCAGCGAGTTCCTGAATGTATGGAGAGAAGTTTAGAGTTTCGAATTCCTCACCTTTGTACAATTCTTCATGGATAAGAGCCATAGATATCACTCTATCCTGACTTTCCCTGAAGGCTTCCAGAACTTCAGAATCCTTTATATCCTGTCTGTTATTAAACTTTTCAGCCTGAAGATCAAGCAGGGAGGAAATCACCTGAAGGTTATTCTTTATCCTGTGGTGAATCTCTTTTTTGCGGATTTCTTCCATCTGCAAAAGGGCTTCTTCAGCCTTTTTACGCTCGGTGATGTCGGTTAACATACTCATGGCACCCGCATACTTGCCCTCCTTATCAAAAAGAGGTTTAGCGTTTAAGTATGTCCAGATAGGGTAGCCATCTTTACGAATTAATTTCAATTCATAGCTCCCACTTATTCCCTGAGTCCTCTTTTCCAGATTCTGCCTGACAACAGGTTTACATTCTTCACTGATGAAACCCCATATTGGTCTGCCAACAACTTCTTTCGGAGTATATCCTAACATGTCCATTATCTTCGGGTTAACATAAGCGATTACGTCTTTGTTGTCTGTTATGAGTATAATCTCGTTTGCCGTCTCAACGATGTTTCGGTACTTTTCCTCACTATCCCGAAGCCTTTCTTCTGCTGCTTTTCTCTCTGTGATGTTGACATTCATTTCAAGAATAAGAGGTGAACCGTCAACATCGGTGAAAGGGAAATCATAAACTTCAATCGCGCTTCCATCCGGGGTAGTGACTTCCCAGCGGTGGGGTTTGCCGCTTTCAAATACTTTATACGCTTCGCAGAAATCGCATGGACTGCTGTGCCCAAAACAATACTTAAAACAATGACGTTCGCCTGACTCGCCAAACATCTCACGGAAACAACGGTTTGCAAAGACAATTTGATGGTCAGGTGTTAACAGAGCTATCATCACAGGAAGTGCCTCAAGCACATCAAAGAACCGCCGCCGTTCAGCCTCGACAGCTTCGGTAACCTTAATGCGCAATTCGTTCTCATGCAACACCTTCTCAGCCCGTTTTAGCTCGGTGACATCAGTCTGTACACCGTCCCAGATTGTTCTGCCATCGGGAAGCCGGCGAGGGCGGGAGTGCAATCTCATCCACTTCAGCTGGCCATCAGGCAGCCGCATGGGTAATTCCATATCAAAATCTGATAATTCGCGGGCACTCCGCGCTCCGGCTTCGACGAGACGTTCCAGATACTCTGGAGGGATCTGCCGGTGTAATGTGCCAGGATCGCGAAGCAAATCAGATATTTTGACGCCGTTGAGCCGCTCGATGCCTGCGCTGAAGTATACAAAACGAGTACTCCCATCAGGCTCAAGGACATATTGATATACAGCACTGTCTGGCAGGTTGTCGCTCAGGAGTCGCAGCCGCTCTTCACTTTCCCGCAGCGCTTCTACCACAGCATCACGTTCAGCCAGCGATTGAGATAGCCTGATATTGCTGTAGCTTAGTTGTGAGACCATATTAGCAAAGGTCATAAAGAAGGCCATGCTTGTATCTACAGCCTCCCTGCTCAGTCTGGGAACCTTGTCAAGCGCCTTTATATATTCTTCATCATTGAAACCATACTTTTTAGCCTGAGATCGAAATAGTTCATAGTCTAGAGGCTCCTCTTCAAAAAAGAACTGTCCTGAGAAGACATTGCCTATATGCTGCCCTTCCACCACAATTGGAGTCACCACATCCCACATATTGTTCTTGCACCTGTAAAGCTTATACCTTCCTGGAACAACACCCTTGGACAGATTTATGTCGCTTTCTATGCAGTGCTTACAGGTTTCAGTATTAACCCTGTGGAATTTTGTGCAGATATCCTGCCATCCAACACTTACCAGAACATTACCCTTAAGATCAAGTAAGGCCATGGGGATATGGGCAAGCCTGTAAAAATCGTTCATAAGGGACTGAACCGCTTTAGCATCAATAATTCTGGTAAGTTCTGGAACAGTGCCATCATTTTCAACACCAGGTACAGCATTCGAGTTTATTGCTGGAGATTGCCCTATTTTCACTTTCACTTCCCCCTTAATTCTCCGTTATACAGGTGATAAGAAACCTGACCTTCAATGATCATTGAATAAGTAAATATTTTCCATACTCAGTACTTCTTTTTTACAACAGGGCATCATCTGGATTTGGCTGTATTTGCTTATTTAGAAGCAAATACTATAATTCCTTGATTTACACTGTTTGTTTGAACTTCTTTCTTTATGTTGATGCAACAAATTATAATCTTAATGAGACTATATAATGAGACCAAATTTATAAAAAATATTCGAAGAATTTCATATGCGTTTTTTGTAAAAACCTGCCGGCTTTACCGACCGGTGAGAACCCGGGGTTCAATTTTGAGTAAAAACATTCTCCGAAAAATTTGAAATTAGATTTAAAAAAGAATACGATTCTATTCTAAAAATGAAACTTCTCTCTTTTCCTGACCCCTCAAACCAGCAAATCCTCAATCCCAGCCTCTCTGACGATCGCAATAGCCCTTTCCTCCTCTTCAAGGGTTAGATGGCGTGCGATTTCCGGGTATTCCATTGCCCTATAACAGGGTCTGTACTGAAACATCAGGTTGAACCTGACCTGCGGGATATGCTCTGCAACCCATTCTGCAATCGGCTTTGTGCAGCACTCGAGATGGCCGGGGAGAACCAGATGGCGGAGGAGGATTTCTGCGGTCTCGTAAGCGAATTCGAAGTTGGGCTGGACGGTCTCCAGGTAGTTTTTCACCTTCGAATATTTCAGGGCGCATTCGTTATTTCCATATTTGAAGTCCCCCAGGTAAACATCTACCACACCTTCCAGAATTTCTGCGATCTCTTTTGAGTGGTACATGTTCGAGTTCCAGATAACCGCTGTATTTGTCGACATTTCCTGCACAATTTTCAGGACGGTATGAGGGTGCGGGGTAGGGGTTACGAAGTTTACATTTTTTGCTCCGTGCAGCCTCCTGATGTCAACAAGCTTGGCAAGTTTTCGCGGGTCTACTTCGGTTCCGCATTCCGGGCATGTGGAGATGTCCCAGTTCTGGCAAAAGACACATGCAAAGACACAACCGGTAAAAAAGATCGTATGCGAAGGGACAAGTTCAGGCTCTTCTCCCATGTGCAAAAACTCTGAAGCATATCGAGAAACATCAGTCAGCCTGCAGAAGCCTTTTTCACCCTTTTTTCTGTTTATCCCGCAGCGGCGCTCACAGCAGATGCATTTTTCAAGCAGCCTGTCCACGATTGCAGCCTTGAGGTCAAGGAGGGAAGGGCTGGCTTCAGGGAGTTCCAGGAAGCTTTTTGTATACAGCCTCAGCCTGTCCGAACTATCAGCATAAGCAAGCGAATCCATAACTTCTATGTCAAGGCTTTCCCGCAATTTTCTGTATTCTTTGATGCTTGTTTTATGGATATTCCGGAGCTCTTCAAGTCCCATCTCAGGGTCGAATTCGACTGAAACTCTCTCTGTTATTCTGGAGAGGGCAGGCATTTCATCTCTCTGAACCCTGAGATAGCGTTTCAGGTACTTCGGGACTGCCATACCAGAATATCTGTTTGCATGAGTTATAGGTTTATGGGAAAAATTTTGGTTAGATTTCAGTGAGTTTCTTAATTTATTGAAAAAAGCGGACAGGAAAGTGTTCAGATTTTTCAATAATTCCCCGTCATCTTTGCAATCGTCCTGTGCAGTCCATGTATGCTTAACCCGCTTCCAAGGTACATCATAGGGCAGCGCCCTGCCAGATATTCAAGGTTTTCATCCCTGCAGGCACTGAGTGCTTTTTCAGTTTCGGTTTTCCAGTGGATCCATACTTTTTTTGTGCCTTTTTCTTTCAGGACCGGGATCAGTTCTCCGGGTTCGGACTTTGTTATGCCTATGATGGCGCGGTCAATGCCTCCTGGAAGTTCGGAAACAGTTTTAAAAGAATCGGAGGCAGGTTTGTCTGAGAGGTCAACTAAATACACTTTTTTGCCCCGCTTTTTTAGTTCCGAGGCTGTCCATTTCATGGCTGGCTTTGTGCTGTCAGTGATCACTGCAAAACTGTTTGCGTTCCAGAAATTTATCCAGTCTGAGGCTGCTGGTTCCATCTTAAATTCCCCTTTGTTTCCAATTAAATATATATTTAATATCCATGAGCTTTAAAATGCACTGTCCTTCGGGTCTTTATAGCGGGTTTTTTGAGAACGGTGTAAAAAGTATAAAACGGCATAAAAGGCAGGGTTTGATAGACCTCCTTAAAGCCAGAAAATATGAAAAATTTAAGGGAGCAGAATTTCATTGAATAAGTTTACTGTCCCTGAAGTTTCTGCCCGGCTCTCATCAGTTCTCCACCCAGTGCCTTTGCAAGTTCACAGTTCTGGCTGCACTTTGAGGCGCAGGTGCAGTATTTGGGGACGTTTTCCATCATCCACTGCCCGAGGAAGCCGAAGGCTTTGAGCTGTTCTTCATTTGCGGTCTGTACAAAGTCATTGATGTCTTTTAATTCCATTCATTATCACCGACTTTTAGACATCTGTATATATTTATATACTTGAGCGTCATTAATATGTACAAGCTTTAGATTGTATAGAAAAATGACCTTGACAAATAAGAAAAAACAGCAGTAATTGAAGTGACGCTGTTCAGGGTCATTTTAAGCTAATACAAAATGATAATAAAAACAGATTTAGAGGCTGATAGGAGTGGAGACAGCACAGGCAGATTCTGATGCTTGCTATATTGAAGAATTGCATTCGATAAAGGAAGAAGTAACATCCCTCAGGAACGATTTTTCGAGGTTTTTACAGAGAGCAAACCAGCAGCATATTGACGGGATGCTGGAAGAGATGAGAAAGGGTTTCATGAAACCTGTGGTTGACTACCTCTGTGAGGACGCAAACGAGAGGATGCACAATCAGATGACCCGGGACTGCGGGATGAGGGAGTTATGTGAAACTACTTTCAGGGACTTTTTGCAGGAAACTGCAGGACTTGTTGGAAGACCAAGGGTTGAAGCAGGGACTGTCAGGATGTATAGGGACAGGCTTGAGGAGTTAAGGAAAGAAGCTAAAACCCCTCAGTGCAGCAGGTGCTTCTCAGAAGCCAGCAGCCTTCTTGAAAAACAGGTCAAACTTATGCGCTCCCTCCAGATATATGAAGATATGGAGGAAAAGGATGAGAAAGGCGATATAAGTGTGATCGAGCCTGAAAAAATAGTTTCTGAAGTATGCGAGCCGGTAGCAAACAGGCAGAGGCTCCTTATGCTCAAGGCACTTTCTGGAGAGAGCAAGACATTTTCCGAGCTTTCCAAACTCACCGGGCTTCGCGGCGGGAACCTTCTCTTCCATCTGCAGAAACTGCTTGATACAGGCATGGTTTTACAGCGGAACGAGAGGGGAGACTATATTATCACAAAAAAAGGATACTTAACCCTTCAAGGGCTCTCAAGAATCTATTCCGAAATCGGGCTGATAGAATAAAGGTTAGAGAAAAAGGGTAGAGAAAAAAGGTTAGAGAAAGAGGAATTAAAAAAGTGAACAGAAATAATTCTATAAAGTCGGCTTAACAGAACAGGCCAGTTTAGCCGTCGTTGCCTATCGCTTCAACCGGACAGACTTCAAGTGCCTCTTCGCAGGCTTCTTTTTCTTCGTCATTTTCCGGCTGCTTATAAACAAAAGCATTGGAGTCGTCGTCATTCATTTTGAAGTTTTCTGGTGAGGTCTCCACACATACATGGCATGCAATGCAGCTGTAGTCACAATAATAAGGTCCAGGAATATTTTCAGCAACTTTATCGGTCTTGTCAGCCATATTTCACTTCCCCATTGTGTTTATTTCACAATAATAGTTATTAATAGAATTTTTATATATATTTGACATTTGAAAATGACTTTTTTTTAACAGATTGGGAATTGAGATCTCTAAAACCCTGAAGAAGTTAAATCCTCAAAATAAACTCCTGAAACTGGATTTCAAAACCGGATACTTTAAAAGGATCGAGTTTTAAAATAAATGCCCTGAAAGCATCGAATTCAAAATTAGATACTCCTTCAGGTCTTGACTCTAAGCCAGAGTTTAAAGCCTGATGTTAAACATGAAAAAAGATGGTTAAGGAGTGTATTAATTGAATAAAGGAACAAAAAGGTATAACTGGATACACTGTCGAAAGTGGATAGTGACCTGGACAATTTTGATTCTTATTCTTTCACTCATTTCACTGTCAGCAGGATCAGGAAACGACACTGAAAGCCATGAAAACGCAGGAACTGATCCTGACTCCAAAATAGTAACCGATAAAGATGTGCAAAACGGGAAAGATACTGAAGAGGATACCGTAGAGGAACTGGCTATAGAGGACCTGGAAGCAAAAGGAGAGACAGAAGCTGGCACGGATGTCCAGAAAACGGACTCTGAAAGCCATGAGAAGAATTCAAAGGTATCGATAAACACAGATGATCAGGAAAGTACTGGAGAAACTCAAAAAACGGCATCAGATTCAGAAGAGAGTACGGACAATCAGGAAGGTGCAGAAGAGAATCTGGAATCAAAAGAAAAGATAGAAGATACTGGAGAAACAGCCACTGAGAAAAACACAGGCAGTCAGGAGAGCCTTGAAGAGATCACAGAAATAGAAACCGAAATAGGACAGGATACTGGCAATCAGGAAAATCCTGAAGAAAATTCTGAGGGAGAAGAAGTAGAGGGCTACAGTACAGATACCCAGAAAAGTTCCAGAAATAATTTGGCAACAACAACAGAGAAAGAACATGATACGGATGACCAGGGGAATTCAGAGGGAAATCCGGAAGTGCAAACCGAAGTCAAGGACCATATAAGTAGTTCGGGAAGTAATGAAGATAATTCAGAGGCAGAAATAAAAATAGATAAGGTTATAGATGACAAGAAAAATTCTAAAAAGAGTCAGGTAGCTGGAGAAGCAGAATGCTGCATCACAGATGACCAGAAAAGTTCCTGCAAGTCCACATCTCAGGAAGAAGAAACAGAAGAAAGCTCCGGTAGTACGGAAAAGCTGGAAGTGAACCTGAAAGCAAAAACATGTGAAGATAACAAGAAAGATAGTTCTGAATATTCCGGGACGGAAATTGAAACGAATACCGAATCATATGACGGTTCAAAAAACCCGGGACCTGTTGAAGTGGAAACAGAAGGAGCGGCTAACAGCGGGGAAACGGATCAGAGAAATGACGACCTGGAAACCCGGATTAATATTGAAGAAAGCAGCGGGTCATACATTGCGGAAATTAATGAGTCAAAACCGGATGAATCAGGGGAAAGCAGCTGGTACAATTTTCAATACATACTGTCACATGCCGATACTCTTCACTCATTTTATACTGCACATGAAAGCGTGAAGATAAGCTATAAAGGTCCCGAAGACCTCAAAAAACAGAAAGTGTACATATATCTTGTCAAAACACGCATCCCCAGTTTTTCAGACGATGCCGTTAAAAATATTACAGCCGGTACAGTCAGCTTTGAAGATATCTTCAGCAAAAATCTCGAATCTTACATCCAGATTCCTGAGACTTTGAACGAAAACGGAGACCTGTCTTCTCTGACGCTTGGCCCTCTTCCTGAAGGCAGTTACTGGGTCGTTATAACGCCTGCAGAAAATGAAACGAAATCCTCTGAGCAGGAAAAAACGATTCTTCTGGCGCATTATTTCAAAGTTCTGGAATACGAGATGAGAGCCAGAGCTCCGAATACACTTGAAGAAGGCGAAAACTTTGAAGTCAGACTGAACATGAAAAATGCGCCTGCTCAGAAAAACTATACCTGCTGCGCCGTACTTATAAGAGAAAATGCCAGCAGAACAAACACGAATATAAGTTCCGATGCCAGTGGCACAGAATCCATGTCCGGGACTTTTGCAGAGGGGCTCAGGATCATGGAATATATCGGACTCAAAGAAACAAACCTGGAGTCCGAAACCGGTAATGACAAGCTTGAGAAAGAAATCCTGGACCTTGCAGGCAAGGGCAGCGGCATTATAAGCATAGGAGAAGAAAACCAGAAAACGCTTTCTCTGACGACTTCAGACCTGCCCCCCGGAAATTACCTTCTCCTGGCAGGAGCATATGAAAAAGGCAAGGGCCTTGAAGGCATTGCCAAGGCAGAATTATCCATTCTTGAAGAAGAAAAGTCAACCGGATCAGATACAGAGCATAAATCAAACACTGACCTCTCAATAGAAAGTCAGAGATCTTCCACTCTGGAAAGCGTGAAGTCTGTTCTTGATACTTCAAGCTCATCAGGACTTGAGGGTCTTGAACCCCAGATAAGAGGAGAAACCCCACAGGCAGGAGGAATCGTCAATAGTCCTTCTAAGCTGATGTCCTTCCTCATAGGTTTTGTGGGAACGATTCTTATAGGGATTGCATTATTGAGCAGAAGGCGTTAAAGCCGGAAAGCAGGAAAAGAGATTAAGGATCAGTGTTTTATCCCAAAATTATTTCACTTTTTTATTTTTTATATTAAAAATGGTATAAAAATAAGAATTAAAAAAACTAAAAAAATAGTAAGTCAACTTTTAACAGGTCAACTTTTAACTTTTTCAAATCATTTAATAACAATAGTCTTATGAACCCACAACTTCCCTTCATAACCAGTGCACTTGATAGTCAGGCAACTAATATAATAACCAGTCTTTGCATACTTATGTACTGGATTTTTTAGTGAAGAAGTGATTTTTGTCCCTTCGAGAGATGTTCCATCTCCAAAGTCCCATCTGATATATGTCTCAGTGCCTTTTGACAGGTCTTTAAATTGCACGATTCTAGGATCGGTGCTGGAAGCAGCTACTGCTGTATAATCAATGGAATTACCCCCGCCGGTTAGACGTTCTGTTGCTGGAGGAGTTCCTGTACCAAGAGGAGTTTTGTATACAGTAATTGATGCCGAAGCTGCTGTAGACAATAAAGTCAACGCCATTACTATGGTAAAAATAGATAGTGTTATTTTCCATATAGAAAATCTATTATTTTTCATATTTTTTCCCTCATGTTTTTTCATAGTTTGATCCGGAAACACCCGGAATCAAAAAAATAACAGAATAAATTTACTCAGAAACTACAGGGTAAATTAACATATAAACATACTTATATTCAGGATATAAAAATAAAAAGCTGGAGACGAGTTTAAAACTTTATAATGCTTTATTTTTTTGTCTAAAACATTATGACAGTATAAATTCATTTATTAATGTTCTCAATTGTTATAATCAAAAAAATAAGGATTATGAGAAGATTATGTATTACTGGATCTTAAGAAAGTTCTTTTATTACTGGAGGAGCCGGAAAGATTCTTAATGGAAGAACCGTTTTTGCAGTAAAGAATAAGGTACAGAGACCATTAGAATGAGCAAAATCTTCGGTACATAATCTTTTGGAAACATTGGATGCAAGAAATATTAATAGTTTAAATTAATAATTAATATGAAAGGTTTTTATATTTTTGATATAATAGATTATATCGTGGAGAAGGATAATATGGGACTGCTAAGTGATTTTCTCAACTTTCTTGAGGGACAGTAAGTTGTTGAAGAGGTGAAATCTTAATGAGTCACCGATTTACTCCAAAAAGGAAAGGTCAGAAACCAAAATTCGATCACGAAAAGATCGAAGAACTCCTCAAAGCGGGTGAGAAACCCTTTAAGATTATGCTTTTGCTGGGCTGTTCTTATGGGGTTTTACGGTATGTACGAAAGAAAATGGGAAGAAAGAAAGTATAACTTTAAAAAAATATTTATTTATATTCGCTTAAGATACGATCTGTAAGAAATGTGTTGCTTTTAATGCGTTTTCCTGTTAACCTGATTATATTAATTCGTTGAGAGTGAAAAATATGACTAAAAGATTATTTGCAATAACCTGTACCTTCTTATTCATAACAGGTCATATGTTCAGGCGATGGAAACATATGCAAAAATCTCCTGTCTGGAGAGGATTTCTAAGCGAATCTATGTGGGTAGAGGACTATAGAAATCTATCACTGTTCAAGAAATTAATTTTCTGGGTGAATTATCCTTTCTCTTATGCCAAATTTTTATGGGTTGTTGTATGGGATCGTATTGACAGGTTATGCTTTGGAAATTCAGGAGCAAAATATACTAAAACCTGTATGGAATACCAGAAATCCTGTAAAGTACAGTAATATGAGAAGTTATTGGTTATGCTGAAAAAATTACTATTTCTGGTTTTGTTTGTTCATCAGAAATGAATAACGCTTTTTTTAACTGCTGTTTACAAAAATTAAAGCTTTTTATTAACTGCTATTTTAAAAAAAGACCTGTTTTTTTTATTTTAGTCAGGCAAATTTTGAAAAACTACGGTTGTGCAAAATTCTTTGCATCGGCGTACAAAAATTTCGAGTTACCTGTACCCTCTGAACCTGATGCAAGGGATTTAATAAACCCATTAAACTTCCTAACTTCCCCAATCCAAACAGTTTACTCAACAATGTTTATATGTGGGAAGGATTACAGTACAGAAGGATTTTTCCAAACATTTTATATTACTCATAGGATTACTTAATATAGCATGGCATGTAGAGACATGGCATGAAAGGTTAGTAAGAACAGGGTAGTTCATAGCAAATAAGTAATCTAAAAATGGTGTTTACAACTTAAAGAAGGTTCTTTTAATGAAATACTGGCAGCCGAAATACGAAACAATGGATCCCGAAGAACTGAAGAGACTTCAGCTAAAACGCCTGCAACACAGTGTAAAACTGGTCTATGACAACGTTCCTTTCTACAGGCAGAAATTTAAAGAGGCGGGAGTAACTCCTGAAGACATAAAAACTCTGGATGACGTCCACAAACTACCTTTCACCCGCAAAACAGACCTTCGGGACAATTATCCTTTCGGCCTTTTTGCTGCAAAAAAAGAAGATATAGTGAGAATCCACGCTTCTTCAGGAACCAGCGGAAAGCCAACGGTTGTCGGTTATACTGCAAAGGACATAGAGACATGGTCGGATATGATTGCCCGCAGCCTTACAATGATAGGCCTTTCAAAAGGTGACGTTGTCCAGAACTCCATGAATTATGGGCTCTTTACAGGCGGGCTCGGCTTCCACTACGGCGTTGAAAGAATGGGAGCCATGATTGTGCCTGCAGCAACAGGAAACACTGCCAGACAGCTCGAAATGATGATAGACTTCGGGGTAACCGCAGTCCACTGCACTCCTTCCTATGCCTTCTACCTGGCAGAAACCGCAGAAGAACTTGGCCTTATAGACAAGCTCTCCTTAAAAGCAGCCATCTTCGGCGGTGAACCCTGGTCAGAAAACACCCGCAAACAGCTCGAAAAGAGGCTCAACCTCAAAGCCTATGACTGCTACGGCTTATCCGAAATGTTCGGGCCCGGCGTAGGCTTCGAATGCCAGGAACAGAACGGCCTGCACATATGGAGCGACAACTTCCTTGTAGAAGTCCTTGACGAAAATGGGGAACAGGTATCCGAAGGTGAAAAAGGAGAACTCGTCCTCACCTCCATCAACAAGGAAGGCTTCTGCAACATCAGATACCGCACAGGCGACATGACAAAACTCCTCGAGTCCGAATGCGACTGCGGCAGGACAACCACAAGAATCTCCCGCCTGATGGGCAGGGCAGACGACATGCTGATCGTGAGGGGTATCAACGTTTTCCCCTCCCAGATCCAGGACGTAATCTCAAGAATTCCTCAGGTAGGAGAACACTTCCAGCTCATCCTCGACCGTAACAAACACATGTTAGACGAGCTCACAATCGAGGTCGAACTTGAAGATAATGCCTTTACTGGCGACCTCAAAGACCTTAAAGCTGTCCAGGACCACGTCCAGCATGAACTCAAAGCTGTTCTCAATATCCGCACAAACGTCGAACTGCTGGAGAAAGGCAGCATAGAGAGGACCGCAGGAAAGGCAAAGAGAATTATTGACAGGCGTCCGCAGCTTTAAACGCCGTGCAATTTAGAATTATTGTTAAGTAAATTAAATAATCAGGGAATTTTTATTCTCTGATTTTCTTAAACTTTTTTGCGTCCGTTAAACCAAACTTCAATTTTTTCTTGAAAAAGGGGGTGATAACCCCTGATCATTCTTCATCGTAATGGAGAATCTAATTCAGGCCGAATAATCATTTTTAAGCGGATTTTTTACGCTTTCGACTTTTTCCTTAAATAAATAGATTTAGATTATATAAATTCAATAGAATAATTTGTTCTTATTATTAAATAGTCCCTGAAAATATGTATCCGTTTATCGAAATAACAGAAAAAAGTAGGTAACTATTCAGGTAGGCTTAACAAGGCTACGCAATTTTTCCTCGTTCCGAGG
>NZ_DAOOUJ010000035.1:0-33341 GCF_035390745.1 Methanosarcina sp. | reverse complement strand
AAATCTCTAACAGTAACCATTATTACCCAAAAAAACAATCACTCTATGGGGATTGTTGTGCTAAAAGAAGCCATGTTCTATGAGAAAATCGGAGACTATAAAGTGCATTGCGGGCTCTGCGCCCACAGGTGCAAAATCGCCCCTGGAAAGAGGGGCTTTTGCGGAGTCAGGGAAAACAGGGAAGGAGACCTTTTTTCTCTTATTTACGGCACTGTTTCGAGTGAAGCCGTTGACCCTATAGAAAAAAAGCCGCTTTACCATTTTTATCCGGGATCTTATGCTTATTCAGTAGGGACCATAGGCTGTAACTTCAGGTGCAAACACTGCCAGAACTGGTCGATTTCTCAGGTCTCTCTGGAAGAAGCTTACACAAAAGATATCCTTCCGGATGAACTCGTGGAAAGGGCACTTTATTCAGGCTCAAAATCCATTGCCTGGACGTATAACGAGCCCACAATCTGGCACGAGTATACCTATGAGAGTGCAAAACTGGCAAAAGAAGCCGGGCTTGGCACGGTTTACGTTACAAACGGATACATGACTCCTGAAGCACTAAAGCACATTGCGCCTTACCTGGACGCAGCCAATATCGATATCAAGGCTTTCACTGAAAAATTCTATCACGATGTTGCGAGCGCGAAACTCGCTCCTGTTCTCGAATCCTGCGTCCTTGCAAAGGAGCTCGGGATACATGTGGAGATAACGAACCTGATTATCCCTAAGCACAATGATTCTCCGGAAGAGCTCAGGGAACTTTCGAAATGGGTATACAATAACCTCGGGCCGGATACTCCCCTTCACTTTACGCGCTTCCACCCTCAGTATAAGATGCAGGACCTCTATCCTACACCTGTAGAGACTCTCGTTGCGGCCCACAAAATAGCAACCGAAGAAGGGATGAATTATGTTTATGTCGGGAATGTACCTGGGGAGAAGCATAACAGCACCTTCTGCCCTAGCTGCGGAAAAATGTTGATCTCCCGCGGGTATTTTGAGGTAGAAAAATACGAAATCACACCTGAAAAGACATGTCCTAAATGCGGGGAAAAGATCCCGATAGTTGGAGAACATTCGGGCTTAAAAAAGGTATTAAATGAAGATGAGTATTAAAGTGAAGGCGGGAATGAAGGCGGGTAGTATATTAGAAAAGGTACTTTAGAAAAGGTACTTTTCGCATCCCTCTTCAAAAATTTTTATTATCCCTGCCCTGAGGGAAGGTGTATAATTACCAGGTTCGGTTTTGACAGCCCTGTGCAGTTCTTCAAGTTCCACCCACTCAATTGATGTAGCTTCTTCCGGATCATAGCGGATAAGGCTGGCAGTCTCTTCCGAGCATCTGCCTGAAAATACCGTATGGTAAGCTCCTTTGTTTTCTCTGATGCAGGGAATTTTAAACAATCTCCTGAAAGATACCGAAATTCCTATTTCTTCGAGCATCTCCCGCTCAATACAGGCTTCGTAGGTTTCATCTGCGACAGTGCCGCTTACGGAATAGGTGTAGCGGTTCGGAAACCAGAATTTTCCAGGTGACCTCTTCTGCAGGAGCATCCTGTTTTCCGGGTCCAGAAGAATGAGCTGGGAAGCCCTGTGGATGTGGTTTCCTGAATAAAATTCGTCCCTGGCGCGCAGTCCAAGAAAATTATCGTTTTTGTCAACTTCACTGATCAACTCTGCCAGAAAAGACCTCCTTATCTAACTTTTCTCTAAAATGGCTTTAATATTCTATAGAAAATGATCCAAAAAGTTTTCGGTAAAAGTAAGCATAAAAATAAAGACGGAAATTAAGAAAAATTAAAGGAAACAGGTATTTGTTTCCCCGTAGTCGTATTCCCTTCTCAATTCACCTCCTCTCGCCAGAGTCTTATCAGTTCCACGAGCCTTCCATCTGTCAGTTCCACTCCTGTCTCAGGAATTGGGAGACTGTTTTTATAGATATGTATTGCTTCCTGAAGCTCTCCTGTGCTTATATCTTCTCCTTTCTGAGATGCCGGATCGTCCCAGGGATTCCAGTCGAGGACTGTCCAGATCCAGGTACGTGTAACTTTTTCGTTTCCTGCCGTGGCAATCACGGTAACATTATACGTTCCCCGGGGTAGAGTACTGTTTGAATATGAACTGCTTTTAACACTGGATTCAGTAAGTTTTTTCGTACCGTTAAGGTACCAGTGTACGGTAGTGTTATGGTTTGTGCTGATATTGAACTCCTGGATTTCTCCTTCGTAGGTTGTAACATTCCCCGTGGGATTTGCAGAAAGCAACGAGAGTGGAGACACTGTTATGTAATGGATTTTTGTCTCGGAGTCGACCCCTCTCCTGTTGCTGACGTTCAATGAAACAGTATAGTTACCATAAGAGGTATAGGTGTAAACAGGATTCTGTGATGTTGAGTCTATAATTCCGTCCCCGTTAAAATCCCATTCCCAGGACAGGGCGTTTGTTGAGAGGTCTGTGAACCGGACTGTAAGAGGGGAAACCCAGCTGGTAATGTTTGAAGTGAATCCAGCTTCAGGAAGCTCGTTAACCGTTGTAAAAGCTTTTATGCAGAGGTTCGTTTCTGAATATCCAGAAATTGATGTCAGGTCTTGCCAGCTGATTCCATCGTAACTTACATAGCTCTCTCCGGAATTGGCCTGTGCCTTGCTGCTGTAATTGATATATGGCTTCTCGACTGCAAGGGGATATGTGTAGGAAGGATTGCTGAATTTTATTACTACTGAAAATTTCTCCCCTGAACTCAGGTTCACAGTAGAATTCAGCATGTGAGTATGGTATCCGGGAAGCGAACAGGTGCCAGTTTCTTTTACAGCATAATTTTTTGTCGAATTAACTGGACCGTTTGTCGGGTTTTTGTAAATATATACCTCATAAGCCGTATTGAGGTCTGTAGTATAGAACCCTACGGCTTCCAGTTTTTCGTTCCCTCCCGAGCTAAACACATTGCTGCCCCAGGCAGTTAGTTCAGAGTACCCTATTTGAGTTATCCAGCCGAGAGGGTCATACTGGTAATTGTAGTCAAAGTTGTCCTTTTCTGAAGCTGTAAAAACTGCACTTTCATTGTATCCTAACCTGGTATCATAATATGAAATATAGAAGTATCCAGCCTCTCCCCATTCTTCTCCCCAGCTGTTCTTCACAATAAAAGCCCCGTCTCCGGAGGGAACCTGTTTAAACCTGTTCCTGTCAAAAGAATCGTTCCAGCCTACGATAGTTATCGCGTGATTGGCGGCAAGTGAACCTGTGTATCTGTAGGTGTAGTTTCCACTCTGATAATATGACGAGTCCCAGCATATTGTGGAGAACACAGCCCCGTAATCCATAAGTGCCCTTTTTATTTTTTCATTGTCCAGTGGTCCTGTTCTTTCAGGCAATACGAGTACTTCCTGAATATGTTTCTGCACTTGGAGTCCTGTTGGAGAGTAGACCGAGGTTTCATTATAGGGGTCTTCTGATTCGTTTACTGGTCCTGACCAGCGGGTAAGGTATGCCATGGATATGAAAGAGTTTCCGCCGTTATCGGGGATAAGGTCAAAACCATCGGAATAGTATTTTGTAATGAGATTTTTCATGTTATTTTCAGAAAAGTCTCGGCTTTCTCCTTCTGTCCCAAGAATGTAAGACTCAAGGGACGCAAGGCTCGAAAAAGCCCAGCAACTCCCTATACTTCCCTGGTTCTTTACAGAAGTAATCCTTCCCTGTTCGCGCAGATCATAGCTTGAAGGGATTTCCGAACCTGTTACTCTCAACAGAAGCTTTTCCGAAGGTGTTGAAAGTGCTGATATTTCTACCGGAGGAGGCGTATACCCCGGGCCTGAAACATGCCCGTAGTCCTCAGGTGAAATTGGCTCTGCAGAGTCAGACTGTCCGGGATCCAGGAATTCAGGGTTCAGAGGTGCCGTTTCAATCTCAGGATCTGAATTCGATGTGTTATTCAGGGGCGGTTCGAAGTTTTCGGCACTTCCGACGGCAAGGTTCGGGCTGACGGATAGGTACGAAAATAAGACTATAAGTGAAAGCAGAAGGGAACTTATTTTTTTCAAAAATTCTCGTCCTCGGGTTGGATTGGTTTTAGTTAACTGAAATACAGTATGGCATAACTGGAGTGGCAAGCACATGACTGGATATTTATTTTCATGCTGTTGGCTAACCGCAGGCGAATCTTCGATACCCATCAGTGCAATTGATATTCCCCAGTAATCCCCTTTTAATTATTAATTCACATAATTAGTTTATAAAATTTATGCATAAGTTTTTTTCTGACAAAATTAATTTTTTTATTTTAAAGGCTCGACAATAATACCAAAAAATCCTCTCTTTATCAAAATTTATTTTAAAAATTAGGTAGAAAATAGCTGGAAATTTCTTTTTACTTCATGGAAAAATAACAAATGAAGATAAAAATTTTTTCAAGTATTATTTAAAAAATATTTCTACACATATTCTTTTTATTTCTTTTACAGATCAGAACAATATAATCATTGTTTATACACATATTCTATCTTTCCACTGTCTGCATCAATGACTTCAAGGGATGAGTTTGTAAGTGAGCCCGAAAGAGACATTAAGTTTGTCTTTCCATATTCTTACAGGGCACAGTTACAGGGGGTAAAAGCCTGCTTTCGGAAACACTTGCAGACCTTGAAAACATCAGCCAGAAAGACCTTGATAAGGAAATTCTAAGAGCCGCAATGATTGCAGAACTGGATGCTGTCAATCTCTATGAACAGATGGCAAACCTGGCTAGAAATGAGGAAATCCGCACAATTCTGCTTGATATCGCCAGAGAAGAAAAGATCCATGTAGCCATGTTTGAGACCGTACTCCTGCAGGCTGATAAGGAGTTCTTAAGGATTTACGCAGATTATGCACTTGCCAGAAGATGAACGAATAAAAGTTTAAAAAGATAAACATTTAGTGGAACTTTTGTAAATTTATGTGACTTTCTTTAAATGTTTCTCAGTTACTTTCTTCGTAACCCTTTTTTCAAGCTTTACCGAATAATAATTTATACCCGGCGCTTCCATATTTTCTATTGATCTTCCATGCTTGAGGAATATGCAAAGAAAAGGGATTTTAAAATGACCTCCGAACCTCCAGCAGATGGAGAAGAAAACAGGTCCGATACACCTGTTTTTGTGGTTCAGCGCCATGATGCAACCAGCCTCCATTATGATTTTCGCCTGGAGATGGATGGTGTCCTTAAAAGCTGGGCAGTCCCTAAAGAGCCTCCAAAAAGTGCCGGCACCAGAAGGCTTGCTATTGAAACTGAAGACCATCCTCTCGGATACGCGGATTTTGAGGGTGAAATTCCCGAAGGACAGTATGGAGCCGGCAAGGTTGAGATCTGGGACAGAGGCACTTTTGAGCTTTTGAAGCGCAACGAGAAAGAAATTGTTGTAACGCTTCACGGAGAAAAACTTGAAGGTGAGTATGTACTGATAAAGACAAAGTATGGAAAAGAGGATAGAGGGTGGCTTTTTTTCAAGAAAAAAGCCGATTAAACCGTTGAGAAGTTTTTGCTGACAGAAGTTAAGGCAGGAAACTGAAAAGTAAACTGACAAAGTTATACTTTGAGGGAGTGGTCAAATGGGAAAGGTTACGGGAGAGACGGTAAAAATAAGAATTATTGAGACTGCAGGAGGTAACTGTTGTGTTGCAGCCTGTGATGGGCAGAAAGTGCACGATAGAATCGCAGAATCTTTCCACGAAAACAGGATGGTTGAACTCTCTTTTGCAGATACTGACGAGCTTACTCCTGCCTTTTTAAATGCAGCCGTGGGGCAGCTTTACGGAACTTTCCAGGCTGAGCTGATTGAGAAAAGCCTTTCTTTTACGGACATTGACCCTGAAGACGAGTTAATACTTAAGAGGGTGATGGAACGGGCAAAAGGCTATTTTGAGAATGCATATTCCTGTAAAAAGGCATTCAGGGATGTGATAGGAGGCGAAGATGCCTAAGAGTATTCACCGCGCAGTAGTTTATCCTTTAAGGCGCAGTGTGAAGCTTCGCCCTGTAAAATCTCTGCCTGTAAGACCCGGCCAGGCTCCTGTCCATTCCACAGAGACCTATGATTTTCCCTCAGAAAAAGGTTATTTTTTTGATACCAATATCTGGCTCTACATCTACGGTCCCATAGGCTGGCCTGACCAGAAGTCAGCTGTCTATTCCAGGGTTTTAAGAGAAATCAGAAACTCAAACGGTACGATCTATATAAACTGCATGATTATCTCGGAATTCATAAACGCTTTCTCAAGGATTGAGTTCAAACAGCAGACCACCTATTCAAGGTTTAAAGAGTTCAGAAACTCCCTCAGCTTCCGCCCGGTTGCCGAAGACATTGCCTCAAACGTAAAAAAGATTCTTAGAAACACTCTTGCCTGCGACCCCAACTTAAATGTCATAGACCTGCCTGAAATCATGAGTTTTTTCGAGCAGGGAAAATATGATTTCAACGATCTCCTCTTTGCAGAGATCTGCCGTGCAAAAGGCTTGGTTTTTGTAACGCATGATAAGGACTTCAGTGAACTTGGGGTCGAGATTCTGACGGCGAACGAGAAACTGCTGCGCAGGTGAACAGTGAATTTTAGGCTTTTTCGGCGGCTTCGGTCTTCTTGATGATAAAAGGTAAATTCCTTAATTCTCTTTTTTGGCACCAAAAAATTATCTATATTTGAAATCGAGACTGGCATCCACATAAGAGAAACGTTTTATAACACTGCGAAAATCTCTAAAATTATGGAATAAGCTCTTCCAGTTCCCATACAAGGAATCCATCACCTTCCAGTTGTTCTCTGCCTTTGACCTTTCTGGCTACTATCCCTGCTTTGACTTCTTGACCGGATATTCCTCTTACTAATTTTGTCTTATTGAGTGTTAACTCCAGGATCTCTCTGGCCTCGCTTTCACCCAGTTCTTTATTCTTGACCTCAATTGCCAGGGCTTTTCTTCCCTGGTGATCGACTCCAAGAATATCAATCTCATCCCCCTTCCGGTTCCACCAGCTCCCAATATCCGAATAATCGCTGATCATCTTTTCAACCAGCAGTTCGCGAACAATATCTTCGAATATCTTGCCTGTGTAACTCTGCCATTCCTCCCGGGCCCTTTCCAGCATGGGAGAATAATTGCCTGCCATATACTGGCTGTAGACAGGATATACGAAGCGGCCATAGAACCTGAAGAAATTATCCTTTAAGAAATACCGTCCTCTCTTGCTTTTTTCAGGATTGTCCATAACAGGTATCCGGTGTTCCACCACTCCCAGCAGGTCTATGAGGTCGTAAAAATAAGGTGACAATGAGCTCGAAGAGACATGTGTCAGATCCGAGATCTCGCTCATCGAGCATCTTCCCTGTGATATCGCTGAGATTATCTCATAATATGTGGAGTGCTCCTTCCCAAATTCCTCTATCAGAATGTCCCTCACTTCGTTTTTAAGCGGTGCAAACTCGCTGAATATCAGCTTTTCGAGGGCATCGTCAAATCCTGTGCACTGATACTTTTCAAACAGGCGGTAGTAGTATACAGTCCCTCCGAAAAGGAAGTATAGATTCAGTTTTTCTTCCGGATCTTTTATACCCATACCGTCGAGCATCTCAAATGTCTCAAGGACTGTAAAGGGCTTTATGGTCAGAATATTATCGGCACGTTTGAAGAGTGGAGCCTGCTCCTCAATGAAGATTTTTCTTATCATGCCAATAGAAGACCCGGAAACGATAAGAAAGACCCTGCAATTGTCCGGCTTCATGTCCCAGTACCGCTGCAGCTGAGTAATGAAAGACGGGTATACTTTCTGAAACCTCTGGAATTCATCAATCGCTATTATCAGGTCCCTGTCATAAGAGGTGACGAACTTGAGAAAATTATCCGGTTCATCGACTTTTATGTAATCAGGCAGATCCAGTTTCTCTTTTAAAAGTAGGTCGAACTCGTCCATCAGAATGTCGATGCTCTTGTTGCTGTCAACGAAAAGATAAAGTGCTTTCCTGTTCCCTGTGAACTGCTTGATCAGCTCGGTTTTTCCTACCCTTCTCTTCCCTGTTATTACGAGAAAAGATGGTTTCCCCTGATCGAGCAGTTCCATAAGTTTAAGTTCTTTCTGCCGGTTATAGAATTGCATAATGATTATTTCTGTAATCATTATATTTATAATCATTCTTGCGAGAAGTGGTCTGAAAGGTGGTCTGAAATTAATGAAAGCCAGCTTAGTATCCTGTTTTTAGTCCAAACCAATCCGTCGATTTCAAAAACAGAACTTGCTGAGAAAATTGGAATAAATCCATCTGCGATCCAGAAGAACCTGAGCACTTTGAAGAAAAAAGGCTTCCTCAGAAGAGTTAGCCCTGCAACAGGTGGACACTGGGAAATTACTGAATAATGAGGAATGAAATCCATCAACTGGACTCAAACCTCAACTTTGACCTTCTGCACCCCGACAAAATCAAGATGCCTCTCTTTCTCCTTGTCGGTTTCAACCTCAAGGTACAGTTGAATTGCTTCTTTTATTCTTCTGTTTAATTCGTCAAGCGTTTTTGCCTGGGTGTGGCATCCGGAAGTTCAGGCACAGAAGTTATGTAAATTCCATCTTCGTCTAGCTCAATAAGACTCTGGTCTATTAACTTTTTCTCCTTTCATGGGAGTTTTCATGACTAAAGAGCTGACACTTAAGAATCCAGAAGGGAATCCTTAAGAGAAACGTTTTATAGCACTGCGGAAATCTCTTATTTATGGAAGAAACGTACAGATTTTCAGCTGTAGTTCAAAAGGAAGGAAAATGGTATGTTTCCTGGTGTCCGGAGCTTGATATTGCAAGCCAGGGAGAAACAATTGAAGAAGCCATCGAGAACCTGAAGGAAGCAATTGAATTGTACCTTGAGGACGAAGATGCCCAGATCCCGGCTGCCGGACAGGTTTTTACTACAACGGTAGAGGTCTCTTCCCATGCCAAAACTTCCCACCCCGTCAGCTCGTGAAGTCATAAGAGCTCTGAGCAGCCAGGGATTTCAGGTGGTATCTCAGAGGGGCAGTCACATCAAAATGAAAAAGGTAGATTTGACTGAAACGCATATTGTTATTATTCCAGATCATTCAGAAATACCTGCAGGAACCTTAAAGTCTATTATTCGGCAAGCAGGGATGACTGATGAAGAATTTATCAAGCTTCTGTGATTTTTATTTGATTTTTATCTATTTTTAATAAGTTTGGTTCTTTCATTAAAAAAATTCGGGGCAAAGAAAATCGTAATTTAAACAGCTTTTTTGTGTGACATAGTCAAATCTAAAAGTTCCTTATAAATTGTTAGGCTACAACCTCAAGGTAAAGTTCAATTGCTTCTTTTATTCTTCTGTTTAATTCGTCAAGCGTCTCTGCCTGGGTGTGGCATCCCGGAAGTTCAGGCACAGAAGCTACGTAAATTCCATCTTCGTCCTGTTCGATAACAACAGTAAATTCTCTCACTGGTTTGCGCTCCTTTTAAGATTACAAATCATATTTCAATGATTTTATTTATAGCTGTGTTAACTCCCCTGTTTCCTCTTTGAACGCCTGTTTTCAGGAAGAAGATTATATAAAAAGCTGATTTCAAAGAGATCTTCCGGTATATTTCTGTAGAAATATATTTCCGGCGCCTGCTGCTCCCCTCTCCCTCCACCTGCCATTTTTTAGTTTTTCGATCCTGCCCCAAACCGGTCCGCGACAAAATCTCTAAATCGTGAAATTTAAGTATGCAGAATGGCGGAAAGTAGAACCACGACTGGACGAAGGGGTAGATGAACTCGTAATACATATAGATGCAATGAAAGTGATCAGTGACGAAAGCCTGCTTATCTACAAAGAGGTTAAGGAAATCAAAATCAGGTATAAGCAGCAGAAGGATGATATACAGGCAAAAATAGATGAGATGAATAAGGAAAAAGAAAAGATGTAAAGATGTCACGGGTTGGCTTTTTTAGGAGAAGGGATGGAGGTCTGCCGTTTATTTACAACGCTAAAATCATCAGAGGCAGAGTATATTAAATATCAAAATTACTAATTATTCTTTATGCGGTTTACAATTAAACTTGAAGAATCTGAGGAAGGAGGCTATACAGCCCAGTGCCTCGAAATTCCTGCCGCTATTAGCGAAGGAGATACTAAAGAAGAGGCACTTGAAAACATTAAGGAAGCTATCCAGCTTGTTCTGGAAGTAACAAGAGAGCAGGCTCAGGTATTGGGAGAAATCGCTACAGTGGAGGTTTCAGTTGGCTAAATTGCCTTCGACTTCCGGAAAAAAGGTTATAAAAGCTCTCGGAAAAATAGGTTTTGTAGTTGTAAGGCAGAAAGGAAGCCACGTAATTTTGCAAAGAGAATCAAACCTGGTCACTGTCCCACTTCACGATCCTATTAAAAAATCTACATTAAACGCAATCCTGAAACAGGCTGATGTTTCACTTGAGGAATTGCTTGAGCACCTTTAATTTTAAGTGACTTTTTTGATCAACTTCATTTTGTTTAAGATTTGATTGACCTAAAAGGGAATCTTCGATTGCCTTCAGACGGGACAGTGCAGAGTATATTTCAAATAGACTATAGAATTATTTCTGTAGAAATATATTTCCGGCGCCTGCTGCTCCCCTCTCCCCCACCTGCCGTTTTTTAGTTTTTGATCCTGCACCAAACCGGTCCGCGATAAAATCTCTAGATCGTGAAATTCTCAAACCGGATCTCTGGTATGGAAAATTTTTGATAGCGTCCGGGAATACCTGAAATTCTTCCCCAAACAAATTTATCTCTAGAACAAATAAAAATAATGTTAATTATGCTGGCACTGGTTGAAAAACTGGCTTGAAGCTGATCAAAATAAGCTACTGAAATAAATTAATAGTAGTGCTTTTATTAGATGATTTGTAAATTGAATTGCGGAAATTGAATAAACTTAGTGAAAGGTTTTGAATATTTTGAAATCCTGTTTTTTCTGAGTGGATTGTATCTATAGTGAAAATTCCTTTCTCTGCCGAAGTAATCCATTAACTAAATAAATGATTCTGAATATTTAATATGTTAAATTTAACTGCCAAAAGCTCAAAAATATCATATAGATTTAAAATGCTGTTAGTGATCGCGAATCTGATACTTCGGTATATTTGTCAAATGTAGTATATAGCTGATTTTTTGGAGTAGTTATAGTGATTGATGAAAAGAATTATCAGGCAGCTTTAGAAAAGTTAAAGTTGGCATTACCTAAAATAAAGTCTGATGAGGACATCAAAAAAATTGTAGAATCAAAAGATGTTGTATTTAACAGGTTCAGACCTGTATTCTCTCCTGAAAATATTCAGAAACTAGGTGAGGAGGATTTTAAGCCTTTCCTTTTATTTGAAAATAACCTTCATTGGACCGGACTTCATCGACAGGGGACTAAAATTTGCGCTGATATGGAAAAACTCCGCCAAGATCTTTTATACTTACTCGATGAAAAAAAGCCGATTGCTGATAGAGTAAATAGAATTATTGGAAATGCCTCAGGAATGGGAAAAGCAACTACTACCGCAGTACTTCTTATTGCATATCCAGAGAAATATGGGGCATGGAACACTACTTCTGAAGAAGGATTGAAAAAATTCAATTTGTGGCCGGATTTTGAGCGTGGTACTAAATCCGGGAAAAAATATGAAATGATTAATGAAATACTCATTAGATTGGCTTCTGACTTAGAAGTTGACTTATGGACTCTGGATGCATTCTGGTGGTTATTTAGGGATGTTGATGTTTTCGAAAACGAAGATCTTGAAAATATTTTGAACTTAGGAGTCACTATTGTTCCTGAAAACCAGAGATTTGCAAAAGAAATTCATCTCCATAAATTCTTACTAGAAAATTGGGAACGAACAAGTCTCGGAAATGAGTGGCAAATTTATTCTGAAGATGGGGATGAAATTGCTGGATACGAGTATCTTTGTGGTACTACTGGTAGAATAGACTTGCTTGCAAGACATAAAACAAAAAATGATTGGCTTGTAATAGAGTTAAAAAAAGGTGAATCGAGTGATTCAACAGTTGGTCAGATACTTCGTTATATTGGTTGGATCAAAGAGAATATGGCAAATTCAGAAGAAAAAGTCTATGGTATTATCATTGCGAACAAGATCGATGATCGTTTAAAATATGCGTTAAGTGTGTTACCTTTTATAGATGCTATGTGCTACGAAATCGATTTTCGCTTGACTCCCTACAAAAGTACATCCAAAAATTTCATATGAAAAGTTTCAATGTGACTTTTCATAGTGACTCCTAATGTTTTGTTTATATCTGGTAAATCATCAAAAAATCATCTTTAATTCTATGCTGATAATCCCAGTATTCTCCGTTATATTTCTGGGCTATAGTTTTTAAGTTTGGGATCTCGAAATAGTTAAAGATGGATCTTGGAAGATGGTTCAGCGATATTTGAGGAGATTGTAGAATTTCTCTTGAATATAACTCCAGCATAATTCTAAACTGCTCGTCATTCACAGGTAGACGCTTTTTCAGTGTTGCTTTATTTCCATTCTTTCCAGCAATTCCGAAATAATCGAGTGTTTGAATAAATGATCTCGCAGCTCTCCCTACTACATCCCTTTCTCCTAATTCATCAATCATTTTCTTTTTCAGAAACTGTATGTCGAATTCTTCTCCAAAATCATATAACCGGAAGATATGTTCCGAAATTTTAAACAGAGTTTCGGTTTTCCCGATGAGGTAAAAAAGGTATATTGGCTTCATAAATTCAGGACCATATTCTGAACTTAGATTTTTCAGAACCAGATCCTTTCTGACACGAGCTCTGCTGTTTTCAGATCTGAGAAAGCACCTGAATAGGACAGTCCTTGCTTTCCTTTTTCCTTCTTTTCCGGTAAGTTCAAAGGCGATGCTTTCAAATGGTACATTTAACTCAATTAATTTTTGATCAGGAGTAGCGAGAAGCAAACTCTCATAAATCCATCGAGGTCTCAGAGGTCTGTCAAATCCTATCATTTTGACACCTCTATGAATGGGACGATGACTTCTTCAAGGTGTACTCCTCCATGATTTATGCCGGTAACATTTTTTTTTGCGAACATTTTTCTTCCTTTTGGGATGATGATGGAGTCCTTTCCAAGAGTTTCATTGTTATGGAATAGATAAAGCTCTGTGAATTTATCTTTACAATAGTCCCTTGCAAGAACATCCTCTGTGTACTTTAAAGCCCTTTTTGATTCAGGATCAGCAAGATACTTCTCTACAACATAACCGTTTCCCTCGCACCAGATTGTCCCGTGATCCGAAGCGATAAAGATTTTGTATCCTGCTTCTAAGAAAGTCTGGAGCGTTTTTGCAAGTTCGGACTTGTAAAGTTCCTTTTTAAGCAATTCCTGCATCGGAGCTTTATTTTTTATATCTGTTATATGGGGAAGGTGATGAGCGATGTTGTCAATGAGATTATTGATGATCCCAAGATATTCAAAATCCAGATAGTTCTGGTTCCAGTTTGAACCTGCATTTATGAAGCATTCAACGTACTTCCCTTCCTTATTTTCCCAGTTTTCCTCTACAAATTCTACAAATCCCTTATCTTCGGGCTTGAGTTTATCAGTAATTTTCTCTCCGCAGAAAAGTGCCCTTCTTGAGATGGAAGTCACAGTGGGTAACATGGCGTAAATCGCATTCTCTTTGAAGTCGAAAATCCCGTTTTCTTCCAGGTAAGCTTTTATGCAGTACCATTCCTGAAAAGCCATGCCATCAAAACAGAACAGAAGCTTCTTTTCACCTTCTTTTTGCCCTATATATTGCATTGCCCTATCAATGGTGACGAGATTGTCTCTAGAATTCTGAAAAAACAATTCTTTGTATTGATTGAGTATAAATGGTTCAAACCGGGTTGTAAGCTCAGCATCAAGTCTTCTGTACTCCTCTTCTTCAATCAATCCTTCATCTTTGAAATAGGAAGTTTCTCCCCATTTCATTGCTATGCTGCGCCAATCAATGGGGTCACATTTAAGAATCTCCCAGACTTCCTCAATTGATTTGGACTTTTCAGACGATATGGCAGTAGACTCATCAGATTGCATCTTTTCCTTTATTCCTGTGAGAGAGGAATTAGAAAAGTCAATGTCAAACTCCTTATTCAGTGAATTTGCTCCTCTATACTCCTGCCACTTTGATTTAATCCAGCTATTAAACGATTCAGCATTTTTCCAGACTGCTTCCGGAAGCAGGTCTGATTCTTGAAAGGAAAACCCGATTTTTAGCAGATTTGTTTTAAGAGGTTCCGGTATTGTATCAATATCCTGATAGGCGATGTACAGGAAAGAAATAAGCTGCTCTCTGGAATCGATTCTCTGCAAGTTTGTTCCCCATATCCACGCACAGATAAGAGTCAGGGTAGATTTTTCATCAGGAGTTTGAGGCGAGTACACAGAGTTTTTGCATGATGTGTACAGCTTCTGATAAATGCTTGCCGGAAAGCTCCTGACTGTTTCATGGTCCAGCTGGGGAAATATATTTTTCAGGCTCCAGCTGAAGGTCTCGGCTCTATTTTCAATATCTGAAGGGAAGTATACTTTTTCCGAGGACTTGAAGATAAGCAGTCTTTTTGCGGAAGATTCGACGGTTTCTTGGGGGGGTTCCTGGCTTTTGGTTGTTGATAGGAAGCCGCGTAATTTTAATTCACTTTTGTAGTTATGTATATGGAAGTCCGGTTTGAGCTGTTCCTGGATTTCATGCAATGATCCGAGATTATCCGGATCAGAAACTACAAGTATGCCGCTGTAAGAGTTTTTCACCTGGGATAACAGCTTTGTGTACCATTTTTCTTCCATTATACAAACTCCACGTAGGCGATCTGCTCACATTTAAGGGACGGGACAAGCATCTTTCTCTGCTGAAGTTCTGTTCTATTGTTTTCTATATCTCTATTCAGTTCCCGAATTTTTGCTTGCTTGATGTTTTCCACAGCTATCCTGTTTATGGATTCTTCTTTATCTCGGAAATATTTCTTCATTTTGTTTTCGATTTCTGTAAGTCTCTCATTCTGGGATGAGGAGCATTCATAGTATATTTCCTCAGCTTTTTGTTCAAGAGTTTTTTGTGCTGCTTCTTCTACAGCATCAAAGGCAAAGTCGAGTTTCCCTGCAATGAGTTCGGAAGCTTTTATTTTTGAAGGGTCTGCGAAGTACTGAGAAATTCTGCTGTTGTGCTTAAGACTGCTGTTAATGAATACGGGAATCAGGTATTTTTTAGGAGAGTCTATATTGTTTGTGATGCTCAGGCTGTGGACAAATAGGAAGCCTGACTCTCCTGCAAATTTACCTTCGTGGACCTGCAAGCGAGCTGTGGTTGCATTTTTAAGGTTTTTGTCCAGGTGCTGGATGAGATTTTGCACGTAAGGATGGGAGAAGCTGAAGAGTTCGCAGTTTTCGTTTTCCACAGAAGCTTTCTGGTCAAAGATGACATTTGTAATTCTCTTTCCTGAAAGTGGGTCTTCAAAGTAATATATGTGCTCTTTTGTTTTGTAAGGAGCAAGATTTCCTCCATTTTCTGTAAGGTAAGCCTCCATAAGGCTCTGGACCAGGATATTTTGTTTTTCTAGTTCGTGTTTTGAAATCGAGTACTTTTCTTCAAGCCCTGAGAATGGAAGCGTGATATCTCCACTGTTTATGATTTCCTTTGCCCGGAGATATATTTGTTCGGCAAGGGTATTGAGGTTCTCAAGGTCCAGTTCTCTTTTCTTTACGGCATCGATGTAGATTTTTTCAAAGGAGAACTCATCCTGAAGGGTGCTGAGGATGTCTGCAAGTTTATCTTCCCCATCATTGAATTCTATTTTAATGGTTCCGAGTTTTGTCTCGATGACCTCTCTCACCCTCTGCTCTACCGTGTCTTCAAGCTGGAAATTTACTATCTTTACATCATGCTCCTGCCCAATACGGTCGATCCTCCCTATTCTCTGCTCAAGTCGCATAGGATTCCAGGGCATATCGTAGTTGACCATGACCCAGCAGAACTGCAGATTTATACCTTCTCCTCCGGCATCGGTAGAGATCAGGAACTGGGATTCATCTTGGAACTTCAACTTTTCCAGAAGCTTTTCGTCCGGGGACATACTCCCGTTTATGAGTGCGGTTTTATATCCAAGGCTTTTTAGGCATTCATCTATGTACTTCTGTGTCTCAACGAATTCGGTGAAGATGATAAATTTGAGTTTGGGGTTGTTTTCCCGGATGATGAACTCATCAATGATTTCAAGGAGCTTCCTGAATTTGGCATCATTCCTGCCGGTTGAGGCTTCTTTTGCAAGGTTTATGATATTTTTGAGATTGAGAATTTCATAATCGATATATTTGCTTTTGGCAGGGAAAATTTCAGGCGATCCTGCCCTTTCGAGAGCTTCAAGTTGTTCTTCAGCAGTCAGGTCTTCGAGATTTTCGAGATCAATCTCGTTTTGAGTTTCTCCACTGTTCTCGCTTCCTGCCTCTCCTCCGATTCCTTCAAGTATCTTTTTTTCGTCCTCAAGAACATTCAGCCGTCTGGAAAGTGCACTCAGAATCGCTCTTGAACTGCTGCTTACCATGCGCTGGTAGATAAGAAGGAGAAACATAAGAGCCCTATCATTAACCCTCTCCGCAAGGTCGTAGTATTCGGATACATATTCAGTGACTTTCTCGTACAGTTCAAGCTCTATTGTATCTTCCCTAGAGTATCTGTCAATTTTGCATAGGGAAGTTATCCGCTGCTTGAAAAGCCTGTTTCCGGAAAAGTCCACTGCAGCCCTTTTGTTGTTCCGGACAGTAACCTTCAGTACATCTTCAGGTTTGAGTTCGCAGCCCTTATAGAAAAGGTAGGGATCAATCAGGTGAAGGAGGTTCCTGAATTTTGCAGAATCCCCCTGGTGAGGGGTTGCGGAAAGCAGCAGGAAGATTGGCACTGCTTCTGACAGCTCCTTTCCTACTTTATATCTTGCAGTCTCTTCCCCGGAAAAGTCCTTCGTGAGCTTGTGAGCCTCATCGATAACAACCACATCAAACCCTGACTCAACAGCCGCCTCGAAGACATGCCTGTTGTGCCAGGTCCGATTTTTGAGCGTCCTTTCCCCTAAATTGTCTCCCAGCTTTTTGGGCTTGATGAAATCCACAGACGTGATGATTCTGTCTGCAAGTTTCCAGACATTTGTCTCCTCCCCATGCATTTTCTTTAAGGACCTTACAGTATCCCTGTCATAGAGTGCAAATTCCTCTGAGAACTTCACCTTCAGCTCGTCCCGCCACTGCCCGCAGAGCCCTGATGGTGCAATGATCAGAATTCTTTTTGCAATTCCCCTTGCCTTGAGCTCTTCATAAACAAGAGCAGCCTCAATAGTCTTACCCAGCCCCACTTCATCTGCAATCAGGGCTCTCGGCTTGAACTGGTCAAGCACGAAATTTACTGCAAGCAACTGATGGGGCAGAGGCAAAATCTTGAAATTTCCGGCAGCCTGCAGCCCTTCCTGAGCCGCAACCGCAAGGATATGGTCCTTCAGCAGCCTCAGCATAAACTTTGAAGCTGGGGAAAACTCACCTGCCCGAAACTTTTCTTCCGGTGTTCTCACTCCAGAGAGATCCGATACAGGCAGAGTAAGTTTCTCCCTTGTCCCTTCAAAAAAAACGTCAGCATACACCTGCCCAAAAACCTCTCTCGTCACCAGCACCGTCCCAGTTCCTTTTTCTTCATAAGTGCTGCTGACGACAGTGTCTCCAACCCTCATCTGCAGATACAGCTCCCTCAGAACTCTCCTGTCTTCATCCTCGCAATTTCCACGAAATCGTTAATCTCACTGTTGTTTTCAAGGATATCATTATCAAGCTTCTTGGCCACGGCAAGGATGTCTTCAAATCGCTTTTCTTGGTAAGCTTTGGTAAAGCCGAGTTTGATTGCTTCTTTTCGGATCGATTTGATCTTCTTGCTACTGGATCTTGCTTGTAACAGAATGTTATCGAAGGTTTTTAACAGTTCTTTTTCGTTCTTTTCCAGTTTTTCGGATTTTTCTTTGTCAGTTAAAGGTCTGCGATATAATCCATTTTCGAATATAAAGTTAGTCTCTAGTAGTTGTTTTATTTTTGGAATATCGTCATCTGTATTAGTTATAATTGGATTATAAGCTGTTAAAATATCGCTATAACTTTTAGGAGTGTTTAAGAAGTTGTAGAGCCATATAAGAGCAGATTTTTCGTCACTAATAAAAAGTGTCCTTTGTTTTTCAAAAATCTCTTGTATTGCATTTAGACCATGACATTTTTTCCATTCTTCATAAAGAGATAACTGGCTATCTGTAAACCAATATCCGTCGATAAGTTTGAACTCCTCGTTTAACAAATCATAAAACTGTTTTGCAGTTAATCTAATTTCATACCCTTTTTGGATATAATACGCAAGCATTTTTGAATAAAGCATCTTTTCATTACGTCCTATATTTGGCTCTACTGGAAGATGCTGAAGATGTTCCTCTATGAATTTAAATTCAAAATTTTTCCCCGCAGTTTTTAGGAAGCTATCCTCAAATTCTTTTTTCGGTTTATATGCATTTATAACAAGATCTTTTTCTGCCGATCCTGGAGCAACCATTTGGTTGTAACTACCTTGCTGTTTATCCAAAACTGCAATTTGAGCTACAATAAATCCTGCTTTTGCTAAACCATCTTGAATCGAGTTCCAAACAAATGGATCAGTATTATGAAATTCAACAGTAATCCATCTATTTGGCTTAAGAATTCTATACATTTCTTTGAAGCAGGAAGTCATCAGTTCTTTGTAATCCATTAGAGATTTGTTCTGTGTTTTGTTAATTATCGCTTCTTCTTTATTGTTTGTAAATACTTTTAATAGTGACTCCCATATATAGTTCATTTCGGAATACATTAAATTCTCGCCAAATGGTGGATCAGTAAAAATGTAATCAATTGAGCATGATTTTATGTTTAACGTAGTGCTTGATCCAGTAGTCACCAGAAAATTCCCTTTACTTTTCTTGAAATCAAAAGCATAGGAGATATCTTTAATTTTTTCTCTTGCGAGATCTAAGATATTCCTTTCTGCTATTAAACTAGGAATAAACATAGAGTTGGGAAGGGCGCCTGCAAGATTTATTCTTCCATTTTTAAATCCAATATTATGCAATTTACTTCCAGTTTTTACAGCAAAGGATGTTAATAAGAATATAACTTGACGATTATATTTAGATTTTAATGCTTTGTTTAATATAGCAGATATTACCCACAAGTTTCTTTTCGTGTAAAAATGGTGAACATGAGTTACTCCTAAATGACAACCAGCTCTCCACATGTCTCCCCAATTTCCTCCTTTGCCCATCATCGGATTTGTAGGGTGCCAGTATGGGATCTCCCTTTTTAGGATATTTTCTATTACATTTAAATCGTTTGAATCTGGTCTTTTTATAAGTCTCTCTTTGCCAATATTATAATTAATTAAAACAGGGACTTTTTTTGTTTGAATAATTTCTTCGTTAATTGATGAGTCAAAGAAAGAAAAAGTAGAGCGCTCACACTCTTTTTTATTCAATTTTGAGTTGCAGTGTAGGCAACAATACTCTTTTTTGTGTTCTAAACTATCTTTATCAATAGCAGCATCCCAGAATACATACTCATTTTTGCAATATGGACATACTAATATATCTGACCATATTATGTAGTTTATCTTTCCATTCTTTTTCCTATCATTATCAAAAGTTTCATACATCCAACCGCATTCGTTTTCTACTTCGGCTAAAATTCTAGAAACTTCTTTCTTAAAGTTTAGAATATCTACGGGTGTATTATAATTGTATGCTATGAAAGCTGCTGCAGGTGACAAATCACACAAAATTGCTCTTCTATGTAATAGTTGAGCAGCAATACCACTCATCCCAGTGCCGCAGAATCCATCGAATATTATGTCTCCTTCTTTTGTGTAGTGCTCAACAAATGGCATGATAGCTTTATGAGGAACTTTTGTATGATAGGTATGGGCCATATACACTTTGTCGCTTTTCCCCTCACTTACGTCACTAACAAAAGGTGTTCTCTCATACGTATCCGTATCTTCGTCATACGGCTTTCCAAATGCCTCTATGAAGTCTTTAATGTAAGGATTCGGGCAGGCCGTATACCACGGAGCATCCGATAAGGCAAGAATATCTTCATCCTTGCCGATGGGAAAGCCTTCGATATTCCTTACTGAATCAAGTAACTCTTCCAAGGGTTTGCAGGAAGCTGCGAATTTTTCCATTTTTTCTTTTTCAGGGTCTTTTTCATTGAACAGCATTTTATCATTCCTGCTGGGCAAGCTTTATTCTTACTTTGGAGAGGTCTTTGCCGGCAACGAGTTTTTGCATGAGTTTTTTGATGCGGGCGTCGAAGTTTGTGTAGTCCATTACCTGTGATTCTTTAAAGACGGCTTCCAGGAATGCGGTGGGGTTTACTTCAACAATTTCTAATTCACGGAAGAGGTTGTTTAAAGCGATTACGAGGGAATCCTCAATGGTTTCAGGGAGTTGAGACGAGCGGATTATAGCGTCTACAAGTGTTCGCTCTTCCGGGGAGAGATACTGGAGGTTTTCACGGTAATTATCTAGCTCGGCTAGGAGGGTGTTTTCCCAGTCTTCATAAATGGAAAGGACTTTTTCATCAAGACGGGAGATCTGGAACTCAGGGTTTTCATTTTTAAAGCCTTTTGGGAAGCTGCATTTTGTGCAGACAACATTTTTGTCCAGAATGTTCACATTGAAGGAGGAGCACTGGAGGTTACTCAAAGCTGAAATCTGGTTTTCGACTTCTATGAATTTACGCTTGTTAAGAAGTTCCACATTCTTCAATTTGCGGAGCTTATGGTAAGTCGAAGAACCTGTAACTTGCGTGAGTTTTGACCAGTTCACTTTGCTGCCCACATTGTTTTCATGGGCATGGTAGTAGGCGGACTTATACTTCTTACGGATGCTCTGAAGTTTGCCGAGTAGGGGGTTAAAATCTTCAGGAGAGAGGAGCTTCTCTGCATCTGAGAGGATGGCAAGGGAGTCATTAATAAAGCTGTCAACCCCTTCTACCTGGATAATGTCCGGGTATTCATCCATGACCTTTTTGACTTCAAGGGCATAGTCCAGTTCAGACTCGATTTCTTCAAAGAATTTCCTGTAAAAGAGATGCAGTTTTCCAAGCATCTCGACAGCCTTTCCGATTGCCTCAATTTCACTGTCGGAGTAGATAATCTTCTTCAGGTCGTTTGGTGTTTTCACAAGCTCAAAATTGGAAAACGGAATACACTTTAAGGTCTCATGCCTTGCATTCAATCCTTCGATATCAATGATACTTGAGTGCTGCAGGGAGAGTTTTTCGAGTTTCTGCTTTGCATCATCGAATTTCTCCTTGAGTTCAAGATAGATTTTCCTGAATTCCTGAATAGCTGCGTTTCGCTTGCTTGACTCAAGGACTTTCCGGGCAGTACCCTGGTCCAGTCCAACCGCCATAAAAAGCTTGATTATGGGCTGCTTGTCAAATTCGCTTTCAAGAGTCAGATACTTTATGTTTTCAAATGCCTCAATACTGCTCTTAAATACGTCTGCCACTTCAGAGGAACCAATGGTCTTTCCTCCAGCAGCTTTTAAAGCAATTTCCCCGGTGTAGGTTAGCGCCACCATCACAAATTCTGTCATTATCGGGTCATACCCGTAAGGCGAATTCTTGAACTCGGAAACAAAGTCGGCCACAGGCAAGTTCTGCCCTGCATTTCCCTTTGCGGCTTCCAGGATCTTCTGAGCGACCTCTGAATTTGTGGTTGAAGTGTTGCCCTTATCATCGAGAAGCTCAAGAGCGTTCAGAATCGACTTTGAGCCGCTGAAAAGAGTTTTCTGTTCTCCATTCTGGGAGACCATATTCTTTACAGCAGTGCTAAACTCTCCTTTTATATTGTCCTTTGTAATCGAATTTGAAAACTTGGGGTGTTTTTTGTACTTTTCATTAAAGTAAGAATCAAATATTTCGGGCTTGATTTCGGTGAATAGCTCATCGAAGTTGCTGAATTCCCTGGCAATCAGGCTTTTTATGCTCTTTTTTGCATCCCCTATTTCCACAGTCCCGTTTTCAAGGTAAGATGCAGCTAGCAGCCTTGTGAAGTCTTTTTTCAGGGAAGCATACTTTTTCTGGATTATACTGCGCTGGTAATTGTCATTTATCAGGGCTTTTGCCGAGGCAAGCATCTTAAGCTGCTCAAAAACATCCTGTGGCAGTTTTCCAGAAATCTGCAGCCTGTTATTTTGAGACCTGTAACGTTTCCCGGCACAGAAAGGCGATATAAATACAATCTGGAAATCCCCTTCGATCTTCTCAGCTACATCGCCTTTTCCGGTTTCATATACAAACTGCCCCTCACGGAATGATTTTTTCGATTTCCACTGGCAGGTATCTCTAAACACTCCAAAGCCTGTTTCTTCTCCAAGAATCAGCTGGTCTTTCAGGATTCCGAGGATTTCATCATCGAGAGCGTTTTCTGGAAGATTATCAGATTTTCTTTTGATAACCTGGTCATAGTCAATGTTGAGTTGAAGGTCAAGGAAATAATACCCTTCTTTAGTGCGGTTGATAAACTGCCCATCTGTAACCTTGCGGAGCTCGTCCAGTACCAGGGTGATTTCGTCCTCTGCTTCCAGCATCTTGTTGCTCGGCAGAACAAGCAGAGTGTTTGCAAGTTCCTGAGCATTGGCTCCGTTGTTTGTACTTTTCCCGTAAAGCTTCAGGACTCCAAGAGCCTTTACGATTTCAGCAGCTGTTTGCTGACGCTTTCCATCGAGGAGGTCTATTTTGCTGGCCAGTGTCTGTACAGCATCGACTACGGGAGAGACAGTCTCAAGGTTTTTGACTGTATGCTTTGACTCAATCTCATCGTAGATCAGGTCATAGGTTATCAGGTGGGGGAATTCTCTATCAAGGACTTTTTCTACTTCCTGAATCGTAAACTGGATCACACCGCGTTTTTCAAAATAAGGAAGTTCGCTGAAAACCTGAATTACATAGGGGTGGAGAGGGAAAAGGTCAATAAACTCGTTAAGATTTGCCTGAATCGCAGGATAGTACCTGGTGTAATCTGAAAACAATTTCTCAAGCTCAAGTCTCTGTTCTTTTGATTTGTTCAGCACACGCTTTGCAATGACTTTCTTTATGTCTTCCCTTTTGATCGTAATAATCTGGAACCTTTCGGAAACCCTGCCGAAACTCTCAGCTTCATCAACATACTTGGGATTGGTGAAGATATGTTCCTGCATGGCTCCTATAAATGTGAAATCGCTCTCCTGAGCAACCTGGCCGAGAATTCTTAGAAACTGTACATCCCTTGTAATTTTTTCCTTGTCCTTTTGCTTGAGGAAATCTGAAATCTCGTCCACAACAACAATCAACCCCCGAGTAGGGTCCTGTGCTTTTATAGCCTGTACCACATCATTGATCATTTTCTTGTGGTCTACGACTTCCTTTAAGGGGAATTCATACTGGATGCCGTAGTTTTCCTCAAGCTGCTGTTCAATCCTGTCATAGAAATAGGCTGCAAGCTCGACATCATTAGGCTGCAGTTCCCATCGGACAACCACAAACTCCCTGTTGATATTTTCTGCTGCTTCCCGGACCTTTTCATTCTGTATTGAGGATCTCAAGCTTCTGTCGCTAAGAATTGAAATAATGAATGCAAGCAGGTGAGACTTACCGGAACCGTATCCCCCTATTACCTGAATTGCCTTATGTGTGTCTTTTTGAAAATCATTAAGGATATTGATGAGGTATTCTTCCATAGACTGCGAAATCACATAGTTTTCCACCATCTTCCGCTTGTCATATGAAGAATCAATATCTATTACATCTTTTATCTTCTCAAAATTAATAAGTTCTTTTATTTTAGGCATCAATATCCTCCATTTTCACATTTATTAGCTCACTAACATCCATCTCAACATGATCTTCTTTTCTATACTCCGAATACTGGATTCGTGAACCTGAAATCTGCCCTTCAAGAATTACAATACACTCCTTATCCCGTGATCTGTATTTAAATGCCCCCACAGGAGTTAACTTTCCAAGCTCGGGAGAATATAATATATTGGTGTTATAAAGGATCACTTTGTCTGGAAGTGAGTTAAACCACTGCTTGATTTTATCCCCTATTCGAAGTTTGATTTTATTTTCCGGGATATCCTCGGTCATTTGGAGGATGTTTTCGTTTACATCATAACTTGTCCAGCCCTTGTTTTTAAGAGCATTGATTATTTTTTCATGCTGTTGATTGTTGTCTACTATCACAAGCATTTTGTAATGGTTGGTCCGGTTTTGTTCCAGCAAAGTATCTAGTTGCATATTCTCATCTCAAAAATTTGGATAATATTTAAAAAGACAGATAATAAACCTTTCTAATTAATTAATGTATCAAAGGAACTTTAAAAAGAAAAATAAAGTTATACTATATGTCAGCTGTTGAAAAAATCAACTTTTTTTATCCTGATCCCGGTCGAGCATGAATTTTACTGCATCAGGATGCAGTTTGACCTCAAAATTCATCAGATTTTATCCAGGGATACGAACTTCTCTTTTTCTTCCAGTTTTTTGTACTGGCGTTCCATGAAAGTCTCACAATCAACTGCATCCATCAGGCGCTTGAGGATGTCGCTATAGGTTTCCCCTTTTTTTCCTTACTGTTTTAATCTGTCTCTCTTCGTCATATTCGTTATCCCAGAATGACAACAGGGAACCCTCTGAATAGTCCTCTGTAATAGTTTTCTTATTTTTCGTAAATGAAACTTCTGGAAGTATTTGCAGTTTCTTACATGCTTCAGCAGTTCTTCAATAATTTTCATAACCTGGTGCCCCCCACTCTTTGGATCAGTATCTTTACTCCAGAAAATCTAACCGAAGAAACTCATGTCGGCACCAGTTTACTTAACACATCATCCTTCATTATCTGGTGAAGATCCCTTTCAGAAACAACATCGATAGAGATTCCAAAATGTCTTCAAAATAAAATCCAGGTCCCGTAAGGTGTAAAAGGCTCGATCATTCCCCTGAACCTCATCAGGATATTTATGTCTTTTTCCTCTCTTTCCTCACCTCGTGTGTATGAGCTGAAAAGTGGAGTTAAATTATAATATTCTCTTTTCTATCTATCTCTTATGTCCAGGCAGCTTGTAGATTCAATAGACCGCATTCTCGACAATACTATATTGCAGTTTGAGAAGGGGCAGTACAAAAAAGCGCTCGAAAACCTTGTAAAGGCTGAAAAGCTTTCGGAGAAAGTAAATAGGCCGGACCTCTTATGCCAGACCCTTCTGTTTAAAGGAAGGGCTCTGCTTGCCCTGAACCGGCAGGAAGAAGCCCTGGTTGAGTTCCAGAGGCTTATGGAGCTTTCGATTTCGCTCTTTTTAGAGGATTCGGAGGATAACAGATACCAGTACTTTGTCTACAATTCTATAGGTTTTACAGCAAGAACACTTGGGGAAATTGACGATATTTCAAAAATAAAAGAGTCTCTTTCCAGAAATGAAAAATACTTCGGGAAAACCTTTGATGCATTTGAAAAGCTGATTGCAAAAGAGCCGGAGGATTATGACTCCATTGAAAATTATTTAAGAACTCTGGAGAACGTCCGGGGCTACTACATGAGAGCCAGGCAGTATGAAAATCAGACTTCGATGATGAGAATGATCTTGCAGAACTATAAGAAAATATTTGAAACAAGGTCAAAAAAAGAGGAACTGTATGATACCCTGAACAAATTGATTGACGAGTATAAGACTTACTGCTTTGCTTTCATGAAGCCCGATGAGGCAAAAGAGGTCTTTGCGCAGGCCGAAGAAGTCTATAAAAAGGTCCTCAAAAAAGAACCCGAGAACAGACTTGCTTTCAGGGGTCTCATATCCTTATATGAAGATCTCGGGGACCTGTACTCAAAAATAGGGGATATCGAGAAAACTGAAGAAACCTTCCTGAAATCCCTCGAAGTCCTGGAAGAAAAGCTCCGGAAACATCCAGAGGACATTTCTAACAGCAGGAAGCAGATTGAAATCCTCCAGTCCCTCAGCAGGTCCCTTTTTCATGGAGGGGAGACTGAAAAAGCGGATAAATACGCTGAAAAAGCCCTCGAAATCCTCAAAGAGCTGCCAGGGAAAAAGCCTGAGGACCTGGACTATCAACATGATATTTCCGACGACTTCACCGAGCTTGGGGAGCTGCTTGGAGAGATCGGCGACATCGAACATGCAAAAGAGTGCCGTATGCAGGAGATCGAGATCTACAGGAATATACACGAATTAGACCCTGAGGACTTTGTGAGTGTAGCAAATATAGCCGCTACCCTTGACCAGATAGGGCACCTCCATGCAGGACGCGGGGAAACGGAACCTGCAAAACAGTATTATGAACAGGGAATTGAAATCTATGAAAAGCTGCTCGAGTCCGACCCAGAAAACCCTGAATATGAAATCGGTATTGCAGATTCTTTCAATTACATCGGAGAACTGTACACTTTTCTTGAACCTGAAACCGCCTGCCATTATTTTGAAAAAGCTCTTGCCATAAACGAAAAAGCAGTGAAAATGTCTCCGGAAGATGCCGATTACAGGGAAGGGCTTATTTACACTCTGAAAAATCTTGCGATCTCAAATATCGAGCAAAAACAGTATGAAAATGCAATTCAGGCGCATGAGCGTATTACAGAACTCTACCAGGAAATTGCCAGGAAAAATCCGGGGAACCCGGAGCATAAAAAAGCTCTGGGCACTGCCTTCAGTGAATTGGGGCTCGTTTTCGAAAGGGCAGAAAAGCCCGAACTTGCAAAGCAGCAGTATTCAAAAGCAGTAGAAGTCTTCAGGCAGATCCTGCAAAATGAAGATGAAGACCTCCTCACAAAAGACCTGCTGGCAATGAACCTCCAGATGCAGATCTCTCTCTTCACCCATGCAAAAAAACACCACGTGGCAAAAGAATACCTGGATCTTGTCCGCGACTACTATGAAAAATTATACGAAAACGACCCTGAAAGCCCGAAAAATTGGAAAAGTCTTTACGAGATTCGGCTCCTTGAAGGGATTTTGCAGGAATCCATGAAAAATTACGGAACGGCTATCGAAAAGTATGAATCAATATTTCCGATTCTCAACAAACACCTTGGGTCCGACCCTGAAAAACTTGAATACCAGGAAAAGGTTAACATCATATATTCCCAGCTCGGCATTGTTTACCTTTCAGCCGATGAACTTGAAAAGTCCAAAGAAGCCTTTGAAAAAGCTCTGTCCATAAACGCAAACCTGCTTGAAAAAGATCCGGAAAGTCCCGTATATATAGGAGATGCAATTGCTACATTTGAGGAATATGCTAAGTTACTCAGAAAACTTGACCGGAATGAAGAAGCAGAGGAATATAAAGCAAAAGCTGAAGAACTAAAGACAAAATTGGAGAAAGAGACCCCTGAAAAAAAGATCTGATTTCTTTTCTGTGTCTCTGCAGGTGTTGCCTGAATTTTATGCAATAGTCAGAGTCTTTGAGTTACCGGGGAAGTATTTTTTTCCCTTTTTCTTTTTTCTAAGCTTGTTAAACTATGTTCCATTCGTTTTTTCCTTTTTTCCGTTCTTTCCGAATGAGAAGGAGGGTAGACTATGTTTCTGACCGATTTCTTTATATACGGAAATGATGTGTATAGTGGAGCCATTAACTAGTTAGTATCCGCTAATTTCTGAGAATATCTGGCCGATTTCCGGTCACATTTTTGACTTTCAGGAGCCTGTGGCTGTCGGCAGATGGGATGGGGCCCCAGTCCGGAAATGCTAGGAGGCTCAGAGATTTTTGTATTGCACGCAAAAGGTTGCAGGAAAGCGAATCCTGCGGCAGTCCAGAACTGTCCAGAAACGCCTGAAAACCTTTCACGTTCATTGATTATGGGAAAGCTCAACCGAGCATTCGGAAGATAAAAACCTGACTGCCTGAGGGTATCAGGACAAAGCAAAACAAAACTACATACACGAATTCACTTCGGAGGAATTACTTGGCAAGAAAGAAAGTACAGAGAAAGCTTGACGGATGGAAATCCAAGGAATGGTACAATATTGAAGCCCCTGCTTACTTAAACAGGGTTGTTGTCGGAAGCACAATGGCAGGAGACCCTGCACTTCTCTTAGGCCGCAATGTTGAAACCACAGTTGGCGAACTTACCAACGACATGACCAAGAACAACACAAAGGTCATCCTCAGGATCAACAACGTTGTCGGAGACGTAGCCACTACCGACCTCATGGGCCACGAGCTCACAACCGATTATGTCCGCTCAATCGTAAAGAGGCAGACCTCCAGGATCGACGCCAACATCGAAGTCCAGACCAAAGACGGCTTTGTTATCCGCGTAAAGCCGACCTGCTTCACCATCAAGAGAGCACGCTCAAGCCAGATGATGGCCATCAGGGAAATGATGGTTGACATTGTCAAGAAGCGAGCATCCGAAACCGATTTCGAGACCTTCATGCAGGAAGCAATCCTTGGCAGGCTCTCAGCAGCCATCTACAGGCAGGCCAAGTTCATCTACCCGCTCCGCAGAGTCGAGATCAGGAAGACTCAGGTAGAAGCAATGCCCGCAGCTGCACCCGCACCTGCCGAAGCATAATTCTTTTCGACTAAAAATTAGAAGCAGGAGAAAATCCGAAAGGATTTTCTTATCTCTCTTTTGAACTTTGTTATTTTTCAGAATTTTCTTATCTCTTTTGAATTCTCACTATTCTAATGCTTTCAATTTGCGGGCAAGGTCGCTCTCCTTCGTCAAGCAGGAAAAGAAAGGTTTGGTATAGCTAATAAGGTTGTACTGGTCGGAGGCTCAATAATTTAGTTCGGAGCTCTTTTTAAAATGCCTTTACTTCCTCTCTTTCCTGCCACTTTCAACAGATGTCGCTTTTGAAACTCTGCCAGCCTCTGTCCTTTCAGTATTTCTTGCCGTATTTTTCGCCCCGGGCTCTGCTGCAGATTCTGCAGAACTCTTCCCCTGTGCCCTTGCTCCGCTTCTGGGTCCCGTTTTTCTCCAGTACTTTATTCCTTCAGTGCAGCGGCGGTTTATGCAGATCTCTTCTTCCGGGCTTTCATTCCCCTCACCCTCTTCTTTCAGCCTGAACAGCTTCCAGCCGCAGCTCTCACAGGTTTTGTCAAGCAGGGTCAATTTTCCGGTCTTAGGGACAGAATGTGTATACCCGCAGCGTTTTGTGCATCCGAGGAAGCGGTTATCCTTGAAAGATATCAGGAACATGCTCCCGTCACATTCGGGGCAGGGTCCCACGGTTTCAGGAGGGTAGCATTCCTTTTCAAGCTCGCATTTAAAGCAGGGACCTACACCGACAGCCCAGTTGTATTTGTTTCCCACCTTAAGGACGGCAGCTCCTTCTTTTTTACACTCCTTGCTCCTGAGCACGGCCAGGGCTCCGGTTTTCGGCAGAGAGAAGGTGTTTTTGCAGTCAGGATAGCCTGTGCAGCCCACAAAGCGCCCGGAATCCGTCTGTATAATCCTGAGCACGTGCCCGCAAGCCTTGCAGGTTCCTATGTAGTTTTTCTTATCTTCAAGGGCAGCTTCGTCCTTGATCGTGCCTGCAATATTTGAAGTCAGCTCTTTTTTGTTTGCTTCAAGCTGGGCATACATCTCTTTTATCAGCGCAGTACCCTCATCAAGGGCGGCTTCAAACTCTTTTTTTCCGTCTTCTACTTCCTGGATAAGAGCTTCAATCTTTGAGCGGATATCAGGTTTTACAAGGATAGGGACAGACAGTGAAAGTCCTTCCATGAGGGTGAAGCCTGTATCAAGGATCGAAATTGTCTTTCCTTTGTTCTCAAAATAACCCCGTTTTTTGTTTGTTTCTATATGAGTAGGAGCTGTCGCTTTTGTCCCTATCCCGTGCTTGTCCATAAGAGTCAGGAGTTCGGCTTCTGTCAGCTTTTTCGGAGGGCTGGTTTTGGACTTCGTATTGCTCAGCTTTTTTACGTCAACCTTCTCTTTTTCTTCCACAAACGGGAGAAGCTTATCTTTTTTATTTTCAAAAGGATAGGCTTCGAGCCAGCCTGCATCTTTAAGCACGGTCCCTGAGGAATCGAAAGGTTCTTCCTGAACCTTCAGGTGAAGATGGGTTTTTTCAAAAACTGCTGCAGGCATAAGGTTTGCCAGGAAATGCCTTGCAATAAGGTCATAGACTTCGGCTGCCTGCGGGATATTTACTGCAGAACTGACCTCTCCCCTTGCTGCCGCCCTGATTGGGTGAATTGGAGGATGGTCGTGTGCATCTTTTTCTCCATTCTTCGGCACTATCGGGGCGGAGAGGATTGACTCTGCAAAAGGTCTGTACTCTTTCTGCCTTGCGAAATCAAAGACAAGGGACTTGAAATCGAAGTCGTCTGCGTATTTGTTGGTCTCTGTCCTCGGATAGCTTGTAAACCCTGCAAGGTAGAGCTGTTCTGCGGTTTCGAGTGCAACCTCAGGGCTGATTCCCAGGAACTTTGAAGCCCTTTTCAGGAATTCTGTAGTATTCAAAGGGTTCGGGGGGCTGGTTTTAGCTTCTTTCACCGTTTTCTTTACGACAAGCCCCTCTTTTGCCCCCTTTAGCTTCTTGAAGATCTCAGCTGCTTTTTCTTTGTCATGGATGTTTCCTGCCCTGTGAGTGCCTTCGAATTCTCCGTCTTTTGCAGCAAAAATTGCAGTAATTTTCCAGAAGTCCTTTGCCTCAAAAGCCCGGATGGCTTTTTCTCTTTCGTACACAAACCCGCAGGTAGGGGTCTGGCATGGTCCTATTGAAAGGACGTCTTTTGTTCTTGCTTTTTCCCTGACCGATAGCGTGACAAAACGAGTAAATGCAGCCCCCATCTTCAGGTCAAGGATCTGCCTGGCTTCGGCAGCCATAGCAAGGTTATGGTCAGGGTCAACAGGGCTTTCAAAAGCTTTTCTGACTTCTTTTGGGGAAAGGGCTGAAAAACGAGCCCTTGCGACAGGCACGTTTGTAACCTCTTCGGCAAGGGTTTTTGCTTCAAACCCTATGTTTTCCCCTTCCCTGTCATAGTCGCATGCAAGGATAATTTTGTCTGCCCTTTTTGCCAGGTTTTTTATTGCGGCTTCATATTCTTTCCTTGTCACGAATTTTTCGGGGTCGACCTCAAGCAGTGTGCCCGGGTCAACTTCGCTCCATTTGTTGTACTTCTCGGGAAAATCATAGCTCATGATGTGCCCGGAAAGCCCCATCACCAGCCACTCTTCCCCTTTCCATTTAAACTCGTAAGCAGGCAGTCCCTCAACCGAAATTTTATCCACTTCTCCCTCGCCAAGGATGCTGGCGATCTGGGCTGCTGCTTTGTTTTTTTCTGCAAATGCGACAACTGTCATATGAAGTACCTTAACCTTATTATTGGAATATCGAGTTTTGTAAGGAAACCTTATGGAAATATCCAGAGGATTTTAAAGGAGAAATTAAAAACCCTTCGCTTTATAATAAACAGGAACTGATTTCCTTCACATGTATGCCCTGATTATAAGCTTACATTATTTATATATTTGATTATTTATACATTATTGGGAGACTTTTCCGAATGTAAAAAGCTATATATCAGTTTATTCTCTGTTCTAAGCGACAAACTGGAATTCCGGATTAATCATTATAATCAAGGTAAACAGGGAAGTTAGTCAGTCTAGAGAACTTTGTTTAACTGGAAGGTTCATACAATCATATTCATACAACCATATTATTCCATTATCTTTATTATTGGTACATCTGCCGGTAGTTCCTGTTTTTTACTGGTATGTCCTTATAGTACGTCCTTAATCAGGACTGGAATACTATCTTATCCACCTCGTTATCTGGAGTAAAAATGACACTGATGGAAGATGCAAAGCGGGGGATCATCACTCCTGCAATTGAAGCCGTGGCAAAAGCTGAAGGAATAGATGCTGATACTGTCCGTTCCTGTGTTGCAAAAGGGCTGATCGCCATTCCGAGGAATGTCAGGCGAGAAACCCTCCCTGTAGGTATTGGCAAATACATGAGCACGAAAATAAACGCCAATGTAGGCACATCCAGAGACTGCATCGATATCGATGCCGAAGTCGAGAAGGCAAAAGCTGCAGAAGCCTTCGGAGCCCATGCAGTAATGGACCTCTCAACAGGCGGAAACCTTAACGAGATCCGCACCCGTATCCTTAAAGCCGTAAATATTCCCGTAGGGACTGTCCCCATTTATCAGGCTGCAGCTTCCCAGAAAATTGTGGTGGAAATGACTTCCGACGACATGTTCAATGCCGTCAGGAAACATGCCGAGCAGGGTGTGGACTTTGTGACCGTTCATGCCGGAGTCAACCTGAACTCCCTTGAGCGCCTGCGCCAGAGCGACAGGATCATGAACGTGGTCAGCCGCGGCGGTTCTTTCACCCTTGCCTGGATGCTGCATAACGGGGAAGACAACCCCTTCTATGCCGAATTTGACTATCTCCTTGAAATCGCAAAAGAATATGACATGACCCTGAGCCTCGGAGATGGTATGCGCCCTGGTTGCATTGCCGACGCTTCCGACCGCCCGAAATTCATGGAGTTTATTACTCTCGGAGAGCTTGTAAAACGTTCAAGGGCTGCCAATGTTCAGACTTTTGTTGAAGGTCCTGGCCATGTCCCATTAAACGAAATCGAACTCAGTGTCAGGGGCATGAAAGAACTCTGCGACGGAGCCCCTCTCTACCTCCTGGGCCCTCTTGTCACCGATATTGCCCCTGGATTTGACCACATTACAGGTGCAATCGGAGGAGCAGTAGCAGGGATGCATGGCACTGACTTCCTCTGTATGGTAACCCCCTCCGAACACCTCGCCCTCCCATCCCTCGAAGATATCAAAGAGGGCCTGCTGGTTACAAAACTTGCAGCCCACACTATCGATCTCATAAAAGAAGGTCCAAGGGAACGCGCCTGGAAGCAGGACACAGCAATGGCCTATGCCCGCAGAGACCTTGACTGGGAAAAGCAGTTTGAGCTTGCAATCGACGGCAACCGAGCTCGCAAAATCCGGGACTCCCGCAAGACAGAAAGCGATGCCTGTTCCATGTGCGGAGAACTCTGTGCAGTTAAAATCGTAAAGGAAGCTTTCGGGGAAAAGAAAAAGGAAGAGTAAAGGCGGAAGAGTAATTTCTTTTATTTCCTTTTTCTTTCAATTCTCTGGTTTTTTCTTCTTTCCTGTCTCTTCTTACAAGTGCAGCTTCCTATTTTTTCCTTCAAATTAGTCTGCTTGAGCGGAGCGAAACAGACCTCGTGCTCCCGAATCGAAACTCGGGAAGCGAAACAGACCTCGTGCTCCCGAATCG
>NZ_DAOOUJ010000034.1:0-33366 GCF_035390745.1 Methanosarcina sp. | reverse complement strand
TATCTCACGCATTTCTAGCAGTTTTTGTTAATTAATGGTTGAATGTTACCCTAATATTTGTTGAAATTATTAATTTTTCAAAATATTAGTATATCTCAAATTATTCTAAACTACATTATAAAGCGATCGTGATTTAATGAATGTTCATAAAGGATTTCCAGTTGTTTTTTTTCTTTTATTATTCTTAGTCTGTATGTTTACTGCCATACCTGTCTCAGCAGAAAATCGCAATAACCAAAATGCTACTTTTCAATCCTCAAGTGATAATATTTATCCATTATTAATCACCTCTGAAAATAATGGATCTAACGTTGTACCTTTTAGTGAGAATGACCAGAGTTTAGACAATAATATAAACACCCTAAACACAATAGTTGGTTGTATTAACACGTGGTTACAACTTGTTGGAATCTTCCTTACTGTATTTACTATAATTATTGGAGTTCTTGGTTTTATAGGTTTTAAAGATTTAAGGGATACAAAAAGATCTCTGGAGGAATATAAAGAAAAAGCTGCAAATGATGCCAGTTATATTAATGGAATAAAAATAAGTCTAGAGATTAATGCTAAAAAACAATCGGACTTCCTTAGTGAAAAGTCCTCAATTTTGGTAAACCAAAAACAGTCTCCTGAAATAATAGAGAAATATAGTGAATATAGTAATAGTTTAAGATACATCGAGCTTTTTGGAGTCGAATTAAAATCTAATGATTATTTAATCCGTAGTCTTGACTATTTTTATAAGAAGAAATATCAGGAAGCTCTTGAAGCTGCTGAACGGTCATTAGAACTAGATACTTCTAATTACAAAGCCTGGAACAATAAAGGTAATATCCTTACAAAACTTGGTAAAGATAATTTAGCTTTAAAAGATTATAATAAAGCAATAAAACTAAAAAAAGATTACGCAAGCGCTTTGAATAATAAGGGAGTTGTTTTGAGTAGATTAAAAAGATTTGATGAATCAGTAGAAACTTTAGGTAGTGCAATTGAAGCGGATTCCGAACTTGAAGAAGCGTGGATTAATAGAGTAGGCCCTCTCTTAAAAAAAGAAGAATATGATCAAGCTTTAATATCCATTAATAAAGCACTTGAAATTAACCCAAAATCTCCAGAAGCTTTAGGTAATAAAGGTCTAGTATTTGACCGCTTAGGTGAAAAAGACAGAGCTTTAAGTATGTACGATAAATCAATTGAAATTGATCCAACTATAGCAGAAGTATGGTTTAACAAAGGAATTACTCTGCAAAGTATTAGAGAACATAATGAAGCGTTGGAAGCTTATGAAAAGGCACTTAAAATAGATCCAAACTACGCGGACGCGTGGTTTAATAAGAGTTCCGCTTTCTATAGTATTGGTAAATTTGTGGAAGCATTGAAGGCTATAGAAAAAGCAATTAAATTACGATCGGGTTTTGATGAGTTGGTACATAAAGGGAAAATCTTAGATCTTCTTGGTAAGTATGAGGATTCATTAAGAGCTTATGAAGAAGCTATTGAAATAAACCCAAAAGTTGCCGATCCTTGGATTCTTAAAGCAATTGTTTTTCAAAAGTTGGGTAGGCTCTCTAAGGCACTGGAAGCTTGTAATAAAGCCATAGAAATTAGTCCAAAGCATAAGGAAGCATGGCTTCATAAGGGTCATATCTTTGTTGAGCAAGGTGAAAAAGAAAAAGCTTTAGAAGCTTATGATAATGTGCTTGACTTGGACCAAAGCCATTTACCAGGATTGCTAGGTAGAGGACAAGTACTTAATATGCTCTGTAGATATGAAGAAGCCCTGGAAGTTTATGAAACTGCGATCAAACAGGATAGGAAATTTGCTTGGAGTTGGGTAGGTAAAGGAGACATTTTAAGCTCTCTTAAGAGAGATAACGAAGCGATAAACTGCTATCTTCAGGCAGTTGAATTAATACCTGATGACCCTATCATATGGTCTAAATTGAGTAAGGCTTATACTACCCTTGGTCAATATGAAAAGGCCATGTCCTCACTTATAAACTCAGTATCATTTAGATATCAAAAACCTCAAATGATGATACCATACTTCCCGTAAAGCTTTATTCAAGGCTGTCCTTCATGTAAAAACCCCTAGGACAGCCAGTCCCACTTTTATAAAAATACGTTTTCACATCCGTATCCTTTATTATGCTAGAGACAGTTTTAACTTTAGGTCAGGGATGATTATAATCTAGCTTTCCTAAATGCCATAGGCAAATATCAGGAAAGTCAATTTACGATGGCTACAAGCTGTTAGCGTGGCTTCTGGATAGGCATACGTAGGAAAAAGAGCAAAAAAAATTATTCGTCTTCAGTCTTAGTTTCTGCGAGTGTGTATTTTTGTACTTCTGTGATATTCCTCAACCAGTCGGCAAGAAAGATATTAAGTTCCTTTTTTAATTTTGGATTGAACTTACCCGGCTCAGGATATACCTCCTGATACACACCTAAGAAGTCATTTTGATAGCTTAATGCTTCTGCATCTTTATGTTCTGCATGTACCCAAATTCTCATATCAGGGTCTGCCATGACATCTCCGTTTTGAAGCCCGTTATGGGCGAGAGCTATCGTGTTTTCCGTGAGTTTATCCACATGTAAGTCCATAAGTCCCGGACTTTGAAATTTCATGTACGAAGTCTTCATTACCCCAGTTTCATTAATTATCCCGAGGGTTTGCAGCCTTGCAAAAATTTGTTTGTATATCTTTCGATCCATTTCTAAATTCTCCAGTTTTGTGGCTTATGTTATCGTTTTAGCCAAATTTTAATTACATCGAGAGATATTTATACCCATTGATAAAAAATAGAATATGAGGATATTTTGAATATATTATACTAAAAATTGTAATAACTTACGATAAATAATTATTTATATGATACGAAGTAATATGTAATTTGATAAAACGATAACAGTAGTGAGCGTTATCCGGCGTTCGCATTTGTGAACGATGAAATAATTTGCTCTTTTAAGAATCGGAGGATAATGCAATGGAAAGTATCACCATTATGATCAATCAGGACTACAAGCCGCTTGTAGAAGAAATTGATGCAATTGCTGAACAGTGTCAGACTAGCCGCGCTGGAATTATTAGAAGCGTCCTTTGTGATGTCTTTGAATTCACACCGGGAAGGCCGATGAATGGGTATAATTCAAAGGCCCTTCGCGAAAACAAATGATAAATACTTTAGGCATAGATGGAAAAAGCCTTGAAGCAGACGGTAGCAAACTTGCTTCAAGGCACCTTATCGACAAAGAATAAGAACTACAATATATAATACAATCTGATATTATTTATATTTAATGTTGCAGTTTAAAAGAAAAGAAACTAAAAAAATTGTCGTATAAGTCCGTTTATGCTCCTAGTTTAATCTACTTAAACGGGAGAGATTTAAATGGAAAATAAACAAAATACAATGAATATAGCACAGTTTAATGTAAAAGAAATTGCTGAAATGATCGCAGGTAAAGACCCAGAAGAAGTAGCAAAAATGATTGCTAATAGTGTAGATTACACATTAAAAACTCAGCAAAATCAAACATTAACTGATAACGCCCTCAAGCTCTATAATAGAATTAATAAGTTCGTTTTTGTAAAAGGTATTGTTCCTACTGACCCTATGACATGTCAGTTTCATATTGATGACAAAATTGTCAGTATTCCTGCAGAAAGAATAGAAGAAGAAGCATTTTTCAGGAAGCAATACTTCCGTGAATTTGAAAAGCGCGCACCTAGATTAGGCAATGCATGGTTTGATTTAATTGATGCATTGACTGAGAATAAGAAAGAGGTTACGCGTAATCTTATAGATTCGACTGCTGTTTCATATGCTACCGAATTATTCGAAAAAATCCGCAAGCTTAAGATTGTTACAGATAAAAAAGCGTTCGATATCGACAATGCACCGAAAATTCTTGAAGACGGTGGAAGATATTTTGTAAAATCTCGTGTTGTTTCAGAGCTAATTCTAGAGTCTAGATGTCCTGTTGATAGAAGTAGACTTGATGAAACGATGCACAACCTCAAGATGAGAAAAGGAAAAAATGTTAAAAAAGGAGGAAAACGGGATTCCTGTTGGGAATTAGAACCTTCAACCCTTTTAGGACAGGGTGAGGAAGAGGAGTGAACTTGGATGTTCAACTTTACTTCTTTATCTTTTATGGGAGGGAAGCGAGGGAAGTACGAGGGAACTCGTAGGAAGTGGTTAAAAGAGTTCCTTCCCTCGTGGATCCGTGCTGTTCCCTCAACTGATTTTTTTGCTAAATTTGACCAAAAAGGGAATAATATTAAGGAAATTGTGCTATGCAGAATCGCTTCCCTCCTTCCCTTCTTTCCCTTGTATATTTGTCTCAATCGAAAAATGCAGGAACGGACTCTTTTAACAGCTTCCCTTTTTCCCTCGTTTAAGAAATTCATTACTTCTCATAAATTAGCATTGAGGTGCAGAAATGCTAGCTACAAGATTTAAAATCTTTGGACCACCCGGATGCGGCAAGACAACAAAACTTATGGATGAAGTTCACGGCTACCAGTTCTTATTATCCCGAGGGTATCAACCAGAAGATATTACCGTGATCACTTATCGAAAGTCTGCAGCACATGATCTAATCGAAAAAGTTCATGAATTAACCGGGTTTAAAGAAAAAGAGATTAAAAGACACGTAGGCACTATACATTCTATTTGCCTGAGATTACTTCTACGCACTGGAATTATAGGGAGTAAACTCGGGATAATAGGTGACAATGATAAGTATGAATTTGCTCTCAAATATGATTATACGCACTGTACTAAAGTAAAGAAGCCTGTCGTTGAGAAGGAAGAAGAAGAGGAAATAGTAGAAGAATTAGAAGAAGATGATATTGAAGCAGTTGATGAAGAGACCGAATGCACTGGTGATATGTTTGAGCTCTATAACTGGTGTCGGAGTACCTGTGTATCGATTGAAGATTTTGAGAATTTTCCAGGATATGGTAAAATATCGTTGTCTACTGACGAAATAGTGAAGTTCTTCGAAGACTGGGACAGTTATAAAAAAGGCATTGGTAAGATCGATTTCTCTGACATGCTTGAACTCATATTAAAACACAATATTCAGCTTGATACTCCTGTCTTAATGGTAGACGAGTTTCAGGATTTAACACCTCAAATGAACAAAACTTTCTGGTTATGGTCATTGTTATGTGACTACGTCATAATTGCCGGAGATCCTAACCAATCCATATATGGATATGCAGGAGGAAGTCCTGACTTCTTTGCTAACTGGGAAGCTGACAAAACAATAATTTTACAGGAGACTTATAGGCTTCCAATGCAGATCAAAAATATATGCAACGAGATACTTGAAGCTGAAGGTATGGAACCCACACCTATGATATATGCAAAAAACGGGTGTGGTAATGTAATAAAAGATATTGATTACAGAGATGAGTATCCGATACATAATTCGGCATTTTATTTAGTGAGATGTAATTTTCAAATTCCAGGAGTTGCTCTGCATCTAGCTAAGGAAGGTAAAATATTCAGTGTACATTCTCATGTTTATCGAGGTCTGGGATGGAGCAATGCTGAAATAGATTTAGCTAATGCTATAATTGCTGTAAGAACAGAAATGCCATTGAGAAAAGAAGAGCTTATAGCGATTATAAAACGCTTCCCTTCAACCATACTTGAAATTGAGAACTACGGAAAAACCGAAAAAGAAAGGAAATCTGTTTATATTGAGGAATTTCTTGGGAAAGATATTATTTATTTCCCTCAAGTACAGGATGGAACAGGGATTTTGAAACCGAAGGTTATTGAAATTCTCACCTCTTCAGATCCAACGCAGGGAATGACTCAACCTGGTAAAAACGCTCTTCCGGGAAAACAATTCCTAGTAAAGATGCAGGGACTAATTTATCGACAGGATTTCATATCTTGTGATGAAGCTAAAAGCAATAGGGTTATGACAATTCATTCATCAAAAGGGCTTGAAGCAGATGCCATATTCCTCCATACAGGTATAACTCCTGCTATTCAACGTTCAATGCGTACCTCTCTCGAGTTAGCGGAAGCAGAAGCTCGCGTATGGAATGTTGGTGCTAGTAGGGCTAGAGAAATATTGTATATTGTGAGGGATAAAGGCAAGAATTATGCGTTACCTGGCGATGTTTCCTATGAAGACGTTTGTCCCGAAGGTACAAAGGTAAGTGAAAGAATTATAGATAGACCAGCATATGAAGTAGCAGACTGGTAATTACCAACTTTAACCCTTTTTAACTGCTTTTTATGTAATATCTATCCAATTGCCTTATTTTATCCTAAAAGCTCGGCTATGAAGCTTAGAACCCTGATCTCGGGCTTATACGAAGGCTAGATTACCTATAACAAATCCCGAATTTCTTCTTTTAAGCACACGTTACTTCTTTTTTATCTTCCTCGGGAATCGAGCAATATATAGAATTTTTCTTTTTGTCATAAACGCTATCAGTTGGCACAGTTATAGACAATAGGTATAAATACGAATAGTCGAAATTATTATTTTGTCGAATAATCGTCAAACAAGCATAAAAATAGGAGCATTTAGAAATGGTAAACACAAAAGCTGAAGTTGAGAAAAGCACAAAAGTTGAAGTTGAGAAAAGTAAGGTTGATGAATATTTCGCAGCAAATGAGAAGTTCTTTAATACCGGTGATGTAAACGCCAAGCGAGCATTTTTCATGCTCGGACAATATTGCAGGAAGGTTTCAGAGATTGAGGAGAAGCAAATTGCGGAATCAGGTACAGAGAGTAAGTTTCAAGCAAGGTTGGCACGTGAAATATCAAACAACATGTCATACCGTGCCTTTACAATCATTATGAAACTGCTGGATGCAGCAGCACTAAAGTGTAATCCTGCACTGTTTTATAAGTGTAGCGGAACCTGTAAAGAGCTCATGATAAACTCAGAGCTTGTCAGCAACAAAAAAGCACTTTCAGTCGAAGACGGAAACATGAGCTTTTCACTGGGAATGTATCAGAAGTTCTAAAAAAATCAAAAATCGGGATAAGTCAAGCTTGAAATATCCCGAACACCGTTTTATGTCCACCCTCCTCGCGCTACTGGAGCAACGCCTTCCCCTTCATCTTTGGTATCTTCATCGTCTACCTCATTTTCTTCCTGTTTAGCTACTTCTCTTTCAGTTGCTTCTTTCTCAGCTTTTATCTGTTCTAGTGATTTTCCCCACCCTTCGGGTTGTGTATGATACTTGTCGAGATGTACTTCCCAAAAGCTTTCTTCTTCGGGATATATCGATCGAATAAGTTGTAGAATCGAACTTTTATTTTGAATTATATTGCTCGGCCAATTTTCGGGCTTTGGCATAGCCAATGAACCCCTAATACAAAATAGCAGCATTTCATGACCTTTCTTCTCCTTGATTAGGATGTATGACCTTAGCTTAAAGCCCCATCGCGTAAGATAAAGCGATGCTTGAGTCAAATTTTTGCTATTCGTTGCTATAAACATTGCAGAATTGTTTGCGGATGGAGTAAACACATTTTTGATTTCCTCTGGGAGCTCATATGCATTTTCCTCGTTGATATTATAGGGCTCAATAGCAGGAAAATCAAAGTATAGAACAGAGTATGTGAGTTTTCTTGGACCGCTGTATAAATCTATTTTTTCTTCCTCTGATTTCACTAATTTTTGAAACTCTTTCACTGCGGCGGCAGGTGTTAGAATCTTACCTTTTTCTTTCTTCTCCTTAATTCTAATTCCTGCATCTATATCCTGAATTAACTCTTTCGCAATGACTGAACCAGGCTCGTTTCTTGAAAGCACTCTCTTTCGAAGCCACACATATTTATGAGCCGCACCAATTTTCCATATACCCCTGTCCATGAGTTCCATAGATTTGACTGCGTGCGGGTCACTGAAATCTTTGGCAAGTCGCCCGACTTCTGTTAAGTTTGCAACAGTTGTCTTACCTATCCCTAGAATTTTTCCAATTTTTGTATTTGTTTCAGCTTTTGATTTGTCGTATTCTTCCTTGTCGGTAAATTTCGGACCACCAACAAGGTGCCCATATTGACAGGCGATTTCTGCAGGCGTTAGACTCCAATCAATTTCTTGCTCGTCTATTTCACCATTTTTCACTGCTTCTTTCAACCGACGCACCAATGTTGGCGCACCGGAGTTTTGTTTTAGATTAGCCCGCGAATTGTTTTGCGCCACTCCATCGAAGACGTCATGTAACATCTCGATTTCATTATACATTTGCGACATTCGTTTAAGTCGGCGGCGATTGTATTCGACAATAGCAAGCTGCTCTTCTTCTGTGCTTTTAAACCTGACTAAGTGACATGTAGCTGTCCGACGAACGAAAGGCATGTCGGCAATTTTGTCGCCCTTACTGTCGACTATGATTCTGCCTAGCTGTCTTTCGTTAATATATTTTAAGGCTCGCCATCTTCTATGTCCACTAATAATCGTTTTATCTTCTTTTACTATAAGCGGTTCGACTAAACCCTTTTTTCTAATACTGTCAACTAGATCCAAATCAACAGATTCGTCTTGATATAGCGTGGCGTTGATAGGGTGTTGTTTTAACTCTTCAGGATATATAGGCTCGGCCCTTAGAAACTCTATTCGATGGTTTACTTCATTTTCCTCTGTTATTGCAGCTTCTTTTTTGGTCTTTTCTACCATATCTTCAGCCTTTAAATTAATTTTATCGCTTTGTTTTTCTATATTATTCTCCATATTATAAATCTATAATAAATATTGATATTTAATGTTTACTAAGAAAAATATATATTTATAATTAGCATATTTATATACATGTCAAGTGAAAATTTAGACGAGAAGTATAAACCAAAAAGGATAAAAGACTTAGTGGGACAGCCGAATATACAAATGAAAATCGAAGAATGGGTTAATTCGCCTAATCCAAACTTGGCTATACCTCATATGTTATTTGCCGGTCCACCTGGTGTAGGAAAAACATCTGCTGCAATGGTATTAGCACAAGAATTGTTCGGAAAAAACTGGAGAGATAATTTTTCTCGGTTCAACGCGTCAAATGAACGCGGAATTGAATTTATAAGGGTAAAAATAAAACAACTTACAATAATGGCTCCAGCGGCTGCATCATTTCATATTATATTCCTTGACGAAGCTGATGAGCTTACGAATCAAGCACAAGATGCACTCAAGGAAATTATGCAAGAGAATACGGAAACAGCTAAGTTCATATTCGCCTGTAATAACCCAGAAAAAATCATTAGTCCAATTCAGGATAGATGCTTTCGTGTCAATTTCAAGCCAATTTCAGACGATCTCATAGTTCAACGGCTGATGTTTATATGTAAAAATGAAGGTATAACGTATGATGAAGGTGCGCTTGAAATACTTGCACAGAGAGCTCTTGGCTCGCTCAGACAAGCTATAATATTAACTACAGCGTCAGTTAACAGAAAGAATCACATAGCGTTAGAAAACGTAGGGGATGAAACAGGCACTTTAGAAGAATGGGGTGCCGAGAAAATAGTTGCTTCCGCACTACAGGGTAATGTAAAAGAAGCCGAGAGACAGTTTTTCAATATCTACTATGAAAACAGCATAAAATATGGGAAAATATTTGAGCTAATTCTCAATAAAGTAGACAAGATGGAACTTGACATTTCAATAAAAGAGGCTATAATCAATGAGACTGGTTTATACGATTATAGAATGTGCGACCCGAATGTCAACGTAGCTGTACAGGTGAAATGCTATGTCAACTCAATAGCAAGGATCGGTGCAAAAAAGCAAGACTCAAGAGATATTGAGGTCTTATAATAGGCCTCTATCCAATTTATTTAACCACCTGCTTGATATTGAAATAAGCACACAATAAATCTCTTTCGATCTCTTCTCTAGTCCTGCCTAATATTTTTGCTTGGTGATCAAGGGCTTCATCGAGCACGTTAAGAGGTGATTTACATTTTCTAGTCTGGAGCCTTTTTGCTAGAATACGATTTCTGACTTGACTAATGCGCGCTTTCTCAAAGTATGGATTAGTGTTTTTGTATGTACTGACAATCTCATTGATTTTTTCTTCTATTTCTGCATCGATTTCTTCTGGTGGTCGAGTCTGTATCGTTGGTTGACGAGCTAGATAATCATCAATAATATCCCGTACAAGTTGCTGGCTTGAAATCTCATGAAGTTTAGCTTCATCCGTAAGCTTGTTCCATATAATTATTTCAAGGGTCGGTATGACCTTTCCAGTTTGATCGATGCCAAAGTACTGGCATAGTGCCAGACGTATAACGCTAGCGCGGGATTCTCCCAGCCTACGCATTTCCGAATATATTTTCGGTGTTAGTGGGTAGCTTGCCAAGTAAAGATTGCCCATTATCCCATCATCCTGTCTTTTATGAGATTGTTAATGTAGCTAGATCTGGATTGTTGTCCTCTGCTGCCGTCTATAAGTCTAATCGAGGAAGGGGGTAGGGATATTGTGATGCCGACAGCTTTTTTGTCGGCATCTACTATGCGTCTTACCATTAGACAGGAACCTCCTCCCCTGCAATTTCTAGTAATGTAGTAGCCATAGCCTTGTAAGGCTGCTCGCCATATTGAGCTATGCGTTTGACGTTTTCTATCCCGTGACTTCGTATAAGTTCATTGGCTTGCTGTTTTGAATTCATATACTAATAAATTATGATTCATTATATATGTAAGATGAGTTCGTAGCGATCATAATAAGCCTTCGTTCGTCAAAATAAGTGTTAATAAGCCTTTAAAACAATACGTATTTATAGGATTAAACTTCAGTGGTTAAAAAATCAACGACTTGAATGAAAAACAGGTAATCTAAATATCCTACTAATAATCTGGTCAATGGCTATGGAGGCTCTACGTGGCTTCGAAAATCAATATGGGGCGTAGAATATTCATTCCTCCAGATTATAAACAATATGTATTAATAAGAATTTCACAATTCGAGCAAAAAAAATTACTTTGACTGACTTAAAATAGTCTTCATAAGGTCTACCTGAGTATTTGGATTTTGAGTAAAATAAGTCGAGAGTGCCTGATTAAGTATCGCATCCATCTGTTCGGCTTCTTTCGTTAGTGGTAGACTACACTTGCGACAAAGCGATTCCCCTACTGGGTTTGGCTCTTTGCACCTTATGCATATTCCCATCTCTATCCCAGATGTAGTCTTCTGTGGATCAATAAGACCATAAAGCTCTCTGACGGCGTTAGCCGAGTCTTCCCCACTAAGGTGGACATATATACTTGGCATATAGCTACCAGGGGCCCACCCTAACATGTTTCTTAGATTAGCCTCGCTTATCTTATTAGACTTCGATAATATTGTAGCCCTTGTGTGCCTGAAGAGGTGTGGATAAACCCTCTTCTTGATTCCAGCAGCTTTTGCTATATCTCTAATAATCATATGAATTGTAGAATACTCTATAACTTTATAACCTGAGGCTGGTTTTTCTTTTGTTCCGATGCTCTGTTTACTGTTTGTGATAAACAATGGTGAATCAGGATTATTTTTGTCATGATGTTTACTTAGATACCTCTGAATATACCCAGTTGCAAAAACTAATAATACAGTTCTAGATTCAGTCTTTGATTTGGGGAATGTTATTTTACATCCACTACTAACAAACTCAATATCTTTTATTCTACAGGACAGTAATTCACTAATACGACACCCACTTTCATATAGTGTAGCTATTATGGCAGCGTCGCGATGATTAGTTGTTGCTTCTATCATCTGCATTATTTCAGATTCGGTTAACAGATCACTGGGAACTTTGCGCTCAATCTTAGACTTCCTTTTCATCGAATCTGCTAGATCCATATACTTTCTGTTACCCTTGTTTCTTCCATACCAATGAAGGAAACGCTTGAAACCTATCATATACATTTTCTTTGTGGATTCCGCACAATCCTTGTTATGAAGCGCTGCCTGTAGCTGTTTGCAATCTTTAACGTCTAATTTGTCCAGATCGGTTTTTACGTTAGACAAGAAATATTTCATTATTTTAGCGTTGTATAATAGCGTACTGGGCTTCACGTTCTCAATTGTCATATCCATAATATATTCTTCAACTATCTCTTGACTAACTGGAGATATGTTACTACTTTCACAAAATTCTTTTAATATTTCCACAGGGTTTTTAATATGCTTTGCACGCATAATTTATCACCTAATTATTACTATCAGTAATAATATTATCTCATCATTTAAATAGGTATTGGATAATCTATGGAAACCGCTAAGGATTATATTATATACTTTCTGGCTCTATATCCATTTATATGGCTGATGAGAAGCGGATATGGAGAATTGTTCCGGATACGAGCGTGATTATTGACGGGAGGCTTTCGTCCCGAATTAAAAGCGGTGAGTTCGGGAGAGCTGAGGTTATCATTCCTGAAGCTGTAGTATCGGAACTTGAAGCCCAGGCAAATAAGGGCAGAGAAATCGGGTTTAAGGGGCTTGAGGAACTTTCTGAACTCCGCAAGCTGGCAGACAGGGGGGATATTCAACTTCAATTCAGCGGGGCTCGGCCCACTATTGAAGAGATCAGGCTTTCTAAAGAAGGAAGGGTGGATGCCCTTATCCGGCAGACCGCTCTTGATGCAGGGGGGCTGTTCGTTAGCGAGGACCGCGTACAGGCTTTGATAGCCAGGGCAAAAGGACTTGAAGTTGAGTATATGCATCCCAAAGTTCTGGACCCCTCGGAATTCGGTCCTCTTAAAGTAGAGCACTTCTTCACTGACGACACGATGTCCGTACATCTCAAAAACGGGGTTTCTCCAATGGCCAAGAAGGGTCCTGTTGGTCAGGTGCGTTATGTGCGGATCAGGGAAGAACCTGCAAGTTCTCAGGAACTTTCCAGCATCTCTAAAGAGCTTATCGAGAGAGCCAGGCTTGACCCCGAGTCTTTCATAGAGATGTCTTCAAGCGGGGCTACGGTCCTGCAGATCAGAAATATGAGGATTGCAATTGCACATCCGCCTTTTTCTGATGACATGGAGATAACTATTGTCAGGCCTACGGTTGTTGTTGACCTTGAGCACTACCGCCTGAGCGATAAGCTGAAAGAGCGCATAATAAGCCAGCGTGGAATCCTCATTGCAGGGCCACCGGGAGCCGGTAAGTCCACTTTTGCTGCCGGGGTTGCACGCTACCTGAACGACCACGGGCAGGTAGTCAAAACCATGGAATCTCCGAGGGACCTGCAGGTGCCTGCTGAGATCACTCAGTATTCTCCTCTCAACGGAAGGATGGAGGATACCGCTGATCTTTTGCTCCTTGTCAGGCCGGACTACACCATCTATGATGAAGTCCGGAAAACCGGGGATTTTCTGATCTTTGCGGACATGCGGCTTGCAGGGGTTGGAATGATTGGAGTGGTACATGCAACCCGCGCAGTGGACGCAATCCAGCGCCTTATAGGCAGGGTTGAACTGGGTGTAATCCCTCAGGTAGTTGACACTGTAATTTTCATCGACAAAGGAGAGGTTGCAAAGGTTCTGGTGCTCGCTTTTACAGTTAAGGTCCCTCACGGTATGACCGAGCAGGACCTCGCAAGGCCGGTAATTACCATTGCGGATTTTGAAACCGGCAAGGTCGAGTATGAGATTTACACTTATGGAGAACAGGTCGTGGTCATGCCAATAGGCTCTCCCAGGGAAAGCCGCAAGCCTGCCTGGAAACTGGCCGAAGAAGAAATAAGGAATGTTATCGGCAGGTATGCAACGGGTCCTGTTGAAGTGGAAGTTACCTCGGACGACAGCGCAATTGTAAAGGTTTTAGATGAAGATATGAGGAAAGTTATCGGCAAAGGCGGTAACGTCATTGACAGGATCGAAAACATACTTGGGCTCCATATCGATGTAAGGGAGATTGAAGCTGAAACTCCAAAAAGCACAAAAGGTCTGAAAAGAGGAGCTGAACGCAAAGCTTTTCCGGGAAAAGCCCGGGAATCGGTACCTGAAAAAGGTGTTCCTGCTTCTCCGGTTCATCCTGTTATCGAAAGAACCAAAAAACACCTTATCCTTGGGGCTCCCGAGCTCGCTGGAAGGGATGTGGAGATATTTATTGAAGATGAATATCTTTTCAGTGCAACTGTTAGCCGGCATGGAGATGTGAAACTCAGGATAAACTCAGACCTTGCACTGGAAATTATGGAGGCTCAGGACAGCGGAGATTTTATTGAGGTAAGACCTCTTTAATTTTTCCATTTATAGTTCCTTTCTTTTTTAATATCCTTTTTATCTTTTATCCCAAATACAAAATATTTATATCTGTCTGAATATGATTTCATAGTAGTATTTTTTGGGGGTTATGGTTCAATTGAGTAAAGCATGTCAGGCAGAGCCCGAAATAAGGGACGATCTTCAGGGACGAATTGAAATCTTTGACCAGAACATCAGAAGTTTTGAAAAGCGACTTAGAGCAGTTGAACGCCGCCTATCTATTGAAATGCCTCAAAATTCACAGGCTGGGAAGGTTCTTTCAGGAATTTCTTCAGATTCTTTTCAGGAACTGGCCTCTGCAAAGCCTGCTACAGGTTCTTCAGTTACTCCGCATGTGCCTTCTATCTCTCCTGAATCTCCTTTTCCTCTTTCGGGAAATTCTTTGCTTTCAGACTCTTCTCCGTCGGTAACACAGGAGAATATTTCTAATTTTGCCTTCAGTTCTGTCCTGCCTTCTTCAGGGTCTTCAAACGCTTCCATGATTTCTCTGGACAGCTCTTCCGATGTTTCGGGAGTCAGTTATAGAATAAAAGAGATAAGCACTCTTTTTTCCAGCCTCTCGGAAAGCCTTCATACTTTACAGGCAGCAATATCTGACCTTTCTGGTTTTGTGCACAGCAGCCTTGAGCCGGAGATTGGAAAACTTGAGGGTGAAGTCCGGGACATGAAAGGTCAGGAAGATGCATCGCAGGAATATATAAGAAAACTTGAATCGCGTATTGAATTCCTTGAAAATAGAGACAGGTTTACACTGGGTTCCATAAAAGTTCCGGTAGAAATCTCGGGAATTGCCGGATCTTCAGTCCTTTTCCTTACAGGGCTTCTTATCTGGTCCGGCCGATGGGATATAATAAGGTCTCCTTACTTCTCAATCGGGCTTGCGGTAATTATGGCAGGAGCTGTACTTTTGAAGTTTTCCATGGTTAACCGGAAACAAAAATCACTAACGGACTAACAATGAAAACAGAAAACCGTCACCAATAATTATCCTCCGTCGTGATATTTTATATATCAAGTGACTAATTATCAATCTGCAGAGCAATAAATTAATTTATAAAGTAGTGTGTATACTTTGCAGTCTCTCAAATTACCAGTTAACAGCAAAATCAGGCAAATTTACAGACAAACCGGTTATAGTTAATGATGTGTTTTTTCTGACTGATGCGGTAAACTCTATTTTTTGATCAGTCTAAAAACATTTTTATATGGCAACTTCCTATACTTCTGTACTGAGATATATGGGGGCGGCACCGTTATAGAATTAATTAAGGCTCTTGTTCTCGGCTTCACAGTAGGTATATCTGCAGCCATTATTCCAGGACCCATGATGTTTGCAACAATCGGGGCATCTTTTCATAAAGGCTGGAGAGCAGGACCTTCGATATTTATGGGTCACGCCCTTGTAGAATTTGTTTTTTTCATGCTTATCCTGATAGGGGCCTCATCTTTTCTCAGGCAATCAATTATCTCGCACCTGGCTATTGCGGGAGGTTTTTTAATGGTGGCCTTCGGGCTTTTAATGGTTAAAAAAGCAAAAGAAGCCTCTACAATGGATGTCTGTATCTCAGCCAGCAGCCTTAACCTCTGCTCGGGTCCCATGTCTTCAGGAGTCATAACTTCAGCATTGAACCCTTTCTCAGGTACGGTATCCGCAGGAATTATTACCTCCGCATTGAACCCTTTTTTTGTTTCATGGTGGTTAACGGCGGGCAGTGCAATCATTCTTGAGGAGTATCTAATAGGTATCCTTGCAGTAATTGCATTCGTTATCGGGCACTGGATAGCAGACTTTGGATTTCTTTTATCTTTATCCTCCTCTTTTTCCAAAGGGACAGAAATAATTTCACAGCCCACACACAGAAAACTGGTATACCTCTGCGGAGGTTTTATGGCATTCTGTGGGCTATGGTTTATGGTTAATAACGAGAATATCTTGATGTAATACTTCAAAAGTCAAATTCAGGTATATGCAAATTAAATGTGATATCTAAAATCTAAAAAAGAACGAGTATTAAAAAGAGCTTTTTCGGATTCTTAACTTCTTAAGAGACTAATTTGCCAAATCTAATTCTTAAAGCGTAATTCTCCAGAATTGTTTTGGAAACTCTCAATCAAAGCTTTAAATTCTTTTTATCTTTACAAAATACTCTTCATTAATATCCTTATATCCGCTTCTCATCACTTTTATCGAAATATACCCTTCTGCTTTTCCAGGAGGCAGTTCAGGGTTAGAAATCATTATTATTACGTTCCCGTTAGAATCCGTAACACCCGAATAAGCGTTTTTTCTGTCCGGACTCCACAAAATTACATTTGCTCCTCCCACCCCGCGGTTTTCACTGTCAAGAACGCTTATTTTCATGCTAAAGCTGGACCCTTCTCCTCCTGAGCTGAGTGAAAATGTGCTTATATTTGGTGTTGCATACATGGATTCCGGAGGCTTCGGAGCCTCTGAAATGGCTGAGAGAATCGCACAAAACCCTATAAACCCGACTATCGAAAGAACTACAATCCTTATCGGAAGCCCTACAGTTCCTTTTTCATTCTCTTTTAAGTTTTCAGGCAGCATGTGCATTTTCCCCCAGTTCTCCAGCTTATCCGTATTATCCTTCTATGTGTCCATTTAGCGGGTCTTGATGATCATAACTGCGTCTTTTTTCTCGTAATCATAGAACCCGTCTGCTATGATTTTCAGGTCCATTGTACCTTCATTCTGGTTCGGGTCAAGCCTTACCCGCCCAGTTGCCGGTGTTGTCAGCACAGTGACGCCGTTAATGTCAGTTGTGTTTGATGCCACACCTCCAAGACCTTTAAGGATAACATTTGCACCTCTTACCGGGTTTCCATCTTTATCTGTGACTCTTACTTCTGCTGATACGGCGAACGGGTTTTGCGCAGTAGCAGCACTTACTATTATCGAGTTTCCTGGCTGAAGACTTCCTGTCCCGAGTGCTGTCCTTTCCACAAAAACTGACATTTCCTTTGTAGGAGTCGGTATTATCGAAATAAGCGTTGCAAGAGCGACCATCGCCACGACGAGCATCACAACGATGTTAATTGGCAATTCCATTGCCTTTTCGTTGCGTCTGAATAGCTGAATTCTCATTATATTTCCCCCTCACTTTAATTTTGAGAATTAAAGTTTAACTGTGTAACATTCTACAATATTCAATCCTTCTATTTATAACTTTTTGATACGTTGGCAAACATTTCGGTTTAATGGCAGGAATGATTTTATTTATCCTTAATAAGTATATGTTTATATAGCACTTTTGTGCATAAAGTCATTTAATACCGCAAAACAACCTTACTAACTATAGCGAGGGAAATAGGTTTTTGACTCAAGAATGTTCTGATGATCCAGGTGAATCGGACCATAGACAAAATTTTTTGTGTCTTCTAGGACTGCACGATTGGAAACGAAAAAGCGGGGCACTCTATTTCATGCCAAAGGTGCTCGAAAAACGTTACAAATGCGTTCGCTGTGGCAAGCACAAGGTGATTTTTGAGCAGGAGAAAATACCCCTGTAACCTTTTTGCAGATAAATACTGGCCTGAAATGTTTACTTTTGTATTTTTCAGGTAAAATTCTCTTATTTTTACTTCATATTTTTCTTATTTTTCCACACATTTTTGAAATTCTTTGTTCGTAAGCTTAATCTATCTTAACTTTGTTTGTTAGAGCTATGAAAAGAATCGTGATTATCGATTACGGGCTTGGAAATCTCAGAAGTGTTCAAAAGGGGCTTGAACACGTTGGAGCAAGTCCCGCAATCTCCGGGAATCCTGAAGAGATCCTGGAAGCAGACGGTGTTATTCTACCTGGAGTCGGTGCTTTTATAGATGCGATGAAATGTCTTGTCCCCCTCAAAGATACTATTGCGGAATTTGCAGACTCGGGAAAACCAATGCTCGGGATCTGTCTCGGGCAGCAGGTTTTGATGAGTTCCTCTGAAGAAGGAGGGTTGACAGATGGTCTCGACCTCATCCACGGCAGGGTACTCCGCTTTCCAAAGTCTGAACTGAAAGTGCCCCACATGGGCTGGAACAATATCAGGATCACACAGGATCATCCTCTGTTCAGAGGTATTCCTGACGGTTCTTTTGTGTATTTCGTACACTCATACTATGTTGATACGGCTGCAGAGAATACCCTGGCGTCATGTGAGTATGGGCTTGAGTTTTCAGCTTCCGTGGTGAACTCAAAAGGTAATGTCATGGGCACCCAGTTCCACCCTGAAAAAAGCGGAGCTACAGGGCTGAAGATTTTGAAAAACTTCGTTGAAATGTGCTGAAGTGTGATTAAACGAAAAGTGTAACTAAACAAATATACAGGCAGGTATGCTCTGGTTTTGTAGCTATACCTTTACTTACCGTTTTTTAGATTGCTAAGTTTGGGTTTTGAGGTATTTTGTATCATTTAATATTCAATCTAAAACTAATCAGGAAAACCAGTATTAATTCCAAATTATTATCCTGTCCTGCACCCTGTAAAGCAGCGACAGAGATCTTCGAGAGGATGGTTGTTATGGATATAGAAGGTTATGCAAAACGGGCTCTTAGAAAAGACCCTTCAAATGAAACCGGGCTTGAGGCACAGCTCGCTTCAAGAATACTTGAAATCAAAAGCATAAGCTCCGGCAGGGCCCGCGAGATTGCAGCTGCAGTTATCTGTGAGGCGAAAGCGACTCTCCACACCGAGGGAGACGTATTAAGCCCCACTGTTTCAGGAGTTGCTATGGGTGAATTCGGTGTGGGCTCAAGAGGTACAGGAGACTTTTATGTTCATTCCAAGCTTGGGGAAGTTATAGGCAAGACCGGTGCTGTCGTTGACAGCTCTCAGCTTGATGACTCAGGCGTTGTGAAAATAGGGGATGAATACCTGGTAGTCACAATTGACGGGATACACTCCCGCCTCAGTGATTTCCCGTTCCTTTCTGGTTTCCATGTAGCCAGAGCAGCCCTGCGTGATGTCTATTCAATGGGAGCCCGCCCCCTTGCCATGCTTTCAGATATCCATATTGCAGACGACGGAGATGTGGCAAAAATATTCGACCATATTGCAGGAATAACCACGGTTTCAGAGCTTACCGGAATTCCTCTCATCACCGGAAGCACTCTCCGTATAGGCGGGGACATGGTCATAGGTGAAAGGATGACCGGAGGCGTCGGAGCTGTTGGTGTTACCTCTTCCCTTACCTCACGCAATAAAACAAGGGCAGGAGACCTTATACTTATGACTGAAGGCGCAGGAGGAGGAACAATTTCCACAACTGCACTTTACTACGGGATGCATGATGTTGTGGAAGAGACTATTAACATCCGTTTTCTTGAAGCCTGCGAAGCTCTCCTGAATTCGGGGCTTTATAAAAAGGTCCATTCCATGACCGATGTTACCAATGGAGGAATCCGCGGGGATGCCCGGGAAATCTCAAAGACTGCAAAGGTAAAAATGGTCTTTGAAGAAGAAAAAATGCGGGCTCTTGTGAACCCGAAGGTTCTCTCCATGCTCGAGACCCTTAAAATAGATTATCTTGGCGTGTCTCTTGATGCCCTGCTGGTTATTTCCCCTCCTGAATATGCAGGCGAAATTCTTGAAACCGTTCGGGCTGCAGGGGTTGAGATTGACATCATAGGCCGTGTTGAAGAAGGCAGCGGAGCTGAAATTATTGTTAATGGCGAAGTCCGGGACTTTGCACCCCGATTTAGAGAATCAGCTTATACTCCTGTCAAAAAGGTGCATGGAGAAGAAAACCCAAGAGACTTTGAGGAAATGAGGGCTGCAATTGACAGGGCGGCTGAAGAAGCTATCAATAAAAAATACAGAGTTCTTGAGAAAATAAAGAGCAAGAAAAGAAAGTAAGCTACAATAAAGAAATAAGAAAATAATTGAAGGGTAACAGAATAACAGAAGAGAAAGGAAGTTTATATTTTTCTTTTTACTACAAGAACTTCCCTTTCTTTTCCAATAATTTCTACTTCCTGATCAACTCCTATTTTTTCTTCGGATCTGGCTTTCCAGTACTCTCCCCTATATCGGACAAATCCTTTTTTCTCAGGGCTTATCGAATCTATAGTTCGGGCGGTATCTCCTATAATATCTCCAATAACTGGCTTCTTCTTTCTGATTTCGGCTACTTTATATACTGCATAGACAAGAAAAATACCGAAAACTATTGTGGGAGTTACAATTGTCAAACTTAGCAGTCTCCTGAACTCCGGAGTGTAAATGTTTTCACTTCCCAGCGGTACGAGGAAGAGGCTGCCTATAATCAGGCTGATAAGCCCTGCAAGCCCGAAAATTCCAAATCCTGGGGTCTTAATTTCTAAAATAAGAAGTCCTATCCCTACAATGATAAGGAAAAATGCTGCTATATTAATATCGAATCCTGTGCCTATCAGCCCGAGCACGATTGAAATAATCCCAAAAATTTCTGCTCCGGCTCCGGGGCTTGAAATCCCAAAGATAATCCCGTAGAGCCCGATTGTCAGAAGAAGGGAAGAAAGGATCGGGTTTGAAATGAGCATCAGGAAGGAAAGGGAAAAGGGAGGGGCGTAGGTTTCAATTTCTGCATTTAAGGTATGCAGTTCTTTACCTTTTACAATTTTTCCATCTACCTGAGCAAGCAGATCCCGAATGGAAGAGGCTCTGTATTCTATAACTCCTTCTTCCAGAGCTTCTTCGTCATTCAGGTTCCGGTTCTTTGTGATCACTTCTTCTGCAAAAGTTTCGTTTCTCCCGTGTTTTCTTGCCGTTTCAGTAGAAAATTTTACGAGGGCATTTATTATTTTCTCGTCCTCGACGGGTTTTGTTCCTTCTGCAGACATCTGTACCGGCTGGGCTGATCCTATGACTGTAAAAGGAGCCATTGCAGCAACATCGGTCCCCATAAGTATAAGGGTTCCTGCAGACCAGGCTTTTCCGCTCTCAGGAACAAAACCTATCACAGGAACGGTGGCATTCTCAATTGCCTTTATGATTATCTGAGTCTCATCCAGCCCCCCTCCTGGAGTATCCAGGGTAATTATGAGAGCCTCAAAGTTTCCGTTCTCGGCTCTTTCTATTGCGTCAGCTATCAAATTGTCGGATGCCGGGGTGATAGCCCCGCTAATCTCAAGCACAAGCACTTTATCTTCAGCTGCTGCCCCTGCAGGAGGCGTGAAAACAGCTGTAAAGGTCATGCAGAGAAATAAAATAAAGAGAGAACGGAAAACCAATTTTATTTGCATAATTAATTATCCTTTCTCGTTTTTACATTCTTTTCGGCTTTATCTGTCTTCATAGTTCTTTCTTTTCGGATATAGCTTTAGAAAGGGCGGCAATATTTCCGGTTTCAAGATTCTGAGATTGTGTAACTACGATCAGGTTTTTCTCTCTGGCAATCTCGGCAAGAGTCTGGAGTTCTCTTAGTTTAATGGCAGTCGGAACTCCCTGGTAAAGGCTGGCAGCATCTTTCATTCTCTCTGCAGCCTGGAATTCTCCGTCTGCAAGGATTATCCTGGCACGCTTTTCCCTTTCAGCTTCAGCCTGTTTTGCAATTGCCCTCTTCATTGTTTCAGGCAGGGCTACATCACGGATAGTTACTCCTGTAACTTTGATCCCCCAGGGATCTGTATAAGCATCCAGAAGATCCTGAATCTGTTTGTTGATGCTTTCTCTTTCCGAAAGCAGCTCATCAAGTTCCATTTGTCCCATTACGTCTCTAAGTGTGGTCTGGGAAAGGGTTGAAGTTGCAAACATATAGTTTTCGACCTGAGTAATTGCAGCGCCGGGCTCAACTACTTTGTAATAGACAACGGCATCCACTTCAACTGTGACATTATCCTTTGTGATGACTGCCTGCTTGGGGACGTCAATTGCAACGACTCTCAGGTCGATTTTTATGGCTTTATCAATTATAGGTATAATCAGAAAGATGCCTGGTCCTTTTACTCCGCTAAGGCGACCAAGCCTGAAAATTACAACGCGCTCGTACTCATTAACCATTTTTATTGATTGTGAGAGTATTAATATTACAATTATTAATACAGGAAACAATGATCCACCAATGAAATCAACCATAGTTCTATTCCCTCCTATCAATATATCTAAAATTGAATTTGATGGTAATTAAGTGTTCTTTGTTTGAGGAATTTGTGAAAATTCACATAAAGTAAGCAGTTATAAATTAAAAATTTTACATTCAGTCATCTATCTAAAATATGTGTGAATCTATATAAGTCCTCACACCAGCATTCGTCAGCTTTTCATTGGATTGTGGTCACTGTCCTTGATCATAGATATTCTCCAAATAACAGCCCCAAATTCTCTGAATATGACAGAAACTGCCCTGGAAGCCTGAAAGTTCCGGGTATGCAGACGGCTATGCAAAATGGCATGCTGGCAAATACTTATATCTTGTATACATTAGATATTGAACTTAAAAACAGGAGATATGCAGAAAAATAACGAGTCGGCAGGCTTTGATTTCAGGCAGGGGGAAAACCGTACAGTTATCAGTGGACTGAATGCCGGCGCAGAATAAAATGCATGTATGGAGTTCAAAACGAGATTTGAATTTTATTAAATTATGAGGTTAAGAAAACGCAGGTTCGGAAGAACCACCGGTGTTGATATTAATGAGTAAGGAATGTCCAGACTGCCACGGACGTGGCTACGAAGTTATCTCAACTGAGGTCTGCCCTCTTTGCAAGGGGAAAGGTAAGTCCAAATCAGTTGATTTCATGAAAATTTCAGAAAAAGACATTAACAGTTTCTTGAAAAATGGTGCAGTATGTGAGAAATGCAAAGGCAAGGGGAGCATTGAAGTTACCAGACCATGTGAAGCCTGCGAGGGATTTGGAAAGATCTATACCTGCAGGGTTTGTGGAGCAAGAATTCATAACCTCGAGGATGCAGAGGAAGAAATTTGCAGTGCCTGTGCACGTTCCCAGCATGTTTATGCACTGGACGAGTCCTGCGACCTCAAAGATGTGGAAGCAGGAAAACTGTATCACGGCATGGTGAGCAGCATTGCCTCTTTTGGCGTATTTGTGGATCTGAACCCTCATGTGAGAGGGCTTATGCATTCCAGCAATGTCGGGGTCCAGCCTGAAGTTGGGGATGCTGTGATTGTTCTTGTAAAAAGCATTAAAGCCGGAGGAAAGCTGGATCTTATCCCGCAAACTCTCACAAAATACGAAACTATCGAGATTGAAAAAGAGCTCCCGCTTAAGAATTCGTCCCAGATAGATATCAGCATGAAAGGCAGGCTCATCCGGATCGAAGGAGAGGTTATTCAGGTAAAGCAGACCAGTGGGCCGACAATTTTCACCATAAGCGATGAAGGAGGCTTCATTCCATGTGCGGCTTTTGAGAGTGCAGGAAAGAGGTCTTACCCTCATATCGATGCAGGAATGATTGTCTCGATTACCGGAGAAGTGACTCCAAGAGATGAGCAGGTTCAGATCGAAGTCATGAGCATGAAACAGCTGACAGGAGAAAAAGAAGCTGCTGTCAAGGCTAGAGTTGAAAGGGTAATAGACGAGAAAGCAGCCCCTGCTGATATTCCTTTCCTTATTGAAAGCGAGATTCTGGAAAAGCTCAGGCCGAGAATGCTCCATGTCGCCAAAGAGATCAAAAAGGCAATTCTCCATTCGACACCCATTCTTCTCAGGCACCATGCAGATGCCGATGGGATTACTTCTGCAATTGCCATTGAACGGGCAATTCTTCCCCTTATCAGTGAAATCGGTGGAACGGACGCAGAGTATTATTTCTATAAGCGTGCTCCTTCAAAGGCTCCCTTTTACGAACTTGCCGATGTCACAAGGGATATTTCCTTTGCACTTGAAGACTATGCCAGGCACGGGCAGAAAATGCCTCTTGTTATCCAGGTAGACAACGGCTCGACCGAAGAAGACGTTCCTGCAATGCGGCAGGCGAATGTTTACGGCATTCAGATGCTTGTTATTGACCACCACCATCCTGACGACATCGTTGACCAGTATCTTATAGGGCATGTTAACCCTGCCCATGTAGGGGGAGATTTCGGAGTTACCGCTGGCATGCTGTGTGCCGAGGTTGCCCGTATGATTAATCCCGCAGTCAGTGATACGATAAAGCACCTTCCTGCTGTTTCTGCAGTAGGGGATCGTTCTGAGGCTCCTGAGGCTGGAAGATATATCTCCTTAGTCTCGGACCGCTATTCGCTTCAGGAGTTGAAAGATATGGCTCTGGCCCTGGATTATGAGCAGTTCTGGCTTAAATTCAGCAGTGGAAAAGGTCTAATTGACGACATCCTGGACCTTGGCGACCACACTATCCATAAAAATCTGGTTTCTCTTCTCTGTGAACAGGCAAACGCCATGATAAAAGAGCAGCTTGAGACCTGCCTTTTCAATGTCAAATCCCAGAAACTGGCGAACGGGGCTATTATGAATGTGATAGATGTCGAAAACTATGCCCAGAAGTTTACATTCCCTCCACCAGGCAAGACCTCCGGAGAAGTTCACGATGTGCTTACCAAAAAGTATCCGGACAAGCCTGTTGTCACCATTGGCTACGGCCCTGATTTTGCTGTCATCCGTTCAAAAGGCGTGCTTATGAATATCCCCCAGATTGTCAGGGAGCTTCACGAAGAAATGAAAGGTGCCGGAGTAAGTGGAGGCGGACACCTTGTTGTTGGCAGTATCAAGTTTGTGGAAGGAATGAGAACCGAAGTGCTCTCAAGACTTGCAGAAAAGATTGCATCTACAGAAGTTGAGTATTAACAGGCATGTGAAAAACCTGTTAATCTTTCTCCTTCTTACTTATCTTTCCTGATTCTGCAGATAATAATTCCTGTTTTTAAAATAATCCTGTTTTAAAGCAATGGTTCAAAAACGCATGAAGCAGGTAGAAAAACAAATAAAAAGAAGTTGAGAAGTGTAGAAAGTGGGAAAAATTTAAGTTCTGGAAAACCTTTCCTGTGAAAGGCTTTCCATGTAAAAAAGATTTTCTTCTGTTTTATTTTCAGTATTTTTCAGTCCACACGCACTATCCTGACAAGGGACTGAATCGGAACATTGGCGATTGTATCCGCGCCTTTTTTGTCCACAAGAACCACCACTGCTCTGGGTTTTGCGTCCATTTCGCGCAGCTGCTCAATTACTTCCATTGTGGTTGAACCTGTAGTAATTACATCGTCAACGATAACACAGTTTTTGCCTGCAACGCTTCCGAAGTTCCTGCTGATGGTACCTTTCTGGCCGGGCTGGACTACATCCTGTCCTTTACGGGAATGGTAAAGGGCAAAGTCTGCTCCCAGCTCATTTGCCATCATGCTTGCCAGAGGAATGCCGCTTGCTGCAACGCCAACTACCACGTCCACCTCGGCGTTTGTCTTTTCCAGCGTTTCAAGAACCATATCGCAGAGTGCAAGCGAGATGTAGTGAAGCCTTGTAGCGCTCTTTCCTATGCTGCTCCAGTTTACGGATATGTCTTTTGGAGCGGGGGCGGCAACTTCTTTTTTCGAACGGGTTAAAAGCCATGTAACTGTTTCTCTTGATACATTAAGCTCGTCGGCAATCTGGCCGTTTCCAAGCCCGTTGTTCTGCAGTTCCACAGCTTTCTGAATGAGATCTTCTATATTCTTCATGCCTCCATTCCCACCTGAAATTTTTTATCTGGCGGTATTTCCGGCCGATTTTGCAGCTCTTCTTATGAATGCTGCCTGGAATTACTGCCTGAAAATTTTAATTCAAGTATATCTTTTCTCAGTTAAAAACATTATTAGACTATCAAGCATTATATCTTTTTCTTCAGCTTTCCTGATAACTCTTGCCTTTAATTCTTTTTTTTCTCTTCTTTTTGAGGGGTGAACCGCAAACTGGGCATTCATCTCCCTTTTCAAAGGTTTTTTTACAGCCAATACATTGTTTTTGCCAGATAAGGACATCCTTTATCTTTTTCTGGGCAATCGGTTTAACCTGAATCCCTAGCTGCACGGCAACGTTCTGGACTGCATAATCATCTGTGAGCAGTATAGCCGTCTCCCTGTGTTCAAGGGCTTTTGCGAGAATTTCCAAATCTGTTTTTGAAAGTTCCTCTGAGTCCCGCGTCTGTTCAGCTTTCTTCCGAACCTCTTTTACCATTTCCGGTTCTGGCCATTCTACTCTGAGCCCTCCCTCTTTTGCAAGGTCAAAACGAAGCACGGAGTCCCTGCTTTTTAATTCATCCACTACCGAAGGGACGGTAATAAGCAGTGAGCTGTCCACATCGCAGTTTCCCATTATAAAGACTGCCGAGTCTGCTATGTAAGAGGTCATTTTCCTTCTCTTTTCTTTGTTAGTATATAATTCATCGCTTCCCACTCTAATTGCGCCACCCTAATTGCGCCACCCGAGTTCCGCCTCGGGAGGGCGGTGTCCTTTCCGAGTTTCGCGTCGGAAGCACGAGGTCCTTTTCGGTCGCTTTGCTCCCTCAAGAGGACTAATTTTTGGTTTAGAATACTCGCTTCGCTCGCTCAAGAGGACTTATTTCTGGTGAAGTTTAAAAAATCCTTAATATTATTACATCATTGCTTTTTAAATCAGTGACTCTCATCTGGTAGGAAAACAGGATTAATACAGTAGATGTTTGCAGTCCTTGTAGAGTGAAGCGTAAAATTACGGAAATATAATGAATTAATTTCTTGGAGATGTTGGGCAATGAATAAAAAAATACTGATACTTACTGGTAGTCCGCGAAAGGAAGGAAATAGCGATATGCTGGCAGATGCCTTTATGAAAGGAGCACAGGAAAAGGGGCACACAGTAAATAAAATTGAAGTGGCAAAACTTAATATTGGTGGATGTACGGCATGTGAAATGTGCTGGACAAAGGATGGAGCCTGCATCCAGTGTGACGATATGGCAGAAATTGAACCACTGCTCGAAAGCGCAGATATGCTTGTACTGGTTTCTCCTCTGTACTTTTTTGGGATTTCTGCACAGTTGAAGGCCGCGGTTGACAGACTTTGTGCCTACTGCGTGAATAACTGTAAAAAACCACTTAACATAAAAGAATCTGCTTTGATCATGTGTGGAGAGGGCGATGAAGAACGATTTTTCAGTGGCGCCATAGATACTTACAGGCAAACGGCAGATTATATGAAGTGGAAAGACCGAGGTGTCTTGATAGCTACCAGCGTGACAGCAAAAGGAGATGTTTTGCAGGGAGATTGGCTGGATAAAGCACAGGTTTTTGGAGCTAGCATTTAAAAAAATTAGCATTTTCGAATATCTGAAGAGGAAAAACAGTTTTCAAATATGACATAATAAACAGGTCGCGTTTATCATGTCATATTTGATTAATTTCACCCAATTTGGGCTTAAACATGGAGGAATTTATATCTTTATTTATATTCATGTTTTATATTTATTTGGGGCAGATTTCCTTGAGCCCGGCTGCGACGTCGGGAAGGAGCTTAATAGGGATGCCCATAATCATTTCATCGTCTGATATTTTGGTGTAAGATCTGCTGCCGCTACAACCGACTGTAACTTCTATTTTTCCTTCTTTGTATGTCTGCACCACGCCGTCGGAACAGAGGCTCTGTTTGCCTGCGAAACCGGTTTCCACTCTACCTCCTTCTTTGTACATATATGCCTGAGTGAGCAACATTATCTGCTTCGGATTGCAGATGACAAGTATAACATCCGGCACAAAAGTGGTCTTTTCAAGGGGCGCATACAGAATGGCTTCTGTAGAGTTGGGGGGAAGTTTCGCCACCATATCAATGGTACGCTTTGCAGCTTCCGGGGTGCTGAACACTTTTAAACTCGAATAATAAAATTCTCCACTGGCGACTTTGGGGGGCATTTCTCCAAGACCCATGGCACCAGCTCCGCCTTTGCACAGCTCGTCTTCTCCCATCGCGTAAAACTCTTCGCCTGTCCTTCTCACCCTGTCAACGAGCTGGCAGTGCCTCATGGGCTCATCCACTTTTTTGATCCCTTCAGGAACTTTTTCTCCTTTGGGGACCAGTTTAACTGCAACCGGGGACGTTTTGAGTTTAAGGCATTCGATTATTTCCTGTCCATAATTATTGATCTCTTTTAACTCCATATCTATTACTCCGGGTTATTTGTCTGTTAAATTTGATTCTGGTAATTTATATGATCTCTACTTTTTATATGATTGCGTTTGCTGAGTTTTTACTAAATTACACACAACCAGATTTAATATAAACATTCTCGAGTTCCTGTTCTGAAATGAAATTTTTCGCAGTACTCTCAATTTTTTATTGAGTATTGTTTTTCTCAGCTTCCTGCTTTATACATCTTTTTGTCTCATGCAGAAAGCAAATATCGGAGGCTCTGACTGAGAGTCCCTCACTCAAGTTTGTCAAAAATAATTTCCATTTTTCCCAGTTCCCGGGCAAGGTTTTTAGAGATCATGCCGTTCTCGAGCCAGCAGGCGTTCATTACCGCAGCCGGAACAAGGCACGTTGGAGTAAGAGGATTTTCAGCTGACTTCTGGGCAAGTACAGTATCGGGACCGCCCATGAGGTCTTTCATGCCCATATCGAATTTTGTGCCCCATTTCCTTAGTTTTTCACAGGTGGTTTTGATATGTATATTGGTGTTTTTGCCTTCTTTTGTAGCGATGATTTTTGTTGTATGTCCGCATATAGTATTAAGTGAGATCTCAGTGACCATTATTTATCCTCCAGGACTACCTAGTTTTCTGAGGTCCAAAAAGGTTTTTTAATTCACCTGTCTGAGACTTCCTTTTAAGTCCTTACTCTGAGCTTTTCTACGTCTTGTTTTTATTTAAATCTGTATATATATATCTTTTTTGTGACGATTTTTTATTCCTTTTTACCAGATAGTTTTATAAACTTCAGGCGCTACTTTTCAGCTACAGTTACCTGTATTTAGAATCTGCCCAGAAGTTCGGATTTTTCTGGCGGTATGATCGCAAAGTTCATATACGATTCTATTCGTATTGCTAAGTCCTAGCAAATATGCTAATCAAAGTACTCCTGTTAATACATTAATATATTAGCAGAGCAATTAGGCTACTGACAGGTATGCTTATGCCCTGATAAGGATCACCAGATCAGGATCACCAGGATTACAGGATATTTACTATCCGGACCATTCAAGGTTCCGTCGAAAATTGGCTTTAGTAGTACCAGGAATAACGTTGAATACAAATCTTGACTTAAATTTCAATAAAATTATGAGGTTTTAATAATGAGATGGCAAGGCAGCTCCAGAAGAAAAGCTACCGGCGGAAAGATCATTGCTTCCCGCGGAAAGCGCAAATTTGAAATGGGCCGCGAATCTGCGGATACCCGTATCAGCGAAGTAAAAAGAAAGAACGTTCACACTATGGGTGGCAACAGGAAAGTAAGACTTCTCCAGTCCAACATTGCAAACATAACCAACCCTAAAGACGGAAAGACAGTTACTGCAACAATCGAAACTGTCGTTGACAATACTGCCAACAAACACTATGTCAGGCGTAACATTCTGACAAAAGGTGCCGTTATAAGGACTCCCCTCGGCAATGCTAGAGTTACAAGCAGACCCGGGCAGGAAGGAGTTATAAACGCTGTATTAATCGAATAAGTGAAGAGAGCCCTGACCCCAAACCGGGGTTCTGTGCCAACTTTTCCTAAACTTTGTGCCGGTGGTCAATATGGATGAAAAGATTCAACATATATTGGAAATTCTTGAAAATGATGCCCGAACAAGTCCTGAAGAAATTGCGACCTTAACAGGAATGTCTGCACAGGAAGTTTCCCAGACGATCGCAAAGCTTGAAGAAACAGGAGTTATCCGGCACTACAAGACCATAGTTGATTGGGACCTTGTTGGGGAAAATTATGTTTACGCCGTGATCGAGTTGAAGGTCACCCTCGAGCGTAATCAGGGCTATCAGGCAATTGCAGAACGGATTTTTAAGTTCCCGGAGGTCAGATCTGTCAGGCTTCTGTCCGGGAACTACGACATCTCCCTTACTGTTAGAGGGAAGTCTATGAAGGATGTGGCTTTTTTTGTGGCAGAAAAAATCGCCACTCTTGACCAGGTTCAGAGTACGTCCACTCATTTCGTGCTGAAGACCTATAAAGAAGACGGGGTAATCCTTCATGAGCCTGAGTCAATTCAAAGGCTCCCGGTCTCGTTTTAATACGGGACTGCTAAATTTTATCCTTTTTATCCCGCTTTATATTTCATATAACTTAAATGATTTTTTATAGAGGTGTTTGCTTGAGACCTCCATGCGATCCTTCGAAATTCGTTGCGGAAGCTGTAAAGAGTATCCCTCCATCGGGAATACGCCGTTTTTTTGATCTGGTTTCCGGACTTGAGGATATAATTTCCCTTGGTGTAGGAGAGCCTGACTTCGTCACTCCCTGGCATATCCGTGAGATGTGCATCCACTCTCTTGAAAAAGGGCAGACATCATATACCTCAAACTACGGGCTTCCGGAACTCAGAGACGAACTTACGAGAACCTATTACAGGCGCTACGGCCTGGACTACAACCCTGCATCCGAAATCCTGATTACTACAGGAGTAAGCGAAGCTCTTGACATAGCAATCAGGGCAGTGGTAAATCCCGGAGATGAGGTAATTGTTGTTCAGCCCTCCTATGTTGCATATGTCCCTTCAGTAATTCTGGCAGGAGGCAAGCCTGTAATTGTTTCCACACACAGGGATGATGATTTCAGCCTTACTGCAGAAGCTCTTGAGCCTGCAATCACCAGCAAGACAAAGGCAATTGTCCTCAATTTCCCTAACAACCCTACAGGCGCAATTATGCAAAAGGAAGGAATGGAGGACATTGCAGACCTCGTTGTTGAGAATGATTTATTTGTAATTTCGGACGAGGTTTATGAGTGCCTTACTTATGAAGGCACCCACGTCCCGTTCTCTTCCCTTGAAGGCATGAAGGACCGCACTGTAATGCTGAACGGCTTTTCCAAAGCCTATGCCATGACAGGGTTAAGGCTCGGTTTTGCCATGGGAGCTCCGAATATCATTCATTCAATGATGATGATCCACCAGTACTGCATGCTCTGTGCCCCCATAACTGCTCAGGTAGGGGCAATTGAGGCTCTACGCAACGGAAAAACGGAAATGGAAAAAATGGTCCGTGAATACGACAGGCGCAGGCACTTTATTGTAAAAGGCTTTAACAGCATAGGGCTTGAATGCTGTAACCCGAGAGGTGCTTTCTATGCTTTCCCTTACATAGGGGACATGGGGCTTTCCTCTTCTGAATTTGCAGAGCGTCTCCTTGATGAAAAGAAGGTTGTCACCATTCCCGGAGATGTATTCGGGGAAGCAGGCGAAGGTTTCCTGCGTTGCGCTTATGCAGCATCTCTTGACGATATTAGAAAAGCAATCGAGAGAATGGGAGATTTTGTAGACGGATTAAAACAGTGAGTCTGGCCGAATCTTTATTCGGTCTGTGTTTTTCCTTTTTTGTTTTCACTAATTTTTTCCTTAATTTTGTTTTAACTTTCTGTTCGATTTTTTTCTTTAATTTTATTTTTTGCTTTAATTTTTAGTGTTCAACTTTGTCATTAGTGGTCGATTCTGCATCGCCCAGCCGTGTAACAAGGGCACTTACTTTATCATCCATTTTTTCAATCAGCTCGTTCATCTGGTTGTACCATTCGTCAACGTTTTTCTTAACCATCTGTTTCATTTCATGAGGTTCGATGGCTACATATTCATAATAGTATCCCCCGCTTTCTATGGACCTTGTTTCCCTGTAAACAATTCCACAGGCTATAAGGTTTTGCAGAGAACGGTATGCAGTGCTTCTTTCCCTGTTAAGAATCTCTCCAAGTTTTTCTGCTGTCAGGGGTCCATGCACAAGCAGAGCCTTGTATGCTTCGATATCAAGGGACTTCAAACCGAGCACACACTTCACCATATCCTCGCATTTGAAGCTTGCTCTGATCATCTCATGAATAGAATTTGTCATAAAACCACTATTTAAGAACGGTTCGCCCTGTTGTTTTAATTTATTTTTATCTTTCTGGATACCAGCCAGCACTTTCAGGCATTGTACTGAGATGGGCTGAGGATGCTCATAAAACAGAAAACCTTGTTCCGGTCTCCAAATTTGCTTTTAAAAGCATAATTCCCAATTATGTTAATTTCCCGTTATGTATTCTTTGATTATCAATATCGGTGGATATATTTATAAACTTACTTCTCTTTTTGTTTCATTTTTTTCATCAGACAAATCTGTTAAACATTTCATTGTTTCTTTCCCGTTTGTTTTTAAAAAATATTGCTTCAGGAGGGTCTTATCGGGAAATTTTATATATCATTTCCTGATTCAATAAGCCGAGGTTTATGCAGCCCATTATTCCTGAAGATGAACGTTCCAAAGAGCCTCTTGATACCGAGAGGATAATCTATCACCCTGATATGATAAGAGCCAACGACTGGGTTCTCACCGAGTATGAAGCTCCTTTCAGGGAAGTATGTATTTTCGTCCCCTGTGCCAAGAGAAAGCCTTACCATGAAAGCCCGTCCCATAAAAAGTTCGACCGGATAATTTTTGGCATTCTAAAACCAGAGGATGTACACATAGTAACATTCGGAACCTGCGGGATTGCTCCAAGGGAACTTGATACCCAGTACCCTTTCATGAATTATACTTTCATGATGGGAAAATGCAACGTAACTAAGATCAAAAGGGACTTCATCAGAATTGAAAGCGAAAGGATTGCCGCTTACCTTGAAAAAACAAGGGAAAATTACAGGCACAGGATAGCCTACTGTATCGGGGATTTCCGTACTGCAATGGAAAAAGCCCTTGAAATGGTCGATGTAAAAGTGGATATTGTCCCCAGAGAAGCTACGATTCAAAAGATGATCCAGCCCAATAAAGCCTTCATTTACAACAGCCTCTCATCTAAAGAGTACCTTCAGGACTTCTCCGATGCGATTACCGATGCTTTCGGGCTTCCCGGAAGGGAAGTGGGGTTAAAGGAAGACCTCTCAGTAGATGATACTGACTGGTATGTCCTTTAATCCTGCAATCCTGCTGTTTCAGTTTCTCTTCTTCAATTCCTAATTCATTCAGAACTTTGAGACAAAGGTTCTTGCCTGCCAGAGGGCGATAACCGCAAGGATCAGGATAAGAACCATCCACA
>NZ_DAOOUJ010000033.1:0-34832 GCF_035390745.1 Methanosarcina sp. | reverse complement strand
AAACAAGAGGAAAAGGGTAGAGATAATTTTACAGAAAAAGTGGCACACTGCCTTAATGGATAACGGACTAATTAACAAATCAGGTTAAATCGAATTAATTCCTGTTTATATAATTAAAGCAATTGATCGGTATATCAAAATGATTTAAAAATTCAAGCTTTTTTGTGTGACATGGAGGTGTGATGCCAGATCACATCTCTTTTTTGCATGAAACTATGATAAGTATAATCATATTTATGGTTGCTTCTTGTGATCTGCGCCTGCTATTATAATGAGCAGTAAGTAATCAATACTGAGATGAGGTATCTGACTGCAAGTACCGATATGAGATGCCTGACTGCAGGCAAACCGGAAATATCAAAGTCCGGCATTTTAATCGCCGAATCTGAGTCTCACACCTGATATCCTTTCCTCAAGCATGAAATCCGAATAAAAGTTACAGCAGGTTGACTGCAGCTTTATAGTTAAAGTCTTGAGAAGGGGAAAATACATATGTATAATTAATTTGATATGATTGGAATTAATATTAAAATAAATAAAGAATGTTTATCTGTCCTGGAAACAATGACAGTAAACTTTAAACCATAGTTGCTGAATTGATGATTAGCAGACATACCTGGACAAAAAACACGGGAAATTAAATCCAGAAAAGCCACCTCCCGAGACAGGTGATTTGTCCGGCTGCTTATGATTATTACTGCGGCTTCCAGGCAAAACAGCTTTAAGCAAACTTTATCTGAGATGAAAATATCTTATAAGAGGATAGCAATGCAGCAATACAAGTTGAAACGCGGCTTTAAACCTGAACCTGACAGAATTTTCCAGGCAATGCAGGAAAGCTTCCCTGTTGAAATTTCCCGGAGTGGGGACCGATTCGAGACCTCATACGGGGCAATGTCGAAGATTACAGTATGGGTTGAGAATAAAATGCTCTGTGTGGAAACGGTTTCCGATACGACTGTGAAAGACGATGAAACGATCCTCCAGACCAACAAAGCTTACAGAGACTTTCTCTTCAAGGCTACCGGTTACACGGCAAAAGAGCGCCTGAAAATGGCGAAAAAGGAAGTCGGAGAGGTATAATCCTCCTGACTGCTCATTCTAATTTCTCATCAATAATATCTGCAGCATTTACCTGGAGGTATAGTTCTGGAAGGAGATTTCCTTGAAAAACTGAAAAGCCTTGAGATTCCCACCTGCCTCCGGGTCTGTTGTGGGACTGACGGTTCCGTAACTTTTCTTCTCGAAATAATGTCCCGAAAACCGGTAACTGTAAAAACCGAGTCTCAATATGTGGTCAAAGCCGATAAGGAACTGGCTGACCTTCTCGGGGTAGAAGAAGGAAGCGACGTAAACAACAGGACAGTAAAACTCTATGCCGGAGATACGGTTTTCGTCCACGCCAGGTCCCTCTCCCCCCTGGAACGAATGCCTCAGACGATGCGGGACCAGCTCATGCGGGCAGACATCCCTATCGGCAGAATCCTGCGCACCCACAACCTGGAAACCAGGAGAGACATGGTGGAGCTCGAAATCCTTGAAGACGAACCCACCTTTGACGGGATCCCCATCCTTTCCCGTACCTATAAAATCGTCCACAACAACCATGTCCTCATGTGGATCAACGAGCGCTTCCCGATAGATTCGCGCTGGAGGCTCTGAAAACCCTAACTTTAAAAAAACAAATAACAGGGAAACCGGCAATTTTCCCTGCCAGTTCTCCAAATTTTTCAAAATAAATCTCCAGATTTTTAGTCAGTGCCAGGATTTTTCCCGTTCTGAAGGCTTTTCAGTCGAAACCTTTATATCTGTAGTATGATATTTTGGAGATGCTCTTACAGCAGCATTGCCTTGGTGGCTTAGGGGTATAGCGCGTCCTTGGTAAGGACGAGGTCGCGGGTTCAAATCCCGCCCGAGGCTTTTTTTCTATTTTTGTTTTTTTTATTTTGTTTTTTTATATGCTCAGGTTCAGAGCCTATTTTTTCGTTGAAAACTATCTGATAAGAGAATATATATACTGAATATTTCTGCAGATTTTACTTACAGTGTTCTGGCTGTTCTTGCCTGTGGTACCCTTTCAATTAAACTTTTGTCATTTCTCTATTTTCTCTGATCTCTTTTCTCTGATATTACAGAAAAAGAATATTTTCCTGTGAAGATTCTCTTTAGATAGTTATTAATAAAGTATAACTATGTAATTTTGTTACAAGTTGAATTTAGTCAGAAATTTTCGCCTCCATATTCTTTAACATCATTTCAGAAACGTATCTACGATCTCACAGTATAATGTATTGCACAATAAATATTTATATAGTGTTCCTGCCAAAGATTAAGAGCATGGGAACCCCAGAGACTTCAAATGAAACCCTGAATACAGTAAAAACTCCACTCTCTTTTGACACAATAACGGAAAAGGCATTTGCCTGGTTTTCGGATAACATGGAGACGCTTTTGTTTATCAGTATAATAAGCATAGCAACCATCCTTGTCGCAAGGACTGTAAACAATTTTCTAATAAGGTATTATAAAAGAGCGAGCGGAAAACTGCATATTGACCTCACAACTTTCCGGATGTTCAGGCACCTGGTAGTTGCTGCAGTCTATTTTATAGGTCTGACTGTAATAATATTTCATATTCCCAGCCTGCGCAGTCTTTCCGTGGCAATGCTGTCCGGTGCAGGACTTGCAGGCATAATTATCGGTTTTGCTTCCCAGAACACGCTGAGCAATATTATTGCAGGAATTGCCCTTGCTTTATTCCAGCCCTTCAGGGTTGGAGACCGGCTGACTGTTATGAATGAGTACGGAAAAGTTACGGACCTCAACCTCAGGCATACGGTTATTCTGACATCTGATAACAGGAGACTTATTATACCCAACTCAGTAATCAGCAGTGAGGCAATATATAACTGGACCATAGAAGACCCTGCAATTATCTGGCCAATAGACATTGGAATCAGCTATGACTCTGATATCAGCCTGGCAAAGAAAATAATGATTGAAGAAGCCAGAAAGCACCCCAAAGTTATGCCACCCCAGACCCTGGAGTACTGTGTATTAAAACCCGGCTTACTGAAATCCGATATCCTTGCAGATCAGTTAAACCCTTCCGTGATCCATACAATAGACCCGGATTTCAGGGAAAGAGGACAGGTGAAGATATATCTGACAGAGTTTGAAGATTCTGCCATAAATCTCCGCATGCATGTATGGTTTAAAGACAGAAGTGATGCATACAGTGCAGGCTGCGAAATTAGAGAAGCAATCAAAGCTCGTTTTGACAATGAAGGTGTCGAAATGCCGTATCCTTACAGGACTATCATATTCAAGACAGACGGTAACAAGGAAAAAGCTTCCGAAAAATCCGCCTCCTCATAAGAAATTAAAAAGGAGTGAGCTCCAAGCAACAGGCTAACCGATAAAGAAGAAAAAACAGAGTAAGAAAAGGATCAATAAGACAGAACCAGAGAAAAGAATTAAAAAAACAGAACTGATTCTTCAGTTCTGCTTTTTCTATATTAAGTTATCTCGGCACCTGTCCCTTATTTTTGCCAGGGGGTTAAAAACTGAGGGCAAGATAAGGAACAAAGTTTAGAGACAGCGATCCATTCAGTCTCCTTCTTCTTCCGCTTCAGGGTTCATGAACTCTTCAAAGCATGAAAGGCAAATACATTTGTCGTCAGCGGATGTTTCTTTAAAGTCCACTTTAAGACCGCCGGGTTTTATGGTTCCCAGCTTCAATAGATAGAAGTGTTCACCGAATTCGACCGGCTGCCCGCACCTCGAACATAAGAAGGGTGGATTCTCAACCGACTCAGTTGCACACTCTATGCATATCAGATCGGACTTGTCCCCGTGAACGTCCTTGAATTTTATTGGTTTCATATCCTGGCTGGTATCGACCACCAGCACGTCTTCCCTCAACTCCCGACCACAGATATTGCAATATTCTTTTATACTGTTGCCTCCCTTCATTATGTCACCTATATTCCAGAAGATTCTTCACAAAATTCTGTACTTAGCCTGCAAGAGGTTTTAATGTCCCCGTTTTTTCATTCCCCTTTCAGCCTTAATATCACTTATATCAAATCAGATATTTAAAAATATTGATATTTTAATATACTGTCACTTGATTCAGTATTTTCAATTCAAATGTTCAAATCTCGCCCGTGGCTTTTATTCTTTATTTCTCAATTCATTCGGTTCCAAAGCTTACTTTCACAAAAATAATTGATTTGAATCAACTTAACTCAGAAATAAAATTAAATTTATACATAATCATACAATAGAAGTAAAAAAAGCCGGTAAAAGGCTATGGGATTTTTATCCGCATCCGGTTTCAGAATTAAAAGTCTATTTTGATTATTTTGTATTCATTTCTTCCACTATCATAATGAGTGGTTATGTACACTTTTGACAAAACAGTCTAAGTTTTTTCATTTATTTTGGAATTTATTATGATAACTTTATTTATAATTAAAAATCATTATATACATGGTGATCTTTGTATGTGTCAATCCGAAGTCTATGTAGCAGCAGATCTATACCTCGGATATAATAACATTATTCGGCGCAACAATCGCCCGTTTATGAACGTAGAAGAAATGAATAAATTGTTGCTTAAGAACTGGAACGATACCATTTGCTCCGATGATATCGTTTATTTCATAGGCGACATATCTTATGGAGAAAGTGAAAAAGATCTGAATTACTGGCTGAAACGTCTGTCAGGAAATATTGTTTTTATAAAAGGAGACGATGACTTCTACGAAGATACTGAATTCCTGCTGGATTATGTGACTGTAGACATTGGCAACAGGCATTTTTGTCTTGTACACAACCCGGCAGATGCACCGGAAGATTTTGATGGCTGGATAATTCACGCACATAACTACAGCCACGACCTTCAAAAGCACCCCTTCATAGACCGCGAAAGGAAAACAATAAACATCTCACTGGAAGCTACAGAATACCGCCCTGTATCATTTACTGAGATAGAAGGAATTGTTTCCTGGGCTGAATCAATATATTCTGCACCTGACTACCTGGCTACTTATGAAGTCCCGGTAATTATGCAGGATTAAAAAATCATGTTTAAGAGGATTCCCGTAGCTGTAAAGGCGCTGAGCAGGAATCCATTGCCTATTTCTTATTATAACTTTTTTGGCAATATCGCCACCACGTGGCAGGCTGTAGAGGACATGGTAGTTTTCAGCCTTAAGTCCAACTCCGGAAATCCAAACTCACCTGATTGTTCCGAAATTGCCCCGCAGTACGGAGGAGGACACAGAAACGCAGCCAGGTTCCGGAAAAAGGATATGGTTTTTCCACTCCTGCTTTACTGTTAATTTGAAATGAGAATGAACTCATTATGTCTGATTTTAAAACCATTATCTCTGGCATGAAAGTACCCGCAAATACTTTCATTTTCTGGGCATGTTATTCGAATAATATCATGTCTGTTTTCTATATTCGGGAACTGATCCTGAGGCAAATTTTTCCCCTGTCTTGAAGAGCGGGAATACCTCAAAAATATGAAGCTGAAGGATGTTAGTGATAAAAAATAAATTAATTAGTTTTAAGAAAAAAATATAGTATGACTGAGGGGTGGAGATTTAAGAAAGGATGGAAAAAATAACCTATAATAACCCTTTTTACTCATTTTTAGCTCAATTATATCATTTTATGAAATCTGATATTACAGAGATTTCCAGTATACTATCTAAATAACATTAGTTCAATGAGATAACTATTTATAATAAGTATATGTACCTTATATCAAAGTACAATCAAAAAAGAACCTGACAGTGGGGGAAAAATATGAGAATAAGAGTAGTTAGTTCAAGAGAAGAGATCTTTACACTTAATCCGAATGAGCGTCTTGTTCATCTGGCCTTCAGGCCTTCAAACAAGGATATCTTTGGGCTTATTGAAACATGTCCGAAGATTGAGGTAATTCAGCTACCCAAATCTTATATGGCTACTGTCTCAAAATCTATAGAGATGTTCCTTCAGATGCAGAGAGTCCAGCTCCTCGAAGGAGACGTCTGGGGACACAGGAAAGATATAAACGAATATTACAGCATCCCGTCCTCAGTTATTGAGAAGATTAAAGAAATGAAGATTGAAGGCAAGTCCACTGAGGAAATCGAGAAAAAGATTTCGAGGGAGAGTAAGCTGAACCCCGGAATGGTCGCTTATATCCTGACAAAAGAAACTCCTGTCTGAATTCACAAAGAAAAAATGTCAGCAGGTGTTTTACTGGAGATTGGATATGATAGAAACGGGTTGATCTTTCATCATCCAATCTCCAGCTCAAATTCTGACTTTCTTTTTTTACATAAACTTTATTAAGGCAATAAAATAATTCTGAATCTAACCTGAAAATCTCTTCCAAGGCTTTTTCTGAGTTTGTTTTTGCATTAAATATTCAAGGTTCAAAGCCTGTTTTTATTGAATATATTGTGTTTTTTGTTGAAGATATTATATCCTGGAATCTATACCCTGGAATCAGGTATTTATGATTTCAGTCTCTAAAAATAGTGAAATTTAGTTTTCAGAGCATTGATATTTTCTTTCCAGAAAAGATGAGTTCCACAGCCAGTAACAGTAAGCAGATCGGCAGCCCATCCACTTTTGCACTTAAGGAAAGATCATTATGGAAATACCGAAGATTTTCTATAAAGTAAGAATAGCCTACTTTTCCGGGACAGGAAATACAGCCCGGGTTGCCAATACCCTTGAAAAGGAGTTAACAGGGAGAGGATTATCCGTAATAAAAACAGAGATCAGGAAAGGAAATTTTTCTTCTGATAATAAAGTGGATCTTCTGATACTGTTATTTGCTGTACACGCATTTAATGCTCCGGGAATTGTATATGAGTGGATTGACAGCCTCCCCGAGAACAAAAACAGCCCTGTTCCCGCTGCCGTAATATCCGTTTCAGGAGGAGGAGAAATTACCCCAAATATAGCCTGCCGCGTAAGCTCTATCCGTAAACTGGAAAAAAAGAACTGCACGGTTGTTTATGAAAAGATGGTGGTGATGCCTTCAAACTGGGTTATAAAAACTAATGATGAACTGGCTTTCAGACTTCTTGAAATTCTTCCCTCAAAGGTAGAGCATATTGCAGACGACCTGCTGGCAGGTATGGTACGCAGGACCCGTCCGAAATTCATAGACCTCATTATCTCAAGGGTAGGGGAAATGGAAAAAAAGGGAACAAAGTTCTTTGGCCAGAAAATAAAGGTAAATGAGAACTGTAGTGGCTGCGGCTGGTGTGCACAGAAATGTCCGGCAGATAACATCAATATGTCGAATAACAAACCTGTATTTGGCAGAGACTGTTGCCTTTGTTTGAAATGCATCTACGGATGTCCCAATAAGTCACTTATGGCAGGAATATTCAAATTCATTATCCTGAAGGACGGATATGACCTCAAAGCTGTCGAAAAAAGAACAAAATACATTAAGTCCGCACCTGTAGAGGATCTGGCTAAAGGATATCTATGGAAAGGATTACGGGAATACCTGCTTGAAGACTGAGTTTCAGACGCATTATTGAATGAAGACTGGACTAATAATGAACTCATAATAAGCAGGAAAACTCTACAGGTTTTTCACTGCTCTTTCATTCGTCTTTTGTTATGCTACCTGATATTTTGCCTCAGAATTCCATGCATGGGATTTTGAGTGTTTTAGCCTGTCAAAATTATAAAATTATCAAGAATGAGGTAACTGATTACTAATTATGCAGACATCTCAGCAAAAACAGATATATAAAGGGTAATTTAATATTAAATAAAAAATATAGAGATGTTTAAGGACATTCCAGGCTCCTGCTTACTTGGCGTATGCTGTGGCATTTCAGGATAATCCACATAAATACAGGGTCTCTGTGCGAATTATTTGAAGTTTATGCACAAAAACAGGATAGGAGATCTCTCATGGAAGAAAAACGACTTCAGACAGATCAAAATGAAGAGAGGTCATTCTCCTTCGGAAACGATGGTTCTTTGATTGGCCAGACTTACGACGACCATCCTCATAATCTTGAAAAGACTGCAAAGCATAGCCGGAAAAAAGAAAGTTTTTCGATAAATGAAGACATATACAGGTTCTTTTTTAAGGAAAATAACGCAGTCATCCTTTTTGTTAATCCTGAAAGCTTTGATATCGTTGATGCAAACAGGGCAGCATGTAAGTATTATGGCTGGACATTCGAAGAAATAACCGGCAAGAAAATCTACCAGATAAATGTTCTTTCAGACGAAGAGACCAGAGTTGAGACAAAGAAAGCTGAAAACGAAAAAAGAAATTACTTTTCCTTCAAGCACCGTCTTGCAGATGGCAGGATCAGAGATGTCGAAGTATACAGCGGTCCGGTGGTAATCAACTCGCAAAATTTGCTTTATTACATAGTTCATGACATTACTGAGCGCAAATTGGTTGAAAACGATTTGCGAAGAAAAGAATTGCAGCTTCGTACTGCGCAGAGAGCAGGATACATCGGAACCTGGGATCTTGATTTAAGCACCGGAAGAGTCTATATTTCAGAGGAAGTAAAAAGATTATACGGACTTGAAGGTGAAGAACTTACCATTGAAAGATTAAATGAATTACTGCTGCCGGAATACCGTTCAGTTCAGGATAAAGCACTGAGAGATCTTGTGGAAAAAAAACTGCCTTATGATATACAGTTCAGGGCAAAAAGACAAAGCGACGGCAGTATTCGTGTTTTACATTCCGTAGCCGAATACTATGCTGAAAAAAATACTGTTTTTGGGATGGTAGAGGACATCACAAAATATAAACAGGCCGAAGAGTCACTGGCAGAAGAGGTTAGCTGGCGGCGAATCCTCATGGAACAGTCAAGGGATGGAATAGTTATCATCGATCAGAATGGCAAGGTTTTCGAGTCAAACCCCCGCTACGCTGAGATGCTCGGCTATTCCCCTGAGGAAATGAAGACACTGTACATGTGGGATTGGGACATTCACTATACACGTGAGCAACTGCTGGAAATGCTTCGGCTGGCCGACGATAAAGGAATTCTTCACGAAACACGTCAGCGCCGCAAGGATGGAACTCTTATTGATGTGGAAATCAATGCAAATGCAGCCGTATTTGGAGAGAGGAAACTGAGTTTTTGCGTGTGCAGGGACATTACCGAGCGCAAACGGACTGAAGAAGAACTTCTGAATGCAAAACTGGCTGCTGAGGCTGCCAGCAAGAGTAAAGACGAATTCCTTGCCACCATGAGCCATGAGCTGAGGACGCCGTTGAACTCGATCATAGGTTTTTCGGACATATTGCTTGAGGAAATGTTTGGGAGCCTGAATGAAAAACAGAAGTCTTATATTAAGAATATTTCAACAGGCGGCAAGCATCTGCTGAATCTTATTAACGACATCCTTGATCTCTCAAAGGTTGAAGCCGGTAAGATGGAACTTGACTACGAAAGGTTCTATGTTTCTGATGCAATCGCAGAAGTTAAAACAACAATAGTTCCTCTTGCATTAAAGAAGGAGATCCATCTGGATGTCAAAATAGAGCCGCAGCTTGAGATGATCTGTGCAGATAGAACCAGATTCAAACAGATCCTCTACAACCTGACAAGTAATGCCATCAAGTTTACACCAGAAAAAGGTGATGTGACAATAGAGGCACAGAGTTTCGATAAATTTGTCCAGATCAGTGTAAAAGATACAGGGATAGGCATTTCAAAAAGTGATATGGACAAGCTCTTCCAACCATTTAAACAGCTGAATCCTTACCTCACTCGCGAGCACGAAGGAACGGGATTGGGGCTTGCCCTTGTTAAGAAGTTTATTGAGATGCATGGAGGCAGAATCCGGGTTGAAAGCAAAATTGGGGAAGGTAGTATTTTTAGATTTGTGATTCCATTTGATCAAAAAGACAGGGGACCGGATGAATATAATATAGAGAAAAAAGGTGAACAGAAAGATACCGTATAATTAGAACCAGGATTATAGTGAAGAGATATGAATAGGAGTTACGCAGTTGACTCTTCACATATCGTTTTTTCTCAACTCCCTCTATATATGAATTAGTTTAATGTGTACAGGGGGTTATTTAAATATGAGTCACTGCCACTCTTCTAATTTTCATAGCACTTTCAAACCACGATATCCCACTTTTAACTCTGTGTAATTCCAGTCTGAGGAAAGCTCTTAATGAGAATTTCAGACCATAAAGATTCTGTATCTGGAGATTGATTTTGAAGAAGCCTGGTAAAACAATCATGAGAAGGGGCATTGACTAAATATGAGTGACAACGAGCAGCTTCAGTACAACTAAAAACGGTAGAGGCTGCAATAAGAAAATCGATTTTTCCTCCTCCTATCACGAGGTAATATCCTTTGATTACCGGGCAGCTCTCCATATATTTTATTTTGCCGTCTATTATAAATGCTTTTTTTCATATCTTTTCTATTTGTTTTCCATGTTCAGTTCTTTTCTCTTACTGAAGTTGCAGGGAAAAACGTATTTAATGATTCATATGATAACCCGAAAGCCTGTTTGCGAACAGATATATACAGAATATTTCACAGATATGTAGAGATAATTTTAAAGATAATGTAAGAGACAGTTTTACAGATAGTGCAAGAGATAAAAATGGCTGAACTTGAAAAAACAATTTCCCTCAGGCGGGGTATAGGGCTTGCAATCTGCATGCTTATAGGAACAGGCATTCTGGCTCTGCCCGGCCTGGCTCTTGGAGCCGGAAATGTCCATGAAGCAATCCTTGGATGGCTGCTTATAGCATTTGTTACCATCCCGCGGATCCAGATATGCTCTCAGCTTGGCCTGAAATTTCCTTCGACATCCGGCCTTGCAGGCTATGCCGAGAAAGCAGTCGGGCCATGGGGGAGGTATTCGGTCTCTTACCTTATAGGAGGCTCTTACTTATTCGGGCTTCCAGCCATTGCTTTTATTGGAAGTGAATATATACGGCAGCTTTTTTCTCTCTCTGATTCTGGAGCAGCCCTCTGTGCAGTTCTTCTTGTAACCCTTATGTTTGTTTCAAACCTGTTCGGGACAAGAGCTATTACCCTTATCAATTACCTGGCTTTAACCGTACTTTTCCTGCTTCTGGGACTGATTATTATCTTCAACCTTGACTTTCTCGGTTCAGGGCTGGGAATTGCCAGAGAAGCCCTGAGCGGGAGCGGGAATGTGGGCTCACATACGGTATGGAATGTTACAGCCCTTCTTTTCTGGGCATTCCTGGGATGGGAGAACCTTTCTTTTTCCCTGGGAGAAATGAAAGACCCTGAAAAGAATGTTCCCCGCCTTTACTGGCTTAGTTTTGTTATTGTAGCTGCTATCTATGTCCTGCTCGCCCTGATAAGCGTAGGAGCCAGTGCTGCCGGTGTTTCCCTTAAAGGAGCTGCTGGTCTTTCAGGTCTGGTTCTCCTTACTCCGGGGGGAGGCTTTCTGATATGGCTCATTATTGTGGTGCTTGCAGCAAACGCGTGTTCATGGAATTTTACTGCAAGCCGCCTGATCTATGCCGGAGGCAGAACAGGAGTTTTTCCTGCAGTATTCGGAAGGCTTTCAAAAAAGAATATCCCGGTGTCCAGCCTTTTGAGCCTGTATGCCCTGTCAGTTTTTCTGATAACGGGAACCTATATTCTCAAGTTTCCTCTTACGTCTATGATGCTTCTTGTAAACCAGAACTTTATTTTCCTGTGTGGCTTTATCATAATTGCGTACTGGAAAACTGAGACTGGCTGGCAGAAGTGGGTTGTTTCATTCCTCGCGTTTCTATCTCTGAGTTTTCTGGTCTCAGGCTTTACCTGGAAAATCATATATCCGGTCTTTCTGATCGGGCTTGGTTACTTCAGGTTTATGGGGAAGGAGAAACCTGCAGGAAAAGAAGGAAAAGAAGGAAAAGAAGTATCAGCTTATTCCTGAAAACCTGGAAAATCTCAGGCTACTCTGTCACTTTCCCTAAGCTTAAATATCTTAAGTGTAATTTCCTCAGGGATTGGCGTGATTTCTAAAAAACTAATTGACCTTGGAGTGCTCGCGCTAAGGCAGCGCAACTCGCGAGGAACTTTCAAACCCCATATCTCAATCCGCTTCAGGGACCTTGCAGGGGATTTACGCACCTTTTCTATAGATACCACCCGTATTCCGGGAAAACATCCCCAGCCTGATGCTTATCTTATTACCCATGCTCACTCTGACCATCACGGAAAATCAGCCATGCTCTCTCCCAGGGCGGTCTGTACGGACAAAACAGCAACCGCTCTTGAAATCAGGCACGATAAAAAATACGTGGGCAGCACATGCGGGCTCGGGGAAGAAATTGAAATCGAAGGGACAAAGGTAAAGACCTATCCTACGGAACACACTGCCGGTGCAGCTGCTTTTTTTTGGGAAAATGATGTGGGAACACGAATCCTGGTAACAGGGGACGTTAAAGACGCCAGCAAACTTCCTCCCTGTGACGTCCTTATCACCGAAGCCAATTACGGCGATCCTGAAGATCCGTCCTGCCACTTTGCGGACGACCTGGAAAGCATGAAATGCGCCCTTTTTGAAAGCGGTCCGGTTGCCTTTGGGGCTTATGAGTTCGGAAAAGCCCAGCGTGCGGTTGAACTGATGAGAGGTTTCGGCTACAACGGCGCAATCCGCATGGAAGCAAGGACAAGGGCACTTACCTGGAGCATGCTTGACGACGCGGGAGAACTTGCAGGGCTTGACTCTGGAGGAGAGGATGAGGTTTTTGTTGTGGCTCCCTGGGACCTTGACAAGCTTCCCTGGAATGTGAAAAAATATGTATTGAGCTGCAGGGCAGATTATCCTTATCCTATCATTAAAATAAGCGACCACCTTGACGCCTGCGGGCTTGAGGCTATGGTCAGAAAACTTAACCCCGAAGTTACCCTTGTTTATCACCCCGGAGGACACAGACCTTCAAAATTTTCAAAACATTTAAATTCAATAGGAATCGATTCGATATCCATAGATCAGATCGGTAATGTTTTAAGCAATGAATTTGTTTAAGTCCTGAAACTCAGTTCTAATAATTTGGTTCTAAAAATTTAAATATGATGATTTAAATCTGGTAATCCAGCTTTAACTCTTTTAGCTTCAGTAAACATTATATTCCCGGGAAAGATAATTGTCGTTCAGGAGAGATTGCAGGTTGAGTAAACAAAACCCAAAGTCCAGAAAGGAGCCTGATAAAGTTACAGCGGCTTCAGTAGAAAGCGCTGCTGCAAAAGTTGAGGCTCCTGAAAAAAAGAGCTTTATCAAGGAAATGACCCCTGAAGAGAAGCAGAAAGCTCACAGGGAAGGTATTATAAAAACAATTGTTTCTGCAGTACTCGGAATACTTGCCGGGTTCATAATGTTTAACCAGTACGAAACAGGCGAAGACCGGATCTGGTACGTCATACTCATGATTGTTATCGGAATCACATATTACGTCCAGAAGCTCATTTATATCCCGCTTAAAATAAACACCAAGGAATTCAAGTTTAAAGACTGGTTTTATGTCGAGTTTATAGTCATTGACTTCTTCCTTGTGACATGGACTCTGCTCCTGAATTAAAATAATCATTTCCCGGGCTTCAAAAAAGGCTTTTACAAAAAGTATAGCCTTTTTGTCCGGGCTCTTTTGCCGCTGGTTTTGCCTTTATTTTATTGTTTTCCTTTCCATGAAATTCATGCCTGGAACATTCCAACGGTTCATATACCAGAGCGGGCATTTCATAACCGTTAATTGCTGTATACGCCTGACCGCTTTATATGCTTCACAACATTACTCCTGTGCTTTGATATCAAAAGCATATTGGTTTCAGGTTTGCATAACAAAAACAGTTCGTAAATGGGATAAAAAACTAAAATTATGCAAAAATAACTGGAATCACATAAACTAATTGAACTTTATTATATGAGCTCATAAGATGAGCTTTCATAATTAACTCACACCAGTGAATTCATTTATACTTTCACCAATCAAAAAACGTTATTTTCGGGGACTAATATGAGAATAGCTATACTTAATAAAGACAGATGCCAGCCCAGAAGGTGCAGCAAAGAGTGCGAAAAGTACTGTCCCAGAGTCAGGACAGGAGATGAAACCATTGTTTTTGAGGCGGACGGAAAGCCTGTCATCTCCGAGGAACTCTGCGTGGGCTGCGGAATATGCGTTAACAAGTGTCCTTTTGATGCCATCATGATTATAGGGCTTCCTGAAGCTCTGCAGGAGCCAACACACAGGTACGGTCCAAACGGTTTTGCTCTTTTCGGGCTCCCAGTACCGAGGACAGGAAAAGTAACCGGTATTCTGGGTCCAAACGGTATAGGAAAAAGTACTTCTGTCCAGATCCTCTCAGGTGCCCTGGTCCCCAATTTCGGGAAGGGAAAAGGAGACTGGGACACAGTACTCGAACACTATGCCGGCACTGCGCTTCATGACTATTTCAAAGACGTTGTGGACGGAAAGGTAAGGGTTTCCCAGAAGCCCCAGTACGTTGACCTGATTCCCAAAGCCTTCAAAGGCAGGACTTCGGAGCTGCTTGAGAAAACCGATGAAAGGGGCGTTCTGGATGAACTTGTCGACTCTCTTGACCTCAGAAGCGTTATCGGAAGAAATATTGCGGAATTGAGCGGCGGAGAACTGCAAAGGGTTGCAATTGCTGCCTGTGCGGCAAAAGATGCTCAGTTCTATTTCTTTGACGAAATAAGCCCATATCTTGATATTTACCAGAGGATCAATGCAGCCCGCATTATTCAGGAAATTTCGAAAGACAGGGCGGTGCTTGTGGTCGAGCACGACCTTGCACTTCTTGATATGCTTACAGATGTAATCCACATAGCCTATGGTGAACCCGCAGGTTTTGGTGTGGTTACTCTTCCGAAAAGTGTGCGTGTTGGGATCAATCAGTACCTTAAAGGCTACCTCCCTGAAGAAAATATCAGGATCCGGCCTGAGTCCATCAAGTTCGAGGTTCATCCTCCAAGGGAAGATGCCCAGTTTAAGTCCATGATCTCTTTCAACGGCTTCTCAAAGAAGTTTGGGGATGGTTTTTCCCTCAAAGCTACAGGAGGAAACCTGCGTGAAGGAGAGGTGCTCGGGATAGTTGGTCCTAACGGGATAGGAAAATCAACTTTTGTAAAAGTTCTGGCAGGAGAAATAAAGCCGGATGAAGGGGATCCCGGAATCGAGGTCAAAATCTCCTACAAGCCACAGTACATTAAAGCCGATACTCCTGTGAGTGTACAGGAATTCTTAAGGGGCATCACAAAAAAATTTGGCACAAGCTACTATGAGGTTGAAATCTCAAACCCTCTCCAGCTTGAGAAGATTTATGACAGCCTTCTTACAGACCTCAGCGGCGGAGAACTGCAGAGGGTAGCAATTGCAGCCTGCCTTTCCCAGGAAGCAGATCTCTATATCCTTGATGAACCGAGTGCCCACCTTGACGTGGAACAGCGTTCCATGGTCACCAAAGTCATCAACCGTTTTGCCGAAAACAACCAGAAAACTGCTATGGTGGTTGATCACGATATTTACGTGATAGATATGATCAGCCAGAGGCTTCTGGTTTTTGAAGGCGAGCCCTCGGTATACGGTGAAGCCCACGGGCCTTTCAGCATGGAAAGCGGCATGAACAGGTTCCTGAAAAACCTTGGCATCACCTTCCGCAGGGATGAAGAAACAAGGCGCCCCCGCGTAAACAACCTTGGCTCAAGGCTTGACCGGGAGCAGAAAGAAAGCGGAAATTACTATTATTCCGCTCAGGATTGATCCATTAAGAAGTGATTTTGAAAAAACGTTTATTCTACTTATGAAAAGCTCTGGGGTTCTCTTAAAAAAGGAACCTCAGTATTTTCAGGGAAACTGTCCTGAACCTGTTTAAAAATAGTTTTTTATCTTATGTGTGAGTTTCTGGTTTTCAATGAAAATAGAAAGTCTCGACCTGCCCGATGAAATAAAGCGCTTTTATGAAAATTCCGGGATTCTTGAACTTTATCCTCCCCAGGCAGAGGCTGTTGAAAAGGGACTGCTTGAAGGGAAAAACCTGCTTGCTGCAATCCCTACGGCTTCGGGAAAGACTCTGCTTGCAGAGCTTGCGATGTTGAAATCCATACTTGCAGGAGGAAAAGCCCTATATATCGTACCTCTCAGAGCTCTTGCTTCCGAAAAGTTCAGGCGGTTCCAGGAATTTTCCGAACTGGGCATCAGGGTAGGGATCTCAACAGGAGACTACGACAGGCGGGACGAAGGGCTCGGCATAAACGATATTATTGTTGCCACTTCGGAAAAAACCGATTCTCTGCTCAGGAACGAGACTGCCTGGATGCAGGAGATATCGGTTGTTGTGGCAGATGAAGTTCACCTTATTGATTCTCCCGACAGGGGACCCACTCTTGAAGTTACCCTTGCAAAACTCAGGAGAATGAACCCTTCCTGCCAGATCCTTGCACTTTCGGCAACTGTGGGAAATGCCGATGAACTTGCAGCTTGGCTCGATGCAGATCTTGTGCTAAGCGAGTGGAGACCCACTGACCTTATGGAAGGAGTGTTTTATAATGGGACTTTTTATTGCAAGGGCAGAGAAAAGCCTGTTGAGCAGACTACAAAAGATGAAGCCATAAACCTCGTTCTTGATACTATTAGGGAAGGCGGGCAGTGTCTTGTTTTTGAAAGCAGCAGGAAAAACTGCATGGGGTTTGCAAAAAAAGCTGCATCTGCAGTTAAAAAAACCCTGTCTAAAGAAGACCGTGAAGCTCTTGCAGGTATTGCAGATGAGATTCTGGAAAACAGTGAAACAGATGTTTCATCAGTTCTTGCGACCTGTATCCGTTCAGGGGCAGCATTCCACCATGCAGGCCTTACAACGCCTCTGAGGGAACTTGTAGAAGCGGGTTTTCGGGAAGGGCGAATAAAACTTATCTCAAGCACCCCTACCCTTGCAGCAGGGCTGAACCTGCCTGCCAGGCGTGTAATTATAAGGAGCTACAGGCGCTATTCTTCTGAAGCGGGCATGCAGCCGATACCTGTACTCGAGTACAAGCAGATGGCAGGAAGAGCAGGAAGGCCAAGGCTTGACCCCTACGGAGAAGCTGTCCTGCTTGCAAAGTCTTATGAGGAGTTAGTTTTCCTTTTCGAAAATTACATTGAAGCCGGAGCTGAAGATATATGGTCCAAGCTGGGGACGGAAAATGCCCTCAGGACGCATGTACTTTCAACGATCTCAAACGGGTTCGCCCGGACAAGGGAAGAGCTTATGGATTTTCTTGAAGCAACCTTTTTCGCTTTCCAGTACTCGAACTTCGGGCTCTCAACTGTTGTGGATGAATGCCTTAACTTTTTGCGGCAGGAAGGGATGATTGAAAAAGATCCCGATACCCTTGTTTCTACAGTTTTCGGAAAACTCGTATCAAGACTCTATATTGATCCTCTCTCAGCAGCTCTTATAGCAAAGGGCTTGAGGGAAGCCGGAACCCTTACCGAACTTACCCTGCTGCACCTTATTTGCAGTACACCTGATATGCGCCTCATGTATATGCGGAGCCAGGACTACCAGGAAGTTAATGATTACGTAATGGCACATGCAGGCGAGTTCTCGAAGGTTCCAAGCTCCTTCAACATCGTCGAATATGAGTGGTTCCTGGGAGAGGTAAAAACCTCCATTCTTCTGATGGACTGGATCCATGAGAAACCTGAAAACGAGATCTGTCTTAAATTTGGTATAGGGGAAGGAGATATCCACGCAACTGCAGATATTGCCGAGTGGATTATGCATGTAACCTCCCAGCTTGCAGGACTCCTCGGCCTGAAAGGGGCAAAAGAAGCTGCAGAACTTGAAAAGAGGATACGGTACGGGGCAGCCCCGGAACTTATGGATCTGCTCGATATCAGAAGCGTGGGGCGTGTAAGGGCAAGGAAACTCTATGAGGCAGGCTTTAAGTCCACAGCAGACCTTGCAGGGGCTTCTCCTGAGAAGGTGGCTGCGCTCGTGGGTCCCAAAATTGCTGAAAGGATCTTCAAGCAGATCGGAAGAAGAGAAGCAGTGCCTGAAGTCGCTGATATTTTGCCTCTCGAAAAAGGTTCTCCTGAAGGGCAGAGGACAATCAGTGATTTTTGATTTTTGCTTATGATTATTGATCTTTTGATCTTTTCTTTTATGTCTCTCAATTTTTTAAGGTTCTGGATTAATCATTTAATCTATTCCGAAATTCGGAGAATAGCTTTCAGTTTTCTCTCTACCCTGCGCCGCGAGGTACAGGAGCGGGAGTTTACAGAATCAAACATTAGATCTGAACCAGTACCGCAATTAAGAGAAAAAAATACTGGAGAAATGTGTTCCAGGCTTGAGGTAATACTAATCATTGGTCCCGAAAACCCGGTTTTCAATCCATAGGTGAATTTTAGCAAGTCTAAAGTTTTTCGCATTTTTACGTGCTTGTTCTCTTCTTTTTGATCTTTTTGGTACAGGCTGCTCTCCTTCGTCGAGCGGGACAATTTTCTTACTTTTTCTTCTTTTCTGCCGGAGCCAGGGTAAAATATTAAATGAGATCAGGGATTTAATGAGAGCAGATTATATCAGATTATATCTTTATACCAGACTTATTCCTGACGTATCGAAATAAGTTTACATGCAGTTTTATCGGGTAATCTCAGAGATGGTTATAATGTTATTCAAAAAGTTGTCTGAAGTTTCGGAAGCTGAAATGCAGAGCTTAATTTCCCGGGGGTCCGGGCTTGCAGATGTTGGAGAAACCGTTTCCGCCGTACTTTCTGATGTGCGCATGAAAGGAGATGCTGCCCTCAGAGAGTATACAAAGAAGTTCGATAAAGTTGAGCTTGCTGATTTTGAAGTAAGCGAGGCAGAGTTTGAAAAAGCCCTTTCTGAGATCGGTCCTGAACTGCTTGAACACCTCAAAATTGCAGCTGAAAATATCCGGGCTTTCCACAGGGCGCAGATGCCTGAGACTACCTGGTTTATGGAACTTCAGCCAGGGGTTATCCTTGGGCAGAAAGCAACGCCTCTTGAAAGTGTGGGGGCTTATGCTCCCGGAGGAAGGGCTTCCTATCCATCTACCGTGCTGATGACTGTAATTCCTGCCAGGGTTGCGGGAGTCGAGCAGGTTATAGTATGCACTCCTCCGAGAGCTGACGGTTCTGTGCACCCTCTTACGCTTGCTGCTGCAAAGGTCGCAGGTGCAGATAAAGTCTTCAAGCTCGGAGGCGTGCAGGCAATAGGAGCAATGGCTTATGGAACCGAGACTGTCCCTAAGATTGACAAAATCGTTGGTCCTGGAAATGTTTTTGTGACCTCTGCCAAAATGCAGATAAGGGATGTTGCCGAGATTGACTTCCCGGCAGGACCGAGTGAAGTACTTATCATAGCGGATGATTCTGCGGATGCTGCTATGGCTGCTTCGGATATCATAGCTCAGGCAGAACACGACCCTAATGCTGTCTCTGTGCTTGTGACAACTTCAGAAACTCTCGCAGAAGCTGTGAAAAATGAGGTACTTATTCAGGCAGAAAATACTGCAAGAAGTGAAATTGTAAAAACTTCACTTGAGAATGCGGCAGTTCTTGTAACAGATTCCCTTGACCAGTGCATTGACTTCAGCAATAAATTTGCTCCCGAACACCTTGAGATAATGGTGAAAGATTCTGATTTTGTTCTTGACAGAATTAAGAATGCCGGATCGATTTTTATAGGGAACTATGCTCCTGTTCCGGTCGGAGACTATGCCTCCGGTACCAATCACGTGCTCCCCACAGCAGGATATGCAAAGATTTATTCCGGCCTGAATATAAATCACTTCCTTAAATATTCCAGTATCCAGAAAATCAGTAAGAATGGGCTTGAAAGTTTGAAAGAAACTGTAATCGCATTAGCCGAGGAAGAGGGTCTGAAGGCACACGCTGACGCTATCAGAACTCGTTTCGGGTGCAGACCCCCTAAATAATATTTCTGCTAATCGATATGTATATAAAATGTAAATGCGTAAACAAAATTTGATTTTTAAATAAATTATAATTTAGATCTTAAATAAAGAGTGGGGATAAAATATGAAGATCAGAGTGGTTAGTTCACGGGAGGAAATTCCTACCCTGAATCCTAATGAGAAGGTTATCCACCTTGCTTTCAGACCGTCTAACAAGGATGTATTCATGCTCGCTGAAACCTGTCCTAAAATAGAAGCCATACAGCTTCCTAAATCTTACAGAAGGACTGTTTCAAAGTCAATAGAGATGTTCCTGGAAATGCAGAAGATAAATCTTCTGGAAGGGGACGTATGGGGCCACCGAAAGGACATAAACGAATACTACAATGTTTCCCAGAATGTCCTTGAGAAGATTCAGGAATTAAAAGCTGATAGGTTCTCAAATGAAATGATTGCTGAAAAGCTTTCAAGAGAAAGCAAGCTTAATTCGGATATGATTCTCTATATCCTTAGCAGAAAAGGTATCGAACTGCCCTGAAGCATAAATTTGTGCTTTTTCTTTACTTTCTGGTACAGGTCACTATTTTCTGGCCTTTAATGGATTATTTTCAGAGTGGACAGCCAGCTTTTTAAGACCCGGTCTTAAAAAGTTTTTTCTATTTTGGAACTTTATTTTCGTTCATCTGTTGATATTACTGGAATGTATTTAATACTTCTTTTTTATATTTGTTATTTAATTCTAATAAACTCAGTTAAGTTTTAATCTCTATGATGTTTTTTTCGTTTAATCTTTTTCAATATTGCTTTTATGCCTTTCTTTTTTTCAACTGCCTTTCTGCTGTTCGAACAAACCATTCATGAAAACATAGAAAAATATTTAAATATTGCAGTATAATAAACTTTATTCAGTATTTAACTTAATTTAGGGTCTGGGGAATAGTATGAAAATAAGAGTTGTAAGTTCGAGAGATGAAATTCTCTCCTTAAACCCGAACGAAAAGGTGATTCATCTTGCGTTCAGGCCTTCAAATAAAGATATTTTTCTGCTTGTTGAAACATGTCCTAAACTCGAAATCGTCCAGCTTCCTAACTCATATCAGCGGACCATTTCGAGGTCCATGAAGATGTTTTTAGAAATGCAGAAAATTCAACTGCTTGAAGGAGATGTCTGGGGACACAGAAAAGATATAAATGAATATTATACAGTTCCTTCTTCAGTAATGAATAAAATCAGAAACATGAAAGTAGAAGGAATCCCCAACGACAAAATTGCAGAGAAAATGACCAGAGAAAGCAAACTTAACCAGAAGATGATACTTTATATACTGAACAAAAAACCTCTTGAGTTATAAAAAATTCTCTTTAAGCTAGTTCTTTAAACTAGTAAAATATGGAGATGCCTGAAGGCATCTCTGTTCTATACCTTTAATTTATATGTTTTGGCCTGAAAACTCAGCTTTTATTCCTGCTTATGTATCTCAGGCTTTATTTTTTCACATTTTTGAGTTTAACAAATACTTTTCATTCCTGCAAATCAGTCAAGTTCTCCACTGAAATATTTGTCATAGGAGGCCATGTCAAAGTGCCCGTGCCCGCTGAGGTTGAAGAGAATAACTTTTTCTTCCCCTGCTTTTTTGGCTGCAAGGGCTTCATCAATTGCGCAGCGGATGGCATGGGATGATTCGGGTGCAGGGACTATTCCTTCTGTCCTGGCAAACTGGACAGCTGCATCAAAGACAGCTTTCTGGTCATATGAAACCGCTTCCATGAGCCCTTCGGCACAGAGTTTGCTTATGATAGGAGAGTCGCCATGATATCGAAGCCCTCCGGCATGGATAGCAGGCGGTATATGCTTGTGCCCGAGGGTGTACATCTTGAGAAGAGGCGTCATCTCGGCAGTGTCACCGAAATCGTACTTATATTCCCCTTTTGTCAGGGTGGGGCAGGCTGAGGGTTCGACTGCGACCACTCTTGCACTGTGCTTTCCTTCGAGCCTGTCTTTAATAAACTCAAGCCCGATTCCTCCGAGGTTGCTTCCTCCTCCACAGCACCCTATAACCACATCAGGATACTCTTCCACCTGCTCAAGCTGTTTCTTACATTCAGACCCTATAACGGTCTGGTGAAGCACAACGTGGTTAAGAACGCTTCCAAGAGTGTATTTTGTATTCTCGTGGGTTACTGCATCCTCAACGGCTTCACTTATTGCAATCCCCAGGCTTCCCGGGGTGTCAGGCTGCTCCTCCAGTATCTTTCTTCCAAACTCCGTATCCGGGCTTGGAGATGGGACAACATTCCCTCCCCAGAGGGTCATGAGGGATTTTCTGTAAGGCTTCTGATAATAACTGGAGCGGACCATATAGACCTTGCATTCGAGATCAAAATAGTTGCAGGCGAGAGAGAGCGCACTTCCCCACTGCCCTGCCCCGGTTTCAGTTGTGAGTCTTTCTGTGCCTTCTTTCATATTATAATATGCCTGGGCAATTGATGTATTTGTTTTGTGGCTGCCTGCAGGGCTGACTCCTTCATATTTATAATATATCTTTGCAGGGGTCTTGAGGACCTTTTCCAGCTGGTGGGCTCTGAAGAGCGGGCTCGGTCTCCAGAGCCTGTAAACCTCAAGCACTTCCTCGGGGATATTGATGTACCTGTCACTGCTCATCTCCTGCTTTATCAGTTCCTTTGCAAAAACAGGCTCAAGGGCATCCGGGCTTATAGGCTGCCAGGTTCTCGGGTCCAGAGGCGGGTCAATTGGAGACGGAAGGTCAGCCAGTACATTGTACCATTTCTTCGGCATCTCATTTTCGTCAAGGATAATCTTTGTCTGCTCCATGAAAATCTCCTACACATCGTTTCTGTACAAAATCGCACTTTGATGTATTTAAGAGTTATCTGTTTCTCATCTATGATCTACAAAGCCCACCGTTATACTTTATAAAAATGAAATGAGTTGTTGAAACTGGAAATTATGGACTAAATAGAGCAGAACAGAGAAAATAATAAAAGAGTATAAGGGAAGAATTGTCAATTTTTTTGACTTTTACGCACGCCTTCTGGCAAGCTCCACTGCAATTTTTGCCAGCTCTGAAGCACTTCTGCCGAGAAGTCTTACCATAGGTTCTTTTCCTATTCCTCCTTTATCATAGATTACTTCAGGCACTCCTCCATACTTTTTGACTGCCTCCGAAGTCCCCCAGTCCATGGTGCTGACGTTTTCAGGCTCTTCGGTCCTGTCAAAAGAAGAGATTCCAAGCCCCAGCTCTTTGCAGGATTCAAGAATTTCTTCAGAATATTTTACATTAATAGCAGCTTTAATATCAGTCTTCGCACGAAGCGCTGCAAGAATAATCCCTGCTACGTGTCTGCTTGCTCCAAAATTAATGCACCCCACAGGATATGCCTTTCCTCTGTGCCTGACTATCCTGCCCTCCACAGCCGCTATATCCTCATAAGTTCTGGCTCCTGGAATTGCCATTCCTATGTTGCAGCCAACCTCGGGGATGAGTTTTGCAAATTCAGGGCTGTCTTCAAGGATTGAAACTGCTTCTTTTACATCCTGCAGAGCAAGATACCGGTCTTTTTCTTCAATGGTTCTTCCAAGAGGATTTACAGGGCCCACTCCATTTCCCACCGGTACGCTCCTCACGATTGCCTGCTCTACAAATAATTTTGCCTTTTTTGCAGCAGTTTCCAGATTGTCACCCCAGGCAAGGCAGGAAGCTATTGATGCAGAATAAGTGCATCCTGAACCATGTGTTCCTCCTTTGACAAAAGTTCCCGGAACGCGGGTAAATTTACCGGAGCCTGATTCATAGATGAGGTCGGTTGCGTCTATATGCCCTCCTGTAACAATTACGGATTCTACTCCAAGGTCTGCAATTTTCCTTGCCGCAAGTTTTGCATCTTCATGGGTTTTGACAGGGATTCCTGCAAGTGCGCCTGCTTCTGAGGCATTTGGAGTTGTAACCTTACAGATAGGCAGCAGTTCTTCAATAAGTACTGAAAGGGCTTCTTTTCGCAGGAGGTTACCTCCGGCTTCAGCAGCCATGACAGGGTCAAGCACGAGGGAAAGACTGTGTTTTTTTACCTGCTTTGCAACCTCTTTTACTATCTCTGAAGAGGCAAGCATTCCGCTCTTTGCCCATTTAACATCCATATCCATACAGACAGCTTCGATCTGGTCTGCAACAGCTTCAGGGGCAAGGTCAAATGTATTAAGGACCCCTGTGGTATTCTGGGCAGTTACTGAGGTGATAGAGCAGGTTCCGTGGACTCCAAATGCTGCAAAGGTTTTAAGGTCAGCAGCAATTCCTGCTCCTCCTCCTGAATCCGAACCTGCAATAGTCATCACAACAGGGGTTTTGAGCACCGGGGTCTTTTCTGTCATTGTATCCTCTTTTTGATTTTTCATTTTTTGTTTTATCCTGGATTATCTATGTTTCATAAAGATTATCATGTATTTGGCTTTTGAAGAAACTGATTTCCAGCAATCTGAATTCTAGAGATATTCTATTCTCCAAATATTTTTTAAAACACTGCTTTTTGAAGGGATTATTTATTGAAAATTTTTAGAAGTACTTCTTTAGTCCTGATGAAAATATTTCGGCAACATTTTATTTTCCTTCAAAAGACATTTTCTTATATTTTGCGTCCATTTATATGCTGGAGATTAAAACGGAGGCAGTTCTTCGATACATTTATATATTGTATTTACGAGTTTGATGCAAATAATCAAATTCTTAAGCGCGGCGATCAGTTTAAGTCTGGATTAACTATTTATATTGATATAGATAATGACTTGATTTATAATGTTTTAAGGGGATTGTAAGGATGGCAAACCGACCTCTGGATATTTTGAACAACGCACTGGACACACCCGTTATTGTTAGATTGAAAGGCGCACGTGAGTTTAGGGGCGAGCTGAAAGGATACGATATTCACATGAATCTCGTGCTTGACAATGCTGAAGAATTAAGAGAAGGAGAAGTCGTAAGTAAATTCAGCAGTGTCGTTATTCGCGGTGACAACGTCGTATACGTATCTCCGTAATCTATATCAAGCACTTCGTCTATTATCGTTACCCTCGGTGAGCAGTAAGACCTGTATGACTGAGATGAATTCAGAAAAACGAAATCGCTTCGAATTACCGAATATTACATGCTAGATTGATTTTTATCAGGAGATTTAGGAATGAGTAAAGGTACGGCATCAATGGGAAAAAGGCAGAAGCGCACCCACGCCAAATGCAGGCGCTGCGGCAGCGTTTCATTCAACGTGCATACAAAACAGTGTACTTCATGTGGCTTTGGAAAGACATCCCGCATGAGAACATACAAGTGGCAGGCAAAGTGCAAATACTAAACCTGCCTGTTCAATTTTCTCTACTTTTTACCTGCACCGGAGGTCAAAATTGAAAGAAGAATGCGGGGTTGCAGGAATAATCCTCCCTGGCGACAGGCCCAAGTCTAATGCTGTCGCATTCAAGCTTTACTATGCCCTTTATGCCCTCCAGCACAGAGGACAGGAATCAACAGGTATAATGGTGCACAATGGCACAAACCCGCTCTCTATCAAAGGGATGGGGCTTGTACCTGATGTATACAACAAGGATTCTCTCGGGCGTCTGATCGGGAACGCAGGAGTCGGGCATGTCCGTTACTCCACGACTGGCGGTTCAAAAATTGAAAACTGTCAGCCTTTTATTCTGAACTTCAAGGGCGGGACAGTTGCCATTGCCCATAACGGGAACCTTGTTAATGCCCGAGTACTCAAAGACGAGCTGGAAAACGAAGGCAGGATTTTTATCAGTGATTCCGATACCGAGGTTATAGGCCATCTGCTTGTGAAAGAACTGATAAAGCACGATCCAATCGAGTCTATCAGGAATGTAATGCGCAAGCTTGTTGGCTCTTACTCCCTTGTCATTTTCATCAATGGCGCAATCTACGCTGTCAGAGATCCTTTCGGGTTCAAACCTCTCTGTTTTGGAGAAGTTGACGGTGGATATGGAGTTTTTTCCGAAAGCGTAGCCATCGATACCCTGAACGGCACCCTTATAAGGGACGTCAAACCGGGCGAGGTTATGGTCTTTACAGGCTCAGGTTTTGAAAGCCACCAGCTTACAAACGAGCCCCATCCGGCACACTGTGTTTTCGAGTTCATCTACTTTGCGAGGCCAGACTCCGTTATAGACGGCAAGCTGGTCTACGCGGTCAGGGAAAGAATCGGAAGGGAACTTGCCCGCGAACACCATGTAGACGCAGATATTGTTTCTCCTGTCCCTGACTCGGGAATCACGTCTGCAATCGGCTATGCAAGGGAATCCGGTACCATGTACCTGGAAGGGCTTATGAAGAACCGCTATATAGGGCGTACCTTTATTCTTCCTGGTCAGGACCTGCGTGAAACTGCAGTCAGGCTTAAAATGAACGCCATTCAGGAAAACGTCAAAGGCAAGCGTGTGGTTCTTGTAGACGACAGCATTGTCCGGGGCACAACCTCCAGACGTATCATAGATATGGTCAGGAAAGCGGGTGCATCTGAAGTCCATGCAAGAGTTGGAAGCCCGGCAATTATTGCTCCCTGTTATCTAGGAATCGATATGGCAACCAGGCAGGAACTTATCGCCTCGTACAAGACTATAAAAGAGGTTGAAGGGCTCATAAGCGCTGATTCTCTCGGGTATCTCAGCATTGACGGGCTCATGAGGGCTCTTGAGTGTGATAAGAACGATATGTGCATCGGCTGCCTTACAGGCGAGTATCCTGTAGAAATTCCGGGCGAGAAATGCAGAAAAAAACAGACTCGTCTGGATGATTTCAGTAAGACTAAAAGATCTTCTCAGGGAGTCTCTTCAGACAGCCTTTAAGGACTTCCTTCTTACTTTTCTCACTTTTTACCTCTTTATTTTCTTTTTTACTTCTTTTTTCCGCAGTTTTCCGGTCTTCTGCCCTTATTCTGTCTTTAATATCGTTAAATTTACTGTTCTGTGCCTCGGGCCGTCCATCTCTGCAAAAAAAATACTCTGCCATGTGCCAAGTTCCAGTTTTCCCTGTACAACCGGCAGGGCTTCACTTGATCCTAGCAGTACGGCTTTGAGGTGCGAATCAGCGTTATTGTCTATTCTGTCGTGCCTGTACCCGGCTCCTGGAGGCACAAGCCTGTTCAGCAAATTCAGGATATCTTCTCTGAGCCCGTTTTCATTTTCATTGACTATTATTCCCGCAGTCGTATGCCTGGTGCTGATAATGCATGCGCCTTCCTGTATCCCGCTTATTCTTACCTCTTCCTGCACCTCTGGGGTGATATCTATCAGCTCTATGCGCTTTGATGTCTCTATATTTAGCTTCAAGCCCTTCCCTCCTAATTTTGTTTTCTCTGCTGTATTTTTTCCTGAAAGCTTTTTGAGTTAATATTATCTCTTTGCTTCAAATCTTTTTGTCTCTTCTGTCTCTTTTTATTTAACCTGCTTTCGGCAGGTAAACATATAGCTAAATAGGCTTACGCATTTTCTTTCCTTGCGACAAATGCATAAGTCCTGCTATACTGGAACATCAGAAATCATACAGGCAAAGTATTACTGAGATACCTTTTGAAGAGTAAATATTGGAAGAGTAAAAGGGCTTGCAGCCTGATGAGCCAGAAGCCAGTAACTCTCCATTAATTATTATTTTGTTTTCTGAGGTTCAGGAGCTGCCAGTACAGCAGATGGAGTATTTTAATTCACCCGATTCCTTTTTCATGCTCAGCTGTCTTTCATCCAGTTATATATAAGTGCCCACAGCTCAGGAGAGTTGTAATCAATCAACAGACTGGCATGCCCCTGGTCATTCCATTTCATGGAAGTAACCCTGCTGTTTGTTTTGCCAGCCTCATTTTCATACCACCAGGACCCGTAATCGCCAAATCCTCCTCCGAGTCCGACATAAAGAACCTGAGAGTCTACTTTTGAAGGATCTATTTCATATCCTTCCACATTACCCATCAGACCAGCCATATATTGATCCATATACTTCGGCGTGAAGGGGATAGATCCCCCTGTCAAGGTGAGATTGAGTAACTGGCTTTCGTTAACATAATAAAGGCCGTTGAGATCTCCGCTCCAGTAGTGATAGTCTGGAGTATACGGATATAAGGAAAGGCTGTATGTCTGGCTGGCCATGAGCCTGAATACCTGAATATTTGTGAGCTCAGGCACAATAGGAGAAACTCCATCCGGATCTGCATATGCCAGGCCGGCTACCTGCATCATAACTGCCATTCCGGTACCGTGATATATTCCGTTTCTTATCAACTGCCAGCTAAATTGCCATTCCTTAAGTCTATATTTTTTGTCAGTATTCCCAGCAGCACACAGGAAAAGCCTGGAGATGTACAAAAAATATTATCCTGTTTCTAAAAAAACACTATCAGATGGCTGAATTCACATAGGTGGGCTGCAATGTCAGCCGAAAGTGAATTAAACCATAGGCTCAATAACCCCAGACGTACTTATTGGAGAAAAATAGTTCCTGGTGAGACCAACAGTCAAAATTTTGAAAAATATATCTGGCAAAAAAATTCTGCGGGTAATACCCCTGGAAAGAGGTGTAGAGTATGAAAAAACATCTTTCGATATTATTAATTTCGGTCCTTGTTTTTGGGGCTGTACTCCCGTGCGCTATTGCAGGGGCGAAGGCAAATTCATCAGGAGACAATTCGACTATTGAAGATGAAATTACCGTTGTTGATGTTTCTGATGACACTAACGACGATTCTGTCGAAAAAGAAGATACTATTGTTGCAGATGATTCGGTTGTAGTTGATACTACAGTAATATCAACAGATAACGATGTTACAAATATATCAACAGATCATGATACATACATAACTTCGGATGATGACACCGTTATAAATGATTCGTCACAGACCAATATCCAGTATGTAGAAACAACAAAAGTAAACATAGATAACAGCCAGACTGTAACTGTTGATGTTAAGAATGACAATTCAGTTGTCAACAATATATATTTTGAATCAACAACAGGCTCAGGCGAGGCAAAAGTTGTTATCGAAGATCTGAAAGATGATACATCTTTAGTTGAGAAACCAGCAGGTGATATTTACAAGTCATTCAATATATGGATTGACAGTGACAATGTAAATGATATTGAAGACGCAGCTGTTGATTTCAAAGTTGAAAAGACATGGCTTGAAGCAAATGGTCTTGATTCTTCAGCAATTGTCCTGAATATGTATGATGATGGTAAATGGGTAGAAGTACCAATCACTATAACAGGTGAAGATTCTCAGTATATCTATTTCACAGCTGAAGTATCAGAATATTCTACATTTGCAATTACAAGCAAAACAATAACTGTAGATAAAGTCCTTAAACAGTCAAACGTAACTGAAAATAACAGTTCTGAAGAAGAAACAAATGAGATAACAAAAAGTGATATAATACATATACTTGAAATGATTCTCGCATATCTTAAGGGAAACTAATTTCCCTTATTTTTTGTGAGGCAGCAGCGTAAATATAAAAAAATAAGCTTTGAGATTACAAACTGTGTACGGAATGAACTGATCGAGTATAAGGTAATGTTTCCGGAGTCCATTATCTGTTCTGGTGGTTCATTTTCCATAAAGCCTTCCAATGGGGGAAGTGTTTTTACTGCCACGCTTTCTTTTCGGTTTGGCGGTTTAGTTTCAATGCATGCTAAAAAGAGAGCTGCGGCTGTCAGGCTGCATATGAAAGAAGAAGGGAAAAATCTGAAGGCATTGCTGGAAGGAAAGGGTAAAAAATGCTATTTAAGAGAGTTATTCATAAAAAGGAAACATAATTGTCATCGATTCTGTCATAAAGTTTTTTCAAATCCCTTTTCAGTTTGCATACTTCTTTCTCCCAATCTTTTTTATTAAATTCAGAACAGGGTGCGATCTTAAGGGCAGCCATCCTGGCATAGTTATGAGATATTTTACGGTTGCTCCACGAGAGACCGAAAGCCTTATCGGTTTTTTTGATTCTGTATTTTTCATGGATCAGAAATTCGTATATTTCTGAAACCATATCCGGCTTTTCTCCGGAGCTTTCTGGAAGGTCCATGGAAAGGGCAGCCAGATTCCGGAGGCTGGACTTGACACTGAAGCTTTCAGGGCAGATTTTACCGGAATTTGCAAACTCAAGCATCTCCAGGAATTCAAGGAAAATATCCGTCTTCCTGAAACCTGAAGGCAGAGTTTTTCCCAGAAAGATAAAGACATGTATACATTCGTGAAAGAGGATTTTAGCAATTAGAAATTCGATCCTTTCCTGGATGCTCCACAACCTTTTGACCAGTTCCTTATCCCACAGTTCGTGAGGATTTACCAGGATAAGGGATCTGTAGATTGTTTTCTTATTTTTTCTGGAAAATCTCTTCTTCGGTTCAAAAGCCAGGCCCTGAAGCTTTCCAAAAAACTGTATCCTGACTGCCAGTTCCAAGCAGTACTCCCATTCTCCAGAGCGCACACTTTTTACCCTGTAATATTTTCCGTCAAAGTGCACCTTTTTAATCAGCCGGTAAAGGTCCTCACTGTGTTCTTTAATAAGGGCTTTTATTACGGGCTCCCGATAAATATTAAGGTTAAGCTGAAGAATCCCTGGAGAAAAAAACAGATAGCAGGGAGCAGGAAACGAAACAGGAGCAAGTGCAGGGACAAGATACGAGGACGGTGAAGTTGAAGAGGGCAATTTTTCCTGCATATCATGTACTTGCAAACTGGCTTTTTTCTGAGGATAAGCCATTTTTGCTCCTGTTCCCTGAGTTTTCTATTTCATTGAGCCACCCCTTGCAATTGACCCCGTTTTCCCCATACTACTAATTCAATATGTAATACTATACTCCTGTATAATTTTAACATATAATATTAAGATTACATAGATAAATACTTTTTCATACAAAAAAGAATTTTAGTATTACTAGGGGTAAAGAATGTAAACAATGTATTCTTCGAAATAACGGTTCATCGATCATTTAATAGGAAGAAGTTATTCAGCTTCTTTTCCCTGTGACACAATGGATTATGGGCAGACTGTCAGTTAAATAAGCTCTCTCTTTTACCTGAGACTGCCTTTAATTAAAGCATGTCTATAATGCCTCTACCCTCCTGTCCGGCAGCTGCGAAAAAAGAGAAATACGCAAAAAAACATGAAAAAAATAAAAAAAGATGGAGAGAATTATATAATCATTTTTCTTATAAACTCTGCTTCAGCTTTTAAGTAAATAGCCTGATCATTATTTATCCTGTTAATCTCTTTCATCTTGTCAACAAAAAGATTGAATTTATCAAGTCTTTCCCTGGCTTCCTTATCACATCCATTTTCAAGGAGCACGAATACGCAGTTGATCTGTGCATTGAGAGCATGCTTGATGCAGTCATCCACATCTGAGATATCTACAAAAGTAGATACAACCGAATATCCGGCATCTATCCATGCCTGGATGCCACCCTTCATGTTATAGACAGTGTATCCATTATTTGCAAGATATTGGCTGGCATTCTCGCTTCGGCTTCCACTCAAGCAGTAAACAAGTACCTTTTTGTCATTTGTGATCCCGCTTTCTTTTACTTTAGTCAGGAAATCGCCCTCAGAAAAATATTTTGGAGTGCCAAGATTCTTTACAGGTACCAGTACTGCCCCATTAAGATGAGCTGCATTGAACTCTTTCTCAACGCGAACATCTATTACAACTACCTCGTTATTTTTGAGCATCTGCTTTGCAGTACTGGCACTTATATTTGTATATGCATTATTTGTATATGCATTACTCTCTGCTGCCGCAATTCCCGGTAAGATTATGAGAAGCGTTATAAGAACCGCAGCAAAAAACAATAAACACTTTTTATTCAATTATATTCCTCCACTTTCGCCAATTTATCCCTACTTAAAACCCAGATTATCGGGATAATTCCTCAAACTTATTAACCATTATTAAAATCCGCTTTCAGAATCAGTACCCGGAAGTGGCAGCTATTTGTTTTATATAGAAATTTTACAAATATCCTTAATGCATGCCGAATTGTATGATTAGCTGGTACAAAAAAGCAAGAACCCTGAATCTGGAATTTAATAATTATTTACTGTAATTACTTCAGATATATATCATAGTAGGAATATTTAATACCTATAATAATCATTTTTTATATATTCTCTAACTTATTTTTTCATTATAGCGGTTTCCCTATGTATTGTCAGTTAAAGTGAGCCTTTTATCTCAAACTCAAAAAATTACTGTTAAACTCACGGCAAAAATTAGATTTCCTTTATCAAATTTAATTTCTCAATTATGGTAAACGCAGCAGAAAAGAAAAAATATGAGATTTCAGTCAGGTTTCCCGGATATATCAATCCGTTAACTGCAAATTACTGGAAGAAAAAAGAATAGGCAGAAAATGGAAGGGAATTTCGATCTGAGATTACATCTCAAACCTTGTCATAACCCCATGAAGCTCTTCAGGAGGGAGCCTGTAGAACTGGACAAAAGAAGGGGAAAGCTTCTTTATAACTGAAAAAATTTTCCATATCAGGTTGTTAGTAAATATATCTTCTATTCCATAAAAAATTGTTTTTTCAGTAATGCCATTGTCTTTTAGAATTTGTTCTACATCAATAATTTCCATATAGCCCATCTTTATTTCAAATAACCTCAGTCCTTTTGCCAGTTCTTTCTTGAACGAACTTTCTACTCCAAAAGGGCTGTCAGACTTGATAATTGAAATAAAGATATTGTTTTCATAAATAATATTATTTTTAAACATTACATGAGAAATGTATTGAGGAATTCTGGTTACATCTCGTGCAAAAAAAAGAGCAGTTCCACTAATTTTATTTTGAGTAGCATATACATGGTTATACTTTTCAAGGAAATTCTCAGTCTTCATTAGCTTCATTAATTCATAGAGTCTCTCCTGTCCGGCAGTATAAATCACAATCAGAGAAAAGACAAAAGCTGCTATGATTACAGACCAGTAACCTCCATGGGGTATCTTATAGGTATTTGAAAGAAGGAATACTACGTCAACAAATGTTATAAATAGCGAAATAATGGCTTTTGGGATCTGTTTTCTGTGATAAAATATCGAAGTCATCAGCAAGCCCGTAATCGTCATGGTTCCGGTAACTGCCAGCCCATACGCAGCCGCAAGCCTGCTCGATTCTTTAAATATAAATATCATATATAGTACGGAGATCAGGAGCATCCAGTTTACTGTACTTATATATATCTGTGACTTCATTTCTCCGGATGTGTAATCAATTTTTAACATCGGCATTATCCTTGTCGTAATTCCCTGATAAACTATTGAAAATACGCCGCTAATCATAGCCTGTGAGGCAATAATCGTTGCTACGATGCTCAGAATAAGGAATGGAATATATACAATATGCACCTGATGATTTATCATTTCGAACAAAACGTTTCTTGCTTCGGGGTTTCGAATAACGAATGCTCCCTGTCCCAGGTAATTAAAAACTAAAGCAAAAAATACCAGTCTCCAGGCTTTTAAAATTGGCTCTCTTCCCAGATGACCCATATCGGCATATAATGCCTCTCCGCCCGTACAACAAAGGGTAACTTCAGATAACACAAAAAAGCCTACAATTCCATTATTTGATAGAAAGTCAATGGCATAATACGGATTTATAGCCTTTAATACACCTGGTGTATAAATTATTGAGAAAATACCTGAGACTGCAAGGGTTAAAAACCAGACAACCATTATTGGTCCAAATGCCCATGCAATTTTTTCAGACCCCCTTTTCTGGACAGAAAAAAGAACTATAGCAATCAGACTGGCAATTAACATTAGAGTGCCCTGTCCTGTAGTCTCAAATCCAGATATAATCCGAATTCCTTCAACAGCACTCAGTATGCTTATTGCAGGTGTAATTACACCGTCTCCGATAAGGAACGAAGTCCCTACATAGGCCAGTAACGTAATAAAAGACACACTTCTTCCTGATTTCAGAAGGGGAAGCAGAATCTCTTTTAAGACGATCGTTCCTCCTTCACCTTTTTTACCCAGGCTCATGGCAAGCCAGGCGTATTCCATAGTTACGAGTATGATTAATGTCCAGATGATTAATGATAAAACTCCTATTACATGAGCCTCTGTGGGTCTTGTAAGGAGAAATATGACTGTTAAAGTGTAAATTGGGCTTGTTCCTATATCTCCAAAAACAAGTCCCATAGAATTTACAATTCCCCTTAATTCAGCTTTGGAAAACACGATGTATCACCTATTTTTTCGGGAATCTACAGGATAAAATGAAATCTGAGACGAAAAATATTATGACTCAAATTAATACACGATAAACTTTGATTTTTCTGTCCTGAATGGGAAAAAAGAAAGTGGAATTTTACTGAACTTTTGACTTTCAAATTTACTGTTTTCATATAGATTTCGTCTCTTTTTTAGCCAATAAGCTAACAGTAAACTACGAATTAATAAAATATAGGTCGGAGAATTACTTTTTCATATATAAAGATCGCGTTCATCTCGATAGATATTGAGATTTCACATCTCAAACCTCGTCATGACTCCATGAAGCTCATCCATAGGAAGCCTGTAGAACTGGACAACAGAAGGGGAATTTCTTTTAATAAAGGAAAAAACTTTCCATATTAAATTCTCGGTAAATATGTCTTCTATGCCGTAAAAGATAGTTTTTTCCGTAAATGCCTTTTTCTTTCAGAATTTCTGCAACATCAATAACTTCCATATAACCTGCTCTTATCTCAAAAACCTGTAATCCTTTTACCGGGCCCTTCTGTAAAAGAACTTTCCACACCTAAAGGGGTGTCAAGCCTGACAATTGAAATAAAGATATTATTTTCATAAATAATATTATTTT
>NZ_DAOOUJ010000032.1:0-36941 GCF_035390745.1 Methanosarcina sp. | reverse complement strand
GGTCTACGACGGAGCAAGAAAGAAGCTCGAAGACCTCGGTCTTGTATTCTAAGCCAGAAGTTTAGCCTGAAATTATACGAACTGACAGAAAGCCAGCGCTTGCCGCTGGCTAATTTTTTTGAAAAAGTATCAGGCTAAATAAATATATATTGAGAATTATGTGGAATTTTTTCATGAATAGGTGAACGGATACAAAAATTGGGAATATAAAAAGAAGGGGATAAAAATGGATATCTGGACTGTTATAAACGGACTGATATATCTTCTGGCTTTTGGGCTGATGGCCTGGGTTTTGCTGGATGCCAGCAGGGCTTCAAAAAGAAGGGGTTGATATGGAATGTCTGAACATGAAGCTGCCAGCCTTGTAAAGACTCTGCGGCCCTTCCATGTATGGGCTCTCGGCGTCGGGATTGTGCTGGTCGGGGAGTACATGGGCTGGAACTTTACTGTCGCAAAAGGAGGAATTCTGGGTTCCATGCTTGCCATGCTGGTTGCAGGGACAATGTATGTCATAATTGCCCTCTGTGCCAGTGAGCTCGGATCAGCAACCAAACTTGCAGGAGGACCCTATGACTGGGCGAGACTATTTGTCGGACCCGGAGCAGCTGCCAGTGTAGGACTTGCAGTTTATATGGAATACATCGCTCTTGAAGCGGCAGATGCTATTGTTGTTGCATTCATTGCACAGAGCATCTTCCCTGAGCTGCAGGTTTTTCCTGTGACCCTGCTTGTTATCGCACTTCTGACCTTCATTAACTATCGTGGCGTTGTTGCGGCATTAACCCTGAACTTTGTCCTGACCATGATCTCTTTCATTGCAATAATAGTTGTTTTCTTTGCAATTGTCTTTGGAGGAGTGAATATTCATCCTGAATATCTATTCCAGGGAGCTCTGCCAAATGGGATGATAGGGCTTTTTGCAGCCCTGCAGTTCGGACCGTGGTTCTACCTGGGAATAGAAGGAGCAGCAATGTGCGCTGAAGAGTGCAAACACCCATCAAGAGCTGTACCTCTTGGACAGCAGGCCGGAATGATAACCCTGCTTATAGGAGCGGCAATGACCCTCTATCTGTGTGCAGTGCTGATACCTACGGATGCGCTTGGAGTTTCCGTTTATCCGCTTTTTGAGGCTGCACAGAACAGTGGGATCTTTATCTTTATCGCTGCTCTGGGGCTCGGAACCTTCCTGACATGTGTTGCAAGTGCAAACGGCTGTGTCTGTGACTCCTCACGCTCCTGGTTTGCCCTCTCCAGAGACAATTACGTATCAGGCTGGTTCTCGGAAGTGCACCCCAGGTATAATACTCCATACAGGGCAGTAATTTTCACGATGCCTGTTGCAATCGGCTTTGCATTCAGCGGTTTCCTTGACCAGGTTATTACTTTTTCCATTGTCTCAGGGCTGCTATGTTATGTGCTGATTCCTTTCTCGCTGATTCGTTTCAGGAATCTGTTCCCGCACACCACAAGCAAAGTCAGACCTTTTGTGGGTCCTCTTCAGCCGTATATTGCTTACTTTGCAATCGCAATCGCAATTACGATCCTTTCAACGCTGTTCTGGGGCTACAAGTATAACCTGATCTTTGCCTTTGTGTTCTACGGTGTTGCATACTTCTATTTCAGCCACAAGCACAAGAGTTCAACCGCAGAAAATAACTGGGCTGAAATGGGCTGGCCCTTGCCCAAAGGTTCGGAAAATGTAAGTATGGTACAGGAGGCGATACACGTTGGAGACGAATAACCCGGCAATGGAAAGCAAATATCACAGCAAACTTAACGGAGATACGGCTCTCGTTATAGGCATGCTTGCTTTGCTTGTAGGTGCGGAAGGATACATTGTATACAATATCCTTGCAGCAACCTGGGAGATTTCTTCCAGCTTCTTCTACCTGTATATAATCTTTTTCGGACTGGTGGTTTTGATCGAAGGTATTGGGTGTCTGAGAGTAAGAGAGTCCATCAAAAACCATATGTTCGAGTTCAGATACTACGATTGAGGAGGCAGAAGACATGGTACAGAAGAATGTCGTTTCAGAAGTCTTTGACATTGTGTTTATCTTTGTCCTTGCCTTCATCTGTGTGGTCATTCCCACAGTACTCCAGGGAGCTGTGCTAGTTTCCTGGGAAGCAGGAGGGGAAGGAATAGGATTTGTCTGGGACCCTGTAGGCTTCTTCAGTTTCTTGCTTGTAATAATTGCTTTCTTTGTAGTGATCCTGTATCACTCTGTAAAGCACTACAAGTATTAAGAGAACTGAAAAGCTTGGAGAAACGGAAAAATATTGGAAATCTGCAAAATGCTGAAAATATTGAAAGAAACCGCCAGAAAGGTTAAATTGGAGTCTGCCTGAAGGAGAAATCAGGCAGACAATACTTTTTAAGAGATTAAAAGCGGCAGAAGATTTCGTTTTTTAAGTTCAAATGTGGCTATTCCTGCCGCATCAGCATGTCTCCCTGAAAAGAGGGAATTATTCAGGGAGGAGGGATTTTTTGTGGATTTTTTCTGAATGACCTGAATTAGTTTCTGGTCATTACAATAAAAAATAAAAGCTTATACTATATAATATTTACTATTCTAATTTTATATAAACGAAAATAGTAGATATAGTTTGTGGTATTTCTGAGAAGCGAAATAGAAAGATATATATACAAATTACAAAAAAAGATGAAAAAAGGAAAAGATATAAAAAGAATCCCCCCACTTTGAGAATAAATTATGAGAAGGAAGGAGGAAAATAATACTTGAAAAAGCATAAAATGATTAGTTTTGAAAATGCTATTTATCCTGAGTAAATCAGGAAAATGTGGAAATTAGCTTCTCGAGCTGGATCCTCTCACTGGCAGCATCTATAAGTCTTGAATCGGTTTCTGAAATTTTTACAATAAGACGTGCAACATCCTCGTCTGTTTCTCCCGAATCTATAAGGGCTTCGGCAAGCCCTTCAAGGATATCAGTCCCTGAAAGCCCTTTTTCAATAATCATTTCGTCTATGAGCTGGCGTCCTCTGGAAAAATCACCTGCAAGAGCAGCCTCAAGAAGCAAATCGACAGTTTCGTCCCTGCCTTTCATAGTAGCTTCAAAGACAATCTCCTCCGTGATTTCAGCGCCTTCTGCCTTCAGGGCAGCGAGCTGGAGAGTCTGAACAGCTCCTGCAATATTTCCCCTGGCAAGATAGAGGATAGCATCAAGAGCTCCACCTGAAAGTTTCAGATTTTCAGCAAGAGAAATCCTCTCAAGATAGGGTTTCAGGAGAGAATCCGAAACATAGGAAAAAAAGACCTGGAGCCCCCTTGAACGGAGAGGAGAAATGAGTTTTGAAGGTTTTGTAGTGGAAAGAATAAACCTGCATGTTGCACTGTACTTTTCCATGATGCGCCTGAGAGCATGCTGCGCATCCGAACTGAGAGATTCTGCATTATCGATATAAATTATTTTGTAATCAGCATCAAGAGGAGACATTCCGGCGTATTCGTTAATAATTTCCTTAAAAATGTCGATCACGCTTTTGTAGATTTTTTTCGGGTCATCAGTCCCGATAAAACGGACAAAGCGCCTGTCCCGCACAAGATAACGTTTTCCCTGGTCGAAAAAATCCGAAGAGTTAAAGTATGTGAAATTGTTCTTCCAGGTATTTCCATAGAGCTGCCTGGCAAGAGCAAGAGCAGCCGTTGTTTTTCCGGAGTTTTCAGGCCCGTAAAAAATGAGATGGGGCAGGGATCTTGACTGAACAAGTTCGGAAAGAGTTTTCACTGCATGTTCGTTTCCGAGCAGTCCTTCAAGAGTATCTGCTCTGTATTTTAGAGTCCAGAGATCCTGCATTGGTTCCACCTTATTTTCAGCTTTTGGATATTAATTTTTGAGACTTTATTTTTTTGCCTCAATACTTACTCGGTCACACTTCCATTTCCACTATCACTCACATGAAGAAGTTCCTTAATTACTACACCGTATACTGGTCTTGCAACAATTACACCTATTAAGACACCAATGATAGTAGTAATTGCAAAGCCCTTCAGGGATCCGAAGCCCATTACAACCAGGGGAGACAGAGCAATAATGTTTGTAAAAGCTGCCCCTAAAATGATTGCAAAAGCTTTTCCAATCCTTGAATGGAAGACCTTTGTTGGAGGGAGTTTACCCTCGTAAAGAACCTCATCTGTAATGATAACCAGATGGTCGATTCCAGTACCTATGGAAGCTATGATACCTGCAATTGCAGGAAGGTCAAGCTGCCAGCCTATTACTGCTGCAACTCCAAGGATCATAATAACTTCGCTGGTAGAAGTTCCGACCATGGGCAACAGGATTTCACGCCTCCTGTATCTGCGGAAAACAATTGCAGCAACTCCTAGCAAGGAAACTAAGCCTGCAATAACTGCTTCGGTTTTGAACTGAGATCCGAGACCTGCGTCCACATGCCCTGAACCTACAAGCTGCACGTTGACAGGAAGAGCGCCTGCACGAAGGTGAACCTGAAGTGCAGTAGCCTGAGTTTTGGCATCTTCATCAGTACCCGTAGAAGCTTCCCAGGAATATATAGGACCTTCTCGCAGTTTGGAGGCGGCAGAGTAACTTAAAGGAGCTCCATAGATTTCGACTCCATCAAGGTACATTATGAGGTAATGGGAATCAGGGTTGTCAATTGCTCCGGTTTCCAGTGCAACTTTCTGAAGAGCCAGAGCTCCTTCATCATTCAGGACAAAAGGAGTATGCCACTGTTCGTCATGATAGGATGGAATTCCTACGCTCTGAATGGAGTCACCGTAAAGGACATGTTCTGTTTCATTTCCAGTTGTCTGAATCCTTATCTCAAACTTTCCAGGTTTTTCAGCTATTTCCTTGGCAGTCGCCAGGTCAATGCCTGCAAAGTCAATAAGGATATATTCGTCCCCTACAGTCCTTACAGGAATATCTTTGAGACCCATAGAGTTCATTTTGTCATTAAGAATGTCTCTTGTAAGATCTCTTGTATCACTGCTGACTCCTTCTTTATAAGTTGAAGTCCCGTCTTCGTTCTTACGAATAGAACCTCCAACCTCTTTCAGTAGAGACTCAAGCTGTTCTTCAGTGACTGCAGTCCTGATTTCGTAGACAATTCCGTCCTGAGTACTTATCGAAACTACTTCTGCATCAAGGGCTTTTGAGAGGTAAGACTGCACAAGGTGCTCCTTACTTGTATCAGAGATAGTTACCTGAGTTGTATTTCCGTTAAGCTTATCCACACTTACCGTTCCAAGAGACTCAAGCTGCGAGGCACTGACTGAAGCAGATGTTGTGAACGTAATGGATTTATCGACAGAGCCACCAACGTCAAGGGTATTTTTTGTGACCTCAACAGGGGCTCCAATTATAGGCTCGACAATTCCACTGACAAGATTTCCAGAATCTACATCTATCTGGGCAAGTGCTCCCTCCAGTTTTATCTGGAGCCAGGATCCACCTTCCAGATCAAGTCCAAAGTTGAGGTTAGTGGTTATCCCTTCTCCCGGGGTATAAGCTGGGTGGATAGCCACTATAGAGCCAAGAAGAATCAGAATGAAGATAATGACTCTTGGATTTTTAAAAAGGTCTTTTTTATCACTCATCTGTTATACCTCCCTCTGAATTCGGGTTTCATTACATACCATCGTAAAATTCCCGTATTCAGGAGCCAGGTATTCATCATGTCTGCAAAAAGTCCTGCAATTAACACGATTGAGATATTCGAAAGCAGAGTAATCTGCGCGAATGAGGGAATTACCAGATAGCCGAAAGTCGAGACTATGTACATGGACGCAAGCGCTGCAAGGGTCGTGGTGGTCATGGTAATACCCGTGTGCATAGCCCGTGAGACTTTTTCTTCTACCAATCCCCTACGTTTAATTACTCTATTTGTAAGCAAAATGTCACTATCTACAGAATAACCAATAAGCATAAGCAGGGCTGCAAGTGTTCCCAGAGAGAGTTCGATCCCGGCAACCCTCATGAAAGCAGCTGCAATCATGATATCCGAAAAAGCTGAGAGTATTACTGCAAAAGAAGGTATAAATGTCCGGTAGATAAGGAATACTACAATTGCCATCCCTATAAAAGAAATTACAAGAGCCTTAACAGCCTGTACCTGCAGTTCCTGACCGTAAACTGGTCCTACCTGCTGAATCTGCACATTGGAATATCGGCTCATAACATCTTCTTCAAGCTGACGCTGCTGCTCGTTATCCATAATCCCAAACTGCATGATAACCCTGCTTCCGGTCTGCCGGACGTCCGTGATGGGATAAGAAGAATACATTTCTTCAAGCACAGCAGGGGATTCGGTAGTTTCTAACGAAATCTGGGTACCGCCCTGGAATTCCATTCCCAGGATTAAAGGTGACCCGCTGCTTATAAAGGAAACCAGCAGTATTATCAAAGAAACTGCGAGTATTGCAAGGGGTAATGCCAGCAACTGGCGATTATCGTGAGTTTTCACGAAATTATCTAAAAATTCGGTCAAACCTGTTGCCATAATTAAATACTCCGGATGAATGCATCTATTTTTATTCTTGAATCTATCCGAGTTTTTTGTCCGGATTTGGAATCCAGAAAACGTTCAAATTTAGAATACGGAAGTTCACATATACAGCCGGAACCATCAGACTTATAGTCCGAAAAATGCCTGATAACCTGAGATTATAAGCTCTCCCGGAGTTCTCTTTGAAGCTCGGTTCCGTGAAAAAATCTTCCATATTTCTTAGATTGTAAATAAGTTGATTCGCTTCAGTTCTATATTCTATGGATTATATTAATTTTCCTCAGAAAACAATTCTCTCTCTCTATATAGCGTTAATTCATTCATTTTAAATTTATTGCTAAAAGTGGTACAAGTTCTAACGTTATAACTATATATACCATTTACTGTTCATTAAAAATAATGACAGAAAGACCCTCCCTTGATGAATATTTCCTTGAAATAGCCTATGTGGTAGGCAAACGGGCGACCTGCCTCCGGAACAATGTAGGGGCAGTAATCGTTCGGGATAAACGCATTCTTTCAACCGGATATAACGGAGCACCAAGCGGCATGGAGCACTGCCTTGACATCGGATGTATCCGGGAACTTGAAAAAATTCCCTCAGGCACGCGGCATGAGAAATGCAGAGCAGTCCATGCGGAGCAAAATGCCATCATTCAGGCTGCAATCCATGGAGTAAGCATTACAGGAGCAACTCTATACTGCACGCACCAGCCATGTATCCTCTGTGCAAAAATGATAATTAACTCAAACATCAAAAGAGTTGTATATTCAATACCTTATCCTGACACCGATTCCCTTGTTTTCTTCAGGAACGCAGGCGTGGAAGTAGAACATATTCCTTTTGAGCTGAAATATTAATTACCTGGTAAGCCTTATTGTAATTACGCTACAGGGATAAGGGGTGAAGTAATGCCTGAAGAATTAAAAGCCAGAACACTGAAAGCAGAAGATCTGATTGACTACCAGGAAGGAGCGGTTGTAAGTAAGGAAATTATCCGCAAAGGCACGGGAACAGTAACCATATTTGCTTTCGGCAAAGGAGAGGGACTGAGTGAACATACTGCGCCTTTCGATGCCATGGTTCAGGTAATAGACGGAAAGGCAGAAATCATTATTTCCGGGAATAAAAACATTCTGGAAAAAGGGGACATGATAATAATGCCTGCCAACGAACCTCACGCGCTGAACGCTCTGGAAAGGTTCAAGATGATTCTAACCATGATACGTTCGTAATATAAGCCCTTTTAATTTTCGTTCATAGACCTGAACTCTTAAGTCTTATTTTTTAACCCGTATTTTTTAACCCGTATTTTTTAACCCGTATTTTTTAACCCTTGATGTTTTAACCCGTATTTTTTAACCCTTGATGTTTTAACCCTTGATGTTTTAACCCTTGATGTTTTAACCCTTGATGTTTTAACCCTTGATGTTTTAACCCATTTTTTCAGCTCATTTTTTATTTCGCAGGCACCTAAGTCCTTTTTTGATAACATCCATGTCTTCAGGGCGGTATGTTTCTTTTATAGATGCATTTCCTTCATAATAATAATCAAGCCCGCGAATGATTACAACCGGAACGCCGCCTGCTCCTTCACCCATTAAAAGGTTGGCAGCGCCTGAAATCTCATCGGCTATTGCCTGCTCTGTAATTTCCAGTAATTTACCGAAAAGGTCCTTTTCTCCGATCCAGCGTTTAATGGGTTTTATTTTGTAAATTCCTATGGCAACTCCTGTTTGCCCAATCTTGAAAGCTCGCCCGTTTGTGTCCGTAACAATTACACTCAGCTTTTTCCCGCTAATTTTTTCAAGTTCTCTTCCGATTTTTGAAGCACTTGCATCCGGGTTTTCAGGAGGGTAGAGTAAGAAACCATGCTCAATATTGGATTCATCAACTCCTGCGTTTACACAGGTATGCCCTGCAAGTGTTGTTACAAGCATGAAAGGAGACTCGACAAAGACTTCTCTGCTCCTGGAAAGGACAGCCTGAATAAAACGGGCATCTTTTCCTGTACGGGCTGCAATTTCAAGAGCCTGCTCTCCAGGAGCGATGTCTTCAAGCTTGAAGATCTCTCCTTCGGCTTTTGCAACGATGGTTGAGGCAATAACAATAATGTCTCTGTCCTGAAGTTCAATTCTCTCACAGATAATGGAGGGCAGGTCGTCCCCTTTATGTATAAGGGGAATCTTTTCTACGGCAATTGCTTCAAATTTCAAAGGGCTTCCTCAAAGATTTTAAAGGTATAAGTATGTAGGCTGATTTCGCAGGGTTACGAAAATCGTCCCATAAATGAATAATTTATAGCAGTAAAGGCAGTAACCATAAATAAGACCACCGATATACTGGGTTTTGCGGCGATGATGAGAGTTACCCCGGCTGAGCAAAAGATGATGAGAATAATTTCCTGATGCCGCACTTTTCACTTTAATTTCCTGTTGATTTGAACTTCCGATGTAGTTTTTTCGATTTTTTGCCTGAATAAACCCTTTCACCCTTTTATTAGATCAATTTCCAATCTGGTTCTGGTTTAATGTAAGTTCTTTAGCCAGAGTGAGAATTTTTATCTAGCTTGCAAACCAGATTTCTTCAGGGGTGTTGAACATTAGTCAGTATGATCTGAATGAAATGATACAGAAAATCAAGCAAAAGAGCCCTTTTGAATTAAAAGACAACGAAAGGAGCAGATCCTGGAGCTTAAGAGTGATTATAAGCAAACTATTTTATTCGCTGGACTATGAGAATGAGCCTCAAGAGACTCGAAATAAAGTAACTCAGCTTCTTCTTTATCACGGACAGTTCAGCAGAGAAGAAATCGATGAAATATTTCAATCCTCAGCCAAGGAAACCACTAATTATTCACGGGAATTCCTGAAACAGCATCCTGAGGTTGCAATGGCCGAAGCCAAAAGGAATAAGGAGTTTCCGGAGGAAGATGAAGGACAAGAAGAAAGGCCAAAGGAGATAAAGTACATATTCCCTCACTATGGCTGAACGTCTTTAAGGAAAACTTTCTTCAATAAAAGGGCAAAAGAAAGCCAAAAAACAGTAGCATAAAGACAGTTAATTCCTCAACCAGTTAGACAGGATCTATTATATTTGTTGATTACTTATTTATAGTCCTTCGTTCAACATATATAAAAATTAGACCATAATATCTCAAAATTTTATTCTAATTAATTAAGATATACTGAGAAATTATGACAGATGCCTATGACACAAGCACAGAAAACCTCTCTGATTCAGAAGAGAATTACAGATATTCCAAAGCAGCCTATGTAACAAAAGTTTCGATGGTTTTAAACTTCTTATTGACAGGTTTTAAGTTTACAGCAGGTATTATAGGGAATAGTTCAGCAATGATTGCTGATGCAGCTCATTCTCTATCTGATTTTATAACCGATGTAGCAGTGATTGTGGGTTTAAAGGTTGCCAAAAAACCGGGAGACAGTACACACAATTACGGACACGGGAAGATTGAGACTTTAACTGCAGCGTTCATAGGCCTTATGCTTATTGCAGCGGCTGCGGGAATTTTCTGGGGAGGCCTTCAGAAAGTAATTTCTTTTTATCATGGAGAGGCGCTTCCAGAACCAAGTAAAATTGCTCTTATTGCGGCAATTCTTTCGATTATAATAAAAGAATGGCTTTACCGTTACACCATAGCGTATGGAAGAAAACTTAAGAGCGACGCTTTAATCGCAAATGCCTGGGATCACCGTTCTGATGCTTTTTCTTCGGTAGGGACCATGGTAGGGGTTGGAGGAGCGATCTATCTGGGAGGCAAATGGGTGGTACTCGACCCGATAGCTGCAGTTGTACTGAGCTTCTTTATCCTTAAGGTAGCACTTGAGGTCTCTTACAAAAGCCTTAATGAACTTCTGGAGGCTTCACTGGATTCGGAAACCTACAGAAATATTGAAGAAGCTTTGCTGTCTACAGATGGTGTATTGGGTTTCCATGAGCTCAAAACCCGAAAGATCGGAAACGCCATGGCTGCAGACGTACATATCGAGGTTGACAGGAATCTGAGTATTGTGGATGCACATGAAATATCAACACATGTTGAAGATAGATTAAAGGAAGTCTGCGGTAAAAACGGGCATTTCTCAATTCGTGTAGAGCCATGTTCTGATTCTGAATATTATAAAGAATATTTACAGGACAAATAACAGAAAGGTTATGAAAGTATTAGAATACATTTTAAAAAAGCAATATGTATTAAATAAGCAAATAAGCACATAAACCAATAGAGAAACAACACTGAAAAGAAAAACTGCGAGTTCCCCCGCAGTATGATATATTATATAAAGACGTCTTTCTTGACAGATTACTCAATTTCTATCTTCTTTTTCGGCTCTTCAATTCTCGCTTTCGGAAGAGTAATTGTCAGGACACCATTTTCCATTTTTGCAGTAGAACCTTCTTCTCTGACACTGACAGGCAGTCGGACAGCGCGGTAAAATTGTGTATATGCTCTTTCCCTGCGCAGGTATCCTTCTTCTTCGGATTCCTTTTCCTTGCCGGCCTTTGCACTGATCTCAAGCATATCCTCTTTGAGATTGATCTCTACGTCCTCTTTATTGATGCCTGGAAGGTCTGTGGTAACCAGAAGTTTGTCATCTTCTTCTTTGATGTCAATGGCAGGAGTGTATACTTTCCCGCCACTCCATTCTTCCATTGGCATAAAATCTTCAAACAGCTGGTTCAGGCGTTCCTGCGTTCTTCTAATCTCTTCAAAAGGATCCCAGCGTGAGGGTCCTAAAAACGATCTTTTAGCTGGCCATCTCATCTTTATATTCCCCCTTAAGTAAAAAAATCATACAGCTATAGATTTGTTATTATGAATATATTGATAGAGGATATATAAGTTTTCTCAGATAACTTCACTGAAATGTATGGAGAAAAAGAACTGAACAAAATAAAAATGAGTAAAAGAAAAAAATCTCCAAAAAAACCGATTAAAAAAATCGATTGAAATGTATTTCTTGAGAAATCAAAAAGGATTCAGGTCTGAAAACCGCTAATAAATTCCGTAAAAAATATGATAACAGGATGTTTTATAAAGGGCCTGAAAACAGAAAATTTTATAAAGAGCCTGAAATTAGCTCTTTACAAGCATTCCTATCAGATCTGAAGCTTTTACGAGCCCCATAGAGCCTTTTTTAACTGATTCTTCGTCAAAGGAATTCACAGTATCAGGCTCAGGTTTATCAGTCCTGTAAACAGCAAAAGGAATAGGATCTCTTGTGTGCGTTTTTACAGATACCGGAGTCGGGTGGTCAGGAAGCACAAGGATCGTAAAAGGCTCATCTGAGTCTTCAGCATGTTTAAGGATGGGAGCAACTATGCGGCTGTCAAAGTCCTCAACAGCTTTCATTTTTTTCTCAGTACTCCCTTCGTGCCCTGCCTCATCAGGAGCTTCCACATGCACAAAAACAAGGTCTCTGGTCTTCAGGGCTTCAATAGCTGCGCTGGCTTTCCCTTCATAATTGGTATCCAGATAACCGGTTGCTCCGGGCACTTCAATTACATCCAGCCCTGCATAGATTCCGATTCCCTTAAGCAGATCCACTGCGGAAATAATAGCCCCTTTTTTCCCGTAAAGTTCCTTAAAAGCCGTGAACTTCGGAGCATAGCCCTGCCCCCAGACCCAGATAGAATTTGCCGGGTTTTTGCCCTCCTGCATTCTTTTCAGGTTGATGGGATGCAGTTCCAGAACAGTCATAGATTCTTCGATAAGCTCCGAGAAAAATTCTCCGTCTCTCCCTCTGGGAAGATAATTATCTTTCTTCTCTCCTGTAATATCATGCGGAGGCGTACACTCCGTTTCAGCTCCCAGGTTGTTCGCGGCAACGAGAAGGTGCCTGTAACTTATGCCCGGATAAAACCTGAGATTCTCTCTCCCGAGTTCGGAGTCAAGAGTATCTATCAGAATCTCTGCTTCATCGCTGCTAATATGCCCTGAACTGTAGTCTTTTATCTTCCCGTTTTCTATAGTAATAAGATTGCACCTGAACGCCACATCATCCGCTTCAAGAGCCACTCCCATACTCGCAGCTTCCAGAGGAGCCCTCCCTGAATAATAGGTTGCCGGGTCATATCCCAGAATTGACATATTTGCAACGTCACTTCCTGGAGGAAAACCATCAGGTACGGTCTTTGCAAGCCCGGTTTTCCCGCGCGCTGCAATCAAATCCATAGCAGGTGTTTGGGCTGCCTGTAGAATAGTCCTGTTACCCAGTTTTTCGATAGGGTAATCCGCCATTCCGTCTCCTATAAGTATGGCATATTTCATTGCTTCACCTTTTTCCAACTGCTTTAGCCCTTCTTCTTGCAGATAAAATATATCACTTTCTACCAGATACCTTTATAATATTTTTTTGGCATCTGCCAGCAAGCTTTTTCTGCCGATTCCAACGTTTCAATTCCTATACCCATTTTACACAAACATTATAATATAGTATCCATATCCTATACAAGACAGGCTCCCTGCGCAAAATATATTAAGCGGCAGGAGAGCCGGAACAGAGTGCTCTTTACAGGCAGGATTATTTAGAAAAAAACGCTGTTAACCGCAGCAGTACATATTTCAGGCTGTAATCAATTCTAATTCCAGAGTAGCCTGTGAATACTGATCACGATGGTCAAATTAATTAACATCTAAGACACTAAGATTAACACATTAGAAAAAATGAAAATGTCAGAATATCCTACTTAATGCTAAAACGTGATCCGATCATGAAAATAGTAATGAAATTTGGAGGAACTTCCGTTGGGGACGGAAAAAAGATCCGTCATGTTGCCCAGCTTCTCAAAAGGTACCATGAGGAGGGCAACCAGATTGTGGTGGTAACCTCGGCACTCGGTGGAGTAACCGACAGGCTTCTGGAAAATGCCCGCCTTGCCTCAACAAAGGGCAAGGTCTCTCTTGTCAAAGAGTTTAAAACAGAACTTACAAACAAACACCACGAAGCTGTGAGAGACGCCATTGACAACCCCAATATAGCAAAAGAAGTCCTCCAGATCCTTGACCTGAGAATTGAAGAACTTGAAAAAGCCCTGATCGGAATATGCTATCTTGGAGAACTTACCAGCAGATCAATCGATTATATATCCTCATATGGAGAAAGGCTGGCTGCTCCAATAGTTTCAGGCGCTATCCGTTCCCTTGGAATCCCTTCAATAGAATACACCGGAGGAGAGGCAGGGATTGTAACCACATCGGATTACGGAAACGCCCGCCCTCTCGAAAAGACATACGAGCTTGTACCAAAGAGGCTTGGATGCAGGCTTGATTCTCATATCCTTGTGGTTACAGGCTTTATAGGAGAAAATGAAGACGGGATAATCACCACCCTTGGCAGAAGCGGGTCTGATTTCTCAGCTTCCATCCTTGGAGCAGCCCTGAAAGCCGACGAGATATGGCTCTGGAAAGAAGTTAACGGGATCATGACAACAGACCCGAGAATTGTGCCCGAAGCAAAAACCATCCCGCAGATCTCCTACGCGGAGGCCATGGAGCTTTCATATTTTGGAGCAAACGTGCTGCACCCACGTACTATTGAGCCTGCAATGCGCGAACATATTCCTGTAAGGGTCAAAAACACCTTTGACCCGAAATTCCCGGGCACACTTGTAGTGTCGGAAAAGTTCCAGTGCAAACAGGTCGTAAAAGCAGTAAGTCTGATCAAAAATGTAGCCCTTATTAACATCTCAGGAGCTGAAATGGCAGGCACGATCGGGACTGTGGCAAGGCTCTTTACCGCCCTTGCAAGGGCAGAAGTAAATATTGTTATGATCAGCCAGGGATCTTCAGAGTCCAATCTTTCTTTCGTGGTCAGCGAGTCGCATGTGGAATCTGCATTAAAAGCCCTCCATGCCGAGTTCAACCGTGAAATCGTAAAGGAAATTACTTCGGATAAAAATGTATGTGTAGTTGCGGTGGTAGGAGCAGGAATGGCAGGAACTCCAGGCGTGGCAAAAAGGGTATTCGGGGCACTTGGAAATGCAATGATTAACATTATTATGATCAGCCAGGGATCTTCCCAGTACAATATCTCTTTCGTTGTCAGGGAAGATGACGCATTTGCCGCAGTCAAGACCCTGCATGACGAATTCCAACTTTATAACGGAAATGGAATTGAAAAACAGCTATAAAGCGGGCAAGAGGATCACAGAATGAGCGAAAAGCACCTAACATACGCGGATTCGGGCGTGGATATTAAAGAGGAAGAAAAAACGGTCAAAACCCTTATCGATAAATTGAGTTATGTTCGAAAGGGTATCGGAGCCCCTCTCACAGGGATAGGACACTATGCAGGGCTTCTGGACTTCGGGGAATATGCCCTTGCAATGACAACAGACGGTGTCGGCTCAAAAGTACTTATTGCAAACGAGATGCAGCGCTGGAACACCGTAGGGATAGACTGCATCGCAATGAATGTTAATGACCTTCTGGCTATAGGGGCTGAACCTGTAGCATTTGTGGACTACCTTGCCCTTGAAAAGCATGAAGAGGGCTTTGCCGCACAGATAGGAGAGGGGTTACTGAAAGGAGCAGAAATATCCAGGATGTCCATTGTAGGTGGAGAAACCGCAACTCTGCCCGATATTATCAAAGGATTTGACCTGGCAGGCACATGCCTCGGATTTCTCAAAAAAGAGGATATTATTGAAGGAGGAAAAGTCCAGGTAGGCGATGTTATTGTCGGCATTCCGAGTACAGGAGTCCACAGTAACGGCTACACCCTCGTGAGAAAAATCATGAAGGAATCCGGATACTCTTATCATGACCCCTGTCCCTACGACAGTTCAAAAACCATAGGAGACGACCTCCTCGAGCCCACCAGAATCTATATCGAAGTCCTTGATGTCCTCAAGGCGTGTGAAGTCCACGGGCTTGCCCACATAACTGGCAGCGGGCTTTTGAAATTGAGAAGGGTAACCAAACTCGGTTTTGATTTCTATGACCCTCTGGAGCCCCAGGATATTTTCAAATTCCTGCAGAAAGAAGGTGGAGTTGACGACCTTGAAATGTACAGGACCTTCAACATGGGAATGGGCTTCTTGATCATCCTTCCGGAAAAAGATGCCGCAAAGGCTGCAGAAATAACCGGCGGAAAAATCGTAGGAAAAATCGTGGAAAGCGGAATCAGGGTTAAAGACCTGATAATAGAGTAACAATGCCATAACAAAAATGCAGGTTTAAACATCCTGACCGGCGCGTTAAAGACCTGATAATAGAGTAACAATGCCCAAAAGTAGAATAAAAGGATGCAAAACCTGATTTGAAAATCAGCTTAGAGGAAAGTGAGAGGAAAAGCTCTTTCCCCTATGTTGAAATTCTCTTCCATGCTGATCATCTGTTTTATCCTTTTTATGGCCAATACTTAGAATTCATTTTTTCCACATATTCAGGTAGCTTGCCGAGGATGCGCTGGAGCTTTCAGGAGTTTTTCCCTTCTTTACTGAAGCTGTTCCCTTTTCCTTCTCCGTCTCCCTGAGACGATTTATTTCCTTTATGCTGTCCTCGTTTTCTATGCTCAGGACAAAACTTCCATGACAGGGCTTTGTATAAGGGAATATCAGAGCATCGCCTTTAGCTCCTACAGCGATGGGAGGCACTCCTATTATGTAATAGTCTTTGAAGATTTTGTATCCAGGTGATACATAATAAACCTCATTCGAGTTTTTCTCAATATACTCTCTGGCCTCCTTGAAGCTTATCCTATCCAGGAGGATTGTGTACTTCATCTGCTCAATACAGCTCATCTGGCCATCTCCTCCATTATTTTATCAAGTTTGTTTTTAAGGCGTATGGGATTGTGAACGTCCTGAGTAACGATCTTCTCACAATCGAATTCTATTGTCTGGGCCAGTTCCTCGGCGTGCCTTCCAAAGACAATAGAATACATTTTAGCCTGAGAAATGGCGCTCACTGTCGCTGCGTAGGTCATTCCGGAATCGTTATGCATGAAGGCAAAGCATATGTCAAAATCAGCCCTTTTTTCGATAATGTCCTCAAGGGTTTTATCGAGATCCGCCAGCTTTTTGGCATAGTAACCGTCGGAATCAGAGACCTTCAAAAGTTTCGTTGCAGCAGTTGTCCCGGCAACAGTTACATCAAATCCTGAATTGGTCAGCTTATGGGAAAGATATAAGGCAATACTGGTTTGAATCGGGACCTCGGGACATCCCATCATAAGGAGCACTTTTGCGCCGGTCATAACATTTCCTCTCTGAGATATATTATTTGTAAGAATGGGATATTGGTTTATCCTGAATTTCAATCTTTGCAATTGTTACTTAGGCGGAAACTCTTGAAATGAGACTGTTTTTTGATCAATCTGCTATCCATAAGTTCTCATTCCAATCTCTGGAAGTCTGATTTAACCATATGATATTATCAGTAATTTAATATATAAATTGTCGAAGCCGGTCTCGAGACAGATCTCGAATTCTCCCCAATATGAATAAAATAAAGGATTTCTACAGAACTCTCTATTTTCATTTTCAAAATGTTATATTCTATATATAATCCCTTCGTAATTTTAATTGGTGGATTTAGCTGGTGGTCATTTGAGGCAGTAATAGCTATCGAAATTTTTGTGGGTTGATCTAAAAACATAAAGGGTACAAAAATGGTGTGTTTAAGCGAATATGACTTTGACATTCTTCTGAAGAACGCAACTCTTAAAGAGTGTGAAACCCTTGTAAAGGAACGTTCGGAGGAAGTATATCTCGTACCCGGTGGGTATAAAATAAAAGGTATCATCCTTATGGGCGCAACTGTTCCTGTTGGTTTTTCAGGAAATGACATTATATTCCAGTTTATAAAGCCCTGTTTCGGCCTCTTCGTAATCAGGTTGAGAAATGAAGCAGAAGATATCAAGAGACTTAAAGAACAGTATAAGAAAGACAAAAATGTAAAAAAGGTAAAATGAATTTATAACTGGTCAAATTTTCACTTTTCCCGTACATGCAGTCCTGCACTCAAAAAATCCGGCTGCAGGCAGTTCGTGGATTGTTGTTGCGACAATCATACCTTCTCCGATTTCTTTTACTACCATAATGGGCCTGCCTCTGTCGTCTTCGAGAACAACCTGAGCATCGGTTTCTGAAAAGTAGCCGTCGCACCCTGCAGGAGGTATAATGTTTTCGACAAGTTTCTGAGCTTCATGTTCGCCCACAGGACGAGGCGTACAGGGGTTTTCTTCCATTATGTATTTCAGAGAGAAAGGCAGCCATTCATATTCGTACTCAGGTACAAGAGGGCTGAAGATAAGAAGAGTGCCGCCTTTTGTCACAAAACTTTCAAGGGAACGTTTGCCGCGTTCAAGCCCGACTCCTGTTTTTGTGTACTGTTTATTTGCAAAACCGGTAGGCAGAATAAGAATTTTACAGGGAGGTAGATAAGGAGTACCAAGGGATGTTGAGAGCGCACGGCTGCACTCAAGCCCGTATTCCAGGAAGAGTTTTTCGAAAAGAAGAGGACAGTCCCAGAGAATAATTACATCGCTCATGAAAAGGGATAGTGAACTTCCACATATGAATTTATCCATATGAATGAAGACTCATGGAGCACAGGAAGATTCAGGTTCTATATCCACCAGTCCGGAGTCAGAAATACGATTGGCATTCAAATTCTTTCCGAACTCAAAAACAATCATATGGGGGCTGGAAGTAACTGTGAATGGGTGGCCAATGTATTTGAAAATATTTGAATAATAACATATAATGCGTTCACATACCTTGCTATCAGAATAATCGTGAATTAATCTGACGCATTCACTGCCCTTCTCGGTACATACCTCTATTTCTGTTCCTATATTGTCAGTAAGGTAAAGGGCTTTGAAAATCATTATGTGCTCTGCAAGGGTGAAAGCTTCGGGAGGCTTACCTGTAAATAACTCGAACTCTCTTGCCATATCATTAACTGAAGGAAGATCTCCGGAAACAAAAGATTCAAAAATTTTTTTATTCATACTGAGACGCTCGTAGTTCTGATCTCGATAGATTTTTACAAGATTTCTCCAGAAATCAGGTTTTCTCCGGATTTCCCTGAAAGTGCTATCCATCGGTCCGAAGTGTTCTTCAAGTCCTTTAGGAATTTTCTCATAGTCAAGAAACTCAAAACGCTTAAGATAGACTTTAGTCACATTTGACCTGTTGAATATACCCTGTATGTCAAGCTTCATCTGTTTTGCCAGAAAAAGGGAAAGGCTGTGAGCAATTATTCCCCTGAAGCAGGGATTGCCGTTTGAAAGAGTAAGGATTACAGATTCAGGTTCCATACTTCCAGTGCATTCTGCATCTACCTTAATTTTCCAGCCCAGCCTGTTATTCATCGCATTAACATAATTAATAAAATCAGGAATTCTTTTAATAGTGTACGGGTTTATCAATTCGTATACAGTTGATTCTTCAATAAGCAAACCTGCAGTATTCTTGATGAACCACTCAAGCATCGTATGATGTATAAGCAGAAATTCTTCCTCTTCAATCATTTTGTTGCGGGATTCTGCATTCTTTAAAGCCTGGCTTGAGTCTTTATCTCCTTTTTCTCCTTTTTTTCCTTCAATAACCTGAGAGGCAGTTTCTATAGAGTCCCTTATTGCTGCACTTAAGTTTCCATTATTTTTGTCCAGAAAGGGCTTTAATTTATCTATGTAACACTGGTCAATTGAGATATTTTTTCGGACTATCAAGTTGACATCCTCTTTTCCCTTTTTGGAGATGAAGGAGATTCGAGTTTTCCTCGCTCTCCGCACGATTTGATATTTACGATCCAATAGTAGATTGCAGTTATTACTTATTAATTTTTTTGTTAGAGCATAGAACAAAAGTATATATTAAGAGGTAAAGATTTCTGGAAGATAAAATGGTAAAAACACTATCATGCAGGAGGGGAGAAGTATACATTAAAATTTTAGATCAGCCGATAATTTTGCACATATATTTATACAGTTAGGATATACACTTGGAAAAAGGAAAAGTAGAGAGCTGGAAAAAAGAAAAGTAGAGAGTTCAGTATTTGCAGATGGTTGAGGAACAGGTATTACAGGGATCTTTGAACTCGAAAATAATCAGATTTGATACGGTCCTGACATCAAAAGCATACCCTGCTGTCAGGAATAGTTTTGAAAAAAGTGCTATAAGTTTTCCAGTGGCTACTTCTTCGGAAAACTGATGCCTGATTTTTATGTATATCTTTTCTCTATCAACTGTCCTTTCAACATCATTTGCAATCTGGGTAACAGAAACTAATTTTTTGCAAATAACAAACAATTCATAAAGATGTATTTCCCTGATAGGCTTGCCTGCAGATGCCTCGAAATAGCTTGTAATATCAGGAATCTCCCCGGAAAGAAATGTTTCAAAGACATCCCTGTTGAGGTTTATCCTCTGATATCTCTGGAGCCTGTATTTCTCTACCAGAGACGTCCAGAAATCGGGTTTACTTTTAATTTCTTTGAAAGTATAATCAAGGGTTCCAAAGTTTTTGCGAATCCCCGGAGGAACATCTGTGTCAGATCTATGTTCTTTAAGGAAAATACGAATTGAATTGGACTTCCGATGGACAAAGGGAACATCAAGGTTCAGATAGCGACCAAGAAATATAGAAATTGCCTCAGCAAGATATGCTCTTAAACTGGGGTCTCCATTCTCAATAACTATAACCTCGGTGTTATCCTCCTGAGTACTGTGGTATGCTTCAACTTTCCATCCCATATTCAGACTACGAGTATTAAGATATTCCAGAAGATCCGAAACACTCTTAATCTGATACGGATTGAAAATTTCACTTACAAGTTCATCATCTACGAGTATCCCATCAGTATTTTCAATAAGCCATCTGAATGAAAGCTGACTGATCAATATGCATTCCCCGCTCTCAATCAGATTGTTACGAATCTCAGGATACTTTGTTGAGTTCTGTGAAAAATATTCCAGGGCGTCTTCTAAGGACTTATGACCCTGAAGAGCAGTATCTGCAAACTCTATTACATCCCTGATTGCAGCACTAAGGTTCCCGTTATTTTTGCCCAGGAAGGGCTGCAATTTTTGAAGGTCTTCATCTTCCATAGAAACGTTTTTGCGAATCAAAGGCTATCCCTGCGTTATAAAGATTTTATATCAACAAACAGCCTGGAAGTTGCAGGCATCTATAAGCTTGAAGATTATCAGCCAGCTTACGAGAGTGATTCATATATATAAGTTCTTATTTATCAGTAAAGATCAAGACCCGGACAAACTTTTACGGCATCCTGCTCTGAACCTTCAGAAATGGAAAAATCAAACATTATGAGTTTGGACACATACGTTACACTGAACCTGTGCAGGCCAGCTTCAAATAAATTGGAGAACAGCTGAATAATTTTTAAAACTACATTTTCGTCAGAGTAGTCATGCCTGATTTTGATGGACTCTTTTCCTTTCTCAGCGCATATCTCCACATCGTATACAAGCTGTGAAGCAACTACAAGGTGTTTAAAAAGGGGAAGCAGTTCCGAAAGAGGGATTTCACGAAGTGAGCGGTCAGCTTTAATCTCAAAATATTTTGTTATATCAGGAAGCTTCCCTGCTAACAGGGCTTCAAAGAGGTCTTTATCCAGATTTACCCTCCGATAATTGAATTTTGTATAGAGTTCTGCAAGCGTTATCCAGAAAGCAGGTTTTCTCTCAATTTCCCTGTAAAGAATATCTTTAGGACCAAAAAGTTTCCTGACTCCGGGAGTTACTTCGTGCATATCATGCCGAACAAAATGCCTGAAATATACTGTAATTGAATTGGATTTCCTGTGAAGCGCCTCTGCGTCCAGACCCTCCCGGCGTGAGAGAAAAATGCAGACAGCCTCTACAAGGAACTCGCGAAGATCCCTGTCTCCTCCAATGAAATCCATACTTTTAAACCCATTTTGAAGGTTTTCTCCACAGGAAGTAGAGATTTTAATCTTCCATCCAAGCAGTTTACTGATATGGTTAAGGTACTCCTCCAGCTCGGGAATTGTAGTAATCAGATATGGATTAATAAGCTCATAGACAACATCTTCATCAATAAGCTTACCTGCATTGTTTCTTATAAGCCACTTCATCATCTGCTGGCTTATCGTAACAAATTCTCCGCTTCTGATAAGCTGTTCCCTTGTTTCAGGAAAAATTTCCTTCTTTCTGAAGTTTTCAGAACCCCCTTCCGGAGTTCCATAACTTTCAGAGGGAGGGCTGACCAGGTCGATTACTTCCCTTATTGCTGCACTTAAATTTCCTCCATTTTTTTCCAGCAGAGGCTGGAGTTTCTGGAGGTGGTCTTCATCTAAAGAAACGTTTTTACGAATCAACAAAATCCCGGCTTTTTTTGAATTAGTGACTTGTTCTGGAGAAATCTCCATCTGAAGGATAAGTGCCTGAGGGCAGTGAAAGTTACGCTTATGTCTCTTTCAAATAAGTCGATAATTAATTGTATCAAGGCGATAATTAATTGTATCTTTATTATTACGGAATTTGTATTTCCAGACAGTCATTGGTTAAAAGATACAAAATATAAATAATTTATTATTTCATTCAGAAAATATAAAATTTGCATACCCTCTTACAGTTTAACTCAACAACCGGAATGGCTTTAAGGTCTGCATATATTATCTAGCCTCATGAACAGCGACGTAGAAAGACTTTCCAGAGTCCGTATGATTGCGGATTATCAGTTCGGAAAAGGTACAGGAAAAGAGCTTTTTCCAGATGGATCAACGTTCCAGCTGTCCCGGACAAAAAGAGTACGTCAGATCCTTCATTCAGGTAAAAGAATCGCAACTGCAAGAGCAAAAGACGGTTTTTTTACCCTCAGTATTGAAGGAGCTTCCATAGTCCACAAACTTCTTCCCGGCAAAAAGCTCAGAGTAGTCGTTTCCGATGATGCTGCACCCTTTGTAGAAGCAGGCAAAACAGCTTTTGCAAAGCACGTAGTTGAGATTGATCCGGAACTCCGGGCTGGAGAAGAGGTGCTCATCACAGACAAAACAGACAGGCTGCTTGCAACAGGGCAGTTGCTCTTATCCCCTGCAGAGATCCTGGCTCTTGATAGTGGAGCAGCCGTGGACGTAAGGGTAGGGACCGCTTCGAAAAAAGAAGAATAAACTTTTCAGAATTATTTAAATCAAGTAAGAAAACAGGTCAAGGAAGAAAATATTAACAGGAAGACAAAAGTACTTTTACTTTTTATACAAATTTTCATATAGCTAGATAATATATAAGGTGTCATCCTTACCGCCCAAAAATGAGAATTGGCAGAAAAAATGAATAAGAATATATTGTAGATAGTTATTTTTGAATGAATGCTACCTTACAAAATAAATAATTGTATTTTCAATATTGCGGTTTAAAAAAACCATACCTCTAAAACCACATCCAAACCTTTAAACCTGATAACAGGAAACAGTTTTCTCGGAGAGTGAAAACATCTCAGAGCCGGAGCAAATCCTGAAAACCCTTCTGGTTCCCGATAATACCAGAATAGAAACAAACAGAATTACAGTAGAGGGAGACGTTATTATCGGCAACCATTCCAGCGTCCAGTACTGTATATCTGGAGATACAGTCATCATGGGAGAAGGGGTTGCTGTTTCCGGAGATGTGACAGCCTGCTCTGATGTCAGGATTGACATGTGGTCAAAGATAGGAAGCGGGGTAAAGGTCGGAAGGAACGCATATCTGGGAGAATTCGTTAACATTGACGGAAAACTGATTGTAGAAGGGGACCTGGACGTAGGAAAAGAAGTAAAAATTAAAGGCGGATTTGAAGCCAAAGGCTGGATTATCGTCAGGAACCCTGTCCCTGTAATCATGTTTCTGCTCCTGTATATCAGGGAAATGATGCGCCTCGGCAAAGGAGAAGAAGTAGAAAAAGCACTTGAAGAGCTTTTTGATGACTCCGAAGAGGGTGAGGAATTTGATGGAAAAGAACCTGCGGAAAAAGTACTTATCATACCCGCAGATGCAAAAATCTCCCCTGAAGCTATTGAAGTCGGCGGAGAAGCAATTATAGGGAGCAACTGCTATCTTATAGGTAATCTCAGGGCGCAGTCTATCGAAACCGGAAAATCCCTGGTCCTTAAGGGAAGCGTCAATTCGGAAGGAAATATAACAATAGGAGAAAACAGCACTGTCTATGGAAGCCTTGTTTCAAAAGGACAGGTAAATATCGGCAGGAACAGCAGAGTCTTCGGAGGAATCAGAGCCGATTCCGTGTCCCTGCATGAAAAAGCAAGAGTGGACGGTACTATAAAAGCGCCTTCCGGAGTATCTTTTTTAAGGGAAGCAGCAGGAGAGAAACCTCCTCTTGCAGATGTTAACGCTTTAGGGAAAGTGATTATGGTAGAGGCAGAGAAGCAGCTGAGGAGTGAACCTGAGGAAGGACTCGTAAAAGCTGTGGCTCTTGAAGAAATAGCTACTCTAATCAAAACCGGTCCTAAAGTCAAAAACGGCTTTGTGCCTGGTATGGAAAAAAAATCTGCAAGAACCAGATCTCTTGCGAGAACCCGGCATTTTGCGGGACCCAGATCACTCAAAAAGAGACAGGGAACCGGAGAGCATCAGAGCTAACCGGAACTCTTTGACTGGCTCCATAGTATGCGGTTCTTTGCTCAGAATTTTTCAAAAAGGCTACTCATGGGAATTGAATTTTCCTGAATCTTTATTTCTTTGAGCATTGATTTTGCTCTGCAGCAGAAAATGTTCTTTTTCCAGAGAGCAAACAACCGACAGTATTCTCTGAAGATTCCATATGAACTGGAAATTTTCCTGGAATACAGGGGAAAAATTTAAACTGAGAAATTAGTTAATCAGGAAGTTATTAATTCAGGACATCTTTGTAGAAACCAGTAGACATAAGAGAAGAAATTTCATTGAGAGAAGAAATTTCAAAATAATCAACTGATTTATAAGCTCATATAAACTCATGAATTTTCGACTTATTGCCGAAAAAGAACTTAAAATTCAAAAGGACTTAAAATTCAATTCATCTTTCATTATAGCCCAGAGACAAATTTACGATTACAAATTTAAAGGGAAGGATTTTACTTGACAGAAAAAATTATTGATTCCGGTGACCTGCAGGCAAGGTACAATTCCGTTATAGAAAAAGACTCAAAATATGTGATGCAGAGTTACGGGCATCAGCCCATTGTGCTTTCAAAAGGCAAAGGAGCCATTGTCCAGGATATTCTCGGAAAAGAGTATATTGACTGCGTGGCAGGCATTGCAGTAAATAATGTGGGACACTGCCACCCTGCAGTTGTTAAAGCAATTCAGGAGCAGGCTGAGAAATTAATTCACGTTTCCAATATATATTATACAGAGAGGCAGGCAGAATTTGCTGAAACCCTTGCCTCAATTACAGGCATGGAACGTGTCTTTTTCTGCAACTCGGGAGCCGAGGCCGTAGAAGCTGCAATGAAACTGGCCCGCGTTGCTACCGGAAAAAGTGCCTTTGTAGCAGCCGAACATTCCTTCCACGGCAGGACCATAGGAGCCCTCAGTGTAACCCACAAGAGCATGTACAGGGACCCTTTCATGCCGCCTGTAAGTTCGGAAACCACCTTTGTCCCGTATTCCGATGCTGATGCTGTCAGGAAGGCAATTTCCGAAGACACCGCAGCAGTTATCCTTGAACCGATCCAGGGAGAAGGCGGAGTCAATATTCCGGACCCCGGATACCTGAAAGAAGTAAGGGAAATCTGCGACGAAACCGGAACCCTCCTTATCTTCGATGAAGTTCAGACAGGCTTTGGAAGGACAGGCACCTGGTTTTGTAAAGAACAGTTCGGGGTAGAGCCTGACATAATGAGTATGGCAAAAGCCATAGCAGGAGGATTCCCCATGGGTGCTATTGCGGCTCGCAGCGGGCTCACTTTCGGACGCGGACAGCATGCATCTACGTTCGGAGGCGGACCTCTTGCCTGTGCAGCAGCTCTTGCTTCAATTCAGGCAATAAAAGAGGAGAAGCTTCTGGAGCGCTCAAAGGAAATGGGAACTTATTTCATGAAAAAGCTCTCAGGCATGAAAAGGGATGATATTGTGGAGGTCCGCGGAAAAGGGCTTATGATAGGAGTTGAGATCAAATACCCCTGCGGAAAGTTTGTAGATTTTGCAAGGGAACACGGCGTGCTTGTAAACTGCACCTCTGAATCTGTACTCCGCCTTGTCCCGCCGCTTGTGATTACTAAAGAACAGATAGATACGGTAGTTGATATCCTTGAGCAGGCGTGAACTGATAAAAAAGGAAATATTTGATATTGCAGAATACGTTCCCGGAAAATCAATAGAAGAAATAGCTTCAGCCTACGGGCTTAAACCTGAATCAATTATCAAACTGGGTTCAAACGAAAACCCCCTGGGTCCCTCCCCGAAAGCTGTACAGGCTCTTATAGAGGCAGCTCCAGGAGCAAATATCTATCCCTCGGCAGATGCGCACGAGTTAAGAGAAGCTCTCTCGAAATACACAGGTTTTCCTGTGCCGAACATCGTCGCCTCAGGACCGGGAATGGACGGACTTCTTGACGGGCTTTGCAGGATAATTATTGAAAAGGGAGACGAGGTTATAGTTCCTACCCCTACCTTTTCCTATTATGAACTTCCTGCAAGAGCCTGCGGCGGAAAACCTGTCTTTATCAGGCGGAATCCGAACTTCTCCGTAGACCCTGAAAAGGTCCTTAAAGCCGTATCTTCCAGAACCAAAATCATCTTTCTGTGTTCCCCCAATAACCCTTCAGGCAACCTCCTACCCGAAGCCGACCTGAGGAAAATTGTTGAAAATACTCATGCCCTTGTGTTTGTTGACGAAGCATATGTTGAATTTGCGGACAGGAACCTTGCAGGGCTTGTAAAGGAATATGACAATCTTGTAATCGGAAGAACCTTTTCCAAGGTATTCGGGCTTGCAGGGCTGCGCCTGGGCTACGGGATAATGCCTGAATGGCTTTCAAAAGAGTACTTAAGAGCAGCTACCCCATTCTCTGTAAGCCTTCCGGCGTTAAGGGCAGGACTGGCTGCACTTTCGGACGCGGACCATCTGAATAAAAGCGTAAATCTTGCAAGAGAAGGCAGGGAATACCTGAAGGAAAAAATTCCGTTTAAGGTTTATCCTTCTCAGGCAAACTTCGTGCTCGTAGATGTCTCTCCTTTGAAAGCAAAAAAAGTCACGGAGAGCCTTCTGAAGAAAGGAATAATCGTGCGCCCCTGTGATTCATTCAGGGAAGCCGGAGATTCTTTTATCAGGGTAACAGTCGGTACTCCTGAGCAGAATGAGAAGGTTGTCAGGGCTTTTGAAATGTCAAAAAGCGAGGTTTAAAGCCTTGCTTCTGAAACCCTGCTTATTTCCTTAATTTAATATTTTAAAAATTCGAAACCTGAACACTATCCAGTCTTTAATTATTCTATGTTTTCAATCTTCATCAATGGATAATCCAGTTCAGAATCGTATTTCATTGCGACCTTCACCCGTGATGAGCCGTATTTCACAGTGATTTTAACTTCAAGCATGGGTCCCTGAAGTTCAGTGTATCCAAATTCGCTGTTTAATTTGCTTTTTAAGAGGTCACGGTCGATTTTCACGGAAATATTTTCCACAAAGGGCTGGACTGAAATGCTTTCCTGAATAGCCTGCTCAAGGCTCGAAGCTGTTTTCAGGTTTACAGGAGAACCCGTAAACTGGTGATATAGAGCTCCCAGTTTTATTCCAGCTTCGAAAAGCGCATTATCCCTATCTGTTATTTTGTTATCGGTCAAATAATCCTCTCCTTACTAATTCGATGTTCAGCATGCTGGAATCAGAGAATCACTGAACTAACTTTGCTGCTTTTCTTTATTTACTGCTTTTCTCTCCTTCCTTCAGCCTTTAGTCCTTTTTTGCTGCCGTAATCTTTGCTGTTAGCAATGCTGATCAGAGGAACTTTCAAAAAAGGAGAAAACAGGTAGCTCAGCATGAGAACAAAGGGCAGAAAAGAAAATATCCTCATATACTGCACATCAATAAAGTAAAGCAGCATGGTTATTCCGAAAACAGCAGCTACAAAAGCCAGAACTCTTATGTTCCTTATCTTCGGGTAACTTACGGTGCTTACCATCAGTATAGAGAGAACAAGAGTCAGAGCAAGGAGAGCGTCTACCCTTACAAAGCTTTCGCCGAGCAAAAAGTATGTGACAAGCATTATGCAGCCTGCGGTAATAGGAAGCCCTTCGAATCCTGCTTTGGGGACAGAGATTGTAGAATTGAAGCGAGCGAGCCTTAGAACGCCGCAGACAGCATAAAAGCCTGAAAATATTCCGACAACAGGCTCTTTTACTCCGAATTCGAGAAATATGAGAAGAGCAGGAGCAACTCCAAAAGAAACCGCATCTGCCAGAGAGTCAAGCTGCTCCCCGAGTTCTCCTCCTTTGAATCTGCGGGCAATATATCCGTCCGCTCCATCTGCAATTGCAGCAAGCAGGAGCAAAACCAGAGCAAATCCAAAAGAGTTACTCTGAGCAGCTGCCGCAATGGAGCCAATTCCGCAGATCAGGTTCAATAGAGAGACCAGGTCCGGGAGTCTTAACATCTGGAATACGTTCATATTTAAAAGTCCCTATCATTTTTTATTGTTGCTATAATTGTCTTGCCTGCAAGCACCCGCTCCCCTTTTTCAACTGTAATGTCAAAATCGTGAGGAATTGTTACATCAACTCTTGATCCAAACCGGATCATACCAATGCGCTGGCCCTGTTCTACAAAATCATCCACATTTGAATATGTGACAATCCTGCGGGCAATCGTACCTGCAATCTGTGTAACTCTTACATCTCCATATTTGCTGTGGATAATAAATTCGTTTCTTTCATTCCTCTCCGAGTCCTTACAAAAAGCTGGAAGATAACCTCCTTTTTTGTAGATAATCTCCCTGATTTTTCCGGAGATGGGAGCTCTGTTAACATGCACGTTCTGAAGAAACATAAAGATGCAAATCTTCCTGTCTCTGATATCGATAACCGTACCATCGGCAGGGGAGATCATATAAGTGTCAGATGTTTCTACCTTTCTCTCTGGATCCCTGAAAAAGATAACCATTACGAAAGTTAACGCCATTCCCATATTAGCAATATAATTGAGGAACGGTAAGCTATCTGTTGCCCTGGAGAGAATTGCAAATAGGGCGGTTACAGACGCAGCTGTGAAAAGCCAGGGTTCGGAGCCTTTTGCAATCATTGATCTCAATCCCTAGCAAATCTATGCAGAAGATATTTCAATTCTTCGGAGAGTATGACCCAGAGACCGTCGATCATCTCAAGCAACTCAGGAAGAATCTTGAGTACAGCATATGAAATTAAGAAGAGGGCTATTCCTGACCCTGCTTTTGCAATATAGTTATGGGCAATGATGAAACTGTCAGTACCAAACCACTGTTCTCCATAAGCTATGACCACAAATATGTCCCTGATAAGGTTAAGCACATAGATCACGGGTACGGACACGATGAAAGCAGGAACCAGGCGACTGAGGGGGGCTCTGACAGAGCCTATCAGCCCCATAAAAAGAGCAATGCTTTCAATTGCAGTACACGCAAGGATGATCTCAACCGTGTACCCGTTAAGGGTTATCATATTCCATGTTTTCATATATGCAGGAATTCCCAAGTACTGAAGAGCCCATGTAACCTGTGAGGCAACGTTTCCTATAATCCAGGTATTCAGGGAAGGGAAATTTGCAAACGGGAAATACACAAGAGCCCCAAGCGCACTTGCACTTGTAAGCATTGAAGTTATGTCAAGAGAATCTCCTTCAACCTGAGTTGAAAATTCCGAATGCATTACTTCTCTGTCATTCTTTAGAATAAGAGGACCTTTCCTGTACTCCTGAAGCATTATGTATGCCACAAGTAAGCAGAAAAGGGCAAACAAGAATGTAAGGCCCACATTGGCATAGTCCTGAATCTCAAAGTAATGAATAGGCTGATAACCCCAATGGATGGAAAATACACACCATCCTATTCCCCCTATAAGTTTACGAACTCTCAGGGTTCTGGGGATAACGGATGACGCAATCATTAACCCGACCGCGAGCCAGAGTACACTCTCTATCATTTTTCACGCACCTTTTTGCCCGGGATAAAGACATTCAGTATTTTATATTTATGTTATGATGCAGGAAAATCTCGAGCAAGTTCTGAAGTTTGGGAAATAAGAACATGAAATTCCCTAAAATAATTAATAGATTTCCATAGAGGTTCTACAAATTAAAGTTTTCATATCCATAAATATAAGGGTCTCAAAGGTTATGGATTTTACTTTCTGATACAGCGAGTTTGAAGTCTCCCAGGGTTCATTCCGATAATCTCAGAGGGTAATTCATGCCTGAAAGATAACACTAACCGGCAAATAAGATGTGATTATATTGAACCAGATAATTACCAGATTTAATTACCACATATAATTACCACATATATATGGATTACAGGTTTCTGACCTAACTTTAAATATATAAAATCCCTGCTCGGATTTCTTAAGTCAGGCATTTGATGATCTTAAGTGCCCTGTAAATAAATAACAAATTTCTATTATAGAAAAATAACGGATTATAAGACATTTATATTTTAGAAGAAAAATTATTCAGATCCAGCGGTTTCAAAATAAATAGATAAAGAATCTTTTGGTTATCTACAAAAGAGAAACCTTTAATAAAGACTACTGCGTAAGGGGATTTTTTCTCAGGGTAGACTCGGCCCATATTATCGAAAACCTTAGAACAACTAAAAACAGAATGAGAAGAGTAAAAAAGTTGATAAGAATAATTGAAATATGATGAAGAGTTTCTACAATATGTACAATACTATTATATTATTTTACCTGGCGAAATGCTAGAAAAAGCTAATCAGGAAGGAGATTTGTAGAGAAAAAAGATCATATTTAAAGTGAACTAAGAAGGCGTTTATGAAATATAATACCCCCAGCCTGACCGTTGACACTGTAATTCTCTTTAAAAACAAGCTTGTTCTGGTGAAGAGAAAAAACCCTCCATATCAGGGAAAATTTGCCCTTCCTGGCGGCTTCGTCGAAATCGGGGAAAGTACAGAAAAAGCAGCTTCCAGGGAAGCTTTTGAAGAAACGGGCCTTTCTGTAGAGATTCTCAAACTTATCGGTGTCTATTCCGATCCTGAACGCGACCCGAGAAGGCACACAGTATCAGTGTGTTACCTTGCGAAAGGGTACGGAGACTTAAAATCAGGCTCTGATGCTGCTGCCGTTGAACTTTTTGATCTTGATTCGATTCCTGAGCTGGCTTTTGACCATAATAAAATGATAAACGACGCAAAAAGTGATATTAATGCAATTCTGTACTAAATGCAAGAGTATGATGTTTCCTAAAGATGGTAACTACCACTGCAGAAAGTGTGGAAACACAATACCGATTGAAAGTGACGCAAAGAATTTCGTCTCCACAGCCAAAATCGATGATCGCGAAGTAGTTGTACTCGAAGGGGAACAGACTTCAGGTCTGCCAACAACGAATGTAAAATGCCCGGAGTGCGGAAACAATACTGCAGCCTGGTGGCTCAGACAGCTCAGGTCTGCTGACGAGTCCGAAACCCGCTTCTTCAAGTGTACAAAGTGTGGGTTTACATGGAGAGAATACGACTGAATTCAATATTTTTGTTCCCGAGCCCTTCTTAAAAACGTAGTTCTGGAAAATTTAACTCCAAATAGTGTACTTCTGAATAACGGGTTTTCAGGTCAGAATTTCTTCAGTATCTCAGGCAGAGCCTGAAGCTTCCTGATTTTCTGACCAAGATTTATATAGTTGCTCGGACTTTGAACCTAAAAGTTTATCCCGGTTCCATACATCATTATTTCGAGCAGGGAAGTTTGCCTCAAAAGGATAGAAAATCCCTCTCAAATTGTAAGGAAATTTATATATTCAGGGATAGATAAGGAGTTTAAGGCTAATTTATTCGATGGAGAAGAATCATGTTCAAGGCAGCAATTAATGCAGAGCTTCTGAAAGACGCAATTGCCGCACTGGCTGTAATTGTAGATGAGGTTAGATTTAAAATTAAACCCGAAGGTATTTCGGTAAAAGCGGTTGACCCTGCTAATGTCGCAATGGGAATTTTTGAGCTTGGATCATCAGCTTTTGAGGAATATAGCGCTGACGAGTGTGAAATAGGAATCGACCTGAATAAGATTACTGATCTCCTGGGAATTGCGGACAGAACCGATACAGTACGGATGCAGCTTGAAGAAGGAAGCAATAAGCTCCTGATTGATGTAGGAGGGCTTTCCTATACTCTTTCCCTTCTTGATCCTTCAACAATCCGTGCAGAACCCAGAGTTCCTCAGCTTGAACTGCCTGCCAAAGTTGTCCTGAACGGTGCAGACCTCAGGCGTGCCGTAAAAGCCGCAGAGAAAATAAGCGACCATATGCTTATGGGAGTTTCCGGTGATACTTTCTATATGGAAGCAAAGGGCGATACCGACCAGGTCCGCCTGGAAATGGGCAGAGACCAGTTAATCGACCTGAAAGCAGGTGAAGCCTGTTCCCTCTTCTCCCTGGACTACCTGACAGATATAGTCAAGCCCACAAACAAGGTAAATGAGGTTACTCTCTCCCTTGGAAAGGACTTCCCTATCCTGATTGATTTTGAAATTGCAAACGGTGCAGGAAGAATCTCTTACCTCCTGGCTCCAAGAATTGAATCGGACTAAGGTGGCATGCAGGCAGAAAAACTTGCATATTACCCATTTACTTCAGAAGCGTCTGCCCACGTTGGAAACCTGGGAATTTCCTTAGAAAGCCTGCTTAATTCGCGGGCTTACAGGGCTGCAAGAGCCCGTGGAATAGAAAGGGTGAAAGAGGCTCTTGAAGGAGAAATTAAAAAATTTCCCGTTTCAGGGGAAGCCCAGGTTCTTTCAGAACTCCTTTCCTATCCCTTCGCCAGGATGCTGGTTGCCTGCGTGGATGACCAGCTATTTACCCGGCGTTATGCTCTGGCAGAAGCCAAGGCTGCTTATACTTTTTTGAAAAATGAAAGTCCTGATTTTCTGCTCGAATTCGGGGAAGATTTTGGAATATCAGCAGATGCTCAGGACTCCTATTTCAGCATGCATTTTACGGATTACATCCGCTTTTCAAATTCCCTGAAAGATCCTTCCTGGAAACTGACAAACCGCCAGCTCAGGGCAGGCAAAATAAAAATCACAAAAGAAGAGTTTGCAAGGCTCCTTGAAGAAGCGGTCAGGGAGAGGATTGAACAGTCCTTCCCTATCCCGGAAATTCCTGCCGAGGTTTCAAGCTTCTGTGCCCCATATGTTGCCGAAATTAAAGAACAGTTTGAGGTCCAGAAAAAGAAATTTGGATCTACGGACTTTGGGACTGTTGAACCCGAGCTTTTTCCTCCCTGTATTGCCCATGCTCTTGCAAATGTGCAGGGCGGAGTAAACCTCGCCCATTCAATGCGTTTTGCGATGACATCTTTCCTGCTTAATGTGGGCATGTCGGTGGATGAGATCCTCAACCTTTTCAATATCTCCCCAGATTTTGATGCGGAAAAAACCCTCTATCAGATAGAACATATCGCAGGCGCTACAGGCAATACATACAAACCCCCCGCCTGCGACACTATGAGGACTTATGGCAACTGCGTCGGGAAAGACAGGCTCTGCGAGAAAATCAGCCACCCTCTGGGATATTACGAGAAAAAAGTGTTCATAAAAAATAAAGAAAAAGAGCAGGCAGAGGAGAAACAGAAAGAAAACGAAAAGGATGACGGAAAAGAAAAAGGAAATGAAAATAAAAGCGGATAACGGAGAAGTAAAAGAGAAACAAAGTGGAATAACAGAAAAATGAAAGTAAAATTCAGGGGCGCCAGCCATTAGCCGTTCATAGAAACTGCCTGACAAATTCCTCTGGCATTAAAGTGCGTTTTGAGGTTTCTTCTACCGATGATCCTTCACTCAAGAGCCTTTTTACCACGCTTTCCATGGGTTCCCCAACTTCGACGATGTGCATATCAGGGTCGTAAAATCTGATAACTCGCTGTCCCCAGGGCTGTTCTTTTAATTCATGCACATATTCGATGGAATCCATACATTTCAGCTTTTGAAGAAAACTATCTAAATCCTCTTCTTCAAAATACAATTCGGAATTGTTCGACTTTTGAATAATATCGTTCCTGTTCACACCTATCAAATCTGAAAAGTGCGATTTCAGATGTATTGCAAAGCCGCCCTCAAAAGACACATTTTCACCAAAATCGTACTGTACTCTTTGATTGAGAACCTTTTCGTAAAAGTTTCTGGATACTTCCATATTGTTGACAACGATAAGCGGGCATATGAACTTCATTTTATTCCCTCCTTCTGTAGTAAGTTTCTGTAGTAAGTAAAGGTACTGGATGTGACTCATGTTCCAGATATTATCATACAATTGAAAAACACGTTAAACCAATCCTTTGAGTATCCATTCCAGTATGTTACCCATGTTCCTAAAGATTATTTCGATATTTATTAATCTCAACCAAGAAAGCTGAAAGTATTTTTCTGGAACCTCAGGGAAAATGTCTCACAAAAAACATCAAAAGAAAAAGGCATTTAAAAAGAAAGGATTTAAAGAGGAGATTTGGAAAGGATTTTTACCTCTCCCCTTGCATTTTATTTTCTTCTGTAATCCCGGCATTTTTGCACGAATTTTTCTACCGGGAAACTGGCAGGATGGGAATGCATATACCCTGCAAGAGTATTGTGCTCAATAAGCCCGTCAAAACCGTCCTGTATACCTTTTCCGCGGATCATTTCGTATGCGAATCTGGCATCTCTGTCGCATTCCGTAAGGGAGTAATGGAACTCATGGCCCCTGATATTGCGGGAAGAGAAGTTTTTGTCAAGAGGGCGGGCTTCGGTATATCCGAGAGCTTTCAGCCGGTTTGTCATGCGCGTATTTGCAGGCACAACATCAGCCAGCTTATAAACCCTGTCATCGACTTCGTAAGTTCCGCAGAGATATAGCAGGCCGCCGCATTCTGCATAGATAGGCAAACCGTCCGCTGCAAGCCCTTTTAATTTCCGTGTAGTTTCTGAGTTTTCAAGGGTTTCTGCATAGAGTTCGGGATAGCCGCCTCCAAGGTAAATTCCGTCCACATCAGGAAGTTCCCCCTCCATCGGGCTAAAAAATACGACTTCTGCTCCATTATCCCAAAATGCATCAAACATATCCCGGTAGTAGAAACAGAAAGCAGGATCCCAGGCAACTCCAATCCTGAGATCTGTTCCCGGACTCTGGATTACCTCAGCTTCAGGAACCGAACAGGGTTCAGCAAGTTCAAGCACTGCATCAAGGTCAACATTTTCTTCGATAAATGCTGCCATTTCTGCGGTGTTATAGTCCTTTTCATGTGCCATATAGAGCCCGAGATGCCTTGAAGGAACCTCAATATCTTTTCGTCGGGGGATTGTGCCGATAATAGGAATGTTGCCCGGAAGTGAATTTTTTACAAGCTCTGCATGGCGGGGGCTTCCTACCTGGTTAAGAATGACACCTGCAACCCGAACTTCTGGATCGAACTCAGAATAACCCTTCAGGAGGGCTGCAGTACTTCTGGACATGCCATGGACATTGATTACCAGAATCACCGGAATGTCAAGAGTCTTTGCTACGTGTGCCGAGCTCGCAATTTCCGTAGAATCAATTCCGTCAAAGAGACCCATTACCCCTTCAACGACAACAATGTCAGCGTCTGCAGATGTACGGGCGACTGTCTGCCTGACACCTTCCGTACCCATCATATAGGTATCCAGGTTTCTGGAGGGGCGCCCGCATATGGCAGTGTGATGGGAAGGGTCGATATAATCCGGTCCTACCTTATAAGGCTGGACTTTTAGCTGCCTGTGCTTGAGAGCAGCCATAATACCCATGGAGACTGTGGTTTTTCCAACTCCGCTATGGGTTCCTGCAATAAGTATTCCTTTTGTCATTTGGTAACTATTGTATAAATTAATATATATAAGGTTATTAACGGGCAGCTTAGAGATCTTTATGCTATTTCAAAAAAATAATGAAATAAATTGTGCAAATAATATGAATAAATCATATTTTTTAGGGAAAATAAGGATTAGACAGAATCAATTAATGCTAACATTTTCAAGGTATTAAGGAACTTATAATCCAGCGCCTTATACAGCATTGTGAAATAGAATAAAGTATTATAAAGTTTTAAACTTATTTTTCTCAGGTCATATAGTTTAATCAAGTATTAAGGGACTTAAATCGGATTTATATTTTATAATAAAGGCTTAGATTCTTTTTTTTATTCTGATTTTTGGAAGCCGAATAAGTATTTTTATATGTTTAACTGCCCCGAAACTCTTCGGTTCCAGATCTTCTCACATAAAAGGAGCAAGATCATACAAAATTATTGGAACGTTTGGAGGGACAAAATGCGCTTCAGAGAAAAACCAATTATGAAAATTCTGGCATGTGTTTCTATTGTAATAATGATGTCAAGTCTAATTGCTGCAGGAGCAGCTTCCTGTGATGCTCTAAAAAAATCTGCAGGAAATTCTACTACTGTAGATTGCGATCAGGAAGAGTGTGTATGTGGTTCATGTGACTGTGAATCTACTGCAGACTGCGGAGAATTAAATTGTGACTGTGACTCATGTGACTGCGCATCTACTCCAGATTGTAGTCAATCAATATGTGGAAAAACTTCAGGCTGCGCACAGGCAAGCAGTTCATGTGACTGTGAAGAATGTGACTGCGAGTCCAGTGAAGCCTGCGCACAGGGAAACTGTAGCTGTGAGGCATGCGACTGTGATTTAAATTGTGGCAATACATGTACTGCAACAGTAAGCGACTCTGACGATTCAGACAACTGTGACAGTGAATGTACTGCAACGGTAAGTGACTCTGACGATTCAAATACCTGTGACAATGCATGCACTGCAACAGTAAGCAGCTGCGACAACGCAAACACATGTGGCAATTCATGCACTGCAACAGTAAGTGATTGTGATGATGCAGACGACGAAACAGACTGTGGAGGCACCTGGTATATACCAGCTGACGAAGCAAGCTGCGCAAGCACTGTATCAGAAGGCTGCAATGCAGGTGAAGAAACAACCTGTGCAAGCACTGTAACAGAAGGCTGCAGTGCAGATGAAGGAGCAAGCTGTGCAAGCACTGTAACAGCAGCTGACGAAACAAGCTGTGGAAACGCTGAAACCGTATCAGAGAGTTGCAATGCAGATGAATGTGTAGAGGAAGCTACAGAAGAAGCAACTGAAGACACATCAAGTGAATGTGTAGAGGAAGCTACAGAAGAAGCAACTGAAGACACATCAAGTGAATGTGTAGAGGAAGCTACAGAAGAAGCGCCAGAAGACACATCAAGTGAATGTGTAGAGGAAGCTACAGAAGAAGCGCCAGAAGACA
>NZ_DAOOUJ010000031.1:0-37044 GCF_035390745.1 Methanosarcina sp. | reverse complement strand
CCAATAAAGGTTTGGTGACAAGAATAGATAAACAAGTGGTCAAATGGGAGTATTTCCAGTTTTTCTTGAACGCGAATAACAGAGTATCGATCCAGGATTAACTGAAAGTATCTTCCATATTATATAACTAGCTTTATCATAAAAACTCATAGACGATTATTAGTAGAAAATCTTTAATACTTTTGAAGGTAACTTACAAAGTACTCAGGGAAAACGGGGGTTTGGATTCTGGACATAATGGTTAAACTTCAGGACGCTGCCGAGAGCCTTCAGGAAGCTGTAAAAAACTTCAATCTGGACGCACTTCAGGGCAAAAAGAAAGAGGAAGAGGAAACCTGCCCGCACAGGATAAAGCAGACGAAAAACCGGAAAACAATTGTAATCAACTGCAGAGAATGTGAATCCGGGTCTTCGCTGAACGATTCGCACTGCAGAAAGAATATCTTCGGAATTCTCCAGAAAGAGATTCATGCCGATTGCCTTGTACTCTCAAGACTTTATGAAAGGGACTACGAAGGAAAGTCTCTGTCCCTGCTTTATGCTCTGGCAGGCTTCAAGGGAACCATTGCGGCGTACAGGAGCATTGAAGTTGTTTCCGAAGCCTGTACCCGGCAGGAAAAGAAAAATTGTGAGCTTGAAAGAAAAAAGATAATCTCTTCCCTTGTCGAAACCGTAGAAACTGACCCTTTAAAAGCCAGGCTGGATCTGAGGGAGATTATTCATGGGAAAATGCCTTCGGGATTTCAGGACACTTCTCCCGCCTGCTCTGCGTGTTTTGAAGGATTCTGCCTGATTTTGAACGAAATCGAAAAGAAAATGTCCTGTTTTCCTGAAATTCCTGCTGTTCCTGCTAGCAAAAAGTCCACTTATTGTCTTGCCCCATGGTGCTCAGAGGGTTTAGAAAAAGAAAAAGAAGACGCAAACAATCTGGAAGAAAAAGCAGAGAAAAAGTCAAATTTAAAATTAAAGTTAAAAATAGGAGCAAGAGCCGGAAGGAAAAACGAAAGCATGATAGAAAACACCTCCGGAGAAGCATCTCCTGTCTCTTTATCCAGAATCACATTCTCTGGTTTTGTTTCACATTCTGTTAGAAAAAAGGATAAAGAGAAAAAGGAAAACAAAAAAGGCAAATTTACAGATAATTCCGCAAACTCCACGGGTTTCACAGACTGTTTTTTTGACTACGAAAGCCGGATCAAATCTCACGTCCGGCCTCCTTTTTCAAGTTCGAGGATTTACACCGAGGCTCCGGAAAATACCGAGTTTCTCGAGTGTTATGACATAAACCGCAGGGAAGGAAGAAACCTTGAAGTATCCATTTACCGCTACACCGACAGACCGGAAAAGCTTTACATGATCAGGCCTCCCGAATACAACCTGAAGCAGGAAGAACTCAGGCTGCTTGAAAAGGTAAGGAGAAGAATGATTAAACACAGGCCAAAGGACCTTGCCTTTGCAGACCCTACCGGAGCAAGGGAATATTTCAAACGAATGGCAAAAGCCCTCCTTGGAGAAGAACTGCTCGAAAGCGGGAAAGCCTGCAGTCCGGAAGAACTTGAAAGTTATGCCGATCTCCTTGCAAGGTATACAAACGGGCTCGGTATCGTGGAAGACCTCCTTTCGGACCTCCGGATCACGGATGTATACATCAACGCCCCTGCGGATACTAATCCGGTGCATGTTGTGATGGAAGGAGAGGAATGTGCGAGCAATGTATTTCTCTCGCAGGACGACCTTGATGCCCTTGTCTCAAGGTTCAGGACTATTAGCGGCAGGCCCTTTGGAGAAGCCATACCTGTGCTTGAGCTTAACCTTGAAGCTTTTGGGGTAAGAGTATCCGTAATAGGAGACCCCCTGAGTGCAAACGGCCTTGCATATGCTTTCCGAAAACACTCTCTTACACCCTGGACTCTGCCGAAGCTGATCAACACAGGCTCGATTTCTCCTTTTGCAGCCGGGCTTTTAAGTTTCCTTATGGACGGGCAGGCTTCGGTTCTTGTTGCCGGAGAGGTGGGAGCCGGAAAAACATCTCTTTTATCTGCAATGCTTCTTGAAATCCCTCAGAAATACAGGATTCTGACAATCGAGGATACCCATGAACTCCCTACAGAAGAACTTCAGGAGCTGGGCTGGAAGGTTCAGGGTATGAGTTCCCAGTCTTCGGTTCTGAAGTCTGGAGCGGAAATGAGTCCGGAAACTGCACTTCGGGCTGCCCTGAGACTTGGTAGTTCGTCTCTGGTACTGGGAGAAGTCAGAGGACCGGAAGTAAAAGTGCTCTACGAAGCCATGCAGGTAGGAAATGCAGGAAACTCGGTTATAGGCACCATTCACGGGTCATCCGTTGAAAATGTTTACGAGAGGGTTGTACACACCCTGGGTGTTCCTCCCGCGTCCTTCAAAGCAACAGATGCCGTGGTAATCTGTTCGGGCATCAGGCCCGGAGGAAGCATGAGAAAAGTAAAACGGGTCAGCCGGATTGCAGAGGTCACCTCCGCCTGTATCGAAGAACTGGAACCTTCAGAAATCTTTACCGATATCATGTATTACGATCCCTCCCAGGACTGCCTGCTTGCAGGAGAGGCTCTTGAACAGGGGCAGTCCGAACTTATAGGAAAAATTGCCCGAAAATGGGGAATCACCATTGATACTGCAATGAAAAATATCGAGCTCAGGGCAAGAATAAAAGAGAAAATCGCAGTTGAAGGGATTCGCATACCTTTCCTGCTCGAAGCCGAAGCCGTAAGTGAAGCTAACAATATGTTCTGGCTGCTCTCAGACTCAGTAAAAGCAAATACCGGGACCCGAGAAACCCCGAAAGAAAAAGAAAGCGGCAAACTAAGCAGCAACTCTGGTTTTGAAACCAGCCCTGAACCCAGTTCAGAAGTCTATCTTGAAGAGCTGTACAGGCAGTGGGAAATATGGTTTGAAAATTTCATCAGGGAGCGGGCTGGAACAGAAAATCAGAGAAAGAAAAGTAAACTACCCGAAGAAAAAATACTCGCCGAAGGAAAAACACTATCCGAAGAAAAACATACTCTCGAAACAAAAATGACTGTATGAGGGTCAAAAGATGGAAGAAAGCAGCTGGTACGTAAGAGCCTGTAAATCCACAGCAAAGCAGTGGGGATGGGCTGTCCCTGACCCTCAAGCCTTCAGCAGAAAATGCGATAAAAGCGTGAGTCCTGAGTACAGGGATGCTCTCAGGTTTACAGGCTTTGACCTGGAAGCCTTTGAGACAGTACTGTTCTCTTATGTGGGCACATTTGTGACTTTAGTTCTGCTTCTCGGAATAGACCTTTTCCTTCTTCTTTCCAGAAGTTTCGATCCTAAAACTCTTTTCATTATGGGAATCCTGACATTTGTTATTCCCATGATAGTTCTCTGTTACCTCAGTGAATATGTGAAGATAAAAGCAGGGTTTATGAAGATATCTTCCCTCGGAGATATCCCGGAAATCCTGAGCTACATAATTATGTCGATGAAGCTGGTCCCTAACCTTGAGCATGCTGTCCTTTTTGCAGCCCGAAACTCTGAAAGGCCTCTTGCCACGGACTTAAAAAAGCTGACCTGGGACCTGAATCTGAGAATCTACAGCAGCATGGATGATGCTCTCCTATCTTTTGCAGACCTCTGGGGCAGAAACAGCGAATACTTCAAACGTTCCCTTCACCTGATAAAGAGTTCGACGGCTGAACCCGATGAAGCCCAGAGGGTCATCACCCTGAACCGTGCTCTCGATATAAGCCTTGAAGGGACTGAAAGCCTCATGGAAGCTTTTGCCGAAAAGCTGAAGACTCCAAGTTATGTCCTTTACTCAATTTTTATCCTTATCCCGCTTGCCCTTGTAGCTCTCCTGCCTGCGGTCACGGTTGTGGGGATGAAACCCGAGATTGCCGACATGGTCCTTCTCTATGACTTTATTTTTCCATGCCTTGCAGCAATTTACTCGGAGTATATCCTGATGCAGAGGCCTGTTGCCTTTATCCCGGGGCAGATTCCAGATACCCATCCTGACCTTGCAGACATAAGGCAGAAGAAGCGAATTGCCATACTATCCGGTGTTCTGGTCTGCGTCCTGACAGCTCCTCTGGGTTATCTCCTTCTGGCTTCGGGAAACCCCGGTGGAATAGTTTCAACAACCCCGCTTGGAGGATACCTCCTTCCAGCCCTTCCTCTGGTTGTAGGCGGAACTGCGGGACTTTCAATATACCTTTACTTCTCTTCTCTTCCGTACAAGAAAATAAGAGACAGGATAAAACAGATGGAACAGGAATTTGCCGATTCACTTTTTGTTCTCGGAAGGAGGATTTCTGAAGGAAAAGCACCTGAGGAAGCCTTTGCCCATACTGCCAGAACCATGGATGGCTCAAAAATAGGGGAAGCCTACGAGGGAATCTCCATGAACCTGCTCAGCATGAGGACAAACCTCAAAGATGCCGTTTTTGACGAGGAATTCGGCGCTTTCAGGCACGTATATTCCGAGAGGATTAGAAACACCATGCTCCTCTTTACGGAAAGCGTCCACAAAAACCACGAAGCTGCGGGGGCTTCGATTATCAAGCTTGCAGATCACTTAAAAGAACTCAGTGCCGTGGAGGAGCGTATAAAGCATTCCCTCTACGATGTCACTTCAACAATGCGCACTACTGCAGCGATTTTTGCGCCCCTTATTGCAGGAATTACCCTTGCCCTCTCCGAAGTTATTACAAAAATCCTGAACCAGGTGGCAGAGAGAGTTAGCAGAGTTCCGGCAGATCTTTCCGGAATGCCTGTAGAAATCTGTCCTGAAACTTTCTCACAGTCTATTCCTCCGGACCAGTTCCTGCTTGCGATAGGGGTTTATATTGTCCTTATCAGTGCAATCCTTACCCGCTTTGCAGGAGCCATAGAATATGGAGGAGAAAGGGAGCAGTTGAAATACGACCTCGCCTGTATGCTCCCTATTACGGTACTTATCTTTGCGGTTTCGGCTGCTGCTTCAAGGGTTATTTTTAGCGGGATGGTGTGAGATTGAATATTAGAATAGATGAAAAAAGCTAAAAAGTCAGGAAACAGCTGAAATAAGAAAATAAGGAAGGATTGTTTCCCTTCCTTTTTTCAAGTAAAATCCGTTTCTACCTTTTTTACTTTCTTCTATACAGAAACACTGCAAGCAGTCCGGCTAACCCATAAATAGCTGCAAATCCAGGCGTGCTCACATTTTCTTTCGAGCCGGTTTCCTGTTCAGATTCAGGATCTTCACTTCCGGTTTTGTCAACTTCCCTGGACTCTGATCCAATATTTGCTCCTACTTCTCCCGAGGTGCTTTTTGCCTTTCCTGTAATAGCAAACGAAGAAAATCCAGGAGTTTCGGATGTGAAATACAGGAACCCGTCATCCTCTTCTGACAGAGTTACTGGAAGCTGCTCCCATTTTTCATCACTGTATCTATTCAGGGTGATTGAATTCTGATCTATATTTTTGTCCTGTACCCAGGACTTTTCAACCTTGAAGCAGACTTTAGAGTTTTCAATGTTCTTTGAACTTGCAACTCCGCCGTTTCCAACCCACAGGTTAAATGATTTGTAGACTTCTCCGGAAGGCAGTTCGGTAACAAGAGATGATTTCTCTTTAAGCATCTCGGCAATGGTTGTGGTTTTGCCCAGGGTCTTTTTTGCTTCAAAGCTTGCGTAAACAACGCAGGTTGCGTTCTTTTTGAAATCAAACTTTACTTCTTTTCCATTGGTGATGAAGACCTGGCAAAGTTCCTTCACTTCAACATTCTTTGCAGGTTCGGGAGAGCCTCCGCCGCCACCGCTGCTGCTTCCTCCACTGCTGCTGTGGCTGCTTCCTCCACTGGAACTGTCATCGTTACCAGAACTATCATCGCCGCTTGAGCTGCCTTCCAGTACATTTATTGTAGTAATATATGTGGAGAAGCCGTTTGCATTAGTTATTGTCAGGTTGACGAAATATGTTCCCGGAGCTGTATATACATAAACAGGATTCAGGTCACTGGAATCAGTATTTCCGTCGTTATTGAAGTCCCATATCCTTGATACTGCATTCTGGGAAGAGTCATAAAATTGCACTGCCAAAGGGGCATAACCTTCAGTAACGTTGCTGCTGAATTTTGCATTGGGAATTCTAGGATCTGTAACGACTGAATCTGTAACTACTATGTAATTCGTTTTTGTCACTGTACTGTTACCCGCACCATTTTCTACAGTCAGACTGGTCTTATAAATTCCCGGATTCGTAAATGTATGCGTTGCATTCATTGCATGTGTTGAATTGATGCCATCGCCAAAATCCCAGAGCCAGGAAGCAGGCACTCCAACAGTTCCGGTGTAAGTAAACAACACGGTCAGAGGTGCAGCTCCGGAAGTTACGTTTGCAGTAAATTCAGCTACAGGCGGCAAAGTATCTGATGAAGATAGATTAATCACATAGATACCACTATCAATTACCGCACCACCATATTTGCCGTCTATTCCCCATACAATTGTATTGTCGTATACATCCGGTGTCGTATAAACTTTGTCTCCATAATCAAATATCTGAGTGCTCTGTGCTTTAGAAATATTATAAACGTACACACCAGCACTGCCCAGACAGTCATTACTTACTTTTGCGTATACGATTTTGTCGCCATATATACTCGTGTGGAACCCGGTATCACAACCACTTTCTGAACCATCTTCGCAAACGCTGTTATCACTGGTAACAGCTGTAACCTTTTTAGTGGGGATGTCATACATGGCAATGTACCCCAGCCTTGTGTAAGTATCCGACCATATTACTGAGTTGCCGTATATGTGCGGAATGTTAAGATCACCGGAATACGGTACTTTTGTAGTTTCTCCTGTGGCAATATCGTACACAATGATGCTTCGCCAGTCGCCACCATCGTAAGCAGCATATGTTATTCTGGTATCGTAAATGTCCGGATGCTCACCATATGCTATCCTTGTCTGTGTTGAGGTAGATATATCGCGCATGTACACGTTATAGTTGTGGTTGGTTTCGTTGTAATTTGCACTCCACACGATTCTGTTGCCATATATGCAAGGAATACTGCTGCTATCTACGTTTTCTGTGATGTGATACTTTTCAGAAGTCTTGATATCATATACAGCAAGCCCTGGCGTCCCACTGCTCTCATCGTGCCACACCAATTTATTACCATAAATAGCTGGATGTGACGCTGCAGAAGAGTCAACTTTGGTATCTGTTTTAGCGGTCAGGTCATAAACATGGATAACCCCATTATCTGTCCAGACAACTGTGTTACCATAAACAGCAGGATCGGTTCCATTTCCAATTCTGGTCACCTGTGCGGATGACGCTGCTGAGACTAAAATTAGAAATACAAAAACCAGGATGGTTGAAGCTAAAGCTATTGAATATAACTTCCCCTTAATTTCCATTTATTTACCCCCACGTAGCTTCTATCTTTCAAAGATAGAGTAATACATCCTGTACAATCTCTTTCCTGTACAATCTCTTTTATTCAACCCACTTTAATATATTAATTAGAATTAATATTTTTACATTTCTTTAAATGTAAATTATATTTATGATTAATTGCACATCCTATAAATAACTAGACTATACCCTCAATATATAATTCTACAAGCAAAATTACTTCTGACTTTTGCTACTTACCAACTTTGATTCAAAACTGGAGTAATTGAAGCAAAAAACAGCCATTTATTGTACCCAGCTTATGTTTCAAGTGACCAGTCATAAATGAAAATCAAAGATTTTAAAAAACCCTTTTTAATTTTGGGGTATTATATAAATAGGTTGAGATAAATGTAAACAGGATTTACTCAATTGAGCTCGGAACTTAAAGATGAAAACATCTTATTTTTTAATTTTAAGATTTTTGGGTATCCAAAACAGAAAAATTTATCTACATTTTGCATCTTAATACCAATAAATTAGTTAATAAATATATATTTATACATATAAATACTTGGGATCGCCTCTATATTAAACTGAGCGCTAAAGTGAGAAGAGTCCCCCAAAAAATAATAGATTAACAGGATTTGTATTCATGGATACTGAATCATTATCAAAGTACGCATATCACATACCTGAAATAAAGTATATTCTATTGATGTTCTTCAGCACACGAATAATATTGAATATAATCGGAGTGTTGTCTAGAAATCTTATCCAGCAAGAATACAGTTACCAATCTAACAGCATGCCGCCTTTGAGGTGGCTTGATGTATGGGGGGCATGGGATACAGGCTGGTATCTTGATATTTCGCTGAACGGCTATTCAACAATTCAAAATCAAATACATCAGACAAACATTGCATTTTTCCCTTTATATCCAACACTTATGAGAATAATTGGTTCAATTACAGGTAATCATTATATCGCTGGCTTAATAATATCTAATTTTTGTTTAATAGTAGCCTGTATTTATTTATACAGATTGGTAAAACTTGACTTCGAAGAAACCAACGCCATTAAATCAGTAAAATATCTGCTTATTTTTCCTGTTTCTTTTATCCTTTCTGGAGTCTTCTCAGAATCCCTGTACCTTACCCTTATTTTGATTTGTTTCTACTATGCCAGGAAAGGTGAATGGTATCTTGTTGGAATTACAGGTTTCTTTCTGTCTTTAACGAGGTCCGTCGGCGTTCTTGTTGTTTTGCCTTTACTCTATGAAGTTCTCATGCCGTTGATAAAAGAAAACAGAACCATAATAAGTCTTAAAAACTCTAGGGAAGTGATAATACCTGTATTTTATCTCTCATTAATCCCTCTTGGTACAGTTTTCTTCATGGTCTATAACTACTATATAACTGGAGATTTTTTAGCTTTTATGCATGCTCAGGCAATGTGGGAAAGGCATCTTACAAACCCTCTGGAGGTTATTATTGATGGTTTCTCCGGGGATATATTCACAGCCTTTGAGGCAGCTTTTGCAACTATCTCTATATTTATTTTAATAATATTTTATAGGAAAATGAGATTTTCTTACTGGTTATTTAGTATGTTTTCAATTTTCATCCCGCTTTCTACTGGAATTATGTCCATGCCTCGGTACATTTTAGTTATTTTTCCTTTGTACATCCTTTTCGCTGACATCACTAAAAACCGTGTTTCAGAAGATATTATTACTCTGATTTTCTGCCTTTTTCAGGGCTTTTTGATGATATTCTGGACTACTGGCTGCAGATTGGTGATGTGAATAACGCCAGTTTAAAAGTTTGACAGGTTACAAGCTTTTCAGATAAGTTCCGGGCTCAGTAATAAATCACATATTAAAAACTATGACACCTGCGACGATTAACAACACCGCAAATACTTTACGGGAGTTAATCTTTTCCCGAAGCATTAACCTGGACAAAATTAGAATGAGAACAAATTTCAGTGAAGTACTTGCATAAAACAGATTTAACGGGATGTTCTTAAGAGCATAAACTGTGAGAATAGTTGTCAGCATGTACAGGCTATAAGCAGTAAAAGTATACGGATTTGCATAAGCTACAATAAATTTTTTCTTATTGGCCCTGTTTGCTCCCATTTTTAGCAATACCTGGCTGGACCCTGTAAATACGATCACTGACACAAGGTATAGTATCGAAAGACTGGTCATATTTCTTCCTCAAGATTACGAGATAGCACCAGAATTCCTGATGAGATAAGGATCAGCCCCAGGATATTACTCGCAGTTATTTGCTCTTTGAACAGGAGTGCAGAAAAAATCAATATCACAAAGTTAACTAAACTTACAAATGGATATGCATAGGAGAGAGGATAATGTATCAGTGCCTGCTGCCAAACAATTGCTTGCACCACAAGGAATATTACAGAAAGTAAGTAAAAGCCATTGAAAGCAGTACTCAGTAAGGAGGTATCCTTTGCGGTTATTGCCGCGTATTTTCCACAAATTCCACTGCCCGCCTGTAAGAGTATTGAGAATATTATTGCACTAAAATAAAAAATTCGTGTTTTGTTCAAAAAACACCCTCAAAGCCGTTTACTTTATCTATTACCAAAGCTGAGAGATCTGGATCCTATGCCCAGAAATCTCTTCTGACATTTAATACAATATCTCATGAGTAAATAATGTAAAAAACAAACGTGAAATTATTTAAATAGAAGGAACAAAGTAATGAAAGTACTTTTCAAATAAGTACATTCATGCCAAATTATTTAACTTTGTCCCCATTTCCAGGAAGAGCACAAAAAGTTCATTCCTGAATACAATGCTTCAAAGTGAATCATTTCCTAACTGCAACAATACATTTTCATACATATTTGCAATGTTTGGCCAGCTAATCTCTTTTATCTTTCTCTCGGCAGATCTGGCAATTTCCTTCTGTAATTTTTCATTTTCATATAACTTCATAATTCCCTTTTTTATTTCATCTGGAGAACAGCTCGGGATTTTATAAACTTCTTCTTCAAATTCACCAAATATTGGAATATCTGTTACAATTACGGGCCTATGAGACGCTAAAGCAAATCTGATAGCACCACTGGCAGCCTCTTTTGTATCTTTGTAAGGCATAACAACGATATCGGAAGACTGTAACAGGTAAATTATTTCCTGTTTTTCCAGGAAATCTGTAAAGAATATAACGTGATCTTTCAACCCTAATTTAGCAACTTCTTTCTTACAGCTTTCATAGTATTTACTGGAAATCTCATCTGGAAATATGGAGCTTACAACCAAGAAAAGCACGTCCGGGTACTCACTTATTATTGAAGGCAACGCCCGTATCGTTTCCAGTACTCCTTTATGCGGAAGAAGAAAGCCAAAAGTAGAGATTATTTTCGAATTTTTGAAAATTCCTTTTTTAAGTTCTTCTTTTTCATTGTTGTCGAAAACTACATTTCCATGAGGAATTTTAATTACATTGTCAACAATTCCCTTTTCAGATAATTCCCTGACATCATTTGAGGAATGCACCCAGATTTTGTCTACAAGTTTTAGCTCTGTTTTGATTGAATCTAATTTAACGGGTTTGTTCATAAATTCGGTATCACCTACGGAATGGAAGGTGATTATCAATTTTATTCCCTTTTCCTTTAGTTTTTTAACCATTTTAGCCAGAGCACTCAGCTCAAAGAACCCAAAATTGAATTGAACGTGGATTATGTCAAGATCACTTTCCAATATTTTATTGCAAAGAGTGCTCAGGTCATCGAAATATGGTTCCCAGCAACGGATTACATTCTCTCCATCCATTGCTATAAGATCTTTGGAACTTACTTTATTTGCGAAGATTTTAATTTCCTCTGGATTTCTTAAATTGCCAACCAGATATTTGGTGTACTCTGCGATACCACATTTTGTATTCCAGGTTGAAACAACACCCAGTTTTGGTTTGAATTGAACAGTTTTTAGAAACTCGATCGTTTTCTTAGCTGAGACTTCCCAGTTGAAATTGTTTTTGATATTGGTATACGCGGCTTCTACTTTTGCTTTTACTTCATCGCTGTTTCTCTTTTCGTACACGTGTCTCATCAAAGCAGCCAGATGGTCTACATCAGGTTCTGCCCATAATGAATCAGCCATAGTATATTGCTGTTTTAAATGTGTAACAGAAGGTTCAAGCTTAAAATCAACTAAATATGAGGTATTTTCATTGCAAAAATCCAGCTGGCCGCTGTAGTTTGTGGTAATTACCGGAACTTTGCAGAGCATCGCCTCAGCCATAGTAAGACCAAAGCCTTCACCTCTTGTAGGAGAGACATAACAATCGCATTTTTTGTACAGGGAAATCAATTCATTCTCAGAAATATCACGGTCAATATGAATAACTTCAGGACCATCAGGTTTTATAATACTCTTTATTTGCTCAGAAATATTATTATGGATGTTAGGGAAAGTTTTCACAACTAAACAAACATCATCTTCGCGGGAAAATTCCTTTGCGTAGGCTTTAAGGAGCACATCAATGCCCTTCCTTGGAAAACCGGAACCAACATTGAAGAATAAGAATTTTTTATTAGTATGTAATTCCGCAGGCAATACATCTTTTTCAAAATGTTCAACCTGGACGCCTGAAGGAATGACTCCAATCCTGGTATTTATGCCTGAGTTGATCAAAACATCTTTAACAAAATTTGTAGGGACTAGAATCCCATCCAGTGAATTGAGATCATCAATCCATTCCTGAGGGAGAACCGATTCTTCCCAGAAGAAGTAAATAAGATTATATCTCCCATTCATGTCTTTTGTTCTGGGAGGATAAATGTTTCTTATAGCAAAAAAAGGATAATTAACGTGATTTTCCCATAATTCCCTGACTCTTTTATCCTGTATGCTCCCTTTTTTTGGGACATAATCTCCTGTGCCGGTTGTTGCAAACAGAGAAACATTTTGACCAAGCCTGTCCAGTACCAGAGCTAAATTTCGGTTTATTATAGAAAGACTATAAGAATCTTCAAACGTACCTTCTATCCTTATAGACGGCCTGGAATCAATTTCTTTAAAATCAGTATCGATATAATTCTTCAAAATTCCGGATATGTTCTTTTTGTTGAAAAATTCCAATCTCTTAGTCTGCTTATCGATAACTTTTTTTCTTAGTGTTTTATCTTCAACCAGCAGGTTGATCATTTCTGCAATTTCGATATAGTTTTTTTCATTAACTAAAATCCCTGACCCGCCAAGCGTTTGTGGGATAGCTGTAGAATTATTTGCAATAATTGGAATTTTGAAATACATACTTTCAAGCAGAGGGACACAGAACCCTTCATGTTCACTCATTGCCAGAAAAACATTGCCGACCCTGTAGTAGGAAACCAGTTCATCCAGATTTATGTGACCGGTAAAATATACATTATTCAGATCCAGCTTCTGAACAAGATCCCTTAGATAAGAATAATATTTTTCCATACCATTGTACGAACCTACTAAAAGTAGTCGAGATTTTTTATTAATGTACTTAGTATAATAATAAAAACTTTTTATAGCATCCTCTACTTTTTTATTAGGGCTGATCCTGCCGACAACCAGTATGTTGACAAAGTCATCATCGTACTTAGCTATCACTTTTTTATCTGGCTGAATATTAAAATTATCGAGATTAATTAAATAAGGAAGAACTGCAGTTTTATCGAATCCAGCATCAATAAGATCCTGTTGATTAAATTCAGAATCGGCAAGTGCTACATCTACAATGTCTTTGATTTCTGTTTTAAGTTCGTGAAGCCCTATTTTAGTTGAATACTCATAATCAGAGTTAATATTATGGAAAAAATGGGGTGGGGTAATGTTATGGTAGAGTAAAATTTTTTTATCTGGCAACGATTTTACGAAATTCAGGAGTTCAGAGCCGTATCCTATGGAGTAATGCATGAGAAGAATATTATCTGGAGAACTGACTTTACGATACTCTTTGTATTGTTTCACAGTGTTCATTTTTGGATGAATATATTGACCATAGATATTTGATTCATAGCCCAGATCTCTCAAAACTGTCCTGATCTCCAGCATTTCATTGCCAATCGCATCCCCATAGCTTACTGAAGGATGGAGTTGATGAATTTGGAATCTTTTCATAAATTACACCATTTGCTATATTTGGGCAGCTTATTCATTATCGTCAGTAACTACGCAAACTATTTGTGTATCTTCACGATAGTATTCCAGCTTTTCAACATGTAATCCACCATCTTTGAGGATTACTTCCCATTCTTCAGTAGTCATTTTTCTCTCATTCCCAAACTCACGTTCCGGGTAATGTATAGAAGGAACAGAGAACACAACATATTTTGCCGCTTCAAGCTGCTTTGAAAGCATATTAATAATTCCATCATTGTCAAAGTGTTCCAGTGTGCCCTGTGAAAAAGCCACATCGAAGTATTTATTTTTAAATTGATCCAAAAAATTTGCATCCATCATGACAAAATTAGCATGCCCGCCCAGTTTCCTGTTAGTGGCCATTGCATTGAAAATCACATTTATATCATTATCCAATCCCAGAACTTCATATTTCTGCCTGGAAAAATAAATTGACATTGTAGCAGTACCTATGCCAACTTCAATCAGTTTAGGCACCCTGTTTTCCGAAGCCTTCTGTGCATAATCCTCTACTACGGAAATAAAGTGCTTATGGTGGTTTATGTTTCCTAGCAGGTCCTCTTCGGAAATCTCCTCGCTATAATAATTTCCCCATGGAGTAGATGCTGCTACATTTCCTGAAGAAGTTACGACATTAGATGCTGCATTTTTTATAACTTTATCCAGCTTAACAAGTTTAGTGTCTAAAGTATTAATTTTTGAATCCAGTACCCTGTTTTGTTCAAGAAGTTCATTATATTTCCCCAGGAGTTCCTCATTTGCCCCCAGAGAGTCCTCATGTTTACCAGAGAGTTCCTCATATTTTCTAAAGAGCTCTTCATTTTTTCCAGAAAGTTCCTCATTTTTACATAGAAGCTCCGTGAGAATTCTACAGGTGCACGCGTTTAATTCACTTTGCTGAGCAAAAACTGGGTCTACATACCTCTTAACTTCCCCGTTTACAAGATTTCTACCTTTTACCAAAAAGAACCCTGTAACAGGACGATGGGAACTAATAACATAGCTTCTGTTTTGAACATCATAATTTGAAGTTAAATATTCCAGATCTTTGGATGACATTCCATTCACCGCAGGGATAAAGTTTTTTTCAGAATTAGTTGCCGTCAGACACGGGATCGATTCTGAGTAAGCACCTGTCTTTTTTCTACTCTGAATATTTTCTCGAATTTTTTCCAAAATTTCCTTTGCATTAATTTCATCATCATGAATCTCAAAAGTATTCATATCAGACCACCCTCTCAGAATTCAATACCCAGGAACATGAAAGACCCAATACACCTTCCTCATATCCAATTGGAATTACGGAGAATGAATATTGCTTATCCTTATGATCTAACGGAACGTAGTCTTTGGACTGTACCAGATCTACTGTCATCAAAAATTTTCCGGTTTGCAAAGGTATCTTTTCAATCAGTAAATCTATGTAGCCATTTCCCGAAATACTATCGATAGGATAATTTTTAAGGTAAGTATTTGTTCCAAAAAGATGCTTACCTCTTTCGGAATATAGAGCAATACCAAATACGGGGTCCTCTATGCGCTCCTTTGTACTGTAAAAGATTCGCACCTTCATCGGGTCAAGAGAATTAAAATTAGTATTTGCATGGCCAAATTTATCATAAAATTTGACGTCAACAATTTCTGCTATTTTATCAGGAGTCTGGCTGGAAGTAAGATCATCCTGACCATTTTGCACTTTGCTTTCATCTAACTCAGGATCGTTATTATCCAAAGGAGAAGTTTCCACTTTTGAATATACATATTTATCTATCACTTCAGTTGGATCTCCGATTGCAACCTGTTTTCCTTTATTTAAAAGCAAAACTTTATCGCAAAACCTTCTCACAGCCCCCAGATCATGGGAAACAAAGATTATTGTAACTCCTTTTTTCCGGTACTCATTCAGGACATCCAGACATTTCTGCTGGAATTCCATATCTCCAACAGCCAGTACTTCGTCCATCAGGAGAATTTCCGGATTGGTTTGAATTGCTGTCGAAAAGGCAAGCCTTACCTGCATACCTGAAGAAAAATTCTTTAGCTTCGTATCCCGAAAGTTTTCAAGGCCTGCAAATTTGAGAATATCATCCAGTTTATCATCAATTTCTTTTTTTTGCATGCCCATTATAGTTGCATAGATTTTTATGTTCTCTGCAGCTGTGAGGTCAGACTGAAAGCCAACTCCAAGTTCAAGGAAAGGTGTGAGCCTCTTCAGGGCAGTAACACTCCCGGACGAAGGACGCAGAATATTTGCAATAATTTTTAACAGAGTACTCTTTCCACTTCCGTTCTCTCCAATAATCCCAAGAGCTTCCCCCTCTTCTACTGTAAAATTAATATCATTGAGTGCATGGAAGGTTTCATACGTGGGAGGCTTGAAAACCCCGGTTAAAGTCTCAAATATTGTGGTTCTTTTTTGATGGGGTATGCGGAACGTCTTATGCAAATGCTCAACCTTAATCGCAGTCATCAGATTTCCTCCGCAAATCTGGGTTCCAATCTGGAAAAAATAATGTATCCGACAAGAAGGAAAACTATTGATGAAAGAAGCATAAATAAAAGATCCTCTATTTTCGCCGGGGATGAATAGATAATAGTATCTCTTGCAGAAATAATAATCCGTGCAATTGGATTTAACAGGATAAATCCCTGTAGATTTTCAGGAAATATGTCGATTGTATACAATATAGGAGTTGCAAAATATCCAATCTGTAAAAGAACCTGCCAGATAAACTGTACATCCCTGTAAAACACGTTTAACGCAGAAAGCGCTAAGGCGAGGCCCAGTGAAATGACAAACAGGAAAAACAGTATAAACGGCACATATACAAGGTTGATGGTAACCGGAACTTTGAAAAATACCATGAACAATATGAATATCAAAGACTCGAAGATGCTCATAAGCAAAGCTGTAATGCATGAAGAAATGACGAAAATATCACGGGGGAAGTAAATCTTCTTAACGATGCCCGCTCTTCCGACTATAGAAAACATTCCTATATTGGTGGCTCTGCTCATAAACCCCCATAAAATGATTCCAAGAAGTAAAAACAACTGATAGTACTCTACCTGAACTTTCATCAGGTTTGAAAAAATCACATAAAGAACCAGGAGCATAAGCATGGGTTCCAGAAGTGACCAGAAATAACCTAGGATAGAATTTTTATATCTTAATTTAAACTCGCTCCACGCCAGTTGCCAGATAAGATTCCTGTAGTCGTAGAGCTCTTTCAGGTGATTAGCGATCATTATTTACCACATTTTTTATCTTTTGAATAAAAATCGAAAGATCAAAGCGTTTTGCCTGTTCAAGACAGGCATCCCTGTAACTTTCAGGTTTACAGGATATGAATTTGACAGCCTTTATAACGCTGGGAACGTCTGCATCAATAAGAAGTCCCGTTTTTTCGGTTACTGTCTCTTTAAATCCGCCTTCATTCACAGCTACAACAGGTTTTCCACTTGCCATGGCTTCCACAGGAGTCATCCCGAAGTCTTCATCTATGGCAGTGCAAATGAGGCCTTTACAGCGAGAGTAAAGGTCAAGCAACTCCAGCTCAGAGACTTCACCAAGTAGCTTCACATTATCCGGCAGGTTATTAATAACATTTTTTGCGTAACTTTTTGCATGGTCTCCTTCTGAATACCCTCCGACAATAATAAGTTTTTCTTCGGGCATTTTCCGGAAGGCGTCAATCTGGAGTTCTACTCTTTTTTCAGGATAAAGACGATTTACAGAAAGCCAGAAATCTCCGTATTCCTTACAGGTAAATTTTGCCGTTTCAACCGGAGGGTAAATGATCTCAGCATCCCTGTGGAAATATTTTTTGATCCTCTGTAAGGTATTCTTCGAATTAGTTGCAATTTTACAGACATGGGAAAGGTAGTATTCAGAGACGGGTCTGTGAAATCCAACCCAGATCCTGAAGAAAACAGAAACAAAAAACGACTGCCTTGTCAGAAAGGTATCATAAAGGTCGTAGAAAGCCCTTGTAGGAGTGTGGCAGTAATACAAATTTGGTTTATGTTTTTTTGCGGCAAAATAAGCCCAATTTCCGGAAAAAATAAAGAAATCATACTTTTTTGAGAAATCACATGTTGCAAACAGAAAAGATGCTGAAATCTGCTTTAATGGAGGTATCTTTGGAGTGTTTCCAAGGCTTATAATGTGTATATCGGAATACCCCATTTTTTTGATGGATTCAATATTTAAGTCCGTAGTGATAACATCAGCATTAATATATTTAGCGAGCATTAATACCAGTTTTTCTCCACCGCCAATAGCTCCGAAGTAATCGTGAAAGATAGCTGTTTTCATGTTTATTCTCATTTTTTAAATTATTTCACGTTAGATTTAAATTGAGATTTATATGTGTTTCGAAGCGATCTTTAATTTGAATAAAAATATAGCCATATATTGCAAAATATAACTTTTTTTAGCTTTTAATAATCTTTTATATATTTATATTGTCGTACAGCACCAGATATAGACAAAATAAAAAAATTCAATAACAAAAAACTGATCTACTGGATCTATTATATCCAATTCTAGATTGTATATCCAATTTTAGATTGTATATCCAATTTTAGATTGTATATCCAATTTTAGATTGTATATCCAATTTTAGATTGTAAAAATCATTTTAAGAAGAAGCCCGTAAATGTTTGGGATATCAATCAGTTTATATATTAAGAAGTTATGTTTTTTGCAAAGAGAGCTACATTTTTAAGAATATGAATGTCCTATCTCCTACAGGATAAGAACCGGGAGAAAAATAAGGTGATTCCTTGACAAAGGTCGCACTGATCACAGGCATAACAGGCCAGGATGGAACATACATTTCAAAACTTTTATTAGAAAAGGGATATGTAGTACATGGAATAAAGAGAGAGTCTTCTGCCAGAGCAGAAGAGAAAGGCAAAGAGCAGAAAAACCCGAATCTTCATTTTCACTTCTGTGACATGACCGATTATTCAAAGCTATTAAGAATTATTAAAGAGGTATGTCCGGATGAAATCTATAATCTGGCAGCTCAAAGCAATGTGCAGATATCTTTTGACCGACCGGAATATACAGCAGAAATCAATGCACTTGGCACTCTCCGTCTCCTTGAAGCCATACGTACTCTTGGACTTGAAAAGAAAACAAGATTTTTTCAGGCTTCCACAGGGGATTTATTCGGAAATGCACCTGATATCCCGCAAAATGAAAATACTCCCTTTCACCCCAGAAACCCTTACGCAGTGTCCAAACTGTATGCTTACTGGATTGTTATAAACTATCGCGAAGCTTATGGCATGTTTGCCTGCAACGGTATCCTGTTTAACCACGAATCCCCAATAAGACCCGAAGTTTTTGTTACGAGAAAAATTACCAGGGCTGCAGTTAAAATAAAAAAAGGACTTCAGGATAAGCTCTACCTTGGGAACCTGAATGCAAAAAGAGACTGGGGGTTTGCAGGGGACTATGTTGAAGCTATGTGGCTTATGTTGCAGCAGGATAAACCGGATGATTATGTAATTGCAACAGGTGAAACACATTCGGTCCAGGAAATGGTAGAATTCGCATTTAAAGAGGTTGGGCTTGAGATAAAATGGGAAGGAGAAGGGCTTGAGAAAAAAGGAAGAAATGCTGCAACAGGTGAAATCCTGATTGAGGTTGATCCCCAGTTTTACAGGCCTCTGGAGTCAAGCTTATTAGTTGGAAATCCTTCAAAAGCCAGAGAAAAACTTGGATGGGCTCCAAGAGTGAATTTTGAAGAAATCGTAAAAATGATGGTCAAAGCCGACCTGGAATTATAAAAAATTAAAATATTCATTTGAAATTGCGTGGTAAAATGTCTAAGATTGCACTAGTTACAGGAATAACCGGACAGGATGGAGCATACCTTGCCGAGCTCCTGTTAAATAAAGGATATACTGTGCACGGGATGTACAGAAGATCATCTCTGAGCAATACAGGACGTATAGATCATCTCCTGCAAGACCCCCATAAGGAGAATTCCAGGTTTTTTTTGCATTACGGAGACCTGACTGATTCAGCAAATATATTCAGGCTTATTAAGGACATAGAGCCTGATGAGATTTACAACCTTGGCGCCCAGAGCCACGTCCAGGTTTCTTTTGAGACCCCGGAATACACTGCAAATTCGGACGGACTCGGAGCCCTTCGTATTTTAGAAGCAATAAGGGTTCTCGGGCTTGAGGACAAATCCAGGTTTTATCAGGCTTCAACCAGTGAATTATTCGGGAAAGTACGTGAAGTCCCTCAAAAAGAAAGCACTCCGTTCTATCCCCGGAGCCCCTATTCAGTAGCTAAACTGTATGCTTACTGGATCACCGTAAACTACCGTGAAGCCTATGATATGTTTGCCTGCAACGGCATCCTGTTTAATCACGAATCCCCCCTGAGAGGAGAAACTTTCGTTACCAGAAAGATTACAATAGCTGTATCAAAGATTAAAAAAGGGCTTCAGGATAAACTTTACCTTGGAAATCTCAATGCCAAACGTGACTGGGGATTCGCAGGGGATTATGTAGAAGCCATGTGGCTCATGTTGCAGCAGGATAAACCTGACGATTATGTCGTGGCAACAGGAGAAACTCACTCCGTAAGAGAATTTACGGAACTTGCATTCAGAGAAGCTGGTATTGATATAGAATGGGAAGGAGAGGGAGTTAACGAGATCGGCAGGGATGCTGACAGCGGAAAAGTGCTCGTAGAAGTTGACCCGATGTTTTACAGACCTACTGAAGTTGACCTTTTGATAGGAGACTCCTCAAAAGCCAGAGAAAGACTTGGCTGGAAAACAAAGGTCAGTTTTGAAGAACTGGTCAGAATGATGGTAAAAAATGATATGAAATAAATACCCTGTCAGCAGGGTAAAACTCTTTTTTATTAAAAGGTTTGATTTATGAAACTGGAAGTAATATATAATTGTTTAAAAAAATAAATGTGAGTAGTATGGAGAAGTCAGAAAAGACAAATCAAAAAAGAAGCGCACGAGAATTAATTTCGAAAAGTATCTTCGTGTTTGGAGCTGCTCTCTTAGCTGGCTTCATCATGCGTATGCTCTCATACGCTTCGCTTACAGCAGATGGGGGCATAACCTTCACAGGCTATGATGAATTTTATCATATGCGGCGTATTCTTTATACAACCTTCAATTTTCCCCATATTCTCAACTTTGATACCTATATCAACTATCCTTACGGTTTTGAGGTTGGATGGCCGCCGTTCTTTGACCTTTTAGGTGCCCTGCTTGCAATAGTTATGGGAGGAGGACAGCCAGATACGCATACCGTAGAACTTGCAGGAGCTATCCTGCCAGTACTACTGGGAGTTCTGACAATAATACCGGTTTATGTGGTAGGGGCTTCAGTCTTTGACAAAAAGACAGGACTTGCTGGAGCTTTTGCCTTTGCGGTTCTGCCTGCCCATGTATACGTATCCCGTTTTGGCACGGTTGACCACCACGTAGCTGAAGTGTTTCTCTCAACGACAGCTTATGCGTTTTTCATACTCTCCCTGAAGCTGGCAGGAGAGAGCAAACTTTCGTCAGGTTCACTTAAAAATTTGTCATCAGATAAGAAACTCATAAATCCCCTGGTTCTTTCAGCCATCTCAGGGCTCTTCTTATCCTTATTTATATTTACATGGGTGGGAGCTCCTGCCTTTGTCAGTTTTATTGTCCTTTACGCACTGGTTCAGGCAACACTTGACCTTAAAGCAGGAAAAGAGTCAGATTACGTATTCATTTGCTCAGCAACAACTGTGTTTTCAACACTTCTGTTTACCATTCCCCTCTCGGCAGGAGCGGTCCGTCAGGGACTTGAAATGAGTGCGATGTACCTTTCCTGGTTCCAGGTAGTGTATTTACTGATCATGCTTGCCGGAGTATTCCTTCTCTGGGGCTTTTCAGCATTTGTCTCAAAGAAAGGAATGGACTGGAAGTACTACCCTGGTGTTTTAATCCTTGTTTTTGGTTCAGGGCTTGTTTTCCTCAGGATATTTTCCGCCGAATACTACGCTTTCATTGCCGAAGGACTGAGGTTCTTTTCGGGACAGGGCGAATACATAAGCACAATTGCTGAAGCAGTGCCACTGTTTTTTACTGCACAGGGGAAATTTACCTTCTCGGCAGTACTTGGAAGTTTTGGACTTACTTTTCTGACTGCAGCTGCAGGATTTTTCCTGTTTGCCCTAGAATCGAAAAAAGAAAAATCAAACCCTGAAAGGGTATTCTTCCTGGTATGGACACTTTTTTACGCATATCTTGCCCTTTCCCAGAGACGTTTTTCCTATCTTTTTGCAGTAAACGTCTCAATTCTTACTGCCTACATCCTCTGGGTTCTGCTGGATTCTCTTGATTTCGAAAAAGAAGTAAAAAAGCTGATAAAACCAAAGATAAAAGAAAAGAAAGATTCGGAACCTTCACCCCAAACAGGGAAAAAGGCACATTTAAAAACGAAATCAAAATCAAAAGCCAGACAGGAGGCAGAATCAAATAGTAAGACTGCCGAACCGGACTACTTTAAGCTTGTTTCGGGAGTTGCACTTATAGCACTTGTTTTTGTGCCCTCCATATGGATCTGTGCCACCTATGCAACAGATGCAGTATCAGTTTACCCTGAATGGCAGGACTCTCTTGAATGGCTTGCAGCTTCCACACCCGAGACTTCCCATTATCTCGAACCTTCAGAAACACCTGAGTATGGGGTCCTTAGCTGGTGGGACTACGGAAACTGGATAGTATATATAGGGAAGCGGCCTGTAGTCTCAAATAACTTCCAGACAGGCATGGAAGATTCCGCACGCTTCTTTATAACGGATTCCGAAGAGGAAGCAAAAACAATAATTGAAAAACTCAACGTAAAATACGTTATAACCGACACACTGATGGCAGAAGGCAAGTTCAGTGCCATCACCGAGATAGCAGGAGAAAAAGTTGGAGACTATTACGACGTAGAAACCGTGCAGGATAATACGGGCTTCAGAACCGTTGCAACTCCCAAACAGGCCCTTCTGCAGACCCAGATATACAGGCTTCACAAACTTGACGGGACATCCCTGAGTAACTTCAGGCTGCTCCACGAAAGTACCCTGAATTCCACAGGAAATCAGAGTAGCAAAGAAGATACTGTAAAGGTATTCGAATATGTCAAAGGAGCCACACTTTCGGGAACTGTAAGCCCTAACGAGACTGTGATGGCAACACTTGAACTCAGATCAAATACGGGCAGGGAATTCGTATATCAAAAAGGTGACGTGGCTGATGAAAAAGGCTTATTCGAGATAACTGTTCCCTACTCAACTGAAAGTACAGGAAGCGGGGTTCATGCAACATCTGCTTATTCGCTGACCGCAGGAGAAAACTCGACAATCAGTGGAGTTCAGGTGACTGAAGACGATGTTTTGAACGGGAATAAGATCGAAGTAAACATTCCTGAATGAAGCAGAAAAATACAGTAAATTTAGCAAAACAGAAAAAAACAAAAAAGGTCTGAAAAAATAGAGGAAAGAAAAAAATCCTTCCTCATTTTTTCTTAGAATTTAATGGTTCGTTTCTGCTGAATGAATTTACTTTTCTGAAAAATTACTTTTCGAAATTACTTTTCTGAAAATTTATCTCCAGAACCCTGTCTATGGCTTATTCTCCTGTACTTTCAACTCCGACAGCATTGAGGAACCTTTTGACGACTGCTTCGTTAACAAGCCTCAGGAGCGTCTGCCTGTCCTTTGTGGCGCTGAAAACTCCAAGAGGTATCTGAGCACCTGCTGCATTTGCATGCCCGCCTGCGTCCTCTCCGAAAGCCTGGCGCATGATCTCTCCAAGATTGACCCTTATATCTGTGCTGCGCCCGGAGATGTAGATGCGGTCTTCCGAAACCCCAAAGACAACCGTTGTGGAGATTCCTTCAAGGCTCAGGAGGTAATCTGCAGCCTGAGGAAGAGTATCCCTGTCGCGGATATTCCCCACATTTGAGAGGAGGTAACTCCCGAGGACCTGCCTGTTCCGGATGGCTTCTCCAAGCACTTCAAGGGTTTCAATTGCCATTGAAGGCTGCTCGAGCTGGTCCAGTATCCCGTGGTTTGAAAGTGGATAAAGGTATGAAGCAGCAGATAGGTCTGCAGGATCAGTTTTTCGCTTGAAATCCTGCGTGTCGGTCCTGATCCCGTAAAGCAAAGCCGTTGCCAGGGTCTTTGAGATATTGATATTTAACTGCTGCAGGTACTTTGTCATTATGGTGGCTGTTGCCCCGAAGTTGGGTCTGATATCGATGTACTCAGCTTTTATCTCGGTTTCTCCTGGCGGGTGATGGTCAATTACGATCCCTACATAGGAATTAGGGGGAACCATATTGTTGACACCAGGAATTGAACAGTCTATCAGGGCAATTTCGTCAAAGTCCTTCAGATCATGCTCTTCCATCTTTCCAAGGTCAATCCCGAGGAGGTTTACGAAAGCCTTGTTTTCCTGATGTCCTATCCTACCGTGATAGAGGATACTGGCTTCAACCCCCAGACTCTTTGCAATTTCCTTAAGAGCAAGCCCGCTGGATATTGCATCAGGGTCAGGGTTATCGTGGATTACGATAGCCAGTTTTTTGTCCCTTATCCCTTTCAGCCATCTGGCAAGCCTGTTGCCCCTGTGAACTGATTCAGCTCTCTCGAGAGAGCGGGAAAGGGAACTTGCAACAAGCTTGGAAGGCATAAAGACGTAATCCGCCCCAAGGTCTTCCATCTTTTCTTTATTAATAATATCCGAAGCCCGGGAAAAGATCTGGATATCCGGGTTTACAACTTTCTTAAAGTTCTCAATTCCTTTCCTGTTAGCCTCATTGTTAGAACTCAGGAAGAGTATTGCAACGACATTTTTAAGATCAATATTATTAACGAGTTCGGGGTCAGAGATATCTCCGAGGATGGTCTCAAAACCTTCTTCCCGGAGGGTCTCAACCTTGGCTTCGTCCTTATCAACAATAATTACAAGCTTATTGCTTTCCCTGAGCTCTTTTGCAAGCGCAAAACCAATACTACCGCTACCCAGAATGAGATACCTGGGTTTAACTGTACTCTTAAGGCTGCTATCCGCATCTTTTGAAGAATTAGACAAAAGTCATCCTCCTGCTTTCATGTAAGTCCAGACACGTGCAAAGGAAAGCAAACATTTGATCAGATTCCTGCCTGCTTACAATTTTTTACTTTTCTCTCGATTTAATCTCAATAAAGGAATAACGAAAGACATTACATTGTTAGACATAAGGCTATTTAAAATTATTTAAGTATTAAATCCGATTCATAAGATAATTTTATAGTCACATATTCGCTTTCGTTTTTACAAGCCGAGTCCTGAATTATTACTGTTTTTCTAAAATATACTTATATTAGTTATCTAACCTGAACTATTAGTTGCTCTTAGTATACATTTGTTACCCCTGGTGAAGTAATGGAAAGATAAGTTTCCTGTGACGAACTGGCATATATCCTGAGTATAGACTTTCTTACAGCATCTGGTTCAAGTTTAATCCTTTTACCGGCATTATGCTATATTAGAATGCAGCATATATTGTAATAAGAGCAGATAAGGTTTCCTCTGTATAAATAATTTCAGCATAAAAACACAGGTGGACTAAAAACAATCAAATTCAATCTGGGTGCCTGTGAAATGGCAAATAAAGGAAAAGTGACCTAATGGGAGAGTACCGGAGGGGGGCGTTCCAGCTTCCGGTAAAGGAATTTAACTTATAATAAAACCATACAAGTTATAGAAATTACATAAGTTATAGAAGACCTGCAGGCAAGAGCATGAAATACATCAGTTCTTCACGGATGAAGGCGATCGATACAAACTGTGCATATCTGGGCATGTCCCCGCTTCAGTTAATGGAAAATGCAGGTGCAGCTGTTGCACAGAGTGTAAAGGAAAGGCTTGGTAGCGGAAAGGTACTGTTTGTAGCAGGAAGGGGCAATAATGGAGGCGATGCTTTCGTTGCTGCCAGACACCTTGCAGGCATTCCCGGGTACCTCGTAAAGGTTATCCTGCTTGGAAAAGACCTGGACATAGGAACTGAAGAAGCCCTTCACAATTTCTCCCTGTTAAGGTTCAGCAGGGTGCAAACGCTTGAAATAAGGGATTCAAGCCAGCTTACAGCCCTGGATTGGTTTTCGGAAGCAAACCTGATTGTGGACGCTGTCTTCGGCACAGGAATTAAAGGAAAAATAAAAGAACCCGAATCAACTGCAATTGACCTTATTAACAGAGAAAGGAAAGCCGGAAAAACAGTTATTGCCATAGATATCCCTTCAGGGCTTGATCCTGATGGAGGAGACTTTGATAAAGCCGTATATGCAGACCTGACCGTAACCTTTCACCGCATGAAAGCCGGGCTTCTCACAGAGCAGGCAAAAGAGCATACAGGTACGATAAAGGTTGCAGAAATAGGGGTCTGCGCGGATGCTGAACGTTATGTGGGCCCTGGTGACCTGCAGATGCTTTATAAGAGGAAGCTTGAGGCGCATAAAGGAAATGCAGGAAGGATCCTTGTCATAGGGGGAGGCCCTTACTCCGGAGCGCCTGCACTTGCAGCCCTTGCCGCCCTGAAGACAGGGGCAGATCTCGTAACCGCAGCAGTCCCGGAATCCATAGCTGAGATTGTAGCATCTTATTCACCTGACCTTATTGTAAAGAAACTCTCTTCAAACATTCTCTGCCCTGAAGACCTTTCTGTCCTTCCAGACCTCATCAATTCCCATGACGTGGTTGTGATGGGGATGGGGCTTGGAAAAGCAGCCGAGACGCTTGAAACTGTTAGAAAAATTCTGCCCTTTTGCAGGAAACTGGTCCTTGATGCTGATGCCCTTTCAGCCCTTTCAGGCACTCTTTTCGAGACCCTTGCAGGGAACTGTGAAATAATAGTGACCCCGCATGCGGGAGAATTTGCGCGCCTGAGAGGTGTGGAAACTCCGGAAGACGCTGAAGCCCGCGAAAAAGCCGTAAGGGAATTTTCCGAAGAAAATGGCGTGGTTACTCTCCTGAAGGGAAAAACAGACATTATTTCGGACGGAAAACAGACCTTTCTGAACAGGACGGGAAATCCCGGCATGACGGTAGGAGGTACCGGAGATGTTCTGGCAGGCATTACAGGGGCTATGTTTTCAAGAAATCCGGCACTTCTCGCCGCAGCCTGTGCAGCCTTTATAAATGGGGCAGCCGGAGACCTGGCGTTCGAAAAAGCAGGAAATGCACTGCTTGCGACTGATGTGCTTGAAAGTATCCCTGAAATAATCAAAGGGGCAGAAATAGGATAAAAAATCAGAGCGGAGTAGAGTGGAGAAAGATGTTCTAAAAAACACAATATAATTCAGAAACAATGTTCAGATAAAACAATGTTCAGATAATGCTCAAATACTACTCAAACAATATTCAAACATAACCATAGAATATTCAAAAATAATCGCTCATATACGGAGAGGGGTAAGAGAAATGGTACGTGATTTTGAGAGAAAAATAGATGTGGAGATCGAAAGGTCAAGGATCAGGGTCACGATTTTTCATGGGGAAGATGAAGAAGTTGTGAAACTTAACCTTGAAGAAGCCGAAGAATTTGCAGACAAACTGGTGCAGGCGATTGAGGACTACTCGCAGCGAAAACAGATAAGGATTGACTGAGCAGAAAAAGCGGAATTTAAATGAAGTTCCGGATCGTACGAAAAACGCGGTGATTTCGTGGAAAAGTCATTTACTCATATTGAAGCCGGCAGGGCGCGAATGGTCGATATAAGCGAAAAAAACAATGTTTCCAGGCTGGCAAGGGCTGCGGGGGAAATCGTACTTTCCGCGGAAACCATAGAAAAAATAAGAACAGGAACTGTGGAGAAAGGAAATGTGTTTGCAACTGCCAGGGTTGCAGCCGTTCTTGCAGTTAAAAAGACCCCGGAGATAATTCCAATGTGCCACCAGATCCCTATAACAGGGATAGATGTGGACTTTGAAATAGAGGAAGAAGCGGTTTCTGTTGTAGTTGAGGTCAGGACTGTAGGGAAAACTGGAATTGAAATGGAAGCTCTGACGGGGGTTTCTGTTGCGCTGCTTACCGTCTGGGATATGGTAAAATCCGCGGAAAAGGATGAAACAGGAAATTACCCGCATACACTGATAAGAAATATCAGGGTGCTTGAAAAGATCAAAGGCTAAAGCTCCTGAAAAAGAGAAAATCGGGGTCCATTAAAAATAAGTTTTTTAAAGGATGGAATATATCAAGACGGCAAACTGAGGTATGTATCTTGAAGATTATAGGTGGACCAGCATCACAGTTACTTGCCAGCCGCACAGCCAGAGCTCTGGGGACAGAGCCTGTACTCTGCGAGTTTAACCGCTTCCCTGACGGGGAACTTTATCTTAGAATCGTAGACGAAATAGAAAATGAAAACGTGACCCTTATCCAGAGTATGCCTACAGACTCTGATTTTGTTTCCCTGCTCCAGCTTATCGACGCCTGTGAGGGGGCAGCCGAAATCAATGTTGTGATCCCTTACATGGGCTATGCAAGGCAGGACAAGAAGTTCAAATCAGGAGAGCCAATAAGTGCCCGCGCCATTGCCCGCTGTATTAATGCTGACAGGATTTTTACAATAAATATTCACGAAAAGAGTGTTCTTGACCACTTCCCCTGCCCCGCGAGAAACCTTGATGCGGCAAACCTCCTGGGTGAGTATGTTGCGGGTTTCGGCCTTGAGAACCCCATGCTGGTCGCCCCGGATGAAGGAGCTCAGGAACTTATAAAGAATGTGGCTTCTGGACAGGGCTTTGACCATGACCACCTCCAGAAAACCAGGCTCAGCGGAGACACAGTCGTTATCAAGACAAAGAGCCTTGATGTAACCGGCAGGCATGTTGTCCTTGTGGATGATATGATTGCAACCGGAGGGACAATGGCTGAGTCAATAAGGATGCTTAAAGCCCAGGGAGCAATTGATGTCCACCTTGCCTGTGTACACCCTGTCCTTACAAGAAATGCAGCTTTAAGGCTTTTCAATGCAGGAGTAAAGGACATAATAGGAACCGACACTCTCGAGAAAGCCGAAAGCAAACTGAGTGTTGCCCCTCTTATTGCAGAAGCCCTTTCGGAGAGGTAAACTCGGAGGTAAAAGCTCATATGTCACTAATTGAAAAACATCAAATTAGTTAAGTGTTTTTTTTACTTATGTCCGGACACCTGTCTAACGAAACACAGGGTTTACCATCCGGACAATACAATCAGTTCTATTTTTATCCTTTATACGAGGTTGCAACAGTATGGGGCTGCAATATTGTGATAGCTTATCAAAATTCAGCAGAGTTCCAAGGTACCATACCGTCAAGGACATCCATCTCGTCATATACATATGTTTATTGTAAAAAACTGAAACTTCTATAAATTTTTCACATTAAGATATTCCAGCCTTTCTGAATTTCTTTGATTTTTGCTCATTCTCTTTGCTCATTCTCTTAGTATATCATGTTGTTGTGGATTCCACACTCATAAAATATTATTTTTTAGTAGAAAAAAATATAATTTATTAAGATAAATGATATATGCTAAATAGGAATACAGATAAAAGGGATGAGAAAGCTAATTAGACAGTGAATTATCATGCAGAAGAAAGAAAAAACTACAGTCCAGGACAGCGAACAAATATCATTTTATGAGAATGTATTCGGATGAAGAATTTCTAAATGCGGTCCAGAAATGTATTGATGAATATAACTACATAGATGCAGAAATTACCGGAATATAGGATGACATCCCACATTAGCAAATTAAGCTTTACAATTAGCAAACAATGCAAATTAAAGAAGGAGATGAAAGGCAGAACATGGAGTTTAGATCCTGAAAACTTTAAGTTCTGACAAAAAAACATTTTTTTCATAAATAGTCTTTATATTAAAACGGAGAATATACGTGCAAAATCTTGATCTAATTCTCACATTGACCGGAGGATTTGTTGCAGCTCTGGTATTTGGCTATCTTACTCATTACTTCAAACTTTCACCAATTGTTGGTTATCTTCTGGCCGGGATCATGGTAAGTCCGCACACACCAGGTTTCGTTGCAAACACAGAACTCGCTGAACAACTGGCCGAGATAGGGGTTATCCTGCTCATGTTCGGGGTCGGCCTGCAGTTTCATTTCCGGGAATTCTGGGCAGTCAGGCGCATTGCCCTACCTGGAGCCCTTATCCAGAGCCTGGCGACGGCAGCCTTTGGAGCAATCGTAATGCATATGCTCGGCTGGAGCTGGAAGGTAGGAATCGTCTTTGGTCTTGCCATATCGGTCGCAAGTACTGTTGTCCTTACTCGTGTCCTTTCGGACAACAACGAGATCCATACGCAGACCGGGCATATTGCCCTGGGCTGGCTGGTGATGGAAGACCTCTTTACCGTATTTGTCCTTGTGCTGCTCCCTGCCATATTCAGTCCGGGAGTTGTCGGGACAATTGGCATCATTGAAGCCTTCGTGTTTACAGCTATAAAAATCATCGTCCTGCTGGTGTTCACCTTTACAGTCGGAGGACGTCTTCTCCCGCGCCTGCTCACCCATATTGCAAGTACCAATTCACAGGAGCTGTTTACCCTCGCAGTGCTGGCAATCGCCCTGGGCATCGCCGTGGGATCGGCTTATATGTTCGATGTCTCGATGGCATTGGGGGCATTCCTCGCCGGAATGGTGGTGGGACAATCAGAATTCAGCACGCGGGCCGCAACAGAGGCACTTCCCCTGCGGGATGCATTTGCAGTGCTTTTCTTTGTCTCGATCGGAATGCTCTTTGACTGGAATAGCCTGATCGAGTCTCCGGTTCTCGTGATAGCCACCCTTGCAATCATCCTGCTGGGCAAACCGCTGGTGGCGTTTCTCATCGTTGTCCTGATGCGATACCCTCTCAGGGTTGCGCTTTCTGTTGCCCTGATTCTCTCTCAGATCGGTGAGTTTTCATTCATTCTGGCAACAGTGGGAGCAGACATGAATATTCTTCCTGCAAATGCCCAGAATATCCTCGTAGCAGCTGCAATCATATCAATTACCCTCAACCCGCTCCTCTTCAGGGCTGGCGGAAAGATAGAACGCTGGCTAGACCGGTGTACACCGGGTCTCACCAATTGTATCCATGCACGATGTGCACCCGCACCGGCTACGAACGAGCAGGCGAACAAACAATCCGGACAGACCAATGTAATCGTGGTTGGGTACGGGATCGTCGGCCAGACCGTAGTACGGCTGCTTCTGGAGAACGATATCTTCCCGACGATCGTTGAACTGAACGTCCAGACGGTCCAGTCTCTTCGTTCCCAGGGATACCGGACAGTATACGGGGATGCAGCACGCGTCAATACGCTTATCGAGGCCGGGATCAAGAATGCTCATGCACTGGTGCTTAGTGTATCCAATGTTAAGGGAGAATGCGAGATTGTCAGGCAGGCACGGGAATTGAACCCTCATATAAGTATCATTGCGCGGACCACCTACCTGTCCAACCGGCAAAACCTGATTGCTGCAGGGGCAGACGTCATCTTTTCCGACGAGGGTGAAGTGGCGCTCTCGGTTATGGAAATGATTTTAAGACAATTCGGTGCAACACCGGACCAGATAAACAGAGAGCGCAAGCGGGTGCATGAGAGTTTCTATGAGGGTTTCTTCTCCACTCCTCCGCAGACAAAAAAAGAAGAAGCCTGACAGACCCAGCTCCCCGTTTCCCTGGATCCTGATGGACAGAAAAAGCAACCCGGAAGTCAACACGGGCGTTCCGTGCTAATCCAACTGGATTAGTACGAGTTCAATAAATGAAATAAAAAAAGGTGATTAATGGAAATTTGATACATCCAGTTTCAGAATCTAGTGATTTTGATTTTATGTTTTTCACTAGATTTTGGGATTTTGTTCGTTTTTGGAATCTATTAAACTAATTCATATTTGAGTGGAATTGGTGAAAATTAGATGATATCGATTTTTGGTCTCTATAAAACATCTTATAGTTGCTTTTAACTTCTGGATAGAAGTCCAAAAATTAACGTTAGAACGAAAATCGATAACAGGAAAAATTATGAAAATACTAAAATTTACTGTGGAAAGTGAGATCAAAAAAACGTTACTTATTTAAACGTTTTTTATCCAACGAAACACAGGTGCTTCCCGCCTGGGAAGTACATATCTAATTCAATTTTCAATCTGGACACCAGATCCCAGCAGTATGCAGCTGCAATCCCGTAATACTTTGTCAGGATCCTGTAAAGTTCCCCGATATCTTTTCTGATTCTCGTTGTTCCTCATTACTAAAGTGCTTTCCATTTGATAGATTAAACACCCTTTGTTATTTCATCTGCAATTAATTCTGCCTGCTTAAGCACTGTTTCTGTAGCAAGTGCCTGCATATCAGGCGGATAACCATATTGCCTTAATGTCCTTTTTACAATTACTTTTAATTTGGCCCTGACGCTTTCTTTAATTGTCCAGTCAATGGATGCGTTTTGTTTTACCTTTTCAAATAAAACAACGGCTAATTCCCGTAATTTCTCTTTTTGCATTACTTCCCTGGCACTTTCATTATCTGCAATTGCCGTGTAAAAGGCATATTCAAATTCAGACAAGCCCATTTCCTGAGGCTCTTTATCCATCCGTTTAATCTCTTTACTGAGTTTAATTAATTCCTCAATGACCTCAGCCGCAGTTAATACCTTGTTATGATACTTCATGATAGAATTTTCCAGCATTTCCATTAATGATCTGCTCTGAATAAGGTTCTTCTTTGTTCGAGCTCTTATTTCATCATTGAGCAACTTTTTCAGAACCTCCAGAGCCAGATTTTTGTGTTCCATATTCCGGACTTCTAAAAGGAAATCCTCTGATAATATGGAAATATCCGGTTTTTTAATTCCGGCTGCATCAAATACATCTATCACCTGTTCGGTAACAAGAGCCTTATCAATAACCTGCCTGATCGCAGTTTCAATTTCCTCGTCTGTTTTACCTGTTCCGGTACTGTCAAATTTAACAAGTCTGGCTTTTACTGCCTGATAGAACGAAATTTCGTCCTTTGCATCCATTGCCTGTTCGTGCGGGATAGCAAGGGAAAATGCCTTTGATAAAGCAGTTACTTCATCAATGTACCTTTTTTTGCCATTTTCAAGACCCAGAATATGTTCTTCGGCTTCAAGTATGATTGAAAGCTTTCTGGAAGTATCCGCTTCAAAGTAATCATCAAAGGTAAATCCATAAAACATCTGGGATACGATTTCCAGTTTCTCAAGCATTAACTGAACTGCTTTTTCCTGAAGTACAGCAGGATCTCCCTTCCCTCCGCTGTCAGAATAGAAAGATAAAGCTTCTTTTAAGTCGGAAGCTATTCCCAGATAATCAACTATCAGACTTCCGGGCTTGTCTTTATAGACGCGGTTTACCCGTGCGATCGCCTGCATGAGGGTATGACCTTTCATTGGCTTATCGATGTACATCGTGTGAAGACACGGAACATCGAAACCCGTAAGCCACATATCCCGGACAATTACCAGTTTTAACTCGTCTTCCGGGTCTTTCATTCGTTCTGCTAAAATCCTTCTTTGTTCTTTTGTGGTATGATGTTTCGATATTTTGGGGCCGTCAGAGGATGCTGAGGTCATGACGACCTTGATAGCACCTTTTCGGAGTTCGTCACTATGCCATTCCGGTTTTATCCTGATGATTTCATCATACAGGTCGGCAGCTATCCTTCGTGACATTGTAACGATCATTCCTTTGCCCTCGAACACTTCCTGTCGTTGTTCGAAATGGGTTACAATATCCTGTGCGATCTGTTTTATCCGGGCTTCACTGCCTATCAGGGCTTCCAGTTGAGTCCATTTCGCTTTGATTTTCTGGGTTTCTGCAAGGTCTTCTTTATCCAGCTCTTCATCCAGTTCTGCGACAAGTTTTTTTCCTTCACTGCTAAGAGCTACTTTTGCCAGCCTGCTTTCATAATATATCTTTACTGTGGCGCCGTCCTCGACAGATTGTGATATATCATAGATGTCAACATAATTACCAAAAACAACAGGCGTGTTCACATCTGTTTTTTCTATCGGTGTACCGGTAAAACCAAGGAAGGTGGCATTGGGCAGGGCGTCACGTGTGTATTTCGCAAAACCATAAACGATTTTTTTGCCGATTACATTTCCCTGCTCATCTTTGACATCAACATTTTTTGCCTTGAAGCCGTATTGTGTCCGGTGTGCTTCGTCAGCTATGACAATGATGTTTTCCCGGTCTGAGAGTTTCGGGTAAACGTTGCCTTCTTCGGGCTGGAACTTCTGGATGGTGGTAAATACGATTCCACCTGATGCGACGTTTAAGAGTTGTTTCAAATGGTCCCTGTTCTCTGCCTGCACAGGTTCCTGCCTCAGGAGTTGCTTTGAAGCGGCGAAAGTATCAAAAAGCTGGTCGTCGAGATCGTTCCTGTCAGTGATCACCACCAGGGTGGGATTGTCCATTGCCAGCACGATTTTTCCTGTATAGAATACCATGGTAAGGGATTTGCCGCTCCCCTGGGTGTGCCAGATGACACCGCCTTTCCGGTCTCCGACTGGCTGTTTTTTCACTCCGGGAAGACCGTAACTTTCAGGACTTTCATAATTTATACCTGAAGTATCCCAATCCCAGTTTTCCTTTGCAGCATAACCCGATGCTCTGAGTGTCGATTCCACCGCCCGGTTAACTGCATAGTACTGATGATATGAAGCGAGCTTCTTTACGGTTTGAATAGTAATGATACCTGTTGCCGAGTCTTCTTTTTTCGATTTTTCAAATACGATGAAGTGCCGGAGAATATCCAGGAGTGTGGTTTTTTCAAGCATCCCTTTAATTAGTGTTTCAAGTTGTCCGACGAGTGGTGAGGCTTCACCCCTGCCATCCGAGCTTTTCCATGCCATAAACCGGGTGAATCCGGCGGAGAGGGAACCTGCCCTTGCTTCCAGCCCATCAGAAATGACCATGAAACCGTTGTATGCAAATAAAGATGGTATGGCTTGTTTATATGTCTGCATCTGCCTGAACGCAGATTTTACGGTTGCGTTCTCATCAGCAGGATTCTTGAGCTCGATAACTACAAGTGGCAGACCGTTTACAAAAAGAATGATATCAGGACGTTTGTTTTTATCGTTCTCAACAACAGTGAATTGATTGGCAACAAGGAAATCATTATTTTCAGGATCGTTAAAATCAACCAGCCAGACCAGATCTCCCCTGTCTGCCCCGTCTTTTCGGTAGCTTACGTTTATGCCCTCCGTAAGCATCCTGTGAAACGCCTCGTTGTTGGAGATGAGTTCAGGAGAGTTCAGGCGCCGAACCTGCCTGATGGCATCTTCCCTTGCATCTGCCGGAATGCCGGGATTGATCCTGCCAACTGCTTTTCGCAGGCGTTCTAATAACAGCACATCCTCAAATCTTTCCCGTTCAGGAGTGTCACTGTCCGGGGCAATTTCCGGGGCGTAGATGTACTGGTAACCCTGAAGCTCGAGGAGTTCGATGGCGAATTTTTCTATTTCGGACTCTGTGATTTTAGTTGTAGTCATCCGTACTCTCCCTTATGCGCTGTACCTCTCTGTCAAAATCAGAGATGTAATTCCTGTCCTGTATTACGCGGTATTCTTCGTATTCCTGTTCGGCTTTCATCGGAATATGCAAAGTGCATTTTTTGCACATTGCTTTTTTCGTCCAGTTCCCCACTGCTGAAAATGTTCCCGATATGTTTGGTAATAACACTCCTGTCCGTACCGAAAAGCTCCCCCATTGCCTTCTGTGTCAGCCAGATGTTCTCGTCCTGCAATACAACCTCTACCTTAACGTCCCCTTCGTTAGAAGTGTAGAGGATGAAATCTGACTGGTTGCTGGAAAGGTTGTTCTCATTCATGGTCATTTAGCTCCGGATAGTTAGGGTGATGTGGATATATCGACAATGTATGATGTTTGAGGCATTTGAGGACTGATTTTTATACTTAATTTGGCAATCTCTCATCATTATATTTGTTAATTAGTCAACACTTAGTGTCAATATTGAGTTGGCAAGTCTTTTTTCATTACCTAACGGAGTTGTATAGTATCTCTGCTCTATACCGTATAATATCTTTTTTAAATGATTCTCTGTGCTGACAAGAAAAGCTTCACCATTGACCGGAACATCTTCACAATAAGAACGAATATATTGGAAGATCTGTCTTTCGTCATCTTCCGTGAATTGGTTCAATATATCAATTGCTATTGCTATACGTTTTCGATTAGATGTTTTCACTTTGTCACTAGAAAATGTTCCTGCCAAAGAAATAAAATTGTGATTCAAAAAATTATCGACTTCAGCTTGAGTAGCTTCCCGATAAAGTTCCTCAATACCTTTGAACATTGATTTGATTGTGGCAATATTCTTAAAATAAAGAATATCATCGTTTATACTATAAACTGCATCGACATAACTATTGAGAATAATGATTGGTTTATTTATTTCAAGTCTTGGTGCGCCTGAAATCTCAAACCACTTTTTATTCAATAAGCGAGTTGAAGACATTTTCTGAAAAAGAAAAAAATCGCCTTGTTTACTGCATAAATAATCAATTTTAGAGTATTGTTGTCTCGTAATTTGGTTATAAACCGTGCTATCAAATGTTGTTCCTATCAGGTCATTTTCATAACCATGGCTCAAAAAATTATCCAATTTATACCATTCATAATCTTCCAGCTTATAAGATGGTGTGTATGTTAGGGTATCTGATAAGTCAGGTAAATCAAATAAATCATTTTCATCAGACATGACTTTCAGTATTGCACCATTTCGACCTGTTATTTTCGCTAATAAATGGTTCATAATACTTGCCTTTCCATATCCATAAATGTATAATTATTGATACGCTTTAAATTCTTAAATTCCACATTTTTTGGCTCTTTAAGTTGTTTTCGTGTTATTATTAACACTTTAGTATTCTTATTATTTGTTATATAGTAAAAATTGAATCCAATCAGGAAAAAGATAGGATTGAAATACGAAATTCTGGAGTGGTAAATAAAAATACAGATTATTACAAAAACATAAAGAAATACCTCAATGTTTGGTGCACTCAAAGCGACAAAAAAATAGCCTAAATAACTTGGTAAGAATGCATCATTGGCAGGTTCAATGACAGATATTGACAATTTATCTATTGTATCTGTGTCTAAGAAGTTAGTAAGACGAATGCTTATCAATGTAAGTATAAAGACAATTCCAAAATATAATAAGTAAGAAATTATGGCTGGCAAACTTGAAAGGTAAGGATGCAATGGGTTTATGGTAATCTCTTCTTTAATGAGAAAAACCATCAAAGAAAGTAATAATGAATTTAATGTTAAAAAAAGCTTGAAAATATATTCAATCATTATCCCATATCCTCACACTCAACCCTCACTTCCCCGCTCATCAGTTTAGGCAGCAGCGTATCCCGCAGTTTTTCGAGAGTACGGATTTG
>NZ_DAOOUJ010000030.1:0-37205 GCF_035390745.1 Methanosarcina sp. | reverse complement strand
CACATTTGACCTGTGTGAGGGATACATACAAGACATTTCTTGTATATAAAGCTTTGTGTCTTCCCCCTCAGCAAATTCATGCCGTGGGAGGAGAATTACAATGCATTTCTCATATATAAGCGTTTCCCTTCAAAGAAGGGTAAACAAATTTGAAAGATGGAAGATGAATGGTTAAAAGATTTCAAAGGAGTTTGCCTTTTGAATCCTTACCTTCGTCCGTTTTTATTAGCGATCATTACGAAAAATAAATCGCTCAGGCACTATTTGTTCCGTTTTTAAGATTTCGTTTTTAAGTACCTGTTCCGTTTTTCGAACACCGTTTTTCACCTTCGGGATGTCTTGTGACGCCCGAGAAGCAACCCTAAAATGGCACATCTACTATAAATAATTTTCCATCAAAAATTCAGAAAAGTAAAAGTTCAGATTAACTTTTAAAAATATACATGAAGTTTATATACCAGAAGTGTACATCCATGTAGGTGATTACTATGAATGTACACACTGAAAGAAGGGATCGATTTTTACATCGAACCCATGCAGAATAAAAAAGTAACTGTTTTTGACACAACACTGCGTGATGGAGAACAAACCCCGGGAGTATCCCTGACTTCTACCCAGAAGCTGGAAATTGCTCATCAACTTGACAAACTCGGGGTAGACATAATAGAAGCCGGATTTCCCATCTCTTCAGAAGGAGATAAAGAATCCGTAAAATCGATTTCTAATGCCGGACTTGACACCACAGTCTGCGGACTTGCTCGTGTGCTGAAAAAAGATATCGATGCCTGTTTTGAAAGTGATGTTGGCCTTGTGCACACCTTCGTCCCAACCTCGGATGTACAGCGGATCTATACCATCAAAAAGAGCCAGGAAGAAGTCATTCAAATGGCTGTAGAAGCTGTCCAGTACATCAAAGACCACGGGCTTAAGTGCATGTTTTCCGCAATGGATGCCACCAGAACTGACCCCGCATATCTCATAGAGGTTTTCAAGGCTGTCCAGGAGGCAGGCTGCGACATCATTAACGTGCCGGATACTGTCGGCGTCATGGTTCCGTCTGCAATGTACAGACAGATAAAAGACATTGCAGCTGAAATAACGATACCGATAGACGTACACTGCCACAATGACTTCGGGCTTGCAGTTGCAAACAGCCTTATGGCTGTTGAGGCCGGAGCATCTCAGGTACAGGTAACTATAAACGGCATAGGAGAAAGGGCAGGAAATGCTGACCTTGCCCAGACAGTTATGAGCCTTACATCAATTTACGGTGCGAAAACCAATATCCGAACAGAATACCTTGTAGAAACCTCGAAAATGGTCGAAAATTATACAGGAATCAGGCTCCCGCCAAACACGCCTGTGGTAGGGCAAAATGCCTTCTCGCACGAGTCAGGAATCCACAGTCAGGGAGTGCTTGAAAAATCCGATACCTTCGAACCCGGTATTATGACCCCAGAAATGGTCGGGCACAGAAGGCGCATTGTCCTTGGAAAGCACACCGGCAAACATGCGGTCAAACAGTCCCTTGAGTCTGCTGGCATAAAAACCAGTGATAAGCAGCTCGATGAGATTGTGCTCAGGATCAAAGAAATCGCAAACAAAGGCAAACAGATAACAGATGCCGACCTCTATGCAGTCGCCTCTGCAGTGCTCGGAAAAGCAAGCTCTGATGAAGAGCTGATTAAACTCAAAGAAGTATCCGTCATGACAGGAAACATCATCACACCTACGGCTGTGGTGAAAGCAGATATTGAAGGAAAAGAAATTATTGCAGCAAGAACCGGAGTCGGACCAGTGGATGCCGCCCTCCATGCAGTAAGGGACATCCTTGGCGAGAGCAACCATTTCAAACTTCAGGAATTCAGGATCGATGCTATCACTGGTGGGGCAGACGCTCTTGCCGATGTGTACATAGGTCTCGAAAACGAGAAAGGAAGAATTGTGACTGCACGGTCTGCAAACCCGGACATAGTTATGGCTTCCGTGGAAGCTCTTGTAAATGCTATGAACCTGCTGTATAAGAAAGAAAAAATCTAAAATCAACTCAAAAGTGAAATTCAGATAAGGCAGATGCCTCTTCATTTTTCGGGTTTGTATTCCTCAAGATGATAAAGTAAAATAAAATGAAATGGAATACAAACCCATGCCTTATCCAATTATTGATTCTCACTGTCACCTAGATTTTCCAAAATTCAACCCTGACCGGGAGGAGGCTATCCTCCGCGCCCGGAAGGCAGGAGTTGTCGGAATGGTCAACTCCGGAATTTCACTCAAAGGCAACCGCATGAGTCTTGAACTTGCGGAAAAGAATGAGGATATCCATGCCTCTCTGGGTCTGAGCCCTGACATAGGCAGGGAAGGCAATGACAAAGATGTGGATGCTATCATTGCCCAGATAGAAGCCAATGCAGAAAAAGCAGTTGGCATAGGAGAAGCCGGCCTCGATTTTCAGGACTGTAAAACGAATGAAGAACGTGAGAGGCAAACAGCATCTTTTAAAAAGGTAATAGAGCTTGCAAAAGAACTAAATAAACCTCTTGTGGTGCACGCCAGGCTTGCTGAAGCTGAAGTTCTGAAACTTGTCAGAGACGTGGATACCGTAATTTATCACTGCTACAGCGGTTCTATTGAGACGATGCAGGAAATTGTTGATTCAGGATACTTTATTTCCCTGGCAACACTTGTCTGTTTTTCCGAACATCACCAGACTCTTGCAGCAGAAGTGCCCCTCGAAAACCTGCTTCTGGAAACCGACAGTCCTTTCCTTTCCCCGCGCAGAGGCAGAAACGAGCCCGCTTTTATCGTTGATTCAATTCCTGTAGTAGCCAAACTTAAGGAAATGGAACCTGCAGAAGTTGCTAAATTTGCAACCGAAAATGCGCGCAGGGTTTTCAGGATATAAAGTTTTAAAATACTTCAGGAAAAAGAGGGAAACAGAAAACAGAGAAGAAGCGGAAAAAGCAAGGAAAAAAAGAAAAAGGAGCAGAAGAGGAAGAAACATGGAAGTCCGGTACATTTGCCCCACAGCTTACGATTCCAGCGTTTATCTTGTAAACGGAAAAGTACTCATAGACGCGGGAATGAACAGTGATCTCATCATTAAACAAATAGAGAAATACATCAAACTTACAGACCTGAAACTCATCATCCTGACTCACTGCCATTATGACCATACAGCAGCAGCAGCAGCAATTGCAGAAAAGAGCGGGGCAGCGGTTGGAATACACAAAGCTGATCTTGAAGGTGTAAACGACGAATATCTTAGCGTCTCCGTCCTTTTTGGAGACAGAGCACCTGCTGTCAGACCCACAATTACATATGAAGAGGGAGATAAAATTGACGTTGGAGACGGTGAATACCTTGAAGTTATTCACACCCCGGGCCACTCAAGAGGAAGCATCTGCCTCTACGAGCCTGTCTCAAAGAGTCTCTTTTCAGGGGATACCGTATTTCCAGGAGGAGGATTTGGGAGAATGGACTTTGAGGGCTCAGAACCAGACAAGATGATTGGATCTGTAGAAAAGCTAACAAAACTCGATGTAAAAACCCTGTACTCCGGTCACGGAGCCCCTACAGACAGGGACGGAAACAAACAGATTATGGCTTCGTACACGATGCTGAAAATGATGATGGGAGAATAAGAATATCTAAAGGCATGAGGGAACTCTAACCTGAAAACAAAACCGACTGCTTAACCAAGGAGAAGGCAAAGAGCCCGGAAAAAGAATATGGCAAAAGATACAGCATCAAAAGACACGAATTCAATATTTCCTGAAGAAAACAGGAAATTCAGCAGAAAAAAATCAGATAGGGAAAAGGATGTGAAGCTGAAAAAAGGGGCGGATAGAAAACAGGCTGAAGAAATCACTGGCAAGAGAGCCAGCTCTTTCGTTCCGAAAAAGGTAGAAACAGGAACGGAAGAAAAATCAAGAACAAATTCCGCAAGAAAGCCTGAAAAAGCGGAATCTTCGAAAGCCTCCGCCGGAAAAGGAAAAAAAGCAGAATCGAGATCTGAGGTTAAGACTGTAAAAAAAGAAAAAAAGCAGAAAAAAAGATTTTCCTCCTCTCTCCCTCTGTCAAAATTCCTTCCGATGAGCCCTGAAGAAGTAAAAGCCCGCGGCTGGAAGGAGCTTGACATTATCCTTGTCACCGGAGATGCCTATGTGGACCACTCCAGTTTCGGGACTGCAATAATAGGAAGGGTCCTTGAAGAAGCCGGCTTCAGAGTGGGAGTAATTGCCCAGCCGCGCTGGGAAAATCCTGAAGATTTCAAAAAACTGGGAAAACCCAGACTCTTCTTTTCCGTAAGCGCAGGAAATACGGACTCCATGGTAAGTAACCTGACCCCCGGACTTAAGCCCCGGGATAAGGATGCATACTCCCCGGCAGGCAAAACTGGACTTCGCCCTAATCGCGCGGCGATCATCTATTCAAACAGGATAAAAGAAGCTTTTCCTGATGTGCCTATAGTGCTCGGAGGAATAGAGGCTTCCTTACGGCGCTTCGCCCATTATGATTATCTTTCAGATAAGGTCAGGCAGTCAATTCTGGCTGATGCCCCTGCTGACCTCATTGTTTACGGTATGGGTGAACTCCAGATTGTGGAAATTGCAAAGCGCCTTCAGGCTGGAAAGGATATAAAGGAAATCAGAGACATCCCGGGAACAGTCTGGAAGATGGAAGTTAAAGCCTGGAAAGAGCTTAAAGAAAAAAGCAAAGGGAGAGCCGAAGAACAGGATAGGCAGAAACAGGGCAAACAAGAACAAAAAGAGGAAAAAGAATTAGAAGAGAGCGGATCCGGAAATAAGGCTAAGGATGCGGTTCAGGATACAGCCCCGGAAACAGCCGAATTTTTCAAGGAATATATCGAAATCCCTTCATTTTCTGAAGTTTCTCAGGATAAAGCGGCCTTTGCAAAGGCTTTCCGCACATACTTCCTGGAACAAAACCCGATTACCGGAAAAGGTGTCATCCAGCCTCACCCGAAAACCGTTATTGTACAGAACAGGCCAATGAGGCCTCTTACAGAAGCGGAACTTGATCGCGTGTATGAACTGCCATATACAGGTGAAGCCCATCCTTCATATACCGAGCCCGTGCCTGCCCTTGAGATGGTGAAATTCTCCCTGACGACGCACAGGGGTTGTTTCGGAGGCTGTTCTTTTTGTGCCATCACCCAGCACCAGGGGCGCATGATTGCGAGCCGCAGCATTGAGTCCGTCCTGCGGGAGGCAAAGAAGCTTACGGAAAAACCCGATTTTAAGGGCATAATCAACGGAGTCGGAGGTCCCACTGCCAATATGTACGGCATGGGGTGCAGGTCCTGGGAAAAGAAGGGAGCCTGCCTGGATAAAGCCTGTCTCTACCCGCGCATCTGCCCCGCGCTTGATACAAGCCACAAAAAATTACTTGAATTGATGAAGAGCCTGCGTGAGCTTCCAGGGATCAGGCAGGTCTTTACAGGATATGGCGTGCGCTATGACCTTGCCCTTGAAGATGAAGAATACTTGAAAGAACTCTGCGCCCATCATATCAGCGGGCAGCTTCGGATTGCCCCTGAACATTTCTCAAGGCGGGTAACCGATGTAATGTCCAAGCCCGGAAGGGAAGTTTATGAGAAATTTGCAGGCAGGTTTGCTTTCTTTAACAAAAAATGCGGCAAGGAGCAGTATATTGTAAACTACCTGATGTCGGGCCACCCGGGCTGCACTCTTAAAGATATGATTGAGATGGCAGAGTATGTCCGGGACCATGGAGGTTATACCGAGCAGGTTCAGGACTTCACTCCAACTCCAATGACAGTGTCAACCTGCATGTATTACACAGGACTTGACCCTTTTACGGGCAAAAAAGTGTATGTTGCAAGGGATAAAAAAGAAAAAGCAATGCAAAGAGCCCTTATGCATTACAGGAATCCGGCAAACTATGAGCTTGTATATGAGGCTCTGGAAAAGGCAGGAAGGCTCGATCTTGTGGGAAACGCCCATAAGTGCCTGATAAGGAGAAAAGAATAAGCTTTATTATAACGCTGTCCGGGATGCGAAAAGAATTCGATATCCCGAATTTGAATAAAAACCTGAGAAAAAAATTAAAAGATAAAAATGCTTCTGTATAACTCTGTAATTTTACTGATGATAAAATCAGCTGCAAACTTTTCCTAACTCTTTCTATCAAGCTCCACACTGGTGCACAAAGTCCTGGATCTTTCCTGTTGCAGTGCCGCAGCTGATGAAAAAAGGCTTGTCCTTAACCGTAATGGTGAGATTTGACGCACCATCCCAGTCAAAATCGGCTACAACTCCATGGCCTGAGATCTCTCCTTTATTTCCTGAAGGCACGTGAAGGCCAGCAGCTTCAAGTTTATTTTTCATGCAATTGAATACATTTGGTGTGACGTTATGAAACGTTACAGGGCTACATCCCATATTTTTTCCTCCTATAATTATTGAAAGAATTATATTTCGGCTAAAATCACAAAGAGATAACATCATTTGAGTAAAATATCGGGGTCATAACAACCTCAATGAAACATTACCTCCAATACAACATAAAATAATTAAAACAGATAGATCACAAGTGTATAAAAATTTTTTGTTTTTTGAAGAGATATAGAAAACGCAAATTTTGCCCCTAACTGAATAATGACAGAAAAGTACACTTTCCTTTGTTTACATGTTTTCCTTTATTTACTCAGAATCCCTGACACTCTCTCATGAAAGCTCTCAATTTTCCGCTTACCTGCCCGCAGTAAGTAGTCAGAGGCCTCTCCTTGACCTCAATTAGCAGGTTTGCTTCCCCGTCCCAGCTAAAATGGGCAACTATGCCGTTTCCTTCAAGCTTTCCGTAATTTCCCGATGAAGTTTCGATCCCGTAGGCGCGGAGTTTTTTCTTCATGCAGGAAAAAACTTCTGGAGTTACATTTCTAAATTTGATGCCCTGGCAGCCTTCAGTGTCAATTTTTCTCTCGCCCATATTCATATCAGGTTCCTATATTTCTTTTATGAACCGTGGCACTGTCTTACGAATTGTTTTATTTTCATGGCTGCAACTTCACAGCTGACAATAAACGGTTTTTCCGTGATTGTGATCGTCAGATTGGACTGCCCATCCCATTCAAAATCTGCCACAATCCCGGATCCCGAAAGTTCTCCTCTGTTCCCTGAAGGGACAGTAATTCCTGCCTCCTGAAGCTTTTTCTTCATACATTTGAACGTATCAGGCGGGACATTACGAAACGTTATCGGTTTGCAGCTCATCGTCTTATCTTCCCAAACTATTTCTAAAGCTTATATCTGGCAGTAAAATTCAGTAGACAAGAGTCGTTTTCCAGAGATAAAAAATATACTGTTAGTAGAAAGCAGAGAATTACTATTGCCTAACCTGAAAAGATAAAATTGATTCAAAAAGATAGAAAAAAGATTTGAGCCGGAAAAAACCGGCCCATAGTAAAGGTCATCTGAAAAACAAACAGCTAATTCAGAAATACCTGAACTTATTCCATTGCCATTGCCACGAGTTCTACAATATCGATTATCTCGATATCTCCGCCTGCATCTCTAAGGTTCCTCACACAGAGGGGGCAGGAGGTGACGATATAGTCCACAGCTTCAGGAACATCTTCGAGCCTGTTTCTGGCAAGTTCAAGAGAGATGTCAGGATATCCGATCCTTACCCCTCCTCCACCGCCGCAGCAGCGGGAATTTTCTTTGATGTTTTTCATTTCCTTGAGGGTGCATATAGCCTGGATGACTTTTCTGGGTGCGTCGTAGATCCTGTTGTGCCTGCCCAGGTGGCAGGGGTCATGATAGGTGACTGTCAGGTCAAGGCGTTTCAGGTTTAGCTCTTCCAGGTGCTCGGCAAGGAATTCTGGGAGACTGATAACCCTGAACTCGTCGGGATAGTTGTTTTTGAGGGTTGTGTAACAGCCGGCACAGCCTGTGATGATAGTGTGAGCTCCCACTTTCCGAATCCGCTCAAGGTTATGTTCCATAATCTTTTCTGCATCTTCCCTGAAACCAGTACGGAGGAGAGGAGAAGCACAGCACTGCTCGTCCGACAGGAGGGTGACTCCGAAATGCTGCAAAACCTCAAAGGTCTTTTTTGCAAATTCCGGATAGCGGTAGGAGTCAAAACAGCCTACAAAGTAGACATAATCGGATTTCTCCGGGAGCTTTGAACGTTCTGTATCAGAAAGCCAGTGAAGACGGCTTTTTGTTTCCCCAAAGGAGTTGCCGCTTGTCGTAACTGCAGTTTTCAGCTTTTCCTGGGCTTCGGTTGTTACACCGCATTTTACCAGCTGAGCACGGGCAGCCTCCACAACTTCAGGAGGGTTTGCGCCGGCGGGGCATTTGGCAGCACAGATTCCGCAGGTCGTGCAGGAAGCCAGGCTTGGGAGGACATCTTCGGAAGGCGGCCTTCCTTCAAGCAGGCTTTTAATGATAAGCATTCTTCCGCGCGTATTGGCAGATTCCCAGCCGACCACTTCAAAGACCGGACAGACTGAGCGGCAGGTTCCGCACTGCACACATTTATAAACAGAACGGCGGTCAACTTCAAAGGGCAGCTCTTTGCTGTTTTTCTCGCCGATTTCATTTCCATTCACTTTCTCTGCCCTCACAGTTTCTTTTTTTACTTCGTTCTTTTTTACTTCGTTTTTCATAATTTTACAGCCCCAGTTTGCCCGGGTTCAGGATTCCCTTCGGGTCAAGGGCTTTCTTGATTGCACGCATTACTTCAAGAGCAGGACCCCACTGGGCTTGCATGTATTCAGCCCTGGCTGCACCCACGCCGTGCTCGGAACTGACCGTGCCCCCAAGCTCTATTGCAGTCCTGTGAACAAGGTCGGCAGCCCGGTTAAGGCGGTCCCACTCGTCATTGTTCAGGACGTCAATAAAAAGGGCAAGGTGCAGGTTTCCATCTCCAATATGCCCGTATTTCATGGCAGGCAGGTTAAATTTTTCAGAAATCTCCTGCGCCTTTCTGAGCAGCTCCGGAATCTTCTTTATGGGAACCCCAACGTCTTCTCCGACATAAATCCTGGTTTTCGTAGGGTCAAGGCGGGAAACCGCAGCCCCGACAAGCTTTCTGGCTGCCCAGATGTCTGCCATTTCCTTTTCGCTTTCCGCAAGCTTTATGGAGAGGGCAAGGGGAGAACAGACCTCTATTATCTGCTCTGCAGCTTCATGCGCAGAGTTTTCCGTGCCATCGACCTCGAAAAGAATAACATCGCCCTCAGAAGGCAGCACAAGTTTAGGATCATAGCGTTTAAGCACCTGCAGGGAAACCCGGTCAAGGATCTCACAGGCTGAAGGGATAACCCCATTTGAAAAGGTCTTTACAACTGCCTGCCCTGCAACCTCAGCACTTCTGAAGGAAGCGATTACAAGTTTTCTGGTCTTCGGGAGAGGGGCTATTTTCAGGCTGGCTTTTGTGACAATTCCCAGCGTGCCTTCAGAGCCTATAATAAGCTGGGTCAGATCATAGCCTGCAGCTGATTTCAGCATTTTTGAGCCTGTGTGGATAACAGTCCCATCCGCAAGCACCACTTCCAGGTCGCGGACGTAATTTCTGGTTGTGCCGTACTTAACACAGCGCATTCCGCTTGCGTTATAAGCAATCATGCCTCCGATGGTACACATCGCAGAACTTCCCGGGTTAGGGGGAAAGAAAAAGCCGTATTGCTTTAAAGCTTCATTAAGGGCGTCCTGGATTATTCCGGGTTCCACGACTACCTGGATGTTGTCAATATCGATTTCAAGAATGCGATTCATTCCCGACATGTCCAGCACAATGCCTCCACTAACAGGGACAGCTCCACCGGCAAGGCCTGTGCCTGCTCCCCTTGCGGTTACAGGGATCTCATTTTCATAGGCAAGCCTGACAATGCGGCTGACCTCGTCGGTGCTTTTGGGACGCACCACATAATCAGGCATCCCTTTGACCTGGGACGCGTCAGAAGAATAACAATAAAGTTCAGAAGGCGAGACCGAGAGCCGTCCGCCAACGATTTTTCGAAGCTCTGCAGTTATATCCATTATAGACCTCAAATGTGGAATTCAAATGTGAAAAATAGAAAACCTGTCACCGTTGGGACAGAAATGAGAGATAATTTGCAGCAGATAATCAATATTAATAATATATAAGAATATACCATCCTCCTTCCTCCAGAGATACATTTGAAATCCAGAAAATGCTTACAGCTTTTCCAGATCAGGCGAAGAGAAAATAAAGAAGAGAAGAAAAAAGGAACTTTTTCAGAAAAAAATGCAGGGCAAACCTTTACATCCTGATAGACATAAGAGGACAAACATGACACAGTACTTTGAAATAGAAAATAGAGATGGAGCAGCACGTATAGGAAAACTCCTGCTCTCTCCCGAACTCCGCACACCCTGTGCCCTGCATACGGCAGCACTCGGAAACTTTGAAAACCCGGGACCTGTGATTGATGCTGGCAGCCTCTGGACTGCTAACCTGGAAGAACTTCAAGCACGTATAGAAAAAATACGCGAAAAAACAGGAAAAGGAACTCTCATAATTCTTCCCCATCAGGCTTATCCGCCTGCTGTTCCAGCCGACTCGCTCGGAAAAACAGAAAAATTTACTTCTCTCGGTGATGAAAGCGCCGAAAATGATGGTCCCACTGGCTCTCTTTTACGGATAGGCGGAGAGGTTAAGAAGAGCGACCTTTACATAATAGAAGGAGCAGGGACACTGGAAAATAACGCCCGCAGGTTTCTGGAGGTTTTAATAGAGCTTAAAAGCCGCATCCCTCCGGATACTGCCCTGTACGCGCCAAACCTGGCTCTTCCTGAAAATGCAGCGATGCTTGCCTACATGGGAATCGATGTAATGGATGATATAAAGGCAGAAATTGCAGCATATTCTGATGTTTACCTTACTGCTGCCGGTAGTTTTTATCTTGATTCCCTTGTAGAGTTCCCCTGCAGGTGCCGGGTATGTGCTTCAACCACGCCCGCAGAGCTCAGGGCTCTTCCGAAAGCTGAAAGGGCAAAGCTTCTTGCAGCCCACAACAGGGATGCTCTCGATTCCGAACTTGCCCTTGTAAGGGAAAAGATCCGGGCAGGAAACCTGCGCGAGTATGTGGAAGGGCAGTGCAGGGTAAAGCCCTGGCTTACAGCCCTGCTGCGCCTTGGGGACTTCGAATATTATTACCTTGAAGAAAGGGTTCCTGCTTTCCGGCAAAACCAGCTCCTTGCAGATACTTCTGAAGCCCTTTCAAGGATCGAAGTGGTGAGATTTGCACGCCGCATACAGGAAAGATATACACCTCCTGATCTTGATATCCTTCTGCTCCTTCCCTGCGCAGCCAGAAAACCCTACTCAACATCCCAGTCCCATCAGAAATTCATCCTTACTCTTGGCAAATACCGGAAGTTTATCCATGAAGTAATCATAACATCGCCCCTGGGAATCGTGCCCAGAGAATTAGAGCTGACCTATCCGGCAGCCCATTACGATACTGCAGTTACCGGGCACTGGGATGAAGAAGAAAAATCCTGGGTTTCCAGCTGCCTTGAAAATTATCTCTCAAAACACAGCTATAAAGCGATAGTTGCCCATGTGGAAGGAGCATACAGAGAAATATGTGAAAGGGTAGCTGAAAAACTGGGACTTGAAATAGTTTATACTGCCGGGGAAAGCCTCACTTCCTACGAATCTCTTTCGAACCTGAAAAATACTGTTGAATCAATCTGCACATCCGAAAATTTCAGCAGAAAAAGCCAGAATGCAGAAGAAGAGAAAAAGAATTTCGTAAAAGCGGTTGCAGGCTATCAGTTCGGAGGGGGAGCAGAGTATCTATTTTCTGAAGAAGCCGGAAACCCTGTGGTAAAAGGTCGTTTCCCGAAGTACCAGCTCTATGCCGGAAAAAAGCAGCTTGCAACTTTAATTCCGCAGTACGGGATGCTTGCCCTCTCTCCTGAAGGAGCGGAACTGGTACTGAAAAGTGAAAAGTATGTTGTAAGGATTGACGACTTTGTCCCGCGAGGTTCCATTCTTGCTCCCGGGGTTCTTGAGGCAGACCCCGGAATAAGGCCGAATGATGAGGTAATAGTGCTTGGAAAAAAAGCACTCTGTGTGGGAAGGGCTGCGATGAGCGGAAGAGAAATGAAAGAGTCAGACAGAGGTGTTGCAGTAGACGTAAGGCACGTCAAAAAACTTTAATACAGGTCTCTCGCAAGAGAACAGTTTTCCCCTCGAAGAAGTAATAAAATGGTAGAAATATATAATGGTATTATGATAAGACGGTTCACACCTGAGGATTTCCAGGAAATAGTCGAAATTGAAGAAGAGGCTTTCTCGGAGCATAACTCCCTGGTGTATATGAATTTTTACGAAATGGTTGGGGACGGCTTTCTGGTTGCAGAACAGGATGGAAAAGTCGTGGGGTATGTGGTAGGTTACCGTTCAGCAGAAAACGAAGGACATATATTTTCTGTCGGCGTTAAAAAAGAATACCGGGGAAGAGGAATAGGTACAGGGCTGATCCATGCCATATGCGAAATCTTTGTCGCAAATGGGCTTAAATACGCAAGACTTGAAGTAAGAACCAGTAATACTGATGCACAAAAATTATACAGATCTATAGGATTCACACCATGCTGGACTGAAAAAAAGTATTATTCCGATGGAGAAGACGGTATGGTAATGAAAATGCATCTGCACCCATACCGTCTTTTGGTCTCAAAACAAAAATATCTCGAACCCGTATTTTCGGACAACGAATTCTTCACTACAATTAGGGGCCCTATCAGTTATTACCGATGAGCTTAATGACGGAATTCATGGAATCTCTCATATGAGCAGATGCTTCCTCAAAGATAGGGTCATCCCGCGACATGAGAGTGGCAAGCTCGCCTCCTAAAATAAAAATTGCGCGCTTGTGATCCGCCTTGCTCCTGTGGATGTGGACAGGGCTTATCGATAAAGCCTTGTAGTCGTCGAACTCGTGCGTTACACCGTGCCTCTCAAAGTACCTCTTCATTTGAGCCATATATGTGTGCAGTTGTATTAGTTCTTCCTTGTGCATAGCGAACAGACCTACAATTTTACAAGATCAATTAAATATTATCTGGAACCGAATAAAAGAATTACCCGAGGAATGATGCTTCCTATTTTTAGTAAATAAATTTTTCTATATATTGTATATGAAAAATAATGAAAGATTACAGATATGAGTGTGAACTTTAGTTCCATAGTGTGAAATCATACCAAATCGTGGTGATTTCACCTCGGACATACATAAATGTTGCACATAAAATAAAAAAAATGAGATAATTGTTTAATCAGGAAAAAATTACTGCTTGAAGAAAGCTCGATAACAAATAATATTCCGAAAGAAACAAAAAGATAGAAAAAATGAAAAAAATAGAGAAAAAAGAAGTGAAAAACCTCCTTAAAGCATGCTGGAGGTCAAAACTTCCATATCTGCAGGAACTTTAGCTAGATTTCCTATTTTTACGCCTATAAGATTCTTGATCGCATTGCTCGAAGCGATATCAACAAGCCTCTGTGTGATTACGCCATCAAAAACTACACTTTTCACATTATCTCTATAGTTCTTTAATCTGCTTGCAAGATCTCTGACCGCAATTTCCTCTATTACCTTGTCTTCGGAGTCCAGAATCCTTGCTGTCAATGTCCCTTTAAGGGCGTCAACATGCGGCCTGAATCTCACAGCTTCCGGAGAGACTGGAACCGGAACCACTGGTCTGGAAGGAGCCGGAGAAACCCTTACTGCCTCTCCACCAGGTACCTTCACAGTCGGGACTTTCTCAGCAGCAGGCTTTCCCCGGGGAACTCGGGTAGCAGGAACTGCCCTTGCCATAACTGCAGGTTTTGCAACAGCCGGTCTTGCCTCAACTTTTTCTGCCGCAGCAGGAGCTTTTTCAGCAGATCTTTCGGGAATTCTTTCCGAAACCTTTTCGAAAATCTTTTCCTGAGGTGTTTCAGGGACCTTTTCTTCCATTTCTTCAGGGAACTCCCCTTCATGAATTTCTGACTTCGGAGATACCCTGTGGACTTTCACACGTTTGTGCAATTTCTTTTCAGCAATCCTAGGAGCGATTTCCGGTGTCCTTATTTTTCTTTTGGAAACACGTTCCAGCCTGCATGCGCTGTCTTCACTTTCTTTTTCCTGAATTCCGTATTTCTCAATAATCTGTTCCACTGGAACCTTGCGACGAAGGGCTCTAATAATTTCTTTCTGAACCAGGTCTTCTACACATTTGCCATCTGGAGCACGTGCAACATAGTCGATATCTGCCACCTGCAGAAGTTCGCGTATAATGAGTTCTCCGCCCCGGTCTCCGTCCGTGAAAGCAGTTACTGTTTTCTTTTTAGTAAGTTCAGCAACCTCAGGCGGAATGTTAGTTCCACCTACGCAGATGGTATTTTTTATCCCATAGCGGAGAAGGTTCAGGATATCAGCCCTGCCTTCGAGAATAATGATAGCATCTGAGTTAAGCACATTAGGTCCACAGGGTATTCTCGATTTGCCATAATAAGTCAGCTCATCAACCCTGACGGACTGTCTGACCTCATCGGCAAGTTCCTGAGATTCGGGCACAGTTTCATCGAACATTTTCGTAAAGATGAGTTTTGCCCTTTCAATGATCTTTTTACGTTTTACGGCCCTTACGTCTTCCACCTGGAAAACCTCGATTTTGGCACTGCATGGACCTACCCTATCAATGGTTTCCAGAGATGCTGCAAGAATTGATGTCTCTACCTTGTCAAGGCTCGAAGGAACGAAAATATTTCCTTTGGTCTTTCCGCCTTTTGCGGTGACCATTACCTCAATCCTTCCGATCCTTCCGGTTTTCTGAAGATCGCGCAGATCAAGATCAGCTCCGAGCAGTCCTTCAGTCTGACCAAAAATTGCGCCTACGATATCAGGGCGCTCAATAACCCCATCAGCAGTGATTTTAGAGTGAATAATGTATTTTGTGGTATCCGTATTTTGCATGTAAATTCTCCCAGAACTATTATAATGATTTATCATGATATATGTATTATGAAAGATTTTTTTCTTAAGTGATTTTTCTGGCTAATTGACAGGAAATAGCCTTTCATACACGGTGTACAATTTTTTTCCGACTTCAGGCCCATAGCACTTTTTGGCAGCACAGGACATCCTATATCCCTGGAAACGTTCCGGAAACCATAGGAACCAGAGATACAAAAGTAATAGCAAAATCAGATTAAAACCAGGTCAGGGATAATACACCCTTGAAAAGGCAGATTCAGAACTAAAGGCGGATATGAACCGGAAAAAGGGATTCCGGAACATCTGCAACTGCCTGTTGCGCTTATGCCAGGAGAATTAACAGATGGAATACTTCCTGACCTGTTTCTTGATGAAAGTTCTTACCTGTAAGGTAAATCACCAGATTAATGACAGTCTGGTTTTAAAGCTCTCACAGATAGAGCTGTTCTTACTTTCGACCAGAATGAACAGACACTGCAATACCTACAGAGATTCTGTACCTGCCCGAAGGCCTTAGCCCTAACATAAGCTTATGAGGGTTCTGAAATAATTCTCAGAGCCGTAAGTCAAATTACGTGTTATGATTCAATCGCCTGATGTCTGAAAACTTCCAGAGATATTCCCATAGATGGGATAAAACTGAGGCGTGAGTGTCCCTGACGCCTTTTTTATCTTAAACAAGTATCCTTAAACGATAAGTGGCAAAGTAGTGAATGCATCAGGTTTATTGAAAGCACTTTTTGACTTTCACTTCATGGGTGATTAATGCATAAGGTTTATTTTTGGACCTGAGGAATTGCCCTGAATTGGTAATATGTATAATCTGAAATTTCTATTAAGTTTGTATAGGTTTAGTTACGTGAAATTCTTTACGAATCCAGTAGTGATGAATGGATGAAATGGTTAATATATGATATGACCGGACATAACAGCTCCCGCCCGCCTTAAAGCAACTTCGGCAAAACAGGACTCCTGTAAGTCACATGTCCTAAATTCATATGTTTAATGCCCGCAGGCTTTAAGAACTTTGTGGTTATTTAGGAAGTTAGCTAAACCTGAATTTTTTAATTTGTTATTGATAAATTTAAGTATAGTAGTTTTCTGGAAAGATTCTTAAGATTCTAAAAATTGCCGGATTGGAAAAATTTAGAAAAGTATTTATAAAACAAAAGACGTCTAAAAATTTGAACGAGCGAGACAAATACACTGTTTTATATACTAACCCCCCCACTCCCAACTCGCTCGTTCAGACCCCCCCCCCTTAAAATCAATTATTCTCTTATTATTTTCTGGAAATTATTTAAACTGGATATTTTAAGAAAAAGAAGTACATCTTCAAAGGAAAGCGTTTATAAGAAATCCTTTTTTAAAGAGTTTCGGAAGGCTCTTTTGCATTTATCTTTTGCATTTAAAAACTTATAATAGGTGCGAAGCACTATTATGAAAAGCATGGGAAGCTATTCTGGTGCGAAAGATACTGAAGGTGAAAGTCCTCGAACAGCAGACGAAATTCAGGAAAAAACCTCTGAAAATGTTTCCGCAAATACCAGGACAGAGAAAGAGCTTACAAAAGTAGTAATTATAGGAGGGGGAGCCTGTGGGATGGCAGCTGCCACCAAAATTCGAAGGCAGAGTGATTTCAATATAACCGTACTTTCATGGGACTCTCACACAGCTTACAGTCACTGCGGAATTCCTTTCGTCCTGGGAAAAGAAATTGAAAGTTTTGAAAAACTAATTGTAAAGCCTCCAGGTTTTTTCAGGGAAAACAAAATCGACGTAAAGCTGAACGAGAAAGTCAGGTCAATAGATCTGACCGGGCAGGTTGTTGTTACAGGAGAAAGTACATATCCTTTTGATAAGCTGGTAATTGCTACAGGGAGCCTTCCCTTTATATTCCGCAAAAGCAGGGCAAATATTTTACCTTACGGAATCTTTACGCTCAGAAACCTTGCTGACGGTATACTCTTTGGAAAAGCACTTGAAACTGCCCGGACAGTCTGTGTCATAGGTGGAGGCACTATAGGAATCGAATGTGCTTCAGCCCTGATAAAGAGGGGGATCAAGACAATACTCATAACCCGAAGCAAAAACCTGCTTTCCAGGCAGTTTGATTCCGATATGTCTGCGATTGTCAGGGCACACCTTGAAGCTCTTGGTGTGGAAGTTATCACAGAAGAACCTGTAGTTTTGCCTGAAAGCTTCTGGAAACAAAGAACCTTATTTATAAAGGACGGAAAACTCCATGCAGATCTTGTTCTTCTGGCAACCGGCGTAAAGCCTGAAACCTGGCTTGCCAGAGAAGCGGGAATAACTATTGGAAAATCGGGAGGAATAGTCGTCAATGAAATGCTTCAGGTAAAAGCAGGAGAAAAGTTCCTCTCCCATGTGTATGCAGGGGGAGAATGTGCTGAGGTTACTGATCTTATAACCGGGGAAACAAGGCTGAGCCAGCTGGGCACTACAGCACGACGTATGGCAGATGTGATAGGAAACAATATAACAGGCAAACATTCCACTTTCGGCCCCCTTGCAGATCCCTGGGTAGCCGTTGCCGGAGACCTGCAATTCGGAGGAGTAGGACTCACATCCGGTCAGGCTGAAAAGCAGGGAATAAAGGTTGTAACAGGCTTTTCCCGGGGGCGCACAAGAGCTTCTTACTATCCTGGACGGAAAGACCTCTACATAAAACTTCTTTTTAAAGGCAACTGCCTTGCAGGTGCACAGCTTGCAGGAGGAGAAGGTATAAAAGAAAGAATCGATGCCCTCTCTCTTGCAATAAGAAAGAAAACAACAATAAAAGACCTTCTCAGCCTTGAAACCTGCTATGCACCTCCGGTTTCCATGCTTGTTGACCCTCTAATCCCGGCTATAAAAACCGCAGTTAGGAATATGCGGGAAGTTAAGGCAGATGAAAAGTATCAGGCTGAGAAATTAAATTGAAAATACGGTTAAATCACAAAAATAAGGCAATTGAGTGAAAAATTGAAGTAAAACCTGAATGAAAAGATGAAAAAATGCTGAGTTAAAGCTGAATGAAAAGTTAAGTGAACAATGGGGAGAGGGAAATGATAGAAATTGACGGTTCTTATGGTGAAGGAGGAGGGCAGGTAGTCAGAACCGCTGTTGCCCTTTCTGCAGTAACTGGAGAGGAAATAAAGGTTACAAATATAAGGAAAAACAGGCCAAATCCAGGCTTGAAACAGCAGCACCTTAAAGCCCTGGAAACTGCGGCAAGTATCTGCGGGGCACGGGTTTCAGGGCTTTCTCCGGGATCTACAGAGTTATTTTTTGCTCCAGTGGAAATAAAGGGGGGTAAGTATAATATTGATATCGGAACCGCAGGAAGTATAACCCTGCTTTTGCAATGCATTATGCCGTCCCTGCCTTTTGCAAAAGAAAAAGTCAAGTTAACAATTAGAGGTGGAACTGACGTTGCCTGGTCCCCCACAATAGACTACCTGCAGCATGTAACCCTCAGGGCACTTGACCAGTTTGGATATGCGGGCAGCGTAACCCTGGAAGAGCGCGGTTACTATCCCAGGGGAGGAGGAAAGGTTTCAGCTGTTTTTGAACCCTGTAAACTTCATGGTTTTCATTTTCGGGTGACTGAAGAAAATAAAAGGTCAGGGGAGAGCCAGAAGGAAAAAATCATGGGAATTTCACATGCATCGAACCTTCCAGCCCATGTGCCATCCCGCCAAGCTGAAGCTGCCAGATCCCTTCTTCTTGAAGCCGGGTACACTTCCCGGATAGATATCAAATCCTGCGAATTTTTTTCCACGGGAAGCGGGATAACTCTCTGGAGCGGTTACTGCGGGGGAAGCGCTCTTGGAGAGAAGGGGCTGCCTGCTGAAAAAGTAGGAAGACGCGCAGCAGAAGAAGTTATTGCAGAACTCAAAGCAGGAACTGCTGTGGATATTCATCTGGCAGACCAGCTGATCCCGTACATGGCACTTGCAGGTAACAGTTCCTACACTGTAAGGGAGCTGACCCTGCATGCTGCAACAAATATCTGGGTTACAGAACAGTTTCTGGATGTGAAATTCAAAATAGAGGAAGAAAAAGGTTTTTTTAAAGTATCGGTAGATTGATAAAAAGATAAAAGTGAAGAAAAAAATAGAAAAATAACACTAAAAAAGTAATAAAAGTAAGGAGAGATCAGTCCTCGAGTACATAAAGGTACTCAGGAGGTATCTTTTCTGCAAGCACGATGTAATCCGTTGCAAGTTTTAAAGAAATTCCATCTTCCTGAGCTCTGAAGGCATCAACCTGCAGGATAACAGGGCTTTCAGTGTGAATAAGGGCAACTTCAGCTGCCTTTTCATATGTAGTACTGAGATGTACATAGCGCTGTTTGATAGGGAAAATTCCATTTTCAAGCAGGACATCGACTTCCTCGGGGCTTGCCCCGTAATACACGTATGGAGTATCACTTTCCTCGTAGTCAAGGTCAACATTAACTGAATGTCCGTAACGCGCTCTGATCATGGACCCGCTGATCTGATATCTCCCCTTTTCATCGGACTCGACAAGGGCATAAAGATATTCCTTTCTCATCCAGTTATAACGCTTTTTCATAATCTCGCAGAAAACATTAAGGTCCACCCAGCCGTACTTATCCATTTTAACTCCTGCAGATGCCGGAAAGTGCCGGAGAGTACCCGATACGAACCTGCCAAGCTTTTCTTCTCTGCTGTCGTCAAGCACGTACCTACCAGGGCGTTTACACTGCTGACAGCTGCCTCCTCTAAAATAGCCGTGCTCAGTGCATTTTCGAATCATGATATCACGTACATAATGAAACTTTACCATAAATAAGGTTTTGTTTTAATTAACTTTATTTCTTAGAACTGGTTTTTGAAAAGAGAGTTTCAAGCTTTACCTTAAAACTTCCGACATCTTCCTTTCAGTTATTTTCTTTTCACTTTTCATTTCAGGTGTTCATTATATAATAGATAGTGTCGCGTGTAGAATACTTTCACCCTGCATACGCTAATCTTTTGTAAGACACCTTACATACCGTATCAAGGGATCTTTAAAAAATAACGATCTTTGCTTTAAAAGACAACGATCTTTGAAAAGTAACCTGAAGAAGTAACCGGAAAGGAGAGGACTTACCAAATAATATTTAATTTTCAGGGAATTTTCAGGGATATTCTTATTACGCATTAGCAAAAGGACGTATAGAGTCTGGTTATTTCGCATATAATAATGAGAAAGTTTGCCTTAAACTTAAAAATATTCAACCTGAATTTTATACCAAACCTGCCCCTGAAATATATTTGATTTCCAAATACCTCACACATTGAAAACGCTTTGAGTCTTGAAATAAAGTTCACATTAACGCTCTTTCAGGAATAAAACCTGATTTTAAGGTAAGTACATATATCGAAAAAAGTATCATCAAGCATTGAAAGTGAGCATCAACTATTCAAGGGAGTAACATGACCGATATTGAAACTATTTATAAAAAGCTCAGCCACGTCATAAGCAGAGAGGATTTCCTGAAGCGCATAGAGGAAAAGGTCGAGAACATGGGAGGGCTTTGTGATGATGCAATGGCTGCCATGCTGGTCGCCAATGAACTGGGTTTCTCGGATGCGGGCAGAGACAGCATAAAAATAGAAAATATTACCCCCGAGAGTGGACCTGTTAATTTTATTGCAAGAATTATTTCAGTTTTCGATACAAAAGAGTTTACACGAAACGACGGGACCATAGGAAGGGTGGGAAACCTTATCGTCGGAGACGAGACAGGGAAAATAAAGTTAACCCTGTGGGACAACATGGCAGACCTGATTAAAACGGAAAAAGTAAAGGTAGGGCAAACCGTCCAGATCAGCGGATTTGCAAAGCAGGGATATTCAGGCGTGGAAGTCAACATAGGCAATAATGGAGTCCTGACCGAAAGTGAAGAAGAGATTGATGTGGTTTCAAGCAGTCAGAAAATAAAAGATATAAAAGATGGCATGGGAGACCTCAACGTTATCGGAAAGGTACTTGAAGTTTCCGAAGTCAGGACCTTCCAGCGAAAAGATGGCAACAGCGGAAGGGTCGGAAACCTTACGCTTGGGGACGAAACAGGTACACTCAGAGTAACACTCTGGGACGAAAAAACTGATTTTCTAAATCAGATTGAGTATGGGGATACTGTAGAGCTCGTCAACGCTTACGCCCGGCAAAATGCCTTTACTCAGAAAATTGAACTGCAGATAGGGAACAGGAGCATAATCAGGAAAAGTGAAAAGAAAGTCGAATATGAAGAGGAATTCACCCCTATTGCAGATATAAAAGCTGACATGAATAATATTAATATTTCAGGAAGGGTGCTTGATATCTCAGAAGTCCGGACTTTCGAGAAAAAAGATGGGTCTACTGGAAGAGTGGGAAATATTCTTCTGGGCGATTCTACAGGCAAAATAAGACTGACAGTCTGGGACGAAAAAACCGATTTTCTTGAAGAAATTGACTTTGATGAGACCGTTGAAGTCCTTAACGCTTATTCCCGGGAAAATACTTTCAGCCAGCAGGTTGAACTCAGCCTGGGAGCCAGAGGAATAATTCAAAGAAGTGAAAAAAAGGTTGATTACAGAGAGAAATTTACTGATATAGCTGACATTGTCCCCGGGGAAAGTTATTCTGTACAGGGAAAAGTTTCCGAGATAGGAGAACTCAGAGAATTTGAAAAAGAAGATGGAACCGGAAATGTTGTCGCAAACCTTCAGATAAAAGATGAGACAGGAAGCATCCGGCTTACTCTCTGGGGAGAACAGGCCTATGTGATAGAAGACCTGGATATCGATTCCGAAATCCAGATCATTGACGCATATGCCAGGTATGGGCTGAACGAAGAAATGGAATTAAGTGTTGGAAACAGGAGCAGAGTGATTATTCTCTGATCATTCCCCTGTTTTATATTTGTTTAAGTTTTCTCATGATTTTGCTTCTCATTCATCAATCTGTTTATTTCCAATCTGTTTATTTTCCGTTTATTCGTCTACTTTTTACTGTAGTTATTTATTTTATATTCGCTTTTATCGCTCTTAGTTTTTGATACCTATTTTGTGCTGAATGACTATAGAATTCTGTTGAGTTTTTTAGAGTATGTTCAGCTCTGGATTTTACTGAATTTGTCAAATTTTTATTTCCTTTTATCTGACAACCATTTCAGCCATCATTTAGACCCTATCTGGTTTCTTCATTGTTTTTTCAAAAAATAGAAGCAGTTATAAACCCGGATATTTTCAAGTAAAAAATAAAAAAGTGAGTTCCAGTGGAAATATAGGGGTTTGAAAAATTTCCTGTGAGAAAAATCAATAGCATTGTAAATATAATTAAGGATGTTTTATTTTTTTTAAGATTTTTTCAAGAAGTATATTTTCCTTCCGCTACTTCTCCATAATATTTTTTAGAGATGACTCTATATTTTTCATTTTGAGCAAAAATCTCCAGTGGAAATAAAGGGGTTACGAAAAAATTCCTGCGGGACTTTTGAAAAACTCTCATGAAGAAGACAGAAAGCTCAGCCTCAAAAAGGAGTTGCTTCGCCTACATTGAGTAAAATTAAGATATCAACCAGATGAAATGCCGTTATCATTATGTACCATTGACTCGTATATATCAAGTACCGTAAAAAGGTCTCAAAAGTGCGGGAAAGAGATTTGAACGAAAAATTTTACGGATAACCGGCTTTTCAGGATTTCCTTCCGGAGCAGTATCAAACGGGGAAATTTAAAGAGTCTGGAAGATTTTTCCACAGGAAATTAAAACCCTGAAAGAGCTTTTAAAAGAGAATTTGCCGGTTTTGGGTGTTGAATAGGTAAAGGGGGAACTGCAACCAATGGTACAAGACCCTGAAAGGGAAACTGGTACTGATATTCACAACAGAGAAATTGAGAAGGAGGTCTCAGTTGCTGAAGTTATGAATAAAGCAGTCATAACAATGGATATTAACTCAGATATTCCTGCTATTGCAAAAGAAATGATAAGTCGCGATGCAGGAAGCGTTATTATCACAGAAAACGGAAAGGCAATGGGGATCATAACTGAAAGAGACATTGTAAAGAGCGTCATTACCCGGAACAGGAAACCAAGTGAGGTGGATGCAAGCGAAATTCTCTCCACCCCTCTGATAACTGTGGACCCTGCGACCAGTATAATTGAAGCTGCGAATATAATGCTGAGAGCCAATGTAAAGAGACTCCCAGTCCTCGAAAACGGTACAATCATAGGGGTGATTTCGAATACAGATATCCTGATGGTAACACCCGGTCTCAATACGATCCTCAAAGATCTTATTGATATGAATCGGGAAGCTCTCCTCTCTATCCCCTCAATTGAAGAAGTCTCTGAGGAGCTTACTACAGGAGTATGTGAATCCTGTGAAGTTTTTTCAGTGGATCTCAAATTCTTTGACGGCAGATACTTATGTGAAAAATGCCGGCAGGAGGAAGGAGAAGACTACGAGTAAACCACACGCGAACCGCAATCACGAGTAAATTATAATTTTGAGATATATGTTTGAGATCTTGACTTTCAACATTCTATTTTAAAGAGAGCAGAGGAAGGTAAACAATGATTGTCAGCGAGATTATGTCAGAAGGGCCTGTAAGTATCAAAGAAGGGGATTTCGTAACTCACGCCCGTCAGCTGATGCGTGATCGCTTCCTTCGGGGTATTGTTGTTGTTGATGAGGGAAACAGGCTTGTGGGAATGCTAAATGACCAGGATATTATGAATGTTACATCCACACGCTCAAACGTTACGGTGAGCGGATATGCAAGGCAGTCCCCGACGGTCACTCCAGATATGGATGTTGTGAAAGCTGCAAAGTTAATGGTGCAGTCAAAACAGAACAGGGTTCCCGTTGTCAAATCAACAACAGACCGCACGGTTGTGGGAGTTCTCAGTGATGTGGATATTCTCAGAAACGTGGAACTTCCCAGAACTGTTTCGAAATCCATTGATTCTATTATGACAAAAAAAGTCAAAACCTGTTCTCCAGATGAAAGGATCTCCAGAGTCTGGAACTATATGATAGAAACAGATTATACCGGCATTCCAGTGGTTTCAGATAAAGGGAACCCCATCGGAATGATAACTAGAAGGGACATACTTAAATCAGGCATTTTAAGGATGTCTATAGAAGACGAAAGGGCATCAAGACCAAACGAAAGCCCCAAAGTTGAAAAGATCATGTCAACTCCTGCTTATACTCTTTCAGAGAGTGATTCCATTAAAAATGCAATTGAAATGGTTGTCAAGCGCGATATAGGAAGAGTTACTATAGTAAATGAGCAGGGCAAAATATCCGGAATCGCTGACAGACAAGATCTCCTGGAGTCCATAGTCAAAGGGTGGACTGAGTAATCTTAAGGAGCAAAAAGATAAATATCAGGTTTTAGCTCAAAAGTATTATAACGATTAAAGATTATAATTAATAGAGATTACAGATTGGAAAACAAGAGTAAGTGTTCAAAAGACTCGAGAGAAAATTGCTTTAAGGCTTTGTCTGTCTTCAGCACTAACCATGGACTTGAGGCTGCGATTCAAGCCTCAGGGGAAATTCCTGCGAAATGCAGGTAGGAAAAACGGAAGATGAAAAAAGCAATTAACTGCAACTCGATTCGGTGATCCTATTGAGCAAAAATACGACATTTGTACCAGTCGAAAAGATGAATGTTCAGCCAAACCTGAACAAATCAGGCAAAAAAGCGCAGCAGAAAGACCCACATATGGTCAGCAGCAGGGGCACAATGAGAATTGGCCCTGATTTTAAATCCCGAATTTCAGAACATGAGGGAAAAATTCTTGCTCTCGCTACAAGAAATGTAGTAACTCTCCCTCCCACTGCAACCATCATGGATGCAATAAAGATCATGACTGAAAGGAAATTCAGGCGTATTCCTATCACAGACGCAGGAACGGGGAGACTGGAAGGGGTAATTACTTCCGTTGATATCATTGATTTCCTGGGAGGCGGCAAAAGAAACCTCCTTGTCACAAACCGCTTCAAAGGCAACCTTCTTGCTGCAATAAATGAAGAAGTGCGGCAGATCATGGATACTGATGTTGCATACATCTATGATCAGGCAGATTTTAAGGAAGCCGTTAAGACAATGCTTGAAAGAAGGACCGGGGGCCTGCCAATAGTAAACAATGAAATGCAGGTTGTCGCTATCTTTACTGAAAGAAACGCCGTGGAACTGATGGGCGGACTTGTAACAAATAAAACTGTTGATGAGTATATGACCAAAAATGTCACAATGGTAACAACAGATACCACTATAGGACAGGCGGCAAAAGTAATGGTGCAGAACAGATTCCGAAGACTTCCTGTGGTAAAGGACGGAATCTTTGCTGGAATAGTTACTGCCTCCGATATTGTTCATTTCCTGGGCAGAGGAGATGCGTTCAGTAAACTCACAACAGGGAATATTCATGAGGCTCTGGACCAGCCTGTAGGCTCTATTGTTTCAAAAGAACTGATCTGGACCAGCCCTGGCACAGATATGGGAAAGGCTATGGAAATAATGCTCGAGAAAAAGATAGGTTCACTTCCGATTCTGGAAGAGGGAATGCTACGCGGTATTATTACAGAGAGCGATTTCCTGCGAGGTTTTGACATTTAACAGGAGTTTCAATCAGGCTATGTGTGAAATCTGGTAAACCAGAAAAGACCTGCTAAACAAGGGAATATTCAATTAAATCAGATAAACTTCTGTTAAACCAAACCAGAACTGATAAACCAGGATTTGCCCGGAAATTCAAAAAAAATCCGGGTTCAACTTTATTAAAAGGTTGAAAGGAGGTAAATTTCTCAGCTGGGCAGACCAGAATAAATTCTGTATTCTGGGCATATCTGTATTTTGGAGCGTAGCTGGTCCTTGAGAATAGATCCAGGGAAAGTTCTTTCAGGCTTCTTTGAGGCAAATTCCAGATACAAATTCTCTTAAATCAGCACATTTCTGATCAGTTTGCAACCCATACTCATTCATTATATGATTTACCTAAATTGCATGATTTACATGACTTACATAATATAAGTTAGATATTATATAAGTTAGCTATAATATAAGTTAAATATTATATAAGTCAGCTATAATATAAGTTAAAAAGGACGGCAGATACTGGCAAAACATTAGAATTTAAAGGAAAGTTTATAATAAGAATTATAAAGTTTATACTTGATTCAAAAACTATAATTATTAATACTTATATATTGTAAAAATGAAGGAGGTATTCAATGAATGTGGCGGACATCATGAGTTCACCTGTGTACGTTATCAACGCAGATGAACCCGTGTCACATGCAAGAAATCTGATGTTAAGACACAGAATCAGTACATTGCTTGTCCTCAATGAGGGCAAAATGGTGGGAATCGTCACGAAATCAGACATCACCAACCGTCTGGCTCAGGCCGAACCTCTCTGGAGGAGACGACCGATAGACCAGATCCCTATCAAGTTGCTGATGACAGAGTCCGTAATCACCATTTATCCCGAGGCCTCCATTTCCCAGGCAGTCGCCTTGATGCTTGAGAACGGGGTACATAATATTCCGGTGGTGAAAAACGATATCGTAGGTATGGTCACCAGAACAGATATCGTGCGCTATGTTGCCGAACATGCTGAGGAAATAGAAACAGATATACCAAGACTGATGACCGAAGATGTTGTTTCTGTTCACAGGCACCACACAATCAACCATGTCATAGACGAACTGAATAAAAATGAAATTGAGAGAGTAATAGTTAAAGATGATGCTGGAAAACCTGTTGGAATGATTTCAAGGAGAAGCCTTGCCCTGAATCTCTTAACTGATAATGAAGGCAAACTTTCAACAAAAAGTATAAAGATGACACGAAAGTCTTCACCTGCGGGTCAGAAAACTTACAGGTATGTAAAAGAAGTTCCCTTAACAGCAGAAGACATCATGATTTCTCCAATAATTTCCATCGATATAAACGAGAAAATTAGCGATGCTGCAAAAAAATTGATTGAAGAAGGGATAAATGCCCTGCCTGTCAGTGAAGGTGAAGAAATAGTAGGAATACTGAGCAGGACAGATATCATGAAAGCCGTGCTCTGAAAAGTAAATCTACAGCATCATGTATCATGCGGAGGTATATACGGTAAAAAGTAACGAAAAGACGATAGCTAAAAGCAAAAGAAGGATGCAAAATAAAACTGGAAAAATGGATGTATTAAAGTCTGTAAAAACGCAAGAACGTCTGTAAAACAGAAATTGCGCAGAATTGAAAATTAGAACTCTGGATACGCATGAGGTGAAATGCATGCAAGTTAAAGACATAATGGTACAACCACACAGAATTGATAAGTCAGACACCATATCTCACGCCCTTGATCTCATGGAAAAGAAAGACACAAAGCGTCTTCTTGTAGTCCATGACAACCAGGTACTCGGAGTACTTACCATGAGAGGTCTGACAGAGCAGCTCGGAACTCGAAGAAAACAGAGCAAACCCGCATCCTCTTTGCATGTTGCAACAGCCGTATCCGACAACTTTGTAAAGGTTTTGCCAGACACTGACATTAAAGATGCCCTTACCCTGATGAAAAAGAAAGGAGGGGTGATCATTGTCAGTGATAATGGAAACGCAATGGGCTGGGTGACCCCGCAGGAGTTTATGAAGGTAAACCGTTTCACAGGCTTTGTCGGGGAAGTAATGGAAAAATACCCGATCACTGTCAGCCCTTCAGACCGTGTAAGTCACGCCAGGCGCCTGATTCTTGATAAGAATGTGGGAAGGCTGCCGGTAATTGAAAATGGGAAACTTGTAGGAATCATCGCAGAGGATGATATCGCTTTTGCGATGCGCTCTTTCAGGGATCTGGTAGCTGACAACCAGCAGGACTCCAGAATAAAGAACCTGCTTGTTGGAGATATTATGACCCGCAGTGTGGTCAGTGTTCACACCAATACTCCTCTTTCAGATGCAGTAAACAGCATGCTTGAACACGATGTTGGAGGTGTTCCTGTCCTCAACCTGGAGGAAGAGCTTGTTGGTTTCCTCGCACGCAGGAACGTCATAAACACAATTCAAGAATGAAGCCTTAGAGAAGAAAAGAGAGACAGAAAAAGGTCTGCCCCTTAAGGGACAGGCCTTCCTGATCTTTTAACATTTCCTTTTTTACCTGTTATCGATTTTCACTGACATGTAATTATTTTCCTATTATTCTATAATTTTCAATTGCCTGAAGATGCCACTTAACAATTGCTTCTGTTTTAGAATGACTTGTCTCCGCTAAGCAAGTCTCCAATTATGCCGTTGCCTCCAAGGGACTTTTCATCTCTGTTACGGCCGCCACCGTAAGAAGAAGCTGCAAAAATCCTGTCTGCAAGGCGCGAGAAAGGAAGGCTCTGCATGTACACGGTTCCGGGACCTGTCAGGGTGGCAAGGACAACTCCTTCACCGCCAAACAGGGCATTTTTAAAGTCTCTTGACCACGTTATATCATAAGTCACATTTTCGGTAAAAGCTGCTACACAGCCCGTGTCAACATGATAAGTCTCACCCGGAGCAAGGTCCTTTTTTATGACCGTCCCTCCGATATGGACGAATGCCAGACCGTTACCTTTCAGCCTCTGAAGGATGAAACCCTCGCCGCCGAAAAACCCTGCACCTAGTTTGCGGGTAAAAGCTAATTCCACTTCCACTCCGCGGGCAGCACAGAGAAAAGAATCCTTCTGGCAGAGAACGCTACCTCCAAACTTTGTAAGGTCAAGAGCAAGAATCTTACCCGGGTACGGGGCTGCAAAGGCTACATGCCCTTTTCCGGAGCCTTTATGAATAAAGCTTGTAATAAAAAAGCTTTCACCCGTCAGGGCTCTTTTCAGTCCTTTTTTCAGACCTCCCAGGAGTCCTCCACCTTCATTGCCCAAATTTGTCTGCATCTGGATTCCGGGACCCATATATGCCATAGCTCCGGCTTCTGCCTGAACCGCCTCACCAGGGTCAAGTTCAATCTCAACAATCTGCATATCGTCGCCAATAATCTCGTAGTCGATATCGTCAGCTATTTTGTAGCCTCCTTATTTACATTAAAATTAAAATACAGAAGAAATTAGAAGCCACATATTTAAAAAGTTTCTTGATAGATAGGATAGTCTTTATAAATAAAGTATATCTCGTCTGCTTCCTGTCCCGAAATCCTGTGATGGATGACAACTTATTTTACGCCCGAAAACAGATAAATAAGTATGAATAAAGGGGAAAATGAGGTAATAGACCCTGGCTTTGTTGCGCGGCTGGCTGGCTTTCTGGGGTTTGATGAAGAGAGGGTTCAACACCTTTTTGAGAAAAACTATCTTGCAAAAAACTGGGGAAAGCATGACTATCTGTTCCGTTTCGACAAAGAAATTTCCCGCATAGAAAGAGGGACAGTGCTTTACGAAAAAGGGGATTCTTTTGAAGTAATTATGGGTTTTCCCAAAATCCGGAGAGCTATGGTTCTGGACCCCACTCTAAAGAAACATTTCAACGGGCTTGAAAAGGTAGCTGTAGAAGAAAAAATGAACGGGTATAATGTCAGGGTTGCAAACGTAAAAGGTGATATCGTGGCAATCACCCGAAGCGGCTATGTCTGCCCTTACACAACTGAAAGAGCAAATGTGAAACTGAACCTGAAGTTTTTTGACGATTTCCCGAATCTTGTGCTCTACGGGGAAATGGTAGGCCCGGATAACCCTTATGTTCCAAAAGAGATTTACGGCATCGAATCCGTGGAGTTCTATATCTTCGATATCCGGGAAAAAAACAGCGGCAACCCTCTTCCACTAAGCGGAAAGAAAAAAATTCTGGAAGAATATGGTTTTTTGCAGGTTGAATCTTTTGGAGAATTTCCCCTGCAGACAGCCGCAGAAGAAATTGCTGAAATCATCCGGGAACTCGGGAAAATAGAACACGAAGGTGTGGTGATAAAAGATCCTGATATGGTTCTTGCCCCCCTGAAATACACCTCTTCCCAGAGCAATTGTTCGGACCTCAGGCATGCCTTTATGTTCTACAACGAAGCCGGAAGAGACTTCATGCTCTCCAGAATTGTCAGAGAGGGATTTCAGACCGTCGAATGGAACGAAAATGAAGCTGAGTTCGAAAAGCGTTATATGCAGCTTGGGGAAAGCATCCTGAACCCCTTGAGAGAGTCGATAAGGAGAGTAAAGAACGGGCAGAGGCTCTATGAAGAGGTCAGGATACGGGTAAGGAACCCAAGAACTGCAACAGAATTCGAGAATTACCTCAAAAGGCTTGGGGTAGATGCTATCTTTGAACCACCGCAGCCTGCAGGAAACGAGTATCTGATAAACATTAAAAAAGTCAATAAAAGCACCAATGATAAAACCCAGGCGATATGGGAAGGAGAGCTCTGGTGACAGGGTTTGTCTATCCATAAACCTGTTTTCAGTTATTTTTGATTAGCTCCTTGCTTAACCGATTTGATTTTTTGATTGATTTACTTTTTTAATGGTTTATTTTACTGTATATTTTCCGGCTATTTTGTCCTTAATCGATTTGCTTATCTTAATAGGTGCTTTTTCTTACATGATTCCCTTAATAGACGCTTTTTCTTACATGGTTTCCTCGGTAACAGTGAGAAAAGAAATATATTGAAGTATATTAATACCAGAGGCAAATACAAAGTTAGAGAAAGCGATACTCTAAAAGTTGCAGCTTCAAAATGAGTATAGTACTTTAAAATAAGTAAAGTAAGTTGTAGTTTCAAAAAGCTGCTGTTTCAGAAATGTTAAGCATTAAGATTCGATTAATCTTTGAAATCCGATTAATCTTTAAATTCAATTAATCTGCATTCAAAACAAACTCAACAATCTGAAAATACTCTCATACATATCATAGATTTCGAAAACATTCATTTAGAAAAGGGGACTCAAAATGGTAAATGTTGCAATTATAGGGACAGAAAAAAGCGGCAGGACCTCACTTGCTGCAAACCTCGGGAGAAAGGGAACTTCCTCCGACATAACAATGTACAATAATGATAAGGAAAGCCGCAAAATGGTTTTTGTGGACGCTCACACCTATCCGAAAACCCTCAAATCCCTGATTACGGCACTGAATATTTCCGACCTTGCAGTCCTTTGCATTCCTCCTCAGGGTCTGGATGCCCACACCGGAGAATGCATCATTGCCCTGGACCTTCTGGGCTTTAAACATGGAATCATTGCCCTGACAAGGTCGGACAGCACGCACATGCATGCAATTGACGAGCTGAAAGCAAAATTAAAAGTTATCACTGCAGGAACTGCACTTCAGGACTGGGAATGTATCTCCCTCAATACAAACAAAAGCGCAAAAAACCCCTTTGAAGGCGTTGATGACCTTAAAGCCAGAATCAATGAGATGGCAGAAAAAATAGAAGCTGAACACGCAGAACTTAACAACCTGCCTGCAAGAATCTTTATAGACCACGCTTTCAATGTGACAGGCAAGGGATGTGTTGTTCTCGGGATTGTCAAGCAGGGCATATCAAAGGACAAAGATAAAACCAAAATTTTCCCTCTGGAGAGGGACATCGAAATCCGCTCTATTCAGAGCCATGACGTGGACATCGACAGTGCCCCGACCGGCACAAGAGTTGGTATGCGCCTCAAAAATGTTCAGGCAAAAGATATAGAGAGAGGCTTCATCATTTCCGATAAGGAAATTGTAACTACCGACTATACCCTGGAATGCACGATCTCAAAATTTACAAAAAAAATAGAGCCTGCAAGTGTACTTCACCTCTTTGTTGGGCTTCAGTCCGAGCCTGTGCGCGTTGAAAAGATCCTGGTTGATGGAAATGAAGTAAAAGAAGCAAAACCAGGAACAACCTGCATACTTGAACTTTCAGGAAACAAAAAGGTTGCTTACAGCAAAGAAGACCGCTTCCTGCTTGCAAACCTTGATCTTACCCAGCGCTTTGCAGCATATGGTTTTTCGAAATAAAATAAAAAGAGAAACCGGATTAAAAGGAACTGATGCAGAAGGGAAAAACATGGCTCAGGGAACAGACAGGGCCCTCTATGGCAGAGTCTTTCACAGAAATATCTGCTGGCAGCGCTCTTACGAAAGAGTGGAAGGTGAGGAGATCATAATGGCTCTTTACGGCAGCCTCAGAGACGGACTGCATAACAGCCGGCGTTTAAACCTTCCAAAAAGGTCAGACTTTCTGGGGATAACAACGATCAAGGGATATGCCCTTTACTCCCTGGGCGCTTACCCTGCTGTCTACCCGGATGAGAACAGTTATGTGATAGCAGAAGTGCGCAGGTTTTCAGGAAAAAAACAGCTTGAGGTTGCAAAATCCATTGATTATATGGAACTCTTTGGCGGGTACCACAGAGAATATCTTGATTTTGAAATAGAGCAACAGAAGATAAAGGGCTTCATCTATGTCTACGATGAAAAACCCGAAACTGAAATAATCAAGCACGGAGATTGGGTCAGATACCTGAAAGAAAAAGAACTGCCTGAATAAAAGAATCGAAAAAGAAGAAAAATAGCCATGAAAAAGTTAGAATAAAGAAAAAAATAAGGAAGTAAAGCAGTAAAAAAGTATCTGAGTAATACTCAAAAACTCACAGCTTCCTCAGGAACTCAAGGCTTTTGATCCCTTCTTCAACCGAAGCCATTTCGGTAACAAAGATTCCTTTATAATTAGGGAGTTTTTCCATAACGTGTTTCCAATCTACTGTACCCTCTCCGAGGGGGAGATGCTCATCTTTTTTGCCCATGTTGTCGTGAATGTGCACATGGGAAATCCGATCTCCAAGCTGGTCAAGAAACTCGTCTATTAGTCCAACAGTGTTAGCATGCCCCACATCGAAGGTAAAACCCACGTTGTGGCTCCCGACGGCATCGAGCATTTCCTGCATTTCGTCAGGGTATTTGCCAAAGATCTTCGGGAAATCAGGCATATTCTCAACAGCTATCAGGATCCCGAAATCTGCGGCAAAGTCGCATAATTCCCGTATGGAGGCTAGATTTGTCATATAGGCTTGATGCGGAACCTGCACCCCATAGGGTGAGAGATATCCGGGATGTACCACAGCAAGGTTTACATAGTTCGAGGCAAGGGTGAGGTAGTTTTTCATCTGCCTGAGGACTTCTGCACGTATTGAATCATTCAGGCCTGCAAGGTTCATATCAGAAAAAGGAAGGTGAAGGGTCAGTTCCAGACTGGTGGTTTCATAAATGTTCTTCAGGTTCTGAACGGTCTTGCTGCTAAGGCATTGTGATCCTTCCTGCACGATTTCCCAGCCTGTGTACCCGTAGTCTTCAAGCGTGTACGCCCATTTGAAAGGATCTTCAACGACCGCACGCGATGAAAAACTGATTCTATGCAGCTGCATGATGACAATTCATCCCCATTAATTCATCCTTTTATTAAGCTTCATTAAATAAATTTCACATAACTGGACTCTAGATTTCAGCTCCTTTCCACATGGTCCATTCCTACTTCAACAACCGGTATCCCTTCTTCAGTAAGAGGCAAAAGCCACTCAAAAAGCCTTTCCATTTCCTCGGAAGAGTCTGCCCTGATATCGACTTCGATGGATCCCAGTGGTTCTTTTTCAGCTGGAACGCTGGGAACTCCGACAAAAGCCGCCTGCTTGTTGAGCAAAAAACTAACCGAAAGATCTTCTCTGGATAATCCTTTATTGAAAACCTTGTTGCGTATGCTGTCTATGATTTGTTCTCTGCGGATAAGCCCGTGAAGGGTAAACAGCATATCAAGCCCTCCCTTGCCTGTAATACGAAAAGAGGGAGAAATTCCTTTTGCTGATTCGGTTGAGTCAAAATTTTCTTTCTGAAGCTCTATTCCGGTAAAAAGGTTTGAAATTGCTTTAATAACTTTTTCTGGGTCTTCCGTAGGATATACAGATGCGGAAACGTTTACACCTATCATGAGTGTCTCCATTTATACTTTCAAATGTTATTATTTTGAATTTGTCCTTAAAACGTTATTTTCAGAGCTTATTCTTGAATATTATCCTGCCACCTTTTTCTGGATGTTATTATTTTTTTGGGTCTGACCCTAAATAATTACTCAAGACCTCGACAACATCTTTTCTAAAAGTCTCAAGAGTGAAGTTATTTTCTATTTCTACATTGGAAGCATCTATAGCTTCTCCCATGCCCCAGCTGAGTTCTCTTTCATCCCTTTGGCGGAGACCTTCAATGCTGTTCATATCGTCGCTTCTTCCCCTTTTCTGGACCCTTGAGAAGCGGACTTCAATGGGAGCATAAATCGAAATCAGTATAAAGCCTTTTCCGAATTCCTTCCTGAAACATTCGACTTCGGCAATCCCGCGCACACCGTCCACAACTACAAGTTCTGAACCTGTTTCTTTTATCTGAGAAACACAGCGTTTGGCAACGGCGTCCATGCCTTCACACTTGCGGAGGTCCGTTGCAACCATTCCGGTATTGGAATCGTTGGGTTCAAGCCCACGCTTCAGTACTTCCTTCCGGATCACATCACCCATGATTATAACAGGAATGCCCATCTCGGCTGCAATCCTGGAAGCTTCAGATTTTCCCGAAGCTGGCATGCCAACGAACGCAATTATCTTCATCAAAAATTACCTTTTAAATATGAATTTCAGTAAATTTAGATCAGTAAATTTAGACCATTAATTATGATAAAAACTTAGATAGTAAGATATTATAGTAAGATATTAAACAGTATCAGATTTGAGTAATGTAGATCCGTACATGAAACATGAATTGAATATGAATTATAGTATTATAATATGATCCTAGTCAAACCACAGGATCATATATATTGTTTCCTGAAAAATGAATTGTTTTCTGAAAGGCCAAAAGAGAAAATCTGAAAGGAAAAATTGTAAAAAGAGAATTTTTAAAAAATCCAGATCAAAAAATAATCTGGACTTTTAAGAGAAATCCGGATCAAAAGACATCCGGGCTTTAAGAGAAGACTAAAGGAAAAGATTACGAGAACATTTTATTGAAGACTGAGGCTTTGAAGTCTACAAGTGGTTTGAGCCTGTAATCCTCAAGGAGAACTTTGCGGGTATTTTCCACAGGGACACTTAGAGATATTTCTTTTGTCCTTCCGTAACGGCCTTTGCTTACTACCACGGCATTGACTATTCCAAGCATATCGAGTTCCGACATCAGGTCAGTGACCCTGCGCTGGGTAAGAATGTCCACGTCAATATGATGACAGAGCTGGCGGTAGACGTTATACATCTCGCCTGTTGTAACGTTTTTGCCTTCTCGACCTCTGTTTCTGAGCAGGATAATGCTGTAGAGTACAAGCTTGGACTGGGTGGGAAGAGTACGCACAACTTCTACGACGCGGTCGATTTCGATCTTTTCCTGCGCGCGCCTTACATGTTCTTCAAGGACCTGGGGCTGGTTTTCTCTTTCAGCGATTTCTCCAGAAACCCGCAGAAGGTCAAGTGCCCTCCTGGCATCACCGTGTTCCTGGGCTGCAAAAGCTGCACATAATGGGATTACCATTTCACCCAGCACCCCATCATTGTAAGCCATTTTCGCCCTCTGTTTAAGGATATCACTTATCTGCTCGGCATCATAAGGTGGGAAGATAAGTTCCTCTTCACCCAGTGAACTTTTAACTCTTGGATCAAGAAACTCCGTGAATTTAAGGTCGTTAGAAACCCCTATCATACTGACCTTGGCTTTCCTGAGATCAGTGTTGATCCTTGAAAGGTTGTAGAGGACATCATCGCCTTTTTTTATTAGCTTGTCAATTTCGTCCAGAATAATGATGATAACCTGGTCTCTTGCATCGATTGCTTCCTTAAATTTCATGAAGACCTGGTCAGTTGGCCACCCGGTCATGGGAACCTCTTCTTCAAAATGTCTGGCAAGGTTTGCAAGGAGCCTGTACTGAGTGTCGATCACTTCACAGTTAATATAAACAACAGAACAGAAAATAGATTTGTCTTCACTTACTCTTTCAAGTTCTTTTCCCACATATCTGGTGACTGCAGTCTTTCCTGTTCCTGTTTTTCCGTAAATAAGGACATTTGAAGGGGTCTCTCCCCTGAGTGCGGAAACCAGGATTGTCGCAAGGCTGTTTATCTGGTCGTTCCTGTGTAATAACAGGTCCGGGGTATAAGAAGGCCGAAGAACTTCTTTATTTTTGAAAATTGACTTTCCGTCAAGTAATTTTTCGAATAAGCCGTCTAATGATTGAGCTTTTATCATGAGTGACCATCTTCATAAAAGTTATAGGACTACGGAGGTAATGGATTAAAGTAGCTTATGAGGACAACTGCAGTTAACGTATACAGTTAATATACAAATTTAATGAGTTATGCAAAGTTAATAAGCCGCTTAAGAAATTAACAAGCTGCAGAATTGTTTTTGCAGAATTGTTTTTCCTTTTTTTAATTTCAAATCTTACATAGCAAGGATATTTATGAAGCTTTAAATACTAATTTTCAAATTGTCTATCATTGTTGGTTCTCAGTAATTCTGAAAAACCGATTTACTATTTTTTGTATAATCTTGATAAGTCCTATGTTTAAGCTAACAGATTCACAAAGGGAGATGGATAGATAAATGCATATTTCTTAAAGTTAATGCCTGAAATTTTTGTTCCCGGCAAACTTCAGGTGACATGAAAAGTCAGTCACGCACTTTAGGGCATCTCTTAAGCCCTGACTAAATATGAGTTCGGAATGTTCTTTAGCTAAAATTTTAGACCAAATTTGTATATAAGCTTCTGTTTTTACTGCATATTTGCAGTAGATGCAATGGAAGTACACGGTATTAATAGTTATGGTGAAGACCCCTTTATTTCAACTGGAACCACTATTTTCCTTAAATACCACGTAAAATAATCATAATCAGTAGACCATATTGAAATAAAATAAAAAACAAAAAATTCCAGAGCCCCTGAAGGTTAGATTTAAATCCCCTTTTTCGCATGGAAAAAGATATAAGAATATTAGACCCCTTTATTTCCATTGAATGATAAAATATATTTATTAAAAAATAATAAAAGATAGGAAGTAAGATCATGTATTGAAACGAAATTGGTTGTATCAAGAATGAAAACAGTTTTAATGTGAATAAAAAAGCTAAAAACAAAATACATGATGAAAAAATAAAATCAGTCATCAAAAAGTATAGATTTACTTAAAAATAAACATATATAAGAAGTATTA
>NZ_DAOOUJ010000029.1:0-38823 GCF_035390745.1 Methanosarcina sp. | reverse complement strand
GACTACTTTTTGGTTTAGACTACTCGTTTCGCTCGCTCAAGCAGACTAAAATAGGTAGAAAGAAGAGGAAGCCAGAGAATTAAGTGATACAGGAGGTAAGATTCTATCTGAAAAATACCTTTATGACAAAAAGAGAAAAATGTGAAAAGAGTTGCAGACACGAGAAGAAGGCTGGCAGTACCAATCCCTGCGGAAAAATAAGATTGAGGGCAGAAATCAGTGATATTTTCTGCGGTTGAATTCGTATACTGCATTATCAACTTTGCTTGAGAGTTCGTTCATCCGTTCTTCAATTTTGGTATTCGAACTTTCCATATTAACCCTGAGGGAGCGGTCCCTTGCTTCAATCTTATCTTCAAAGTCCTGAAGTTTGTTGTTAATGGAAATGATCATGAGAGATAAGGTTCCGGTCAGAACCATAATAGACAGGATAATTAAAGGGTCAATGAAGGGGTTATCCGGCTTGTATGTAAACCTTCTGAGCCACTCAAAGGATAGAAGGAAAGATGACAGAACCATCACGATAAGGAATACTGTATCTCTTGTCTCCATTATATACCTCTGACGTACTTATGAAAATTTTCCTCATGAAATCATAAATTTTGCATAAAAACAAATTCCCTGATAATCGGAATGGGAATTGCAAAATGGAGATAATCCCATAAAGTATTTACTGTTTTTCAATTTTCAATATACTTCTATATTAACGATATTTTCTATTTTTGTTTATTTTTTATACAGTTATTCTATTTAATTATTTGCATAAACTATTTATCTGTCCTTTATCTCGAATTTGTTTTTCTCTGTAATATTGCAAAAAAATCAAACAATATGGGAAAGAGAATTAATGGAAACACAATAAGATGAACTAACAGAATCTTGAGAGCATTATAAAATAAAAATTCAAGAGAGCCTGTTAATCTGGAGCCGATCAAAGAAAGAATATGGATAAGGTAAGCAATTGGGAAGATAGACTGTATAATAAAGAGTATAAAAACTGAAGATAGAGGATAGAGTAAATATATAAAGGAATAGAAAAAGCATAGTGTCAAGAAATAAGGAGTTTACTAATTGAGTTCCAGCGAACATTCACTCAAAGATTATTTACCAATCCTTTCCATGGCAGGATTAATCCTGATTGTACAGGTTCTTTCCCTGCTTCTGTCAACGCCAATGGAAACTAACAACATGCAGGCTTTTGAAGATCCTACGCAGGTTTCCAATTCGATATATTATATCATAATGATCCTGGCTTTCACGCTTGTTGTCCTGATAGCGATAAAGAAAAACATGAAATGGATCATCAGCTTATTCATATATCTCGCTATACTAAGTACTCTATACTATGTATTTTTCGCACTATTCTCTCTGATTCCTTCACTCGCGGGTTTTGAAGATATTCTCTCAGTCCTGATATCCACAGGGTTGACAGTACTGCTTTACAAATATCCGGAATGGTACATAATCGATATTCTGGGAGTATGCATAGCCGGCGGAGTCAGTGCTCTGATAGGGATATCCCTTTCCATTATCCCGGTAGTAATCCTTCTGATACTTCTTGCAGTCTATGATGCTATCTCTGTATATAAGACGAAACACATGATAACCATGGCTGAAGGCATAATGGACCTCAAGCTTCCCATTCTCTTCATAATTCCAAAGCATCCTGGCTATTCGTTTATTAAAGAAACTTTTAAAGAGGGAGAAAAACGCGAAGCTTTTTTCATGGGTCTTGGTGATGCGGTCATGCCCACTTTGCTGGTAGTTTCCGCAAATGTATTCATTGAAAACGGAGGGTTCTCGTATCCTGTACTGGGGGCAATTCTGGGGACTCTTGCAGGGCATATACTTCTGTCTATTGTGGTAATGAAAGGAAAACCCCAGGCAGGGCTGCCCTTCCTGAATACCGGAGCAATACTGGGATTTTTTGCAGGAGTTTTGATTTCAGGGGCTTCAATTCTGTAAAGAAAGGTAAATAGAAGTTAAACTTCATCACTTAATTTATTTTTATAAATTTCTTTTTCCCGCTATATTTCTCTGTTTTCACAAAGATTTTTTTATTTTATAGAATAATCATTTGACATGGCCAGACGAATCGCAGTGGTCTTTGACAGTGCCGGAACTCTTCTACATATGTATAGAGTTGCAAAAGACTCCACTACAGGCAATATTCTCGAAAACATAGAGAGCACTGCCATTGTCGCGAAAAAAAACGGTTGCGGCCTTGTGGCTCTTAATACAGAGAAAGAAATAATCCTGCGCTCAAGAAGGGAGATGTCTTTATTTGAATTTATAAGAGATTATAGAATCTCAATAGGCATAAGCTGTTCAAAAGGACAGTTTACCCCGGATATTGCGTGTGAAGTCATAAAAGGGTCTTCCCTTTTCATGGGAGATGTGCATGATGTGCTTGAAGCAGTTACATCCCGCTGCCCTGACAGCATTTACCTTGCGGCAGGTCTGATAGTAGACTCTGAGGCAAAAAGAATACCCTATGTGCTCAGTACGGGAGGGCAGGTATTCAGTAAGACCCTGCAAACAGTCCAGATGCTCCATGCCATGGAAGTTGATACATACATAGCATCCGGAGACAGAATGTCCGCCCTGGCGCAACTTGCAAAGTTAATAAATATCCCCATAGAAAGAGTCTTTGCCTTTGCAGATCCACTTATGAAAGAGAAAGTCGTGCTTGAACTAAAAAGTAGATATGAGAAAGTAATTATGGTAGGGGATGGAATTAACGATATCCTGGCTCTCAGGGCAGCAGACATAGGAATAATGACAGTCCAGCAGGGGGATAAAAGGCCCGAAGAACTAAGAGAAGCAGCAGATGTGGTGCTCGACGATATAATAAAAGTTGTGGATGTGGTAAAAGGATTATAAGATCCGAAAATCCAGTAAGTTTGCCAGCCAATATTGATTATGGATGTTAACAGTGACAAAATAATGCGTTATGTTTATGTAATGTTTATTCTTATCTACTTGTTGCCCATATGTGTGAAATTAATTGATCATGTTAATGCGAGATCCCACTTTGAAGTAATTACCTTTCACTCTTGAGCGATACACCCAGGCAGGCGGGAGAAAGCCACCAGATTTATATGCAGCTCATAATTTGCGGAGGAAAATGCATGCCAGTATTTATTGAAGTTAAAAACCTAACTGTAGACTTCGACGGTCTCAAAGCCCTGAAAAATGTAAATTTAAACATCAACGAAGGGGAAGTCGTTGGAATTCTGGGAAAAAGCGGATCCGGGAAAACAATCCTGATGCATGTGCTGCGCGGGACCGAATCATTTGAGAATATCTCAGGCGAAGTAATATATCATCTGGCCCGCTGTGAAAAATGCGGATATATAGAACGTCCAAGCAGGGTAGGACAGAAATGCCTGGTCTGTGGCGAGATTCTTGAGTCATTTGAAGCTGATTTCGTAAAACTTTCTCTTTATGACCCGATACGGAAAGACATCACCAAACGCATTGCAATCATGCTCCAGAGAACTTTTGCCCTTTATGGGGATGAAAGGGTTCTGGTAAATGTCATAAATTCCCTTAATGAAATCGGGTATAAGGGAAATGACGCCATGTTAAAGGCGGTAGAACTGCTCGAAGAAGTAAACCTGAGCCACCGCATGATGCACGTGGCAAGGGAGCTCTCAGGAGGGGAAAAACAGAGGGTTGTGCTTGCAAGGCAGCTTGTAAGAAATCCCCTGCTCCTGTTAGCCGACGAACCCACAGGCACACTTGACCCCATGACTGCAAAACTGGTTCACGACGCTATTATAAACGCTGTTAAGAGTTACAATATGAGCATGGTGCTGACCTCGCACTGGCCCGAAGTAATAGAGAAACTGGCAGATAAGGCAATCCTGCTAGAAAACGGAGAAATCGTCCAGGAAGGAAACCCGCTTGAGGTTTCTGCAATCTTTATGCAAAGTGCATCCATGGCAAGGCACGAAAAGAACGCTCTGGTAGGAGAGCCTATTATCCGCGTGAGGAACCTTTCAAAGCGCTATATTTCAGTAGACAGAGGAGTAGTAAGAGCCGTAGACGATATCTCTTTTGATGTTAAGGAAGGAGAAATCTTCGGACTTGTAGGGGTAAGCGGAGCAGGAAAGACCACAACCTCAAAAATCCTCATGGGGATTTTGCCGCCAACCTCAGGTGAGGTAGAAGTCCGCATAGGAGACGACTGGGTAGATATGACAAAGTTAGGGGTTGACAACAAAGGCAGGGCAACAAAATACATGGGATTCCTGCACCAGGAATACGGGCTTTATACCCACAGTTCCGTGATAGACAACCTTACAGAGTCTATCAGCCTCGATCTTCCGTTCGAGCTTGGGGTCAGAAAAGCTGTGATAACTCTCAAGGCTGCGGGATTTGACGAAAATAAGGCAAAAACTATTTTACCCAAAATGACTGATGAAATGAGTGAAGGGGAGCGGCATAGAGTTGCACTCGCGCAGGTTCTGATCAAGGAGCCAAGAATTGTCATCATGGACGAACCGACAGGGACCATGGACCCTATCACAAAAGTCGCAGTATCAAATTCCATTCTCAAAGCCAGGGAAGAAATAGGAGAAACTTTTGTTATAGTCTCCCACGACATGGACTTTGTAAATGAGGTCTGTGACCGTGTTGCCCTTATGCGCGGCGGAAAGATCGTGGATTTAGGCCTGCCTAATAAAGTACTTGCTCAGCTCACAGAAGAAGAAAAGATCAAAGCTGCAGAAGAAATATAAATATGCTGCCACCTCTTAGTATGGAAAAATACTAAAATGAGGTGCCGATTACGAGTAATGAGATCAGCGTAGAGGTGAACGGGCAGATTTATGCTCTGCCTGCAGGCTCTACCCTTGGAGACGCCCTTAAAGTTTCCGGAGCCCCTTACATAGCCGGTGCAGCGGTTGGAATTATTAAAAAAGCCGCTGAGAAGAGAATGGAGAAGATCACCGAATACGCTATCACTACACCCAAAGGGGAGCTGAGGATAGAAATCAAAGATCCTGAGTCGCCCTCAGGGGAATTATGGTCAAGACATTATAAAGAGTACGAAGGAAAAAATATCCACTGGGAAAGTCCTGAAGCTGTGGCTTTCGGACCTTTTGAGGCTGATATAAAACCTTCCCGTGAAACAGGGAGTTTTGAAGCTTTTGATGTCCTGTTCGGAGCTGGAGGGTTTGACCCCCATAATACCCATTTGATCCTGTCCAGAAAAAGACATAAAGCTGAATATGGATCTCCCGAAGATGGCGTTTTTGCAACAATTGTAACCGGGAGAAAAATTATTTCCAGGCTTTCGAGAGAAGATTCCATCCTTGGCATAGAGCCGGTTATAGAATGGGAGCAGATTGCGGAGAAAAAATGCACCACAGATCTCTCGACCCCTCTCGAAGATGAAGACAGTATATATACTTATTTTGAAGTAGAGCTTTCAAGAAACTCCCCCGTGGGAGCAGAACACTTCTATGCCCTGACACGTGAAGGAACTCTTGAAGTTGATGCTGTTACCAGCTCTTTTATTTCGGACGACACTCTTAGAGAAGTGCCTGCACCTTATGAAAATTTTGAGCCCAGGAGAGAAGGTGCGATCTGGGTGCGGACTGTCGGATACGGGACAGGCAGAATATATATTTCCAAAGAGGAACGGCCCTCAAGCCTTGTGCATTCGGTAGTAGGGCAGGTAACAAAAGGCCTTGAACTTATCAAACTTGCAGAAAAGGGGCAGAAACTGTCAGTAGAAAGCCTTCCCCCCCAGATCGTCCTGCTCGGGCACAGCTTTGAAGAGGCAGAGCCTGTACTTTCCTCCATAGGGGTTGAACTGGTAAGAGACGGGTACACAGGGGCAGATGCAGTAATTGTCAGGCAGGAACCCCCAACAACTCTGGAGATTCTCGGAGAAGCAAAGGTAACTGCTTATGCAGTACCCAGAGAAAAACTCATCGAGGTTGAACTTTACCCGGAAAAAGCTCCAAAATCTGTGGACTTTTTCCGCCACTCTCTTGAACTCAAAACTAAAACCGTTGGAAAACTTCCTGTATATATGATATACGAGAGCACTTACCTTTTCAAAACAGAAAAGGAAGTGGTGAAATACAAAGAAATCCTTCCCGAAAACACCCCGTCTGGTATGGTACTCGCAGGGGAAATAGGAATCACAAATCAGGCAGCAAAAAGAATGGGGACCATAGGAGTAAGACTTATAGACGACGATCTTTTCGGCCCCACCGGAGAAAAGATGTCTTCAACGAACATTATTGGAAGGATAATCGAGCCTGATAGACTTAAAGGTGTCAAAGAAGGGGAAGCTATATACATAACTGAAGTTGCGCACAGGAAAATTGATGACAAAGAGATTGAGAATCAGGACAATGGGTAATTGTTAAAATATAAAAGTTATCACATATCAGACATGTAATGCAATAATAACGAGACATAAGCGAAGTAAAATGACTGATGCTTTAGCGGATTCACATATCTGGTTTTTTTGCAGGTGAAGTCTCCCGAAGCTAAGGAGAGACAGAAAATGACAGAGATAAAAAAAGAAGAGATTACAAAATACATTGTAATCAGTTCGGAAAAAGTGCTGCCTGCAGACGCAGCCATGAAGATCTATGAATCGGAGTTTCCGGTTAAGGTGAAGGAAACATGCTTTGGACTGATTGTAACAGGTCTTAAAGAGGATGTCATTGCAGTGGTCGAAAAAATCCGGCAGCTGGACAAAAACCACATTTTTATAAAAGACCGGGGATTCCCTGCAGGCGATGAGAGACGCTGCAGGGCTACACGGGGGGGAGGTCCGAGACCTGGTTTTCATTTCCTTAGGGAAGAAGTTGAGATGCTTCCTGCCATAGGAGCTGCACTTGATGAACTGGAAGCAAAAGAATCTGTAAAAAAGAAGCAAAAGGAGAAATCCAGGATCAAAGTCTCGGAGCTTGAAAAAATTATTGAAGCGGAACTTTCGAGGTGAATTTTTTTGTCAAAGGTTTTCATTTACCCGATAAACAGTCTTATTCTTTCTGATCTGGTTGAGCGTTTTGGGCACAAACCCCTTTCCATGATGAACCAGGTACGAGAAAAAGTTACAAGCATTAGCCTGGATTCTCCTCCTATCAATATCACTTCCGAAGACCCTAAAGTGGGCCTTAAATATGCTGCAATTGAAGTTCCGGCCGGCGTAAGGGGAAGGATGGCACTTATAGGCCCCCTGATAGAAGAGACAGAAGCAGCAATCATAGTTGAAAATCCGCCTGCAAACTTTGGCTGCGTGGGCTGTAACCGTACAAACGAGTTAATGAAATATCTGGTCCGCTCAAAAAATGTCCCTGTACTTGAAGTGAAGTATCCTGAATCTTATGAGGAAGCCCAGGATTTTGTAAACAAAATCGCAGAATTCCTGAATTCATTGCCTAAAGAAAATTCCGAGGAAGAGAAGGCAAAAGAGGAAAAAACAGCAGAACAGGAGGACAAAAAATGAGCGCTGAAGATTCTGGGCTTGTCAAGATTGCCCTGGTATCCTGCGGCTCTGAATACGCAGGGGTTCAGCCTGAATTTGATGAAGCGGCAGCAAAAGTGAATGCAAAATTTGTTTTCCCTGAAATTGATGTCGCTTCGATAGATACAATCGGCAGGGATTTCGGGCTTGAGGTTGCAAGCGGAGACCTGAGGCTTATGATGGCACGGGCAAAGGCTGTCGTTGAAGGCATAGCCAATGTTGACGGAGTTTTTATTACTACCTGCTTCCGCTGCGCAGAAGGAGCTATCGTAAGAAACGAAGTCAGAAGGTACATCCATAGACACGCCAATATTCCGGTAATCAGCTATTCTTTTACCGAGAGCACCACTGCAGGTACACTTCTCACCCGCCTGGAAGCCCTGACAACGGTTGTCAGACGCAGGCACCTCCTTGCAAGGGAAGTTCAGAAAGGACTGACCGCTGGAATAGACTCAGGGTCAACAACCACAAAAGCAGTGGTAATGAGGGACAATAAAATAATAGGCAAGGGCTGGGTGCCCACAACAAAAGTCCTGGAAAGTGCTGAAGAAGCATACTCTCAGGCCCTTAAAGAAGCCGGAGTCTCCAGGGAAGAAATCCAGGCTCTGGGCACGACCGGATACGGACGATTCCTTATAGGGAACCACTTAAAAGCCCAGCTTATACAGGAGGAAATTACCGTCAACTCAAAAGGCGCGGTTTACCTCGCGGGAAAGCAGAGAGGCCCTGCAACAGTTATTGATATAGGCGGGATGGACAACAAAGCAATTTCAGTTGAAGACGGAATTCCCGGAATGTTTACAATGGGCGGGATTTGCGCCGGAGCCTCAGGGCGTTTCTTTGAAATGATCTCAAAGCGTCTTGGTGTGGATATTACCGAACTTGGAGCTCTTGCGGTCAAAGGTATGCATGAAAATGTATCCATGAACAGCTACTGCATAGTCTTCGGAACCCAATCCCTTGTGAATTCCCTTGCAAAAGGAGCTACCCCTGAAGATGTGGCTGCAGCCGCCTGTTATAGTGTGGTAGAACAGATATATGAGCAGCAGCTTCAGGAAGTGGATGTAAAAGAGCCGCTGATTCTTGTAGGCGGATCTTCACTGATTGCAGGTGTCCCGAAAGCCCTGGGAGAACTTCTCAAAATCAACGTCCTTGTGCCCGAAAACTCCCATCTTATAGGAGCAGTAGGAGCAGCCCTTCTAGCTTCCGGCTATGTGGAGGAGTGAGGTCAAAATGGATTCGCTTGAGACCTTTGTTGTCGAGTCCGCAATTGATTCGGAGAAGGAGTTTTACAGGAAGATTATAGAGGACAACCTTGCAAGTCTCAAGCTTGCCCCTGCAATAGGAAGGATAAAGGTAGTGTTAAGACCTGAAGACTCCCTCTTTCAAATGGCAATCATCCTCAGGGATGTAGGCACCAGGGTTACGACAATTGATATTGCCGATGTGGAAGCAAAGCCTGTAGCCGGAGAAGTGGTAATTCTTATCAAAAAAGAGCAGTACATCCCGGAGCTGCTCACGAAACTCTGGGGACGTTATGGAAAAGCTAACATCAGCCAGCCAGACCGGTGGACTGTAGCTATAAGTACGGATAGGCCTGCAGAAGAAGCTGCTTTTCTTAAAGAAATGATGGTTGCAGATCCCAGGCACAGGCTCCATGAAAACCTCGTAGAATTTGCAATAAGGGCAACTCCCGAAGGTTTCAGGGTCCGCTACCACCTGTATAAAGACAACAGCTTTGTTTTCGTAGCATCCGAAGAAGCGTTGAAAACTGAGTGGATAGAAGAGGCAGGAGCAATGCTGGACGAATTGATGAAAGGAGGGAAAACATAAGATGGCTGTACTTCTACCCTATCTTTACACCGGCGGAGTCCATAAACACGGGCTTTTAATCGAACTGATGGAAGACCTGGGAGGCTACATTATCCAGAAAGTGGTCACAGGGACTGAAGTTAATCTCATAATGCTTGTGCCTGAAAAAGATGTTCATATCGTAAAAAAACTCTCTGATGAACTGCTTGGAGTACTGATGGAAGCACCTTTAACAGGTGTGGAAATAGCAGTTGTTTCACCTACACTTGCTTCACATCACCTCCCTCACTCAGCCTGCGACGTAGCAGAATATCTCCGCCACCCAGGAGCCAATACGAACATGATAGGGCTCGCGAGGGGAATGGGAAGAAGGGTATCCCTTTCAATGGACTATGAAAGAAAATTGATTAACGAACACGATATTGCAGTTTTCTCCTTCGGCTCTTTCAGCGACTGCATTACAAAAAAGAAGCCGAAACTCTTTGAGGGTATAGAGATACCGATTGTGGTTACCGGAGGACCTGCAGAGCTGAAAACGGAAGATGTCCCTGGAGCAGACCTCTACGTGGGTAATATCGGGAGGGTTTCTCACAGGTTAAGAAGAACAGAGGAAGTTAACGCCCTTGAAAGCCTTAATGAAGGGGTCTCAAAAATAGCTGATAATATCCGCAAGCAGCAGGCAAAAGATCCGCTTGCAGTACTTCCTGCAAGAGTAATGAAAGAGATTGAAAATCAGGTTCCGGAAATCCGCACCGTACTTTCTCCCGCCCCGCTTACCCTTCAGCTTGATGGCCTCAGGGTTAAACTGCCGTATGACGAATTCCATGAAAAAATAGAAAAACTGGAATTTGATGAAGGAGTGACTCTTTCCGAGCTTGCAAATATCTCGCGGTCAAAAATGAAAAATTATATATTGATAAAAATCAAATCTAAGTCTGACGTAGGTTTTGCAATTTGACCCGGATTCTGTTGAGCTAAAAATTATCCACTTTACATTTTTACTGGGTTTGTGCCTTTTCACTTATCCTTAAAACTGTAAAACCCGACCCAGAAAAAGGGTCTAGCCCGGTTTCCACGTAAATCTATGCTGGTGGTTTCTTATGGAACTTGAGGATATTGTGGAAATTTTGAAAAATGACCCCGAGAATGTTATCCCGGAACTCCTCGATGACGTAAGGGAACAGTACGGAGAAGTCCCTTATATTATGAATTTTTTGAAAGATCTCCCTGAGATCTTTATTCCGAAGACTCTTTATGATAACTCTATCATGCGGGAGTTCAAACATCTCGACCAGGAAACCGTGGAACTCATTTCCATTGGTGTAGCTTCTACCCTTCGCTGTGAACACTGCCTGAAAATGCATTTAAGAATAGCAAAAAGAAAAGAGATTTCGAAAGAGAAAATACTTTCAGCAATAATGATAGGAGCATCTCTGTCGAAAGCCGCAGTGCTTGCAGGAAGTAAAAAGGCCCTTAAATCTGAATTTCCGAATGAAAGCAGCGAAAATAAAGAAGAAATAGAGCTGGTTTGTACTCCTGATTGTGAGGTATGCAGGACCGCCGGCAAAAGTCTAGACCAGGAATCCATAGAATTAATCTCCATTGGTGTGGCTTCTTCCCTTCGCTGTGAACACTGCCTGAGGACACATTTAAGAATAGCAAAAAGAAAAGGGATTTCAAAAGAAAAAATATTTTCTGCAATAATGATAGGGGCATCTCTGTCGAATGCTGCAGTGCTTGCAGAAAGTACAAGGGCTCTTGCATCCGAATTTCCTGGTGAAAACGACAACCATAAAAAAGGAGCTGAAGTAGAAGAAGAGCAATGTTGTGATCCTGACTGCGAGGTATGCAATATCGCAGGAGCAAACATCAAGTAAACCGGCAGCAAAGATTCAGAATTTAGCTTTATCAGGTTAACTGATAAATGTTCAATTTTTAATGCCTGGTTTATGAAACAACTTTTTTAAGTTAAAAGAACCTTGAAGCCTGGCTCCAGATAAACTTCCGGGTAGATAACTCAAGGTCAAGGTTTTTATAATCTTAAAACTTATTTTTGGGAAGATACTTTCCAACTTTAATTCTAACTTAATCTGTAAACTAACGAAATTCGTGAAAACTTACACCATTTTTATCCTTACAGCAGGATAAACTGAAAGAAAATAGTTAAAATTAATTACAGATACGGGGGCTCATTTTTATAAATCAAAACAGCGTGAATCTAATAACTTTATCCTTCGTTTTACTGCTGGCGGTATTTTTTACACCTGCCGTTTCCGCAGCGTCCGGGGAAGATTCAGAAAAAATTCTTGATAACCCCTGGGACCATTCTCCTATTACAGTATACATAGACGATAAAAACGTCCCTTCCCATTACAGCCCTACGTACTATGAACAGGTAGAAAAAGCTCTCGAATACTGGGAAAAAGGAGGAAACGGGAATCTCGACTATACTCCTGTTTTTGAGGTCGTTGATTCCGAAGACGCAGATATAATGATACGCTGGGTTGAAAACCTTGAAAGTGTTGAAGGTGCTCCTTCGGGTGTGGCAGGCTATGCAAATCCAGGGATTTCCGGAGACCGTTTCGTAGAGGTGGAGATAGTACTTGAGGTGGGGAACTATCAGGGCAAGGGATGGCGCCAGTATGGAGATGCAACTATGCTCAGTATTTCTAAGCATGAGCTTGGGCATGCCCTTGGCCTCGGTCACAGCAATGACCCGAAAGATATAATGTATCCTGAACACGAAATGAGGGACAATATAAATCCTATATTGTGGAGAAAGTATGGTGGCCTGATACGTGCAGCGGGTATTCTGGCTCTTGCAGTTCTGCTGTTTCTGGGAATAAGCTGGCAGAACAGTAGAAGAAAAAGAAAAAAACTTGAAGATAAGTATTTCAAATAAAACTCAGCAATCTTTGAGTTAAATAGGGAATTCAGAAGGCTTTTTACTCTCATTAGCAAACCTTTCGAAGAAATCCCTGAAATAAGAAGGAAGAGTATTCATTCCAAGAATATCTTCAAGGGAAAGCCAGGCATATTCACTGTGTTCGTAACTCAATTTAACATCAGCAACAATATACCCCCCATTAAAAACAATAGCGATAACTTTTTTCTCCGGAAGCTCAAAGTTTACTCCCCCTGCAATATCCCCGGGGACAATTGAAATTCCGGTTTCCTCCCATACCTCACGCACAACCCCTTCTTTGAGCGACTCATCCGGGTTAACCTTCCCACCCGGCAGGTCCCATTTCCCGGGGTTCGTGCGGGAATTTTCCGAGCGCCTGAGCAGAAGGAACTCTCCTTTCTCGTTTCGGAGAATGGCGTATACAGAAACAATATAAGGTTTCTCCAGATTCATATAATATAGTCTAAGATTTATTTCTCTTAAAGACTGGCTCTTTCAAGATTTTCACGGTAAAGGTTCTGATTAAAGATCACTTTCAGGTATGGGGTATAGAAACAAGCCAGAAAATATAAAGGTGTCTGAAGAGGGATTTCGATATGGCTCAATTGACAGGAAAAACAGTATATGTGAACCTTAGCACTGAATCGGTCAATGTCACCGGGACTGATGAAAAGCTAATTATCAGGTACCTTGGCGGTAGAGGACTCGGAGTAAAACTGCTTTCCGAGATTTCAGAACCTTATATTGATCCCCTGAGCCCGGAAAATCCCCTGATATTTACTTCAGGACTGCTTACAGGCCTTGCCCCAATGTCCTCAGGAGCAGTTATTACATCAAAATCCCCTCTCACAGGCACGGTATTCAGCTGGAATGCAGGCGGAGGTTTTGGAAGAGAACTGAAGAAAGCTGAAATCGACGCCCTTGTGATTACCGGGAAAGCAGAGAGGCCTTCTTTTGTAGAAGTAAATGAAAATGAGATAAAAATTGTACATGCTGAAAGGCTCTGGGGAAAAAATACAGAAGCATGCACTGAAGCCCTTAAAAATAAAGGAAGCGTAGCCTGTATAGGCAGGGCTGGGGAAAAAGAGGTTCTTATTTCTTCTTTTGTAATTGATTCCATTCACAGCGGAAGGGGAGGTCTGGGAGCGGTTGCAGGCTCAAAGATGCTGAAAGCAGTGCTTGTAAAAGGGGAAAAAGAACTCTCTCCAGCCAGTCCTGAAAATTTTGAGAAACTCAAAATAAAAATGCTGAAACTTTTTGAAGCAAACCCTGTACTCTCCAAAGGTCTTTCAAACTACGGCACTCCTGCATTTGTAAAGCTTCTGGACTATATGAACCTCATTCCCTGCAGAAACTTTTCCGAAAGGGGAACTCCTTTTGCAGACATGTTCTCAGGAGAGTATATAAAAGCCAGTTTTGAGCTCAAGAAAGAAAACTGCCCTGCCTGCCCACTGGGATGTAAACAGAGAATAAAGAAAACTGGACAGATTCTTCCGGACTACGATTCTCTATGGGCTTTCGGGTTTAACCTTGAAAACCCGGACTTTAACTCCGTACTCATGGCAGACAGGATGTGTAAGGATTACGGGCTTGACCCTGTTTCTGCAGGCTCCGTGCTCGGAGCATTAGCAGAACTGAAATCAGAAAAAATCGAAGCCGGAAAACTTGAAAGCCTGATTGAAGAAATCGGGGAAGGAGGAAAAGCAGGGGAAGGCGCAAGAAAATACCTCTCAGCTTTGAAGAGAAAAGATCTCAGTATGGATGTGAAAGGGCTTGAGCTTTCAGGGTTTGACCCCAGGGGAATCAAAGGGCAGGCTCTTGCTTACGCGACCTCCTGCCACGGTGGAGATTACCTTACGGCTTTCATGGCAGGACCGGAAGTTCTCGGAAAACCTCTGCTTCTTGACCGCTTCAGCCTCAAAGGAAAAGCTGGAATCCTGCAGGTTTTTGAAAACCTGACTGCTGTACTTGATTCTCTTATACTCTGCCCATTCTCGGTTTTTGCCGTCAACGAAGAACTCTGTTCAGCCCTGTTAGATTTTGGGGCAGGGATAAAAATATCACCTGCTGAACTCCTGAAGGCAGGAGAAAGGATCTGGAACCTGGAGAGGATTTATAATCTGAAAGCAGGTTTCTCACGAAAAGATGATACACTTCCGGCAAGGCTGTTCGATGCTGGAAGCGAAGAAAAAGGAACCGGAATCCAGAGGAAGGAGTTTGAGGCAGCTCTTCAGGAATATTATCATTATAGAGGATGGGATAAAGAAGGTGTGCCCCTTCAGAAAAACCTGGAGAGCTGGAAATAAAATGCTGAAGAAAAACTGAACATGGACTCGAGAATTTTGCATTGATTGCAGTTCCACAGGAACAGGGTTCATTTGGGTTTGGTTTGAATAGTCAGATTTACCGTTTAATACCTGAGATCCCATCTAAATTAATGCAATTATTCAGTTTTTCGAGAGGATTTTTCTGAAATTATGCCCGGAAAAACAAAATCTCGCATAAGCGTTATATACTCTAGGATAATTAATCGTATTAGTCTCGACCTGCGAGGTTGTACAGGCATTCAGGTAGTAACTACTTTCCAGTTTTTCTATACAGAGCATTTAAGCAAAGTATGGATGAAGGGGTAGACAGGCTTAAAAATTAGAAAAGCCTTCTTATACCACTTTACCGGAATTGGTACTGAAAAACTTTAGATCAAATCCGGTATGACGTTTACAGCTTATTACATATATCATAACATAAACCGTAAGGGAGAATCACTATGAAACAGCAGGTAGAAGTAAAGGACCTTAAAGAAGGGAAATATGTAATTATTGACGACGAAGCATGTGTTATAAAAAGCATTACCAAGTCCAAACCCGGAAAACATGGCGCTGCAAAGGCAAGGGTTGAAGCTATCGGCCTCTTTGACGGCCAGAAGCGTTCCTACATAGGGTCCGTTGCAAACAAAATATATGTCCCTATTGTGGAAAGAAAGAGCGCACAGATTATCTCAATCACAGGAAACATTGCCCAGCTTATGGACATGGGAGACTTTTCAACCTTTGAAATTGTAATTCCTGATGAACTCAAGGAAAAAGTGAAGGAGGGTGAAGAGGTATCTTATATCACAGCCCTCAGTAAGGTCAAGCTCGATATAAGGATATAAATCCCTTGAAAACTAGCAGAAACTCAGGTTAACAGCCTGAGCTCTTTTTTTAATTAAATGATTTATATCAGGTCAGAGTATGTTTTTACCCAATTCCTTTATAGACGCTCTTGCAGACTATGAATCTGCACGCTATGTTATTTTCGGCGTACCCTTTGACAATACCTCTTCATACCGCGCAGGCAGCCGCTGGGCTCCGGATGCGATGAGACAGGTTTCTGCAAATTTTGAGAGTTATAACCCGGTTTTTGACATAGACCTTGTGGACCTTCCTATTCATGATGCAGGAAATCTGGAAACTTCAGCCTCAGTTGATGAAACTTTGAGGAATCTTTACGAAGAGGTAAAGTTCCTGCTGAACGATGGAAAGCTTCCCATTATGCTTGGAGGTGAGCACTCCCTGACTTATTCAACGGTCAAAGCCTGCGCCGAGTTCGCAGGAGACGATTTTGGAGTTCTTGTCCTTGATGCCCATTTTGACCTCAGGCAGGAGTACAGGGGACTCAAGCATAACCACGCCTGCGTATCCCGGAATATTCTGGAAAATATTACGAGTAATCTCGTTTCCATAGGCATAAGGAGCGGGCCGGAAGAAGAATGGGTTTTTGCCAGGGAAAATAACCTGAAATACTACACTGCAGATGATGTTGAGTCCGCAGGCATGGTAGAAGTCCTCAAAGAAGTCATTGAATGGCTGGACTGCAGCCAGCTCTACCTTTCCCTTGACATGGATGCAATAGACCCTTCTTACGCCCCCGGCCTTGGCACGCCTGAACCTTTCGGGCTGAGTGCCAGAGATGTCAGGACTGCAATAAGGACTCTTGCTCCTTACTCAATGGCGTTTGATATTGTAGAAATTGCCCCAGAATATGATTCAGGACAAACAGCCATGCTCGGAGCAAAACTTATGAGAGAATTTATTGCCTCTCATGCAAAAAGCTGCATCAAAATATAAACCATAGCATGATCTGTGAATCATGATGAACTGAAAAAATAAACCACTAACAATAGAAAGCTTTTAGCGGTCAGGAAGTATTTACAGTCAAAACCCGAGGGACGGCTGCCGCTGATAGAGCAGTTTCAGCTTTTATAGAAATTAGGAAAAGGATGAAATATTTCATTCATGGACTGGACTTTTCCTCATCCAACTCCTGTATTCAACTGCTCTATTTGACAGCTCTCTTTTCAAAAAAACACTCTTTGATTACACTCTTTTTCCAAGATTACGCACGCCAGATAGCTATGATCTTATCAATTGCTATGTGCGTGTATTTTTTGTTCTTTTCAAGAGTGAGTACGTTGTCTGCGCAGGCTTCCACCTTTCCGTTAAAAACGTCAGGACCCCCACAGTAAACATCCACAACTTCGCCAAGATGGTGTTCCACTATAAAAGACTGCATTTCTTGCACCTCAGTGTATTTTATGTTCCGCCTGACGAATCAGAATAAGCTTCCATCCAGGCATGAAAAAACCTGGATAATAAAAAGCCTGAGCCAATCCATCAGTCCAGAGAATTATAAGGTTCAGAAAAGGATCATGAACAACCTTTCTCTGCCCCCGATTGCCCCCTTACTCAATTTGAAATCTACGATTTCAAATTTATTGTGGCCACATAGCTATAATCTTGTCAATGGCTATGTGTGTCAGTTTCCCTTCATCTTCGAGGGTGAGTACATTATCTGCACAGGCTTTTATGGTCCCCTTGAAAATATCCGGCCCACCACAGTAAACGTCTACGGCACTTTCGAGGTAGTGCTCTACTATAAAAGATTGCATCATGCTTTTATTACTCCTGATCTTCCTTTTCTGATAACTGGTTTTGCTCATTTGCCTGTTACGAATACCGTTGTTTAAGCTATTCTTTATTAAACCGATATATTAGATACAGGCATCTGTACATAACTAGAGACTCATTCCTTATAAATTTATTTAAAAACTAATCTTGATTTTCCAGATGCGGAGGCTTTAATCCCGATTAAGAAATTTAACTTACGTACTGAAATTTCACTTCTTTGCCAGGTTGCGGTTTTACAAGAAATAAAATCCTGATTATATGGTGTTTTACTTCAGGTTTATTTGCGTAGAAATGCTCAGGAAAGCAAAGTTTAGCTGGAAAAATATTATATAGTCTGCTTTTGCAAAAAAGAGGATGAAAATTAAAGCAATACATGAAAAAATACTTTTTACTGCTTTTCCTGAAAAGCCGGCATTTTAAGGTCCAAAAAAGAATTATTTGATTTTATTTTACAAATTATCTCGCCTAAGAGCTTTTATTTCTCAGGCAAACCTTCTCCTGAATTCTGGGATTCTTTAAAATGCCAGACATTTAAAGAGATAAAACCATTTTGGGGGCAACTTTCAACTCTCGCTGCCCTCATAGAGAAAGACGTCTTCGATACTTGCGTTAAAAAATCTGGCAAGCTTGAACGCAAGGTCAAGAGAAGGATCATATTTTCCTTTCTCAATAGCATTTATTGTCTGCCTTGTTACCCCTACTTTCTCAGCAAGATTTTCCTGAGTAAGGTTATGAATTGCCCTGTAAACTTTAATATTGTTTTTCATCTCATCCACCATATTCCCTGTTATAGTATTTGTAAAACAGGGAGTAAAGCACGATAACCCCGCAGCTCGAATATGCCATGAAGAAACCAAGATCTGTGTATCCTGGGAAAGTGTCCCTCATAGCTATAAGAACTGCAGCTCCAAGGGCAAAGCCCTGTGCAACTATCTGGAGAGTAACGCGCGAAGCCTTCTGGCTTACCTGATGAATCCTTTCGTCTTCGACTACACCTTCTAATCTGTTTTTCAAATTATACATAACTGCCATGCCTGCGAGCACAACACCTACTGCCAGCACCGGATTTCCTATCGAAACTGAAAATCCCACTACGGCTCCCATAACCATTACAGTCAGTAGAGAAATTATCCTGAATTGCTTTCGCTTCATTGAAGACTCCTCACATACTTTTAGTTTAATTTGCCATTATATAGTTGTCATAGATTTGGTTCTGTTGTAAAGGATTAGAGACAAGTAGTCATATCATATGTACATAATGTAAAGTTTGATTTACATTAAGTAGAATGAACAATACATTATTTATAGATGTCGGAATGAAAAGAAAGATTAAAAATTCTGGAAAAATGTTTAGAAAATGAAGCTTGAAGAATAAGGGATTTGAAGAAGGGTTTCGACCCCCCTTCGAATGTACCGATATGAGTTTGTTCTTTCAGCTCTTATTCGAAACCACTACAGGTTCAGGCTTATGTGAAGAAGATCTTGAACTATGGGCTTCGGACGAGGGGGAAGAAGCTGGATTGAGGCTTGCCTCCTTTGAGAGAGATGCAATCAAACATCCCCTGGCAATTGAATAGAGAGGATCCTTTGAATCCGTTCCAGAGGTGTTAAACCTGTTCTTCTTGACGCCCGAAATCCGGATAGGCAGATCAGTTTCCTTTAATCTTCTCTCAAACAGCTCTGCAAAGCCTCTGGTTCTGGTGCTTCCACCGGCAATTGCGACCTGGAATTCAGCATCTGGTGGAGCAGTCTCGGAGAGTTTGCGCTTGAGATGCTGCAGGACATATGTCAGGAGAGCATCGTAGTAAACAGCAAGTGCTCCCTGGACACTTCCAAGATCGTGTTCTCCACACAGTGAGAAGTCCGTTTCCTTTATTGAGGTTATTCTTTCCTTTGCCATGCCTGTGGCAATTGCAACCTGCTCATCAATCCAGTCCCCTCCGCGGGCAATGCTGAAGGAAACAATCGGAGTTGCCATGTAAGCCACAGTTACATTTGTCATGCCTGCGCCTACACTTATCCCGATACCCGTGAAATTGGATTCGCCAAGTTCTGAATACACGACTGAAAGTCCTTCATCAATAGGGCAGGTTACATACCCCAGTTTGGAGGCAATGGCTTCTACGGTTTTTCCGTGGTAGAGTACATTGAGCTGGTTATCCACAGGATTTGCAGGGACGGAAATGTACAGGAGTTCGTCTTTCTTTTCTGGAAGCCCGAGTACCCTTTCAATAATGAGTTTGATCATAGGAATGGAATCCTTTTCTTCAGGGCTTATAATTCCCTGCTTCATGGGCCTTCGGATATGTTTGTTAAATACATTTGCGAATTTGAAGGCATCCTCTCCAAGCACATTAATGATGCTTCCCCTCTGGGTGTACAGTACTCTTCCATTATCAAGCATTTGCTTTGTCAGGTCATTAGATTCCATTTCAAGGAATGCGTTTCTCTGCTGAGAAAAGGAAATTGAACCGTTTCCTTTAGTCGCGCATATAATATTCATGGTTCCTACATCAAGGCCTTTAGCCATCTTAATGTCTCCTGAAAAATTTCGTTTTACTGTTGAATATTCCTTTGGTTTGTTTGCCCCTGGAAGGCGTACTGGTGGCCCGGGCAAGTAGCAGTGACGTTGAATCAAGCCCTTCATCGAGAGCTACATGTTTGCCGGTACTGGCAAACTTCAGGTTCTCAACTTCAGGAATATCGTCCCGAACAGTGACCTTCTTCTCTGACTCCATGAGCCCTTTTCCGAGAATAAAATCATATTCGGTGTCTTTTAATGCCATATTGAACTTCGAAAAACCGTCTTTATTCGTAAGAGCGTTTTCGAGAGTTCTCTGGACTTCTTTCTCGATTTCGTCTTCACTGTGACTTTTTATCTTTTCAGACTCTATTTCAGAAAGTTGTCTTGCTCTCTCTTCAATCTGAATTAAAACCGTATTTGCAAAGGCGTTTCCTGCAAGCAGGCAGACACCCGCAGCATATACAGCTGCCACATAGGTAACATTGGGATATACCCACACAGGATAACCCTGGGGGTAAAGTGCAAGAAAAGCTCCAATCCCTATGAAATTAAGGACAAGCCCTGTTCCTACAATATGCAGATGATATTCTTTCGGGTTCTTGATCATCAGGTTGATACCCGTAAGAATCAGGGATAACCCAAAACCTATGAAACCATAAGTGATGGCAATTTCTCCGGGATCAGATCTTCTGGTAAGATTTACTGAAAGAGCATAAACAATACCTGTTAGCGCCAAAAGAAAACCGGACAGTAGCGCCATCGATGCAAAATAGTGGCTTATTTTGGATTTCATTGACACCATTAATAAGAATGTAGAGAAATATAAAAATGTTTTGTTTTTTTTACAAAGATACTGTTTAATTTTAAAAATATTGAAATAAAAACTAAATAAGGGATAAATTATGCAGGGAGTACAGAAAATTTCATGTGCAGAAGAAATATTCTTCGATTGGAAGATCCTGCTTTACTCATGAAAAACAGTTACTGTGTTGCGAAAATTAAAGACTATAGATAAAAATTGAGAGTAAATATAATATAGGGATAACCGGAGAGGCTGTATTTTAGATATGGGGACGAAATGAGAAGAAGAGGAGTCAAATAAAAATAAAAAATTATACAGTTAAATTGAAAAATAGGGTTTATATAATTAATTAATTTTGTATGTTTCCTGGTTTTAGATCTTTCTGGGGGAAATTTAAAGGACTGTTAAATTGTGAAAAATATCAAAATTATTGCGCCAAAAAAGGATAGAAAATTAGTAAGTATGACTTTTGACAATTCAGAATTTGAGACATTTTCAGCAGTCTGCAATAATAGTCGAGATTTTCCAATCCCATAGTGTCAGACATACTTCAAAGATTACTGTGCAAATAATTTAAATAAGAATGTGTCATATTTAATTGCATGGCTGATAATTTTTTAAGATTTGTTGAGATTATATTTTGCATCTGTCTCTTCATACTGTTTCTAATTTCCAGTTTCAATACTACCTCATGAATGAATTTAGTAAACACCACAACAGGATTTTATTATTGCGTTTTCCGGAGGATAATATAGATGGAAGACTATTTACTGGCGAATGTTAACGTAATTCTTGGATTTGCAGTCGTCATTCTTACTATATTTTATAGATTTGAATTCCCACCAATACTGGGCTTTCTTGTAACCGGAATGCTGATAGGACCTTATGGGCTTGGAATTCTGAACGGAGGGGACAATGTGGATATGACTTCCGAGCTTGGCGTGGTCTTTCTGCTATTTACGATAGGTGTTGACCTCTCCTTACATGAGCTCTGGAAAATGAAAAAGGCTGTGCTGGCAGGAGGGACCCTTCAGATACTTTTTACAACAGCACTCGCATTCATAGTCTGCACAGGGATTGGATTTAGCTCTGCTACATCTGTTTTTATAGGGTTTCTAATATCACTTAGCAGTACAGCAATAGTACTCAAAGTTTTTCAGGACAAAAATGAGGTTGATACTCCACATGGAAAAACTTCACTGGCAATTCTGATTTTTCAGGACCTGGCTATCGTACCTCTTATCCTGATCACTCCGATACTTGCAGGAAGTTCTATAAGTTTTGATGGAGCCTTTTCAAGTATTTTCTTCAAAGGCTCACTAATCATCTTTTTCTTCATCCTGAGCGCCAAACTTATAGTTCCCGGAATATTTTACTATGTAGGCAGGACAGGCAGCAAACAGTTATTCCTTGGAAGCGTTGTTTTCGTTTGCTTATCTGCAGCTGTCTTTACCTACAGAATAGGGTTATCCCTGGCTCTTGGAGCTTTTTTAGCCGGGATTATTATATCTGGGTCCCAGTACAGCCGGCAGGCTATGGGCAATATCTTGCCTTTAAAAGACATGTTCATGAGCTTTTTCTTCGTGTCCATAGGGATGCTTCTTGATCTCAGTTATCTGCTTGACCACCTCCCTCTTTTGATTCTTGCAGCATTTTCCCTTATTATAATAAAATCAATTGCCGGAGTACTCATCACTATCATTCTTGGATATCCACTACGTACAACCATAATCACAGGACTTGCGCTTTCACAGGTAGGAGAATTCTCGTTTGTTCTTTCCAAGCTGGGTGTAGAATATTCTCTCCTGTCAGATGATATTTACCAGGCATTTCTGGCGGTTTCAATTATCACTATGGGAATTACACCCTTTTTGATTAATGCTTCTTACAAACCTGCAGATTTTATAGTCCGAAAGGCGTCAGAGACTGTCTTTGGCATGAAACTGGTACGCGGATTCTGCTCTGAATCTTTTGAAGAAAAAAAATGTGTTGGACCTGATATGAGAGACCATCTTATAGTGGTAGGGTTTGGCTTTTCCGGGAAGACAATTTCGAAAGCTGCAAAAGCTGCAGGGATTCCATATATTATCCTGGAAACAAATCCCGATATTGTTAAGCAGGAAAAAACGAAAGGAGAGCAAATACAATATGGAGATGCAACATTAGGAGCTGTCCTTGAACACGCAGGAATAAAAAATGCAAGAGTTATAGTGGTTGGGATCTCTGATGAAGATTCTACAAGAAAAATTGTAGAGAAGGCAAAAGAGTTGAACCCTAATGTATGTGTAATTGCAAAGGTTCGGGACCTGCAGGAAATGAAACGGCTCAATGCCCTGGGCGCGGATGAAATCATTCCTGAAGAATACGAAACCTCAGTGGAAATATTTGTCCGCCTGCTGGAAAAGTATCTTGTACCAAAGGAAAATATTGAAAAAATGGTAAGCGATTTGAGAGCTAACGGCTACAGGAGATTGCGAAAACTGTCCGTCGACCCGGGTAATGATATTGGATTCAGCATAAAGGACGAGCTTCCTGGCGTAGATATTCAGGTTCTTAAAGTAGGAAGCGGTTCAAGTTTTGATGGAAAAACCCTTGCAGAGATGGAATTCAGAAAGAAGCATGGGGTAACCGTACTTTCAGTTCGCAGAGGCCAGAACATAATCCACACTCCTGAAGGGGGTTTCCTTCTTCAGGCAAAAGATGTCTGCGTTCTTCTGGGAAAGCCTGAAAATCTACTCAACGTGAGGAAGTTCTTTGAGGGTGTTACAGGATAAGGCATACTTATCCTCAGTTCTCTTCAAATCTTTGTCTACTGCATGAACAATTGGAAAAATCAACTCCGATTGTCTAAGCCGCTGGAAAAATATTGAAGGAAGAGTGGATCTTTATCCATCTCTATCTTCAAAAAGCCCTCTAATTTCTTCAAATCTTTCAGGAGGGCTTATTACAAGCAGGATATCATCAGGATAGAGCTCCGTCTCAGCTCCAAGGTCATATATAAGCCTGTGATTCCTGGATATTGCAAGAACTGAAACCCCGTACATCTTACGGAGATTAAGGTCTCCAATGGTTTTTTCTGATGCTTTCGAGTATTTTCCCACCCTTATGCTTCGGACATCAACATCGGAGAAATCAAGAGGGAGTTCACAGAAAGTCTTCCTGCGCATTTCAGGTGAGCGAAGCATCCTGTAATGGTCAGCCCTTAGTTCTTCACCCATAGCTTCAATCTCATTACCCGGAACCATGTACCTGTTGAGCACCCTGGCAAAAAGTTCTATGGAACATTCAAATTCGTCTGAGACAACTTCATTGGCTCCTATAGTATAGAAACCGTCTATTTCATTCAGGAAGTGCGTCCGTGCAATAATGTGGACACCCGGATTAAGCCTCCTGGCCGTTTCAATGATTCTCCAGGAACTTACAGGGTCACCTGCAGTAATTACAACTGCTTTTGCAGTCCGGATGCCTGCATGTTCAAGTACGGCTTCCTGAGCTGCATCCCCGTAAATGATTGGCTCACCTTTCTGTTTTTCCTGCCTGACGGTCTCAGGATTAATTTCAATTACCATATAAGGGATTGAAGTTTTTTGAGCAGCAATTCCTACATTTCTTCCATTAACTCCAAAGCCTATAATAATCAGGTGATTTTCAAGCTCTTCTTTCTGTCCTTCTTCCTGAAAAGTTCTGTACCGGTCATATAAAAGTATTTTAGGCAGGGAAAGCTGCCTGCTTGAAGCTGCTGAGTAGTATCCCAGATCCACTAAAAAAGGAGTCAACACCATGGAAAGTACAGTAACAGCCAGAAACTCCTGATATATTTCTCCAGCAAGAATCCCATTCTCAAAACCTACTTTCGCTGTAATAAGTGAAAACTCTCCTATCTGGGCCAGAGAGAAGCCAACAAGAATCATCGTATGCAGAGGAAAACCTATGATAAAAGTAGTAAGAGCATTTACAAAAGTTTTCAGGAAAAAAATCAAAGCAGTAGCTGCGAGGATGAGGAACAGGTGCTTTCTCATCACATCAAGGTCCAGCAACATGCCTGTGGAAACAAAAAAGATGCTCATGAACATGTCCCTGAAAGGCATAATGTTTCCCAGTGCCTGTGTGGCATATTCGGACTCAGAGATGATCAGCCCTGCAAGAAACGCTCCAAGAGCAAGTGAAAGACCTGCCAGTGAAGCCATCCAGGCAACAGCAAGACCTATTACTACTATGCTCAACAGGAAAAGTTCACTGTTACGTGTTTTTGCCACATGGAATAAGAGATGGGGAATTAAGTAACGGGCACTTACAAGAGTGATAAGAACAAGCCCGATTCCCTTAAACAAAATCTCCAGGAGATCACTTCCGACTACTGACTCTCCTGCAAGAAGAGGGGCAAGAATAATTATCAAAACCGCTGCAATGTCCTGAAAAATAAGGATCCCAAGTGCGATTCTTCCATGAGCGCTATAGATCTCTCCTTTCTCCTGAAGAAGTTTCAGCACAATAGCAGTACTGCTAAGAGATGCAATAAGTCCCATGAAAACGGCAGCTTCAGCGGAGTAGCCAAGCCACCATAAGATAACAGAAACAACAGTGGCTGTAATAGAAATCTGCAGCCCTCCCCCCATGAGCACAATTCGCTTGATCTTCAAGAGATCGCTCAGGGAAAACTCTATTCCTATAGTAAAGAGCAGCAGAACGACTCCGATTTCAGACATAACTTCAATATTCTCGGTCTCCCGAATCAGCCCCAAACCAAATGGTCCGACAAGGATGCCAGCAATCAAGAAACCCACAAGCGGAGAGATCTTCAACCTGAAGAAAATAAAAACTACAGGTATGGAGACCCCGAATATAATTAGCAGGGCAGTTAAAAGATCCAGTGACATTAATAGAGGTTTAATTTTTAAATGATATAAATATCATCCCTGCAGCATGCTATGAAAAAAATATTATGAGGCAGGCCGACTCTGCAGCAAAAAAGTTAGTGAAAAGCCTTCAGGAAAGTTCCGAAGGCTTAACCTCCACCTGAAATTTCAGATAAACACCACGAACAGTATATAAGATATTGACATCATGGCAAGTGAGTGCTTGAGCCCGGAGGAAATGTTTGCTGAACCCATTTTACCTGCAACCAGCCCTGAGCCGAAACCCTGCAGGAGAGCTGCATGGAAGAAGAGGAGGGTATATTCCTTCAGGTTAAAACCTCCCATGGACATTGCCGGGTTGCTGGAACCATCAAGAGCAGGCAGGAAGAACGCAGCAAGCACATACACGATTACCAGGAAGACAAAGAAGGTTACGAAGATAATGAAGACATAGATAAACATCTCTGCAGAACGCTCTTTTTTAAGGTTTTTCTCGATATCTGCATCATCCGCAACCGTGCTGATAACCTGATGTATATCTCCTGTGGACTCGCTTGCTTTGGCAATAAGGCTCAGGCTGCGCCTGGTCATGTTGGTCCGTATTCTGGCTTCGAAACGCTTCAGGGCCTCTACAAGATTTGAGTTCCAGCGGATATCGGCAACTGTAGCTTTAATTTCGGATTTAAGCCTGCCCATATTCGACTGGGCTGTAATGGCAATGGCATCTGCGAGCAGAATTCCTGTACCATTGATACTTGCAAGCCTTTTAAGGAATTCAGGAACCTGATCCTCAATCTGCCGGATCTTCCGGACTTCAAGTTCGTGGAAGATTATGTAAGGAATGAAAAGAACAAGAAGAGTTACATAGATATAGTCATCAAGAATTGATGCAGTTTCAACGAATCCTTCATTGTATGGCCCGTGTTTCATGTAAGCAGAAACAAAGTATCCCAGTGCAAGAGGGATGCTTACTGTAAAAGCATATACAGGTCTGTCAAGCATAGCCCTAATAGGGTGCAGGAGCACTCTTTTCACCCTGGAGACCTTTTCATAAAACTCCATTTTCTGGAGAAGTTCTTCATCCTTCTCTGTTGCTGGTTTTACTCTGACATCACTGAAAGAATCCGGCCTGGTCGCGGAGATTTTTTCTTCAGGCATCTTTTCCGCGTCTCCTGTAAGCATATCCAGGAAGACAAGAAAAATCATGGTTCCGAACGGAATTGCCCCGTATACAAGGATATAGAGCTGGGTAGGTCCCCCATTATCTATCATATTCATGACCACGAGGATAACCATAAGGAAAAGGGGGCCTACAACGAATACCGTAATATAAACCTCTGCGAGGAGCCCTAGAGTTTCAAGGAAACGCTTGTGTTCTTTATTTGCATTCGATTTATAAACATCAGTTTTGTTTTTCAGATAAAGTGTAATGTCTCCCCCACTGGAGACTATCGAAATCAGACCGTCAACAAGATCTTTGAACTGCTCGGAAGGCGTTCTATCAGCAGCGTCCCAGAGAGAATCCTGAAGGTCTTTTCCAAAGTATTCAATATCCCGGACGATATTTCCGAATTCGCGAGCAGTTGTCCCGTAAAGGTGAGCATGATTCGAAAGTGACTTCATGATATCATAGATTGTCATGCCTCCGCCCCTCTGCAGGACATAGAGGAAAGCTGTAGCATGGGGCATTATTGCGTTAATAGCCCGCTTCCTGCTATCAGCCTTCATGGGTGGGTATGCCATGATAAGCCCATAGGTAAGGGCAGCAATCATCAAAAAGAAAATGAGTCCGCCTACAACCGTAAGGATAAAAGGAAGATGGGATTCGATAAATGCAGGAGTCTCAACTGCCCTTGTTACCCTGTGCGAGACACCAAATGTTGAGACAATTTTTTCAGGAGTTATGCCCCTGAAAAGATACTTCCCGATAAGTAAGCCCGCGAGCCCGCCAAAAATTCCCGCAAGTAGGGAAAATAAAACTGCAGTTGAAACATACTGTTCTACAGGCAGGGGAATCTGAGCCTGACGAAGCTTTATTTTGAATAGGGCAAACTTTTCTTCTTTCTCAAGAATTTTTTCTCCGAAGATCCTGAATGCCACGGTAGTTATAGCGCTCATGGTACCCCCAATTAACTGTGGTGTGCTACCATATCCCGCAAGGTATCGTTTCCAACTGCTTCCATTACAAGCTGCGGGTTTGTAGCATACATGTGTACTATAAGAGAAACGCTCACATAATCACGAATCTGTTTTGCCGCCATATAGGCGAGGATCTGTTCCCGGTTTTTAAATTCAATGAAGAGCTTATCAGGGCTCCATCCCCTTGCTTTCATAATCTCGTTAAGCACATAGGAATCGCCTGCCCGCTTGAAGTTATCGTGCACCGGCTCCCAGCGATAAAGCTCATTGATCCTGAGACTTCCTGACCTTGCGTCAAGCCCTGTAATCTCCACTATTGTTTTGGTTCTTCTCACTCTGGTCTCATTGACATAGGTCTGCATCTGGATACAGATGATACCAAGGGCCTGCATCATTACATGCGGTACGTTGATGGGCTCGTTTTCAAGTCTGTTAACCACAGTCTGCACATCGCTCGCATGCATTGTTGAGTAGGTGGTGTGCCCTGTTGACATTGCCTGGAAAAGAGTAAGAGCCTCCTTACCGCGGACTTCACCTACCAGGATATATTCAGGGCGTTGCCTGAGAGCAGCTTTCAGGAGCTCATACATCGAGACTTCCCCGGTACCGCCTACGGTAAACGATTTTCTGGTAGCGCCTGCAATCCAGTTTTCATGGTGAAGCATAATCTCCCTTGTATCTTCAATGGATACTACTTTTGATAGCCGGGGGATAAAAAGAGAAATTGCATTCATTAGAGAGGTCTTACCCGAAGCAGTACCGCCTGCAAAAAGTACACTGATGTTGTTTTCAATGGCAATCCAGTAATAAGCCATCATCTCTATACTGCATGTGCCATATCTCATAAGGTCAACAGGAGTTATCGGGTCTCCTTTGAACTTACGGATAGTGTAAGAACTGCCCCTTGTTGTAACTTCTTTTCCGAGGGTTGCCTGAATTCTTGACCCGTCAGGAAGAGTTGCATCTACAATCGGCTCTCCTATAGAGATGTGCTTGCCGCTCCTCTGGCAGAGCTTGACAACTAAGGAGTCGAGTTCTTTTTCCCCAAAGCGAATATTGGTCACAATGTTGTTGTGCTTTCGGTGGTAAAGATAAATAGGGATCTCAATACCCGAACAGGAAATATCTTCGATATTCGGGTCACGAATTAGCGGATTAATCCTTTCATATCCGATAAAATTCCTTCTGAGGAAATACATTATTTTATGAATGGAGGAAACTTCAAGAGTACTGTAGTACTGATCAAAAAGCCGCATAGCCCTGTTAATAAGAATGACGTCTTTCTCTTTTCCAGCGATCATATCCTCCTGGGTAAGAACGTCTTCCAGGTTGTTTCTGACTCTTTCAAGAACAGTCTTTTCATAGGTGGTTAGCGTGGGCTCGACAACATAATAGTATTTCATTTCCCTGTTTTCGATTATGCTGACAAAAGCGTAAGGTTCTTCTACCCAGTAGCGTTCGATTTCAGAAAATCCGGCAGGAATTTCGTATTCGAGGAGAGGGCCGCAGGTTTCAGGATCATAAGGCGGCAGAACCCTTATTTCCTCATCCTTCAAACTCCGGATAATTTCGGCAAACTTCTTTTTTGCCCCTTCAGGGGTTTTTACTTCATTGAAGAATTCCTTTAGTTTGTCACTTAATTTTTCGCCTTCTTTGATCCCCATTATATCGCGGGTCAGATCTTTCATATTTCCGGCAAATCCGGATTTTTTCTTAATTTTTGCCTTATGTGTATCCTTTCTGGCTTTACCCGGAGTTCGAACTTTTTTCTCCTCTTTTGTTTCCTGAGAACTTTTTAACTCCACAACTCCGCCCTTAGTATCATCTGTACTTTCCTCATGATGAGGCCCGGCAGGAGGAGGGAAAATGCCTTTGTTTTCAGTTTCAAGGATAAGTTCAACTTTCTTTTCAGGTGTTGCTTCTGTCGATACAGCAGATTTCTTTTCAGGGGTCACTTCGGTAGAAACGGAAGTTTTCGGTTCAGAACTTGCCCCTCCATCAGAAGATGTTGAAATTTTACTTTCGTGTTCATCCACAAATAGAGGAGACTCAGGCAGAACTTCAGTTTTCGGATTCTCCTCATCTCCAGTTTCCGGAGAAAAGCTCTTAAATTGAACAGTTTCAAGTACAGATTTGGTTTTCCTGCTTTCAATCTTAATTTTCATATCAGGAAGATGAGTATTTTCATTTTCAGCATCCTCATTTTCTGAAACTTCCTGAAGGATATTATCTGTATCAGTGTTCTTATCAGCCTGAGGGCTGTCAACATGTATATTAATATTACCTTCATAAGGAATTTTCTTGACAGGTACCTGTAAAAGATAGGATTTCCCTGACAGAGTATCTTCTTCCTCGCCTGTACGTACATTCTTTTCTGACCTTTCTGAGTCATCCGGAGATTTCTCGTTTTTAGAAATCATAGAAGCTCACCCCACCTTGGATTAGTCCCCTCACAAAGTTGGACATAAGTGTTAAGTAATGATGGAACTATTGTTTAAATTTTTACTATATGTATTGATAACTTTATAGCATTATTAATTATATCATTAAAATACTTTTTCTAGTACATTAAAGTTTGATTCAGTCGTTTTAACCAAGTAAAAAGAAAAAACCTGAAGTTTTTTGTTTATTAATCAAATAAGAAATATGGTTTAATAGTATAAATCTTTTCATGAAGAGAATTCATATATTAAATATTATATTTATACTGTACAGAAGAAAGATATAAAATCAAAACAAACACAATATTTGAAACAAAAAAGAATATAAAAAATATAGTAAGATGCGGATCAGATATCTTAAAGGAGTTTAATTCCTGATGAGGTAATTTCAAACCTTATAGGGTTCAGACTGAGGCATGTCCGTCTCATTTTAGGGATCCTTATGTAACGCTCAATATTTCCAGTATAGGGGTTTTCGTCTACCATAAGCCTAAGAGAGCCGCTTACCGAATATTCAGCAAGGTTATGGGTCATCTTGCATGCGGTATCATCCATGACGAACATTGCCGTGCAGTCGCCTCTGGTGCTCAGTATAAAGTTTAACGCATCAAACTGATCTCTGAAGTCCTGAATAGAAAGTCTGAGAGTAAAAACTCCAATATTATCAATAACTACGACATCGGTTCCTTCAGGCACATAGTCCGAGAGTGTGGGCAGCTCTATTTCCAGTCCCTCAGGAGTAAAACCGAATTTTGAAGTCTGGACCTTTTCTGAACGATTCTGGAAAGATTTCTCGATTGTAAGCTGACCGTTTTCATAATATTTCGTAAGTCCGAGACCAAGCATTTCAGAGAGATCAAGAATATCTTCAGGAAGTTCTTCTGTTGCAACCAGAACGCATTTCTTGCCGTCAAGGCATGCCCTGTGCAGAAAATGAATTGTAAAAGTCGTCTTGCCAGTCCCGGTATCTCCGGTGATAAGCAGGACTCTGCCTGCAAGGTATCCGCCGCCAATTCTTGCATCAAGCTCAGGTATTCCTGATGATATCCGTTTCATTGTTTTGACTCGATTCATTTTGTAGATTAAGCCTTAGCCCGCAGGTTATGAGACTGAGTGAGAGGGCATAAAACTGAACCTTTACTTACAGGTATAAGACGAGATCTTATATAAAATTTACACACAGATGAGGAAAAAATACAGATAAAACAGAAATTGGAAAAAATAGAAAAAACTCTTAAAAAAGAAACGACGAGAGGGGGACTCGAACCCCCGGGATGCAGGGCATCACGGGATTAGCAATCCCGCGCCATACCGGGCTTGGCTATCTCGTCATATTGAACTTTATAAACGCGTCCCCTACAATGCATTTCATATATTTAACCTTTTCCGGAGAGAAAACAATTCTAAGGGACTAATCAAGAAAATCACAATAATATTATAAAACCAAGCTTTTGAAAAGATTTGATAAAATGTTTAGTGATGAGCACACCGCAGGTCGTTGTGACTCGGAGTCTCCAGTAGACTGAGATCTCTTCTCCACCCCGCGACCCCGCAAGCGACAGTTGCCCACAGTGAGTCTGCTCCCTTCCGGGCCTCGACCGGTTTCCACGGATTAGGGTATGAGAACCTGTTTTCCAGCAAGTCCGCATACCTGCACCATCCAAGCAGGACGGAGCTTCTCAGTTGAGACTTCAGGCTGGAATCTCTCTGGCGCATCTTCCTTTGGCTTCGTCCCCCGCGTATCGGCGATTTCGGGTTACAGGTAACGCCGACCTACCCGGACTAGCTCATCAGCTATACAAAGACATTTGTAGTATATAAAAATATCCTACCCGTATTTCTCCCGATATCTGTTTTTTTGAGCAAAAAAACCTGAATGTTTAATCTGCTTGCAAAAGCAAAATCAAAGCTAGAAAAGGCATTTTTTGAAAAACAATACAGGATAATTAAAAAGTTGGCTAGAGATTAAAATATATAGGGAAGAATAAATCCCTGCATTTATTTATACGTCATTTTTCAAAGTAATATTACGGAAAATCTCAAACGGCTTAAGTGATATTTCAAAACACCCGGCAAAATAAAAGATGAGAGGATTTTTATGAGATATGGAGTTGCAGTTGACCTGGGAACAAGTGGATATAGAGCTCAGAAGATTGACCTTGATACAAAAGAAATCAAAAGAACAGTAATTACGCTGAGAAATCCTCTTCCCGGAGCGAATGTGATGGATCACATGGACTTCGCAATTCACTACGGGCAGGATCTCGCTCATGGACTTTCAGTAAATGCAGTAAAAAATCTGCTGCAGACACTTGATGTGCAAAGCGGGGAACTGGACAGACTTTCTATCTGCGGAAATCCTATCCAGCTATCTATTTTTCAGGGAATCAGTATTGAAGACCTTGCATACGCAGGCGAGCGTAAGAAACAGAAGTACAATATACAGGAACAAAAGAGGAACGCAAGAATAATCTCCAGCACTGAAATCTCAGGGCTTGAGGAATTTAACTGCGAAGTTGTAGTCCCTCCTGCAATAAAACACGAGGTTGGAGCCGATGCCCTTGCTCTTATAACCAAATCGGGGATGCTAGACAGCGATGAAATTTCGATTGCAACGGACTATGGTACAAATGCCGAGATGGCTCTCAAAGTAAAAGATATCATTTATACAGGCTCGGCAGCTGCAGGCCCGGCTCTTGAAGGGCAGCAGATAAAACACGGAACACTTGCATCTCCCTTTGCAATTTCGGATTTTGAATTTGAGGATGGAGCATTAAGAAATTACGTGCTAAATGAAGAAATGAAACCAGATCCAGGAGATCTTGTCGATCCTAAGACCGGAGAAATCCTTGAAGAAGGAAAAATAAAAGCAAAAGGAATCACAGGTACGGGAGTTATTGCCCTGTTAGAAAAGTCCCTTGCACACGGCCTGGTAGAACTTCCAAAAGTTAAGACTCCGGACGGACTTCTTCACCTGCAGAACAAAATAACCTTCTCGGAACACGATGTTAAAGAAGCAGGAAAAGCAATTGGAGCGATCAGGGCAGGGCATATCACCCTATGTGCGGCTGCAGGCATTGAACTGACAGATATCGATACTGCCTATATGGCAGGAGCTGCCGGAACATATATGGATGCAGTAAAAGCCCAGAAGATTGGGTTAATACCTTATTCTACAGGAAAAATTGCCCAGCTTGGAAATACATCTCTTGCGGTTGCAAGAGAAATTCTGCTTTCGGAAGAAAGATTATGGGAACTCCAGGACATTGCAAACCAGATAATAGGTACTCACATAACGTTTGCACTTGTTCCCGAATTCCGGGATGCCTATGTTCTTGAACTTGCGTACTGGGAAGAAGGAATGCCTTTCAAGATGTTTAAGAAATATCTTAAAAAGAAAGGGCTTCCGTCACTTGACGAACCCATAAGCAATCCTGTTGTGGATAAGCGCGTGGAAAGAGATATTCCGGTGCTAGGGGAAGAAGGTCTGCATGTTCTGGAAAGGGTAGGGACCTATATGACCATGGTTGTCGTCGACTGCCCCGAGTGTAAAAAATGCATAAAGGTCTGCCCCAATGATGCCATTACAATAGACGAAGAAAACAGGATTATGATAAGCACTGACCTCTGCGAAGGTGCACACTGCCAGAAATGCATAAGAGCATGCCCTCCAGACAAATTTAACTGGGCAAACCTGGAAGTATTCAAACCGCCTCAGGAATAAATAAGTTTGATCACTGCTGAAACGGCACTTGGTAATGATTGTGTCGAAAAACATCAATCTAAAACCTAAAAGAGATTTTCATTAAAATTGGTGTAGAGGTGCGAAGACACATTACAATATTAAAAGTCGGCATTAAAGGTAAGTATTAAAAGTGCCTTTCAGTACAGTTCCTGTTGAAATACGTTCCTTTTTACAGGAAAACATTTGAAAAAATCTGGCTAAAAAAAGACAGTTTAAAAAGTCCAAAAAGAGAAAAACAGGATTTAAAATAATAGTTTTGGAGGGTTGTGTGCAGAGTGAACACAAGGTATATAAATAACCTGTGCAAAGGAGTTTATGAGGCATCGAATCCACTTTCACACCACAAATCATCTATCACATCTAGCCCGGATAGATTTTTAAGTCACACAACGCCTTTTTTTAGATGCCTCAATACCACATAAAGCAACGCTAAGTGGGATAGAGAATCATCATATATAAACTTTTATATCGTATATTTAGAATAAAAAACGAACATGCTATTTGTTATGGCAAAAAAGTGATTTCTCACAAAGTAGAGCAATATAACCTGTAAAAACTCAAAAGCTTTAAATCCCCCTATAAAAGCGTTATTCCTTTTTTTCTAAGGGCACGTCGAGCTCAGGCATAAGAAACTCGCAAAAGTACTCCTAAGAGACTCCTAAGAGACTACTGTTGAGATTGTGCAAATCCAGAAGGGCAGATATTTACTGAGAAGTAGAGAAGAAAATCAAATCAGAAAAAAAATCCTGCCACAAAAATTCCCTCTAATCTTTACTCTGGATTGAGCTGAGTATACGTTTAAGAATAAAAAAGAATAAAACAGAACTATAGAAAAAACACACGACAGAGCGCAAAAAGAGATATGCAGAGACGGAATTATATTAGGAGTGATACACAAAAAATCAGCACAAATTTTATAAATAACCTGTACATAGGAGTTAATGAGGCATCTAATCCACTTTCACACCACAAATCATCTACCACATCTAGCCCAAATAGATTTTTAATTACGCAACGCCTGTTTATTAGATGCCTCAATCACCCACTCGAGTGAAACTTTATATAAAGCTCTCATAGATAGAAGGAGTTTATTGGATATAAACATTTATATTTAATCTCAATTATAATATCTTCTAATTAAAAGCTTATGTTTTCTAAAAAAACGCGCATGATATTCTTCGAATAACATGCCCAAAGAATGAAAGTACTTGAGAGCACTTTCATACCAGGAAGAAAAAGAAGAGACACATGCCTTACTTCATAAGGCAGGCATGAGCAGATAACTTTTTCCTGAAAAATCAGGTTCTTTAATTTCAATTTTCTGTTTTTTTAGCGGTGTCTCACAACGCAGTTTGAAAGACCAAGAATTTCCACGATATCACTGTTGTCAGGGCTGTGAATAATCATCTGCCCTTTTTTAAGGTAGGGAATCCTGCGTTCATATTCTTTAGGGACTTTTAAAGATGAGATTGCAGCATCATTATTGAGGTTGAGGATAAGCTTTGTATTAACCTGTTTAAGGACGGTATCATCAATGTCCTGAGGGTCCTGCGTGATCAGGAAGAGACCGAGAGCTTCTTTTCTTCCCTGGCGGGCTGCGTCCGCAAAACGGGAAATAATAAGGCGGGCGTGTTCCCCGTTTGCCTTTGAAAGGTAACGATGAGCTTCGTCAAGCGCCAGGATGATCGGAGTTTCTTTTATGTCCTCAACTCCTGTAGTATTGAGCTTGTTGTCAACGATCAGGCTCATGATTGTGAGCACTATGAGGTCCCTGATCCTGGGAGAGCTTATGTACTCCGTCGGGAAAACCGAAATCTGTCCAGGCTTGAAGATTTTATTCAGGATGTCAGTTATCGGGGTCGCATCGCGGTCAAAGACCTTTGAGAAAAATCTGCTGCTAACTCTCCGCACGATCCCATCGTAAGAAGACTCATGGATCCTGTTGCTGTCAACGTAATGAGAACGCGTTCCTTCGTTTTCGATATGGCTGATAAAGTTCTGATATGTATGCGGCACACTTGACTTGAAGAAGTCTGCAAGGAGCACTTCAAGCCCTATATATTGAAGTTCGGACATCCCTGCTGCTGCAATCAGCCAGGAGTTATGTTCCACAAGGGAAAATGGAATTGTAAACTCGATCTGCTCTGCCCTTGACTTGTCTCCGGGATACTTCTGACCTTCAACCTTTGCCACAAAAGCCTTTGTTGACTGAACCCTGCCGTAATTAACGTTTTCGGATTCAAACCTGAACCTGTCGTCCTCTGTCAGGGTATCGTTGTCCTCAAAAATCTGGGAATACTCATCCTGAGGGTCCATAATTACCAGGCAGGGGTTTTTCTTCGCCTTATCGGGAGAGTTGCGCAGCCTGTAACGGTTGTTTTCAGTCATGAACTGGCGCAGGATGTTTTTAGAAAGGAAAGTCTTTCCTGTCCCCGTGCTCCCGCAAATAAGCATATGCCTGAAAATAAGGGGGTCGCCCATCGAATAATCGTTTCTGAGGTAATAAGCAACGGTTTCAGGTTCGGAGTGAGTCTTTACAAGTTCTCCTCCTACGCTCAGGTGCCCGAGGAAAATTCCTTTTTCAGGAATATTCAAGCCTGTCTGGACTTCAAGCCTGTCCGTTACAGGAAGTAAGGGCGTGTTCGGGCGGGGAATTCTGTCTGCCATCCTGCGTGTGAGTGAACCTTCAGCTTTTTTCCGGTACAGGATACAGAGAGGGTCAAGGCAGGCAAGGAACTTGTAATCGGCTTCGTTTACAGGGTTTGCCCGTGAATTCAGCATGCGCCTTGAGTGGATTTCAGTTGCATCGTCCACTGCAAATTCCTGCCTGTACTGGAGTTTTCCTACCCTTGCAAAGAGCTTTTCTCCGTCTTCATAAGGCACGACAACATAAGTCCCGAGCCTGATTTCACTCCTGCGGGCAGAAGAGATGTATCCTGTGATTGTAGCTCCTGAAGGTGTTATTTCGAGGGGTTCTATGCCTGTAGTAACAATTCCGAAAGCCTCAACCAGAGCTGGAGCGGTTCTGGAGATTCCAGGATCATATTCTTCAAACGTTTCAAACGGAAGTTCTTCTTTTTCAGAAAATCCGGATTCAGGAGAAGGAACAGGAAACTCTTCAAAAGCTGGCGGTATTCCTGGCTCGAAAGCCTCTTCAAACACATCTTCCTCCGGATTTTTTACCTTATTTTCGGGACTTTCCTTTAATCCCGTGTTTTCACCTGAACCCGCATCTTTTTCAGAAATAGTAGCCTTATCAGGAGCAGAAGTCGGCTTTGACTTATTGGAAATAAAAGCAAAAATATCGGCATCTTCATATGTCATTGAGCTTACCCCACCGGGTGTCATTATAAGTTATATCAGGATTCATATTCTCAAAGAACTTATCGATCTCCTGCCTCTCCACTTTCCTGATTTTTGCGAGGTGGTCTGCCTTTGTGAGGGTAAGGGGAAAACCGTGAAGAGAAAGGTCAAAGAGCACCTTTTTAGTAATTTGCATGCGCAGGAAATCATCCTTAATAAGTCCGTAAGGAGCTTCAACCTTAAAAACCACATCCTTTGAAGGCACGTAAAGCATGAAAAAACAGAGTGCATAATCTTCAGGCGGGAACCTGTGCCTGAGCTTTTGCTGGACCACGTCTCCTGCTGCAAGGGGAGAAGTTCCATTAAGCATCTTTTCGTAATACCTGTTGGGCTGCAAAAACCAGTTAGTGTAAGTGATATAAGCACTTCTGGGACCGTTGTGCTTGCCGTTATTTCCGTTATTCGAGTGCCATCCGTTATGCCCATTCCCGGAAGCCCTGCCGGCTTTTTCTGGGGAAAGGAGGTTTCTGAAAAACTGTGCATCAAGAAGCCACGGAAGGTCAAAAGCTTCCCTTTTCTTCCGGACACTGTCCATGATCTGCACGTCAGTAGGATTTTTAACAAACCCTACCACAGGACTCTTTTTTTCCAGAAAATGGTCCATGACGTCAATATAGTTCTGCAGGATTTTTCGGGCGTCGGGGTTCTGCCGAATCCTTACCTCATCGTCATCGAGCACCATCCAGTACATGAGCTGTTTGGGGTAAATGGGTCCGTCCATTATGAAAAAGCTGTCAGGTTCCAGCCTGTCCTTCATAAAAAGAAGGTGTTCGGACTCTGCCAGATACATGGCAAAATTGTGTACCATATCTGGAGCCTTTCTTTTCAGCTCATCCGGAGCAATTGTAACAAGCTTTGCCCTTCCGAGCCCTTCGTCGAAAATTTCCCAGCCTGATGTTGCACGCATTGCTATTTTCTGAGAGGAGGAATAAGCAGCACAGACAATTGTCCTGCACCTCTGGACATCAAGATCGGTAGGTGTTGCAGCCAGCCCGCAGTGGCAGAAGTCTACAAAAAGCCCGCTGTCATAAGTCCTGGGATTAGTGCTTCCGCTGTCGCAGGCATAGGTAACAGGATAGGGATCCTCGCCCTGTGCCATCAGCTCGGTCCTGACCATTCCCCGGAAGAGCCGATCCACAGCCTTAAGGATTACCTTCCCTTCAATCTTCAATTCTTCAAGCAACTTATAAACATCCACTGCCGTTTTCGGGTCATCAGCTTCAAATGACTGGTCAATTCTCTCTGCAAGCTCCGAGATCTTATGCATATGCACGGGCTCAAGGGTCATGAATAAAAGATACTTTAACAGTAATATATATTTGTTGAGTGGAAAGGACAAAGTGTAGCACTGTTTTAGGGATGAAACATACCAACATTTTAACATCTGCACATTATTATTTACTTGAAAAACGAATACTGTTAATGTAAAAACGGGGATTTTGTGGGTAGTTGTTTAGGTAGTATTAACGGCTACTTCAGGCTTTTTTCGTATTAATCCCGAATTTAGTAGATATACATCAATGTAAAATTTATTTTCCGATTCGCCCACTCTAATTCGAGACGAACAGGATGAGCTTTTCATTCAGTGTCTTGTTGAGATTGGAAGTGGTATTTTTGTATACTTTTGCGGGAAGCATGATCAACTATAGTATTAGGAGGGGTAGTAAATGAAAGAAATGATATGTGAGAAAACATCAAGAGGGCATATCTCAATAAAAATTTTAGGATTCATAATGCTGGCGCTTTTGATTCTTGTGAGTATCGCAGGGGCCGCGCCGTACGCGTATAT
>NZ_DAOOUJ010000028.1:0-39508 GCF_035390745.1 Methanosarcina sp. | reverse complement strand
ACCGAAATTTCCACAACCCGCTGGAAATGGGTCACAACAATGTATTTCTCCACTCGGATTTTCAGAAAAGCAGTTTTAGGGAAATTAAGAAAGTCCGCAAGGTGCGGGTGCTTCATCAGATAGATTTTTTCCATTATACTGCGTTCGAAATCTTCTATCTGTTCAACCCTCCCCAGGGCTGTTACTGTCGTTGCCTCATGAATATCCTCTTTCGTGTTTTTTCGGTTATCTATTAAAAGAGCCACTAAAGGGTTTTCCAGAATGTTTGAGTATTTCCTGGTAGCCTTCGGAGTCGCAAAAATAAGATATTTAAGCTTCTCATTTGCGGCAAAAGCAACGAGGCTTGCATAGGGCGCAGCTCCGTTTTGAGTCGCCAGAACGGCAAGGGGCTGGGATTCAAAGAAAATTTTCAACTTTTGGAGGCATTTTTCTTTTTCCAGCCCTATTTTTTCTTTAGAAGTCTTCTTTGTTCCCTCTTCTGGCCCATGCGGAATAAATGATGTATTTTCGCCTTTCAGAGTCACAACTCCCCCTCTATCATTCATCTGTTTACTTAAAAAATAACCTGTTAAACAGGTCACTTTTTAAGAGTTCCGACAACGGGATAGTCCTTAAATACTTCTGGACCGTGAGGCGATTCCTCCATTTCCTGCGTAAGGTCCTTCCCTGAATCATGGAGTCCCTGGTGAGTACCGTCTTCCCACAAGTAACTGTTTGATACATCGTATACCTGGCCTTCATATGCAATGTAGATCTTGCCGTTCTTACCGTTATACTCCGAAAGTTCTTCCAGCGTGTATTCTTTCATATTTCCATATCCCCTGTTTTCTTTTCTTTTTTACAGTCATAATCTGACTTTTACATATTCGATATCTGGCTTTACAGTCGTAACCTGACTTTTACAGGTTTTAGATCTGCTTCTTTTAACCTGCATTCAGCCTGAGCTCTCTGATTCAGCTTGAGCCCAGCATCAAGCATTCAGCATCCTTAACATCTCTCTGGCTTCAGTAGTAGGCAACTGGCACTGATAGTCCTGACAGACATATGCAGTTGCCTTTCCTTCAATTGGGAACTGTTCTTTTGTATACTTTGCCAGTTCTGTAATTTCAGGATTTTCTCCTTCCGGCCTGAAAATCAGCACCTTATTGGGCACAAAATAGTTCCAGAGTTCTTCAAGCATCTGTTTTGTGTCCTGAGACCCGGGTTTTCCTGAGATTATCACTTCGTATGAAGGTCCAAGCCTGAAATCAAAGGCAGACAGAAACTGGGCATACCCTGAAGGTGCTTTTATGATCAGCTTTGAAAATGCGCGTTCGAGCCTGTCGGCAGTTTCCTCAAGTCCGGGGTCTGCAATTATCCTGGAGAGGCGCAAAAGGTTCATCATTTCGATTGAGTTCCCTGAAGGTATTGCTGAATCTGCAAACTCCTTTTTCCTGAAGATAAGAGCCTCACTGTCGTTAGCCGTAAAGTAGAGCCCGCCGTTAACAGGGTCCCAGAAGTGTTCAAGAAGCTCTCTGTTCAGAGAAACCGCAGCTTTAAGGTGGCGCAGTTCGAATCCTGCTTCATAAAGCTCCAGGAGTCCATGAATCAAAAATGCATAGTCATCGGAGGTTCCTGAGATTCCTGCAGTTCCTTCCCTGTAGCGGTGAAGCAGCCTGCTCTCCGGACTGTAAAGGGTTTTTAGAATAAAATCTGCAGCTTTTTCTGCGGCTTTCAGATACCTCTGTTCCCCAAAAACCTGAAAACCTTTAGCAAAGGCTGCAATCATAAGCCCATTCCAGTCGGTAAGGATCTTATCATCCAGTGAAGGTCTCTTGCGCTCATACCTGGCTTTAAGGAGTTTTTCTCTGGCAGTTTTTACCCGTTTTTCGACTTCCTCTACAGGAAGCTTCATTTCGGCTGCAAGGGACCCTGGAGAGCGGACCATATAAAAGAGGTTTGTTCCGGTTTTTCTGCCTCTTATTTCTTCTTCAAAATTGCCTCCCCCTTTCAAATTGAATATTTTAATGATCAATTCGGAATCCTCGGGTCCAAGGACACTCCTTACTTCCTCTATTGTCCACAGATAATACTTTCCTTCTTCTCCTTCTACGTCTGCATCTTCTCCGCAGTAAAACCCCCCTTCAGGGGATGTCAGGTCCCTTAAGACGTAATCGAGGATTTCTTCTGCTGTTTCTTTGTAAAGATCTTTTCCGGTAACCTGAAAGGCTTCGGTATATGCAACTGCGGTAAGAGCCTGGTCGTATAACATTTTCTCAAAGTGAGGCAGAAGCCACATGCTGTCAGTAGAATAGCGGTGGAAACCCGAGCCCAGATGATCATAGATCCCACCGCTGCGCATATTGTCCAGGGTATGTTCTACCATATGAAGGGCTTCAGGGTTTCCGCTGCGCTTCCAGTAGCGGAGCAAAAAGGAAATCCTGTGCGGGGTCGGGAATTTTGGAGCTCCTTCAAAACCTCCGTATTCCGTGTCAAACGAATTAAGCATTTCATCATAAGCCTCTTTTATTATCTCTTCCCCTAACCCCTCTCCTGATGACTCTTTAATCATGTTCTGGATGGTAGATGTAATCTTTTCAGCCGAATCAAGCACTTCTTCATGCTGCTGCTCCCAGATTTCTTTTATCCTGGGGACCAGTTCCAGCATCCCTGTCTGGTTAAGACGGGATTTTTTCGGGATATAAGTTCCTGCAAAAAAGGGTTTCTTGCCAGGAGTCATGATGATATTAAGGGGCCAGCCCCCTCGCCCGAGGATAATCTGGCAGACCGTCATGTAAATATTGTCAATATCGGGCCTCTCTTCCCTGTCGACTTTAATAGAAACGAAAGCTTCGTTCATGAGTCCTGCAACTTCTTCATCCTCAAAAGACTCATGTGCCATTACATGGCACCAGTGGCAGGTTGAATATCCAATTGAAAGAAAAACAGGCTTGTTTTCTTTTCTGGCTTTTTCAAAAGCCTCTTCTCCCCACGGGTACCAGTCCACAGGATTGTAGGCGTGCTGTATAAGGTAAGGACTTTTTTCGTTAATCAGGCGGTTAGGTTTTTTTCTTTCTTTTCCCAGTATAATTCCTCCTGATTTCTTCAAAATCCCTTCCTTTCAAACTCCAAAATGTATTTCTCGCAGGAATAAGGATTAAACTCTTTACAGGTGTCCATAATAACTCCCTTCGTCCAGACAAATAACTGCAAGATCTGATCCCTTACTGGATAATCTTCCCGGACATTCTTGATTTTATGTCCGGGGTTTTATTTCATGGCTTTGCAATAAGTCCTCAGAGATGATTATGACTCCGGGAACTTAAAATAAGATATAGCCAAACTTTCCCCAGTAAACATAGTCCCCCCGGAATATCAATATAACGGTGCTTCAGGGGCTATTTTCTGGCAGGCTATCTGCAGGAGGGGCAACTTTAAAAAGAAAATGTGTGGGACCTGTACTGTATGGAAAAAGTTTAAATTATGAGTGTAAAGATACAGGTTTAAGCGGAATCAGTTGTTAATATTTATTCAGGTATCCCATTCCCCGTCTCTCAGGATACTCTCTGGCCTTTTAAAGGGAGGAGCTGTCTAAGGTCTTCGCTTTTTTCCTCGAGTTTTCCTACTCTCAGGAAGTTTCTGACTTTCGTTACACGGTATGAGTTTTCGCGCTTTTTTTCGTCTTTTCGCGCCTGATACACCCTGATCGAACGAAGAAGATCAATTTTTCGGAACTCGGGCCAGAAAGGAGCACAGAAATAAGTTGCACATTCGCTGCCGTTAGCCTGCCACGGCAGGAAGTTAGAGATTCTCTCATCTCCTCCTGTACGGACAATCAGATCCACATTTGGGACAGGGACTCCGGGAGCAGGGTAGAGGTGTTTTGAAATCAGGTTTTCATTAACATCTTCAAGGGAAAGTTTCCCTCTGGATACGCAGGTTGCAATCTCCCTGACCGCCTGCATTATGTCCTGCCTGCCTCCGTAAGCAATAGCCACGTTCAGGCTGAATTTCCTGTGGTGTTCTGTTGCTTTTTCAATCTTTTCAATGGACTCATTCAGGAAAGCCGGCAGCTTTGTTCTATCCCCGATAACTCTTACTTGCATCTCTTTTTCGTAGGTCCTTTTATCGGTATAAAGCTTTAGAAATTTCTCATTGATCAGGTTAAAGAGTCCATTAACCTCTTCTTCTGAACGCTGGAAATTTTCCGTGGAAAAGGCATAGAGGGTGAGCTGTTTTACTCCAATTTCATAGCACCATTCGATAACCCTTTCAGTAACTTCTGCTCCCATAGCGTGTCCAAAACTCCGAGCTCTTCCCAGCTGGCCTGCATATCTGCGGTTCCCATCCATAATTACAGCTATATGTTCAGGGATTTCAGAACTCATAATTTCTTTTTCAAGCATCTGTTCATACTTCTTGTAGAACGCGCTGAAAGTCCAGTTTTTTGCGAAGCGAAGCCCTGCCCGAAAGGCTCCTTTATTCCATGGTTCCATTCTCAGGCTAATAATCTGTTTTCCCCCTGGAAGTATATGTAGAAGGAATATTATAGGTAACGGGAATATTCATATACATTTTTTATTTATATACATTTTTTGCGGTATGGAATTCAATTTTTCTTAGATTTATACAGTTAATTTTTCTTCTTTTCTTGAAGTTTTTCCTCACCTCAACTTATTCACTAATTTTAGGTTTTTATATCCTTGTTCCGGGAATTTAGTCACAATAGTGATATTTCATTTATGTGTTTATTTAGTCTACATGGATAGAAAAGCTATATGATATATTAATAGGAATCGCAATAGAGTATAAACGACTATATTTATATTATTTAAGGAACATTGAGCTGGAAACCGGTATTAACAGGTCTAAAACCAGGACGTCAACTCCAAAAAAACTGTAATATTAATTATACTGATCTTAAATTTATTATACTGATCTTAACGGTATGCTGCACTTAACATTTCTATTTTTTTATCCCCCAATAAATAATTTTTTAATGGGTGTTTAAACTTACAATTCATTGTGTTTTTTATATCAACAGAATAGAACAGGAGATTTGGAAAGTTCTCATCACATAAAAAACAGGACTTACAGCAATAAGGCGGCTCAGTAGTTCTCCAGAACAGAGCCGACAATGTTTTTGTAATTCTCTTTCAGGGAATACACATTATGATCCCCTGTGACATTTATGCTCAGGATTCCGAGTCTCGTATTCATAAGCCCGACCATGGCTGACACTCCCCGGTAGCTTACCTCGAAATTTCCTTTATCAAGGTAGTCGTAAACTTCACCGGTGGTGAACTTGTCTCCGGTCAGGAAGAGATTGAGCACAACCTTGCGTATCCCGTTTTCGTCCCTGCCGAGATACTTTATCAATCTCGCTCTTACCCTTTCTTCCGCAGTCTGCAGTTTCGGACACCTCAGTTTTAATGATAATTTTGAATTATATTCCTATTTAATTTATATTCTTCTTTGCATTATATTCTTTTATACTGTATTCATCCCATCCGGCTGCTATTTCCAGAGAGATGCGACCCCTTTGAGGGGGAGCTAAGAATCGAATACCCTATATCCTTATCGTTTATATATTTTAGGATTACTTTTTTTTTAACTATTTATATTGGAGTTTATTCCGGATTTCCACGTCTCTTCTGAATCCCTCGCACGATACGGAAAATATCGGATTTTTCTATTTCCCAAAAGGTAAAACCGGGAGTAATTATTCTTTTGTCTCAGAAGTATTATTTTATTTTTTGCAGGGATATCTCAAGAATGAAAAATCCGGTACTATCTGATTTATTTATATATACAGCACTGTTCAAACTAAAAGGGATTTTAAGGATGTCGTAAAAATCTGTCTGTTCATAAGACAGACTGATACTCTACAAATTGTTTTATATTTGTCAGATGTAATAGATATGGATGGAGCTACATGCACACCGAGAATTTGATGCTTTCTTCCATTTCCCTGGAAAATACTCTTCCCTTATGGAAAGAGAATGATATCCTTATCTTTTTTATCGATCTCGATAATTATGATGTGCTGAGTACGGAATCTCTCAATAATATCGAAAAAGAAGATCTGGAAAAACTTCAAACTTTATATTTCAAAAAAAGATTTATTGTCTCAAGGTTGGTTTTGAAACATATTCTATGTGATCTCCTTAATAAGGCATCTATCCTGAATATCTCCACTTATAGAGACAGGAACGGAGAAGTCCATATACTCGACAATGAAGATCTGCATATCTGTATTTCCTACTCTGAGAATGTTGCTGTACTTGCAATATCAAAGATTAAGATTGGTATTGATATCGAAATTATAAGGCCACTTGCACTGAAGAATACTTTAAAATACCTTCATAAAACGCCGTTTTACACAGAGAAACAAGTAAGCGATACTGACCTTTTAAAGGCATGGACTTTGAAAGAGGCATATTGTAAGTTTTCTAATAAAAGTATGTTTTCTTTTCTAACTAAAGAACCTGACTTCAGTAATGCATCATATTTTAACTTTGTACTGGATAACAGGTATGTCCTTTCTATTGTTACCGGGTCAGGCCAGCACACTATGAGTTTAAGCCGCCTTGAGAAAATAAACTCTCATTGAGGCATGCATGTTTATAATATCTGCTAAAATGGCATTCCAGATCAGGGAATGACTCCGATCTGAGAATTTTTGAACCAGATACTGCAACTGATACCTGTAAGATATTTTTCATTTTTTCCAGCAATATTTATCTTTCAATACTCTCAAATTATTTATATAGTTGAATTACATAATTATCTTTGGGGCTTTCAACTAATATGGGTAAGTGTGTGTTACTCGCAATTGATAATCTAATTTAAGCAAAGGGGTAAGATTAGTATGGAACAGATAAAAAATGATATACTTGATTATTTGAAGAACAACTCTTTTATGGAGCGGGAAACGACTATTAACGATAGTGATTCTCTCACGCAAAGCGGGATCATAGACTCTATCGGTTTACTCGAATTGATAGACTATATCTGTGAAAAGTATTCTATCGAAATTCCTGAAGATATGTTGACTCCAGATAATTTCGACTCTCTACAGGGGATCACCAACCTGATTACCAGACTGGCGAAGTGAGGGGCATGAGAATTGATGCTTATATCACTGAGCATGCCAGAAAAACTCCTCATCAGATCGCTCTTGAAGAGGGTAAAAAGTCCATCTCTTACAGATGCCTCAATGAGGATATAAATACAGTTGCCACGTCTCTGGCTGGTTTTGAACACTGCAAATTTGCAATACTGGCTGAGTCAGGCATGCAGTATATAAAAATACTTATGGCAGTATACCGGTCAGGCAATATTGCAGTACCTCTGCCAATCGAAATGCAGGGACGAAGCCTTGAAAGAATTCTTGATGCTGCATGCATTAATTACATAATTGCAACGAGAAAGCAGTATTCAAGGTTTGGAGATGGGTTTTTTGAACGTTTTGGAACTGTGATTGTTGTTTCAGATGATACTTCAGTAGAGACCATCAGCAAAAGAGTGGTACTCGAAAGAAACAATCCCGAATTGAGGCTGGTGCTTTATACCTCAGGCACAACCGGAACTCCTAAAGGGGTTATGCTGAGCGACAAAAATCTGATCTCAAATGCCAGATCAATAACCGAGATTCTCAGTATAAGCTCTAAAGACAAAGCTGCACTGGTCATCTCCCCACATCACGCTTTTGGGAATTCGATAATTAATTCCCACCTGATGGCAGGAGGCTCAATCCATATCGGAACAATGAATTTCGTAGACTCTGTTTTCAGTCTCATTGATTCCGGAGTATCCATTTTCTATGGAGTGCCCAGCACCTATCGTATTCTTCTAAAATATCCAGAAAGGTTCAAAAAAGCCTTTGCAAATGTCAGGACCGCCGCATCTGCCGGCGGAGCCATGGACCGGGCTATTGTACGGAGTATAAGGGAATTAAGTCCGAATACACAGATTCTGCCAATGTACGGACAGACAGAAGCTACAGCAAGGCTTTCCTACCTGCCAGCAGAAGACGTGGACGAATTTATCGATACGATAGGAAAAGCGATTCCTGGAGTCACACTTGAAGTCTTTGACCCGGAAAACAGGCCTGTAGAGCCCGGTATCACAGGCGAGCTTGTTGCCAGGGGAGATAATATCCTGCTAGGTTATCTGAATGATGAAGCTGCAACTGAAAAAAGAGTCATTGATGGGTGGCTTCATACAGGGGATCTGGCACAGAAACTTCAATGCGGGTATATAAGGCTGCTCGGGCGCAAGGACGATCTCATAAAAGTAGGCGATCACCGGGTTAACCCGAGAGAGATTGAAAAAGAAATCGAGCAGGGTACTAACGTATCCAGTGTTTTTGTTGTACCTGTATCCCATGAACTTATGGGCAATGCAATCAGCCTCATGGTCATACCAGATCAGGGAACAGAAGTCGATAAGATATTTGCTTTTTGCAGAAAGAATTTGCCCGGCTATCTATACCCGAGGGAGATCCTCCTCATTGACCATCTCCCTCTGAGCGAGAACGGGAAAATATCCAACAGGTCCATTATAGAGGAGTACCAGCATGTCAAAGCTAGTATGTAAAAGGTGTGTTCTGGATTCTGATATTCCAGGAATAGAAATCAATAAAGAAAGCGGTCTCTGCCACTTCTGTGAGACCTATGTTCCTCTTTCTTCACAGGAAAAGGAGCAGTATCTTAACAGGATAGAAGCGCTTTTTAAAGAATACAGCGGCAGAGGCAATTATGATGTGATATATGCACTTTCAGGTGGGAAAGACTCTTCATATACGCTTTATAAACTCAAGAAGGATTATCCTTTCCTGAAAATACTTGCTGTCCAGTTTGATAACGGGTTCACTTCAGACTATGCCGTAATAAATGCAAAGAAAATGTGTGAGATAACAGGCTGTGACTATTTTAAGCTGACAATAGAAAAAAAGATCCTGTACGAGCTCTTCCGAAAAGCAGCCGTATCCTATGACGCGTTTCCGAAGTTTGCCAAATACAGGGCAAGTGACATCTGCAACATCTGTATTAGTATAATAAAACAGAAGCTGATGGAGCAGGCAATAATCCAGAAAGCGCCTTTTATTGTATTTGCTTTTACAGCAGGGCAGTCACCTAATCCCATAATCAATCTGTCAGCTAATTTCATACAGTGGTCAAGGAACCTTTTTGAAAAGCAGCTTCAAAAAATCGGCGTTGATGACAGGGATGAGCAGTTCATCATTAAAAACGAGGTCATTAAAAACATGGGCGAGCCTGCGCCCTCTATCCTGCACCCTCTTTGCCTGTGGGAGTACAGTGAGGACAAAGTACTTGAGACCGTAGTTAGCCTCGGGTGGAAGCCGCCTGCGCTCGATGACAGCAATTCAACAAACTGCACGTTGAATTCTTTTGCATGCTATAACCATCTGGAAAAGTATGGTTTCCATCCCTATGCGTTTGACATAGCAGGGCTTGTCCGAAGCGGGGAAATGTCAAGGGAAGAAGGACTGGAAAAACTTCACCAGGAACTTTCACAGCCACTGATAGACGAAGCTGCAGAGAAACTTGAGATAAAAATAAATATGCCGCAAAAAGTCCTGCTTAAAGTTTAACCAGTTATCTGATATTTAACTTACGAATAATCTATCTGGGGAGTAATTATGCAAATTATTGGAAGTAGTGAAGCGAAAACTACAGAAAGCCACATAAAGAAGTTATCAAAGAGCATTAACGGAAGGCCAATAGATTTCAGCAATTTCCAGATTATGAATGAACTGAACAGGGATATCGATGAGCTTGCTGAAGAGCTCAAGTTGTTTATACGAGACCAGGTCACAGATTTTAAGAAAAAAGGAGTGGTTCTGGGTGTTTCGGGAGGCATAGATTCAGCTGTTGCTCTTACACTCTGTGTACAGGAGTTCGGCAAAGAAAATGTATTTGGTCTTCTTCTTCCTGAAAAAGAATCAGCTCCTTCGAGCAGGACTCTGGGAGCAGAAATCTGTGAAAGCCTGGGGGTTTCATATGAGGAGGTTCCAATTTCTCCAATCCTGGAAGCCCTTAACATTTATGAAAAGAAAGATCAGGTTCTCAAGAGAGCCTGTCCAGAGTATGATCCTAGAATACACAAAACTTCACTGGTTCTGCCCAATTTCCTTGACCAGGAAGTTTTGAATGTTCCTTATATCCGGCTGATAAAAGACGGAGAAACAGTTGCCAGGCACAGATTGAAGGCAAATGACTATCTGGAATTGATCGGGCTGCAGGGTGTCAAACAGCGGTCAAGAATGATAATTCAGTATATGTACGCTGAAAAAATGAATTATGCTGTTTGCGGCACAACCAACAAAACCGAACTCGTCCTGGGGCAGTTTGTGAAGTACGGGGACGGCGGCGTAGACCTCGAACCTCTTGCAGACTGCTATAAGACTCAGATCTATGCTCTGGCAAGATACCTCAAAGTTAATGACGAAATTATAAAGCGTCCTCCAAGTGCCGATACATGGAGCCATTATACCACTGATGAGGAATTCTACTGGCGCATGCCCATACACATCATGGACCAGCTGCTGTACGCTCAGGAACATAAACTGCCCATAGAAGTTGCTGAAAAGAACACCGGCCTGCCCAGGGATACTATAGAAAAGGCCTGGAGGCATATTGACAGGGTAAGGGATACTACAGAATACGTGCGTGCCACTCCTCCTGTCTATTATCTCTGAGCAGGTAGTCGTACAGGTAAATTCTCAATTCCAGAGTCGAGGTCAACAATATCTGATCAAGAATTCATATGGATAAGCATGAACACTACAGTCTCCATCGTACGCTGCTCCGACTACTCAAATGTAAAAAGTGCGATTAAAGAAGCACTTGCCCTTATAGGCGGACTTGAGAGTATTATTACTCCCGGCAGGCGCGTGCTGCTTAAACCCAATGTGCTTGCTATCCGGGCTCCTGAAGATGCTGTTACCACTCATCCTGCGGTGGTATCTGCAATGTGTGAGCTGGTTAAGGAAGCAGGCGGCATTCCGGTTATAGGAGACGGGTCAGGGATTGTAAAGCCGGGTTCGACCACGACTTCGGAGGCTTTTCGTGCTTCTGGAATTGAGGCTGCCGCTTCAGCCTGCGGGGCAGAGCTCATTAATTTCGAGACTTCTGGTTATACCGAAGTCTCTGTTCCAGCAGCCCGGCAGTTTCCGCGCCTTTACATAGCAAAGGCAGTCCTTGAGGCTGATGTCATAATCTCGCTTCCCAAGCTTAAAACGCATGAACTGACCCTCTATACCGGGGCTGTTAAAAACTTTTTTGGGGCTGTTCCCCAGAAAATCAGAAAGCAGGCACATGCTCTGGAAGACCGCGACCGCTTTGGAGAATCTCTAGTTGATATCTATTCAATAGTCAGGCCTCATCTTGCAGTCATGGACGGAGTGGTCGGGATGGAGGGAAACGGCCCTGCCAACGGAACGCCCATTTCTTCGGGAGTTGTCCTGGCAAGTTACGATTGTGTGGCCCTTGACATGGTTGCTTCCGAAATGATAGGGATCGATCCGTTAAAAGTGCCTACAAATAAAGCTGCACTTTCGAGAGGTTTTGGGACCCAGCGTCCGGAAGTTAAAGGAGTACCTCTTCAGGAAGTAACTCTCAGATTTAAAATGCCCGAAGGCGGAGCTACCGCAATGGTTCCTGCGTTTCTTATGAGGGCGCTTCGGAAACATTTGACTGTAAAGCCTTTCATCAATACCTCAAAATGTGCACTTTGCAAAGCCTGCGTTTTGAACTGTTCGGCACATGCAATTGAGGAAATGGACAAAATTCTCAAAATCAATCAGGACAGGTGCATCCAGTGTTATTGCTGCCGCGAACTCTGCCCCAATGATGCGGTAGAAATAAAAAAGTCCTTACTGCTGAAGATTGTAACCAGGAGCCGGACCTGATAGTTATCCTGTGGCAGGCAGAGCATAAGATTCCTTCAAAATTATAATATTGTCAGTTTCAATCCGAATACCAGATGTCACTGATCTGATCAGGAGTTCATCTGATAAAGAATTAATCTGTTCCATAAATGACTATAGGAAATATATTTATCGGTTGAAAAGTAATGGATATAAATGCCAGGTGTTTTTCACCGCAAAATGGGGGGCATTAACATAACTGCCGTAATTTCAAACAGAGATAAAGTAACTTTTGGTGAAATTGCTGATCACTATCACAGCAACAAACTCATCTTTGGGATAAAGTACTTTAAGAACTGGGTTCTGGAACGCGTTGCTTCATGGTTTCCGATCCCCTCGTGGAGAGCGAAATTTCATAAAATGCGAGGCGTGAATCTCGGAAAAAACGTGTATGTCGGCTACGATGTGGTTTTTGACAGGCTTCACCCCGAAATGATTACAGTGGGAGATTACTCTGAAATAGGGGACCGCTGTATTCTCTCTGCTCATACCAGAGGCAGCCTGACCACAAGACAGGCATATCCGAGGACCATGGCTCCCATAAAAATCGGGAGCGGGGTTTCTGTAAATCCCGGATGCATAATCACTCAGGGAGTCGAGATCGGGGATAACTCAATAATTGGTATAGGCTCCGTAGTTACCCGTGATATCTCTCCGAACAGCCTTGCTCTGGGTTATCCGGCTCGAGTTGTTAAAAAACTTGACGGTGTAGGCGAGCTTCAAACCAGTTTCAATGATTCTTAACTCTCTTACTTTTTATATTTTTTCTTAATTTTTTATTTATCTTTTTTCAATTTTATCATCTGTCCTTTTTTTCAGTTTTATTATTTTTATCTTATGGCACCTGATATCTTATCCAGACTCAGAATCATTTTTCAGCCCTGTAACCGAATTCAAACCCGAATTTGTTCATAGAGAACAGTGCCATTAATATTACAATGAATACGCAGAAAACGACCACTATGGATACTGTCAGATATTGAAATAAGCCGCCAGCATCTGCAAATCCCGTATCCATTATTGAAAATATGCTGATACGTTCATTGTACAGCGGATACAGGTAAGCACATCCCCCTTCTGCAATGTCGTCCAGGAGCAGGTGTGTCATAAAAGCAGACTCTGCAAAGATTGCCATATAGGCTGCTTTACTGAATTCCCTGTATGCAGCATACCCGGCAATTCCTCCAAAAACGATTGCAGTGGAGCTGAACACAAGTGAATGTGTCCTGATCGAACCAACCGAGCAGTGTTCCAGAGTGCCGTTTATAAGAATATTATATACGGCCATCATATCCGGAAGAAGAGTGCAAAAGCTGCCTGTGACCACCAGTAATAACAATTTTCTGGCGTCTTTGAAAGACAGCTCTCTTCGAGAGAGCGGCCCGATTAAAGCATATAAAGCTACTGCGCCGACACAGAACAGAAAGAACAGGACATGTACAACAGGATATGGCATAAGAAACCCTTTTTCAAAGTATAGCGTTTTTTTCCATACGAGGAGACATGAGAGTATTCAGAATCTCCCGTCCCTAACCCCCGGAGAAATTGAATAATTCTTAAAACTCTATTACTCTTTCTTCTATAAAATTTTGATCCTCTCTGGGCTTGCTGAGCTGATTTTGAATTGATATTTTAAAAAGAATAGGGGTGTAAGTCCGGGAAGATGTGATCATAATGGAATTAGTTCCACAATCAGCCCGTCTTCAAAAGGATGTCTCTCTATAATGAAAAGCTCTGTCCCGGAGGTTTCAAGTTCGTCTCTGAGCCCATCTTTAAGGTCTTCAAGCACCCACCATGCCAGCTCTATTTTACCGTCCTTCACTTCAAAAAGTTCCTCTGGGACTTCTGCCTCCCTGAGGATTTCTTCCGCGAGTTCCTGGTCTCCCCCATTTATAACCCCGTAAATAAGAGTGCCGTCTTCTGTAATTTCGTCAAATTCCCTTGCTGTGTTTTTTGCAATTCTCTGAAACCTTTTGCGAAGCTGGACTGCATCTTTATAGGTCGAGGAGCAGAAATGAACTTTTTTGCAGGCGCGGAAAGCATTTTCAGCATGAACGCAGGAGCCTGCAGCAGCACATGAGGTATCTGATTCCAGGGAAAAACCTTCTTTAAGAAGCGCTTCGGAATTATTATCGGAAAATTCCAGTTCGTTAAGGTTGAGGAATATACCCATTTCCTCTGCAAAAGCTGCAACTTTTTCAGCACCTTCGAGTGAAGGGATCTCAATTCCGGCTTCCATTCCGAGATTTTTTGCATTTTGCAGGGCAGCTGCGTAAGGGCTGTTCCTGAGCTCTCCCCAGACCGCCTGTGGCGGATGGAATCGAATCTCATCAAGGCCCGCTTCTGCCAGCTTTTCAAGGGTTTCCCTGTCAGGAGCAAGAGATGTATAAAGATGAATATGATGCCCTTTTCCAAAAGAAGCCTTAAGCAGGCGGATGTAGTAAAGAACTCTCTCTAACTTCAGTAAAGGTTCTCCCCCAGTGATCCCAGTCCCGAGAGCGTCCATAAGCTCAGCTTCTTTGAGCAAATCTTCATCGCTTTTTACAGGCTTTTCGTTTGCGAAAATCACGTCCTTTCCGCGCCTTTCGTCAGAAAGCGGACAGTAAAAACAGCTTTTAGGGCAGAGCCCTGTTACAAAGAGCACCATTTTGGCACCCTGCTGGCAGAGCCTGCAGCCTTCCGAGAGGTATGTGCAAAAAGAGCCAGTCTCATCCCTTGTGAAATTCTCCATTCTGAGACTGCATATCCTTTTGTCCTATATAAGGCTTGTTTCCTGAAGCTTTCTGGACTCTGATGACAGCTATATGAAAAGGAATTTTCCGGTTCCGGTTCAGAAATTAATAGTTCAGAAATTAATATATCTATTAAGGTTCCAAAGGTTCACTGATGTCAGAGCAGAACGGGTATGTTGTGGTTTTCGGCTGCAAAAGGTGCGGCAAGTGCAGGGACATCTGCCCTGTGGATGCCATTTATGAAGAAAACGAACTTGCGAAAATTGATCCCAAAAAATGCAATCTCTGTATGAAATGCATAGAAGTGTGTACTAACAAGTCTATTATTTACATGGAGTGATGTGGGAGTAAAGTCCGCCGGATCAGAAAGATGCCGGAATGAAATTGGAATCATGCCAGTATGAAGTTGAAACAAATCATAACGTCGCCAGAAAAAAGGAAAAGGTGAAATGAGATGTTTCCTCCGGAAAATATGCCTTTTAAGGGAAGAATTATAGATATTACAATCCCTATTTCTCCTTCTACTCCCATCTTTCCCGGAGACCCTGAGCCTTCAATTGAAAGCGTCTGCACAATTGAAAAGGACGGTTGTGCAGTATCCAGGCTGAGTTTCGGAAGCCATACGGGCACACATGTTGATGCTCCCTCTCATGTCCTGAAAAACGGGCTCTTGGTTGACAGTTTAAATCTTGAAAACCTTCTGGGTCGGGCAGTTGTTCTGGATTTTTCTCGAATAAATGGGGAATTGACAGATTTCATTCTTGACAAAGCTTACAATGACCTGAAGAACACTGACCATGTCTCTATTTTACTCCTGAAGACAAAACCCTCCTTAAATTATAAAAATAACTCAAGGGTCTCAGGTCTTCAGGCGGGCGAAAGCAATAAAGGAATAGAACTTGAAGAGCCACCTGAAAATTCTGTTTATCTTGACTCCGGCGCGGCAGATTGGATTGTCAGGAAAGGGTTCAAAACAATAGGAATTGACAGTTTTTCCGTTGACAGCCTCTCTTCTGAAAATCTGCCTGCTCATCAGATATTACTTTCAAATAACGTGAATATAGTGGAATGTCTTGACCTTAAATCAGTAGAAGCAGGAATTTATTTTTTCCTGTGCCTGCCCCTGAAAATTGAGGGCTGCGACGGTGCTCCGGCAAGAGCATTACTGATTTCTGAATACTGATTTTTTCTGGATCTTCTGATCTTTTTCACTTTTTCTGATTTTAGAACCGGGACATTGTAAACCTTGTGCCATCATGGGAAACCATTTAAAACATAATCCTATTTTATGAAGTTCGTTATTCACTTAGGTGTGTCAAAAGAAGGATTGAAGAGTTAAAAAGGAATATTATATACACAGAAATCAAAGTAGCATGTGTGAATAATGCATTGCTGGTTTAGAAGAAGAAATATAGAATGCAGACATCGAAAACCAACTTTTGGAAAACGAAGTGACGAAAAAATGAGAGAGTTAAAAGAAACATACACAGCACAGGAAGTTCACGATGCTCTTCTGTGGATATATTCAAATAATAATATTGTACATGAAAAGTTTGACAGTATCCGAAAATCATATAACTATGATAGCAGTAACGCGATTAAATATGATAGGGTTGGTACATTCCTCGATTGCGATAATGTATCAATGGATAACATTGAAAGTGGAATGATTACCGGGAAAACAAGCTTGGATAAAAGGGTAATGTTAGTAGATAGGCTCAGACGAAATAAAGCACGCAAGGAACTGAAAGCCGCTGAAATAATTGCCACAGATCAGTATTTCCATGATAAACTTCCTCAGGCAGTGGCAGAGACACTTAAATTGAGTATAGGCGACAAGTTCAATTATGTATTGCAGATTGATGGGACAATCATGGTAGAGAAATGTGAGTGATCATACTTCTACCTAATCCATTTGGAATTTATTCATACTGTAATAAGGGTGTTATTTTCTAGGAACCACTCTGAGTCGATCAGGTTGCCATCACATTCTTATCCGGATCAGTTACGAAACTGATGTATCAGTATATATGACGGAAGAGAAAAGGTGATGTACACATGCTATCTTAAGGGCTGTGTCTGTTTTCATTTTCAGAACCGGGTCATTGTATACCTTGTACCATTGTAGCTGACCATTTCAAAAATGAACTCGCCTGAAACAGGATATTCTATTAAAACCGCCGTATTTTCGAGATCTAAAGTTTCATTGCTTTCCTGGCTGCCGGCCGGGACCCATATGCCTTCTGAGTTTTCTATGCCTTTTATGAAATGTACCGGTGCTCCTTCAATAAATACTCTCTTTTTAACTCCGTTTTTATACTGATAGATAAGGGTATTATTTTCTGGAACCCATTCTGAATCTGTAAGGTTGCCGTTGCATTCCTGATCCGGGTCCACTCCAAAACTGATGTACCTGACAGCCGGCGGAAGAGAAAATTTGAGGGTACACATGCTGCCTTCAGGGCTGTATCTGTCTTCTGAATTACGGGCATATCCTCCCTGAATTGAGAGAAGTGAGAGGGAAGCGGATTCTGTCTGTGCTTTTATTTCCGCATCCTGAAGGACGGGTGAAGCTGTGCTCCATGCCTGAGCCAGAAGGAGCACAACTGCTGCCAGAAGCGCAAGATACACTACAAGTTTAAGAGGAATAGTATCTGCGGCTCTGGTGTCGGAAATAAATTTTTTCATGTAATTGTAAATGGGCTTTACATAATAAAAAATTTTACTTTGTATGAGGGAGATGTTTTCTGGCGAATGAAAACCAAAAGGAAAACTTGAAGATAAAGAACTGTTTAAAGGATAGCAGGAGACAACTGATTAAAGAAAGCTTTAATCCGATAACAAAAACTCGAATAAAATAATATTGAATAAGATCACAACAAATTGAAATGGAATAAAATGAAGTAAAAAATCCAATTTATCAGAAACAAGGAGGGTTTGGGATAAGCGAGGAATGTGACGAAAATCTGTTATGTATCCCTTTTTCTGAGGAGCAGCTTGAGGAAGTCAAAAAGTATGCAGCTCTGAACGGCATGGAAGTTGAAGAATTCATACTGAACGTTTGCCTGACTCACTGTCTCCAGCAGATGGAATACATCCACGGGGAGAAAACTGAAGAATTTGAGGGTGCGGGCAGGGCTGGAAAATCGGAAAACGGATACAAAATCGAGCCAAAAGAAGTGGAAATTAAAACTAAAAAACCGGTTTCAAAAGAACTGCTTGACGGCCCTCTCGTTCTGGATCCGCAGTGCATAATGGACCTTTTTGCCATTAAGAGAGAACTCGGAATTACTTCAAATAACCAGGTAATTACAACCGCCTTAAAACTGGGCTTAAACCAGCTCAATGTAGCCCTTGATCTTGTAAGGCATAAACCAGCAGAGAAAAAGTAAGATTTAGAGACTCGAAAAGGTCATTCCTGAAATTTCAAATTTTTAAAGTGCAGGGTTTAAGCCCTGCTTTTAAACCATTCCAGAAAATTATCAACAGCCCTGCGCCTGTGAGAAACCTTGTTTTTCTCTTCGTCCCCGAGTTCCCCGAAGGTCATGCCGTTGTACTCGAAAATAGGGTCGTACCCGAAACCGCCTGTGCCCCGTTCTTCATATGCAATTTTCCCTTCCACAACACCGGGAAAAACAAGAGGCTCCTGTCCGGGTTCACAGTATCCGATAACGGTTTTAAAGTATGCTGTTCTGTCTTTTTCTCCTTCCATCAGTTTCAGCACTTTAGGGTTTCCGAGTTTATCCTCGACAAAGCGGGAGTAGGGACCTGGAAAGCCGTTAAGGGCATTTATGAAGATTCCGGAATCATCCACCATCACAGGCATGTTCAATTTGTTTGCAACATACTGTGCCCCGTGAGCCGCGATGGGTTCAAGCTCATCTTCCTGGAGTTCCGGATAGCCATCTTTATTCTGTATTACTTCGATGCCGAAGGTTTTGAGGATATCCCTCACCTCGGCAAACTTGCCTTTATTTCCCGTAACAAAAACGATTTTATGCATAGCGAGCCCTCTTTTTTATTTCTTCAACTCGCTTCAGTACATCCTCTGAATCTATAAAAGTACTTGCATACCCTTTTTCAAAAGCTTTGACAAGAGCCTCATAGTCGCGGTGAGTGCTTTCAAAAGTCTGGAAAAGCACATGGACGTCCACACCTCTGGCTTCAAGGCTTTTGTCAAAATAAGCAAGCCCGAAATCAATCAGGTAGAGCCTCTCTCCTGCAAGCATGAGGTTTGAGGTCGTAAGGTCTCCGTGAACTATGCCTGAACTGTGCAGCCTGCCTGCAAGCTCTCCGACCTTTTCTGAAAGCTCAGGGGTTATAAGGTACTTTATGGGTATCCCCTCGATGAACTGCATTTTGAGCTTGAATTCCTCGACATCGTAGATGATTGGCGTTGGCACGCCTGCGCGCCTTGCTTCAGACATCAGGCGGGCTTCTGTCCTGTTCCTTTCTCTCCTTATCCTCTCATCTATCTCTTTATGCCTGTAAGCTTTGGGGACTCTTTCCTTAACAAGTGCCTTTTTCCCATCAGGTCCTTCTTCAAGGTAAACAACAGCTTCAGCCCCGTTGTCGAGAATTTCTCCGGGAGGCATCCTGAGGAAAACTTCAGGGGAAATTTCAGGGACTTTTTTCATCTCTTCATCCTTTATCCAGGTTACTTTTACATCGTCTGTCCTGAAGCTGGGGTTTACGCGTGAGTCTTCAAGGGAAATTGTATTTCCTGACTTATACATCAGGAGCCCCGTGTATGCAATCATTGTGCCGTTATCGCCCATGAAGCGTTTCTCGGGCACATAGAACTTTGCGCCTCTTGCCTCGCACATTTCAGTTAACATCTCGCGGAGCCTTGTGTTTGCACCCACACCGCCTGCAAGCAGCACTTCTTTTTTTCCTGTGTGTGCAAGGGCGCGTTCTGCAACCTCCACTACCATTGCAAAGGCTGTTTCCTGGTAAGAATAGCAGACGTCTTCAAGGGAGTTTTTTCTCAGGGCTTCACTTGCAGCCGTGGAAAGTCCTGAAAATGAGAGGTCCATCCCTTTAATCACATACGGAAGCGGGATGTATTTCTTTGCTTCTTTTGCACATGCCTCAATTTTAGGTCCGCCCGGGTGAGGCAGGCCTGCTCCGCGTGCAAACTTATCAAGGGCATTTCCAAGCCCGATATCAAGAGTTTCTCCAAAAACTCTGTACCTTCCTTCCATATACGAGATTACCTGGGAATTTGCCCCGCTTACATAAAGGACAACAGGATCTTTTGCAGGAGTTCTCCATATCCCTATCTCTATATGGGCAATGCAGTGGTTGACCCCTATGAGCGGGAGCCCGAGGGAAAGGGAGAGCATCCTGGCTGCCGTTGCAACCGTTCTCAGGCAGGGTCCGAGCCCGGGTCCCTGTGAAAAAGCTATACCGTCAAGGTCAGAAGGCTCTATCCCTTTTTCTTTTGCTTCTGCAAGGAGTTTTTTGATAACGCTTGCTGCATATTTTGCATGGTGCTGGGCGGCTTCCCTTGGATGGATTCCGCCTTTTTCAGGTTTGTATGTCTCTGTAACCTCGGCAATAATCTCGGTCTCGGTCACGATTGCGGCACTCAGGTTCCAGGCAGTGCCTTCGATTCCAAGGATGAATGTTTTTTTCAAGGCTTCAGGTCTCCTTTCCAGTCCTCTTTGCTGTCACTGCCTTCGATAATACCGGAGAGGGTTAAATACGTTTGCTTTTCTGATCCTTTAAAGAACCTTGATGCGTCTCCCTTGCGGTTTTTAGAATTTACCAAGTTTCTTTATGCTTTCTCTCATGGGTTCCGGAGAAAAAAGGCTCTTTTCAAGCTTTTCCGTAAACTTTTCCAGGACAGATACAGGGATATCAAAATCCGGAGCCGGAGGTGCAAACATTTCAAACTCAAACTCTTCATCTTCCGTGTTGCCGGCTCTGAACCCCGGAAGAATTAGAAGGGAAGACAGGAGCAGAATTGAGATTACATACTCTTTTCCATAAAGCTCCCACGAAATGCTGTTTCCACCAGCCGGGTAGAAAGTCTGGCTTATAATGTTTGCAGGCCAGGATATGAAAGGCAGGGTCGAAGCTGCAGGGTGAGACAGCAGTATGCTAAAAATTAAAAATAAGATCAGCCAGAATCCTGTTTTTTTAATATAACTGTGTGTTCCAGGTGCAAACCACCATTTCCACCAGACATGTTTAAGCCTCTTTGCTCGAATACTTTTAAGAAGAAGGGTTGCAGGCTGTTTTACTCTGCTGGAATTTTCAAGTTTCAGGCACTCTTCGAGCCTCTCTGAAGCCTTTCGGAAGTGGTGGACTTTGCAGTAAAAAAGCCCCAGGAAATAAAGTGCATGAGCTCTCAGTTCACTGTCTCCGGGTTCACGGCAGATGGCTGCCTTTTCAAGTTTTCCGGCGGCTGCAAGGATCATGTGCCTGAAACGTGCACTGCCCTCATCAAAAGAAGATTCTGCATATATGTACCTGGCATATGAATCCCAGAGAAGGAGCCTCTGGTCTTCCGTGTCCAGAACAAGAGCCCGCCTGAAGGACTCAAGGGCGTTTTCGCATGCCTGTTCTTCAAGTTCTACTCTGCCTTTCAGGCTCATCGAAAATGGATTATCAGGAGATTCTGCAATTGAAGCTTCAAGTTCTTTTAAAGCGCCCGTGCTGTTCCCGAGCCTGAGGTAAAGCTCAGCAAGCCCGTTTCTGGCATGTATATTTTTTGGGTTTGCTTCAATCGCTTTTCTGTAAGCTTTCAGGGCTTTTTCAAAATCTCCCTGCCCTGAACGGGCAAACCCCAGAAGACAGAAGGAAAGATCAGGATCGGTATTTTCCACTTTGAGCCTCTCAATAACTTCGGCAGCTTTTTCGAAGTCATGAAGCTTTATCAGTGCAAAGGCTTTCATCACCGAAGCAGGAAGATTTTCGGGATCGAAGCTGAGGACGCTGTCAAATGCTTCCAGGGATTTTTTCCATTCTCTGCAGTGTGCAAAAACAATGCCTTTTCCGAAGAAGGACGTTTTTCCGTTTCCCGAAACCTTTCCGGCTTTCTCAAAGGCTCTAAGGGCTTCTTCGTATCTGCCAAGAGCGTAAAGGGTAAATCCTTTCGCATTTCTGAGCATTTCCAGTGTCTTTTTACCGTTAAAGTTCAGATTCCATAACTCTTCCGTATTTTTTTCCTTATCTGCGCCTTCATTTTTTTCTGAACCTATAGTTGCGTAAAAATTCTCTTCTGCCTGTTCAAGAACTTTCAGGGCTTCTTCATATCTTTTCAGGCATAAAAAGGCAATTCCTTTGTAAACAGGAAGGAATATGTCTTTTGAACTGTATTCTGCTGCCCTGTCAAAAGCTTTAATCGCCTCTTCATACTCTCCGAGTTCGGCAAAAGCAAGCCCTCTGTATTTCCAGCCCTCAGCTCCAATTTTATCTTCAGGAAGCTTTCCAGATAGTTCCAGGTATTTTTTAAAGGTTGTCTGAAACTGATTTTCCAGAGGTTCTCCTGCATTCTTTTGCCTGGTTTTGAGCCTCGAAAGGACCACACCCCTGTTGTACCGGGCAGGCAGGTTCTCATAGTCGAGTGCAATGAGATTTTCATAAGCTTCCAGGGCTTCACTGTATTTTCCGAGTTTGCAGAGCACATTTCCCTTGCCGTTCCAGGCAAAGGCGTTTTCAGTATCGAGCTTCAGAGCCAGCTCAAATGTCTCAAGGGATCTGGAAAAATCCCCCAGCTCATAGTAGATTTCCCCAATTCCACTCAGGGTACAGCTATTGGTACAGCTATTTTCAGTTCCCTGGGAAAGGGCTCTTTCGTAAGCCTTCATGGCTTCATAATATTTTCCCATGGCAAGGCAGCAGCTTCCCATCCCTCCCCAGCCTTCTGAATTTTCCGGGTCTTCTTTGAGGGCTTTACTGAAAGAATCAAGAGCTTTCTGGTAGTTTCCAAGGGTTAGAAGGGCTTTTCCCCTGTTTATTTTTGCCTCGGTAAGAGACCTGTCTATCTGAAGCACATTCTCAAACTCCTGAAGCGCTTCCCTGCACCTTCCCAGGCTTCCCAGCAGCTTTCCTTTTTCTATCCTGTTTTCTGCGTTCATGGGCTCAAGAATAAGGCTTCTCTCAAAAGCTTCAAGAGCTTCTTCTTTTCTCCCGATGCTTTTTAGAATTTTTCCCTGAATTTTCCATGCGTCTGCAGAAGAGGGTTCAAGTTCAAGAGTTTTCTCACATGCCCTGAGAGCTTCCCTTCTTCTGTCCAGAGATAAATATGCTTTTGCCTTACCTTCCCATGCCGCTGCGTGTAAAGGCTCAAGGGCCAGTGCCTTTTCAAATGCTTCTAGAGCCTCTGTACTCTCTCCCAGGACGTAGAGAGATGCCCCTCTGTAATACCAGGCGCCAGGGTTTTCAGGATTTATTTTAAGAGCTCCTGAGAGGGCTGAAACTGCCTCAATGTGCCTTCCGAGCCTCGTCAAAGCAAGCCCGCTGTAATAAAGGGCGCCTTCATGTCCGGATTCTCTTTCCAGCACTCCTCTAAAAGCTTCCAGAGCCTGTTCTGGCAGGTTCAAATAACCGAGAGTGATCCCCTTGAAGTAGCGGGCTGAAATGTTTCCCGGGTCGAAAGCGAGAGCCTTTTCAAAAGCTTCCAGGGCTTCTTCAGGTCGGTCGAGGTAAAGCAGTATATTTCCTCTGTACTGCCAGGCAACCGTGTCCTGAGGGTTTATCTCAAGCAGGGAGTTAAATTCTTCAAGTGCCTTTTCAAAGTTTTTCTCTGCACCAGCAGGATTTTTCAGGTTTAAAAGAGCAAGTGCTTTACTGTACCAGGCTCTGGCATAAAGAGATCGCATATTACCCCGGAGTCCTCTCCCAAAAATATTTGTGTGGAATTATATCTGCATCCGGCTATAAATATGAGTACAGAAAAAAGTTACTGATTTTATGTTTGGACTTTCTCCCGCCTTTTAAACTCCATTTACTGCCCTTAAAAACCGTATTTTAGTTATGGTTGATAGGTACTTTCATGAGCCTGCTGGCATCTTATCAAAGTAAACAAAAAGAGAAGTAAAGAGTAGCAGGAAAATAAGGAAAAGAAAAAAGAAGATCTTCTAATAATCATTAAAAAGCTATAAAAAGCAATAAAATCAGGTTTTCTGGTATTTAATGCCTTTATTCTTTCTTTTTTAATGCCCTTATTCTTTCTTTTCGGGCGGGAGTTTGAAGATTAGCCTTACGTTTTTTAGAGTCAGGTTTCTGATAACAATAGTCTTTGGCATCATGCCTTTTATTTTCAGGCTCTTTATTTTTGTGTCCTTTATTGTAATAACTTCTGTTCTCGTGTTTTTCTCTGACATATTACCCCTTTACTTTCCTGATATTTCTTAAAGTCTGGCTCCTTGCAGCAGCAGGTCCCGGTCTCAGACCCTTTATTTTCAGGCTCTTTACGCGGAGATTCTTTACTCTTACTACTTTTATTCTCTTACTTTCCTCAGGCATATTTTATCCCTCTCCATTCAATAAAGCATTTTTCAGCTTCAGGCTCGTGTTTTTATGAAGTGTCATATTCTGAAAATAAATTGTTTTTTATCCATCTTTCTAAGTCTGAGCTGTTTTTCCGCAGACGTCTTCAGAGATGATATCTATCAGAAATATTACTTCTAAATAGAAAGTAGCATACAAAATAAATAAATTCTTGCATAAAGGTCTGTCTTAAATCTGACTTAAATTTGGTTAAGAAGGTAAAATATTGGGGTCAGAAAATATATAAATATTGATAGAAATCGGCGAGCCCGTGCAATAAAAGTAAACAGAATGATCATATATATAACTAAAAACTTGAGATGTAAGAAAAGCCTGGGATTATCCTCTGAAAAAGGATGTGAGTGGTGAAAAGAACCGCAGGAGAACTCCTGCGGTCCGGGTTGAAAAATGAGTTATTATTTCCTTGCGGGTTATTTCTTGAATTCGGTGTAGCCGCACTTTCCGCAGGCGAGGCGGTTTTTGTGATCGGCAAGGAATACACCGGGTCCGCATCTGGGACAGAACTGTTTGAGTCTGGTTACGGAGCTACCCTGGACTTTATAATAATCTTTTACTGCCATGTTTTACACCTCAGTAAGGCTTAAGCCTCTTCTCCCTCAGTTTCCGATCCAGGGACGGCGTTCCTCTTCAGGACGTATGCCTGTTCTACCTGTTTCATGCGGTCTGCATCTTCGTAGAGCTTTGCATAGCCCTTGCTTTCCTGCATTCCGTATTCGGTCTTGATCCTCTGGATGACCAGCAGTTCAAGGGGGGCGTTTAACATTGCAGCAAGCTTGTTCTTTACATCATTTCTGGAAGGAGTCGAACCTTCATATTTCACAACGAAATCCAGTTCCCTTCTGTTTAAAAGTAAATTCTTTTTATCTTTAACGACTTTTATGTCCATCTAGGATTCTCCGTATCTTATCCAATTCATTATTTTGATTTTTGCTGATAAGCTTTTCAAAAAGAGCCCTTATTTCCTCTTTCTTTTTCTCTGTGACCTCTACAAAGACCACACCCTCGTCAGGCTGCCCGTAAAGTACAATAGACCCCAGAGGAGCCAGAAGGATTACCGGAAGGGTTGCCAGATCTTCTTCTCCCCTTACAAAAATGCGGAGAAGCTTTTCCGAAGCAAACGCTTCACAAAGGGTTCTAATAAGCTCATCGGTAATTATCCCTGCAGGGTTGTCAACCGAAACTTCTTCATAGACTTTGTCCCTGTTCCGGGCCGAAACATCGCTGGATACCGGTTTCCTTTTGGTTCGGTCATCCACAATACAGATGTCCGGAATAATCCCGGCTTCGAGCAGGTGGAAGGTAGTAACATCCCCCACGGATATAAGTTTTGTGGGGCTTGAGAGTCCCCCTATAAACTTCTCTACCGTATCCCTGCCCTTTCCCCTGTATAAAGTGCCAAGGGGCCTTTTCATAAGCGGGCGAAGTTCTCTCGGAAGCTCGATATGGACACTCAACTCAGCGCACCTTCAAGGCAAATCTATCCGGGATGTCAACCCCGAGTCTTTTTGCGATTTCCGAGCGTTCGGTGTCAAGAATAATAACAAGTCCACTCCATTCTTCTGCAAGATCCGAAGTTCCGCAAACTGGACAGGTTTGCCCTTCGAGGACCCTCAGGCAGTGTCGACAGACTTTTTCTGGCATTGAAATACCTCTTTTTGCCTTTTATTTTACTCAGCAGTCCCTTCACCCTGGGTTTCCTGTGGCTGCTTCTTTCTGCGGGCTTCTTCAAGCCACTGGAGTTTTCCAAGGGCTGTCTGGCGCATTGTAAGCCCTATCTTACTTTCTTTCGGCTCTCTTTCATTGATGCTGACCGCGACAATTCTGGCTCTTACATGGTCGCCTTCGCCGATTGACTTGCCTCCGTTTTTGGTAACAAGCCTTGCATTCTTTGCATCATAAGAAATAAAATCGTCCGTAATCTGGCTGACATGTAGCAGCCCGTCCATTGGCCCCATTCCTACGAAGACTCCGAAGCCTACAGCTTCAACGACTTCGCCTTCAATAATTTCCTGAAGCTCTGGATAAAACATTATTGCCTGGAATGTCACATCATAGTACACAGCCCCGTCTCCGACGAGAATGTGCCCTTCTCCGACCTCGTCGATATTGTAGACGGCAACGAGAGAGCCAAGCTTTTTGTCAACCTGCCCCTCAAGTTTTTCCCTTAATGCATTTTTTATGGTAGGCATTATTTCTTCCCCGAGAAGGGTAGGAGGGATGCGAACAGTATCAACGAGTTTCATCAATTTATACATCTGCTAATCACCCGTAAACTTAATCAATGGAACTGCTGCCCGGAATCTCCGGTGGGTTTTTCAAACAAAATCCAGTTTATTTCTCTGGCGCAGGGCTACGGTCTGGATCCCGATTTCAGCAAGCCTGCGCTTCAACCCTATGTCATTTGTCAGAACAGCCGCTTCCATCTCTTTTGCGAGCCTGAGTATCACATCATCTGCAGGCCCGATGCCTGCTACTAGCCGGCATCTTTCTATCATGGACCTGGCAACCTTTGCAGCTGTCCGGTTTGAACCTTTTTCCCGCTTTATGAGTTTTTCTATTTCAAATACAACAGCTTCAGGCACATAGAACTCATTGAAACCCAGCCTTTTCAGTTCTTCGAAGATATCCACTCCGAACTGGACAGGAATCATGAAGCCATTGGTATCAATTATAATTTTCAACTCTTTATTACCCCTACTCCAATGAGCCGCCAGCGGGAATCGATTCTCCTGCTGATAGCAACCCTGGATCCGACGGCTGCACTTATCGGGCGCTTTAGTGCCACCTGGGCTTCATTTTTCCTGGCACTTGTGACCACACCTACCGTTGTTGCGGTTCCTATGTTGAGCATAAGGGGTTCACTGGTCTTGATTTCGTTAATCTTTTCTTCCCTGGTGACTCCCACAACCCTATCAAGGAGATGAAGTTCCATGACAAACTGGTGCCTTGTTTCAGGAAGGGTCCCAGGAGCACCTGCTATCTGTCCTGTTAAAGAGTCTCCCTTTGTCAGGGTGGGGTCAAGATAAGTTCCAACGGCAAGAAGCCCTCCAGGAGTTGCTTCTTCTACCTTTGTTGCTCCTGCAAAGATCGATGAAACCTTTGTCAGGATAGGAACCCATCTGGTGCTGCCTTCTGTTGTAACCTTTATTCCCGGCCTTATTTCCAGTTCATCTCCGGGGTGAAGTACGCCTTCTGTGAGGGTCCCTCCGATAACTCCCCCGCGGATCTCGTCAATTGAAGCTCCGGGCCTGTTAATGTCAAAGGACCGGGCAATCAGCATGCTTGCGGGCTTGTCCACTTTGTGCACGGGAGTTGGGATCTGTTTTTCCAGGGCATCGATAAGGATATCAATGTTAATATTCTGCTGGGCAGAAATCGGGATTACAGGCGCGTTTTCTGCAACTGTCCCTTTGACAAATTCTTTTATCTGGTGGTAGTTCTCGATAATCTTTTCCTTTGATACAAGGTCGATTTTATTCTGAACTATTACAATGTTTTTAATTCCGATGATGTCCAGTGCCATCAGGTGTTCCTTTGTCTGAGGTTGCGGGCAGTCTTCGTTTGCGGCAATTACAAGCACTGCCCCGTCCATAATTGCAGCACCTGAAAGCATGGTTGCCATCAGGGTTTCGTGCCCCGGAGCATCTACAAAGGAAACTGTCCTGTGCTCTTCCGTTTTTTCTCCACAGTTGGGGCAGGTTTTAGCTACAGTATAACACTGAGGTTCAGGGCATTTCGGGCATTTCATGAAAGGGGAATCGGCATATCCCAATCTTATTGAAATTCCTCTTTTCACTTCTTCACTATGCGTATCCGTCCACACGCCGGACAAAGCTTTGACAAGTGTGGTTTTTCCATGGTCGACATGGCCTACCATGCCGATATTAACACAGGGCTGACTCAAGTTGTAGTTTCCTCCAGTAGAGTAAAGATAATCTGATATAAGGCAGGTATTTATCCAAAATCTGTGCCCTTAAGGAATTATTGATTTTTTTTTCCATGAGGTATGCAGATTTCAATTCTAAACCTGGTTTGATTCTCAATTTTACTGTGTGATCCTTGGTTTGTTGTAATCGTAACTCAAAGCGGGGTTTTACTTGCACAGGCTTCAAATGAGCCTGCCCCCCTTCCCAGGGCAGTTCTGTATTTTTGACCTGGAAAGCCAGGCAAGATCTGTTACCAGATTTTTATTTAAGGCTTGAATCTGGCAGATTCTGGGGTTCCTCTTAAAGTTTAAGGTATTCTGTACAATTCATATCTACTAATGCCGGAAAGCCTTAATAAATTTATGTGACGATCATATCAAGTTTCTCGAGCTCCAGAGCGCGTCTGATCTCGAAGGCAAGCCTTCTGCCCGTACTCATAGGTCTTCTCCAGAGTGAGTTGCCGTAGGAATGCCCGACTGACATGTGCACATTTGTCCCGCCGCCTACTCTCGGGGCTACATCATAAATATAGAAGTTAAGGTCCTTGTCCACGCAGGTCTGGAGGCAGAAAGGCCCTATGATTCCAGGTGCATAATGCTCCTGAGTTGCTTTCACATATTTTTCTCCCATTTCGAATACTTTTTCAAGAAGAGATTCGCGAAGTGTTGCCGAGTTATGCCCGCAGACCGTATATTCCGGGGTGAGCTGGTGGGGGGCAAGAGCCATCTGCTGAGGGGCAGGGAGCCTTACATGTCCGTCAAGGCTGGTCTCAAAGCGCCAGTCAACACCAAGAAGCTCAAGCCTGCTCATTTTCGGCTCGATTGGAGAATAGAACATATCAAGGTTGAATACGGGTCCTATAATGTAGCGCTCGATTCTGGCATTCTCAAGAGCTTCGCGCGTAATCACTCCCTGTTTAATAAGGGCTTCGGATTTTTCCTGGTACTCCTTATAGCTTGAAGCCGTAAAAAAGCCCCTTTCGAGTTTCTTTACTGCATGGGGGAGCTTTACCATAACAAGTTCGTTAATGTCTCTGGGAGACTCTATTTTCTCAGGGAAAGGGAGCCCTGCTTTTTCGAGAATCCAGTAGTAGCTCTGCTGCTCGCTCCGCTCTTCACTCCTGAGGAGATTTCTGCTCCCTACCATGGGGACTCTGAAATTCTCTTCGATCTCATCTATGCTGCAGTAGGAAGTAAAAGAGCGGTTGGGGATAAAAAGCACTTTCTCGTCAACCAGTTTTTGCTGGTTCTGCGGCAGGAGGATTTCGTTATACTTCTTAAATACAACTGCCTCGTCGACAATTCCTCTCTTTATTCTTCCGTAAGGGTCTCTCTGAGCTCTGAAGTACTCTGTATAAGTCTTCTCCCTTCCTGCCTGGCAGACTGCAAGGGTCCTGAAGTCTTCTTCAACTGCTCCATCGCAGATATCGAGCCCCGAGTGCGAGGCAATTGTCCCCACTTTTATCTTATCAGCGTGCGCGTAATAGCCTTCAACGATTTCCTTTATTTCTTTCCTGTCAATCATATATGATGTCTCTCAGCTTTTTCGAGGTATAAATATGTCCGTGAGATGGTGATCAGGTATGGCCCTGTATGATTTTATGGTATCAAGATAATATCTTCTGGAATGCAGGTCTTTATGGCAACCTGCCTGATTTTGTTAAATAAAAGTTCTGATCGGATTTTTCCCCATTAACGGCTTTACCTATTAAAACCCTTTCTAATAGAAGTAATCATTTATATAATAGAGGGTAAGCTGGAGAGCTGGTTTGCCCCCTCGCGGCAGTTCTGTTTTATCTGAATTTTAGAGGAAACTCAGGATCAAAGGTGTAATAAAGGTCTCAACTACAGCTGCCAGAAAGAGAAGGGGCAAAATCCAGCGGAAATAAAAACTCAGTCCTTCTTTAAATTCTTTTTTTATTTCTGTGGGTCTGCCTGTAAGGGCAGCGAAAACCTGGTGTCCAAGCCTGAGCCCTATAGCAGCTGACAGAAAGACCATGGGCAGCTCTATTATCCCGTGAGGAAGAAGAGCAAGGAAAATAAAGAGCAGGCCTTTTTCCTGCGCTGTTATATAAGCGATAACTCCTACGACGTACCCGTTGAAGGCGATAAACATTATTGGAAGAATGCCAAATACAAGCCCCAGTACAAGAAAGAGCAGGCTTACAAAGGCATTGTTAAGAAAGATTCCAAACATAATGAATATCGGGGGCATGGAAAGGAGGGGAGCAAACCGGGTACTGAAACCTTCCATGAATTTATCAGCCATATCAGGAAAACTTGCAGATGAAGCATAGCCTGCAAATAAAGCCCCGAAGAATACAAAGGTGATGAAAAGGATGTATGGCAGGATAAAACGAAGGTAGCCTGTGAATTCGGATAATCTTGAGACATATCTCCCTGATTCTATTTCTCTGCTATCAGCTAAAAAGGCGTTTTCCTCTGGAGCATATATCTTTTCCTCCCTCTCTCCATCAGGAGTTTCTGTACTTGCTCCTGTGTTTTTTTCCCGTAAATGTTCTTCTTCTCTTTCCATTCTTATCCCCAATAAACCCGGTTCTTGAATATCGGCATCAACGGCGGTATCTATTTACTGATCTTTCATATTCCCAGAGTCATTCGGATTGTATTCCGGGTTGCCGGAGAAAGCCCCAGGACTATAATAACCATTTTAATCAGCATTTTCAGGTTTGTTGACTCATCATCTTTCTCAAACTGGGTGTCAAGTGCATAAAGAACCCCTACAAAGATAACTAACTTCAATGGATACATAACCAGTGCAGTATCCGTTAGTTTTATAAGATACGAAGGAAGCACGTGTTTTTCAAAATACCCAAGTTTATCTATTCCTATATATGTTGAAGAAGCATCCAGCATGTGGGCAAGCAGGATCGATAGGTTCAGAGGATCAGTGAAAATTGTGGATTTTAATTGACGGGCAACCAGGTAAAAGATAAATGTCAGTCCTGTCCCTGCTCCAAGCACAAAAACCGGAACGTAAGGAAACACAACGTCCTCAAAATACATCAGGGTTCCAAGGTTCAATATAAACCATACCAGCCCGAAGCCTGCAAATACCGGATGATAATTCTTTACAAGCCCTGCCTTCTGCAGCCTGATTGAAATCCACAGGCAGACCACGGTTATTCCGAAAACCAGGAAATAAATGTTCGGGGTTATAAGCAAATAGCTGTAAGGGGGATGAAATATATCAGCAGGAGAGTCTTCAAGTACGCGCAGGGAAGAGCCCGCAAGTATGAATGGAATGACTGAGAGTATGAACTCTGGATTTATCTTTACTTCCAGCTTCTTAAGGAGCTTGAAAACCCCAAAAATACAGATGCCCAGTACCACTGCCCAGGTAAATGTGTTTACAATGTTATACCCTTCATCGCCCCTTATGGGGTCCAGGTAGTAGGTATTGATAAATTGTGAAATTTTTTCCGTTAAAAAACTCATCTTATCACTCATTTAAAATGGCAATAATCTAATACAATTAATAATTACTGTACATGGAGTACTTACTGTATATAGGATACTTACTATACGCAGGATACTTACTGTATATAGCTGAATCTGTGTACTGTTTCGTAATTTGAATCTAATTTTTTAACTATATGTTCTGGTATCAACCTTGAGCGGTGTTCGGTTTAATCACAGATATTTCTTTGCCTTATCGAACTACTTCAAGAAAAGCAAACATATTATGTGGGATTCTTTTTTGTGGATATTATATTATCCTATTTTTATAATTAATCTTCTGCAATTGTACTTCTTAGAAGGTAAGATTTAATAGACTTATCCATAGAGAAAGAATTGGTTTAAGTAAATTACCCTGAGAAACATAATTAAACAGGAATAGGTGAGGGATTGAATGATAGGTAACATTTTGTTCCAAACTTCTCCGGCGATTAAGTTAATGAATCAGGTTCTCCTATTAAACTACGTATACTATATTTCATAAGTTGTCGGTGTTTCTGAGGGTATTATCATATGTATTGCAGTGCCAGCAAAGATATCTGCTGGTGTTAAATACCTTATACATATAGATATTTGCATAACAGTCTGGATATTATTTCAGTAAGCAAGCTCACTCTCTGGCTGGACGGTTTATGCCAGTTTATGAAATTGAGTAATGAACTCCAGAATACAGTATATCTCTATCACTATCAATAATTCATGCGGGTATGAAGTTGACTCTTAATAAGAACAGCGCAAAATGGATGCAGCTTCCACGGGACGTGCTGGTAGGGCATGGTGTACTTGAGGAAATCGGCGATGTTTGCAGGGATCTTAAACTGAAAGGCAATGCGCTGATAGTTACCGGGAAAACTACCCGGGACGTTGCAGGTAAAAGAGTGAGCAAACTCCTGGAAAATGCAGGGATCAGTGCAGAAATGGTAATTACATGCGGGGCAACTATGGAGGAAGTCGAGAAAGTAATGGAAAAAGCTCTCGAGGCAGAGGCGACTTTTCTTCTGGGGGTAGGGAGCGGCAGGTCTATTGACCTTGCAAAACTTGCTTCCACAAGGCTTGAAATTCCCTTTTTCAGTGTGCCGACTGCAGCTTCTCATGACGGCATTGCATCTTCTCGCGCCTCGATTATTGACAATGGAATAAACGCTTCCGTACAGGCTCAGGCCCCTATTGCCGTAGTTGCAGACACTGAAATTATCTCGGCGGCTCCATTCCGGTTTCTTGCCGCAGGCTGTGGAGACATTATTTCCAATTATACGGCAGTTCTGGACTGGGAACTAGCAAGCCGGCTCCGAAATGAGTACTTTGGGGAATACGCTGCTGCTCTCTCCCGTATGGCAGCCAGGGTGATAATAGAGAACGCAGATTCGATAAAGCCGGATCATGAGACTTCTGCCAGGCTTGTGGTAAAAGCCCTTGTCTCAAATGGGGTAGCAATGAGTATTGCAGGCTCTTCAAGGCCGGCTTCGGGATCGGAACATATGTTCAGCCATGCCCTCGACAGGATAGCACCTAAGCCTGCGTTGCACGGAGAACAGTGCGGGGTTGGCACGATCATGATGATGTACCTTCATGGAGGAAACTGGCAGGAGATAAGGGACGCCTTAAAAAAGATTGGGGCTCCCACAACTGCCAGAGAGCTTGGCATAGAAGATAAGTATATAATCGAAGCCCTGTTACAGGCACACAGTATCCGGCCTGACCGCTATACAATTCTCGGAAACGGCCTGAACCCGTCGGCAGCTGAAAAAGTTGCAAGAATCACAAAGGTCATAAGTTGAAAAGTTGTTTTATCTCAGGCTGAAATAGGAAATAAGAACTCTCTGAAACCTCCAGCTGCATGAATGATCGGAGTCTTTTAACCAGAATTCGGATTCAACAATTAGCGGCTCATTTGAGTTTATATGAATTTAATCTGTTCAGAATTGATCAAATTTAAACGCTTTATTTCAGGTCCAGATTCAATACTAAAGTAAAAAGGAAATAACTTCAGGTCTCCTGAAAACTCAGGAAATATCTGAAAAAAATTTAAATGGAAGAACTATTATGACAGAAACCGATACCAAAATAACACTCATCGGATCACGGCTGGCAAGGGAAGGGCTGGAATTCATATTCAAAGGTGAAATGCCTGAATGCAAGAAATGCCGTTTGAAGAACACCTGCCTTAACCTTGAGCCCGGACGCAGGTATAGAGTCGTGAGAATCAAAAGTAAGGATATACATGAATGTTTCCTGCATGACAGCGGGGTTCTTGCCGTAGATGTCAGCAGGGCTCCTATCACGGCAAGTGTGGAGTCCAGAAAAGCAGTTGAAGGGGCAAAAATTATGTATGAGCCCGCCAAATGTGGTAAGAGGGAGTGCGGCGAGTATGAGACCTGCCACCCGGAAGGGCTTTTAAAAGGGGACAAATGCAAAATTGTAGAGGTCCTCGAGAGCCTTGATTCAAAATGCGAAGCCGGCAATTCCTTGAAAAAGGTAAAACTTTCGTGGTGAACATAAACAAACACCTTTTAGTAATAGTAAGACTGATTATTAATAAAAAATGTTTATAAGCGGTGTTAAAAGTGCCTGAACATGAAATGAACCAGGTCCCCCCCTATGAATTTTATACCCAAAAGCGCTGGGAAAACTGGCTCGGACGGGCAAAGGAAAGCGGTTTTCAGATAAAAGAGTCCGAAGAAGAAGCCGGCAAGGAAAGTGCTGTATTCGTCAATATGGTAGATGATGTAATTCTTGCCTGTCTGAAAGTAACCGCTCGCTTTGAAAAAGAAATGCTCTCCAAAGAAATGGCTTTACAGGTTCTTGAGGAAATCAGGGATATCGTGCTTTCCGAGGTCGAACCCATTTCTGAAGATATCGACCTTATGATAGATTCGGTACAGACCTCTTTAATGGGGGCGCTTGTCGCCTTCGAATGCTATGTTATGGGTGACTACGAGGAAGGAGCAAATATCAATGAGCTGATAAAAGCAGCAGTCGACGCTGAAGCCTCGAATAACCTTGAACTTGCTCTTGATTACACTGCACAGTGCGGTGCTATCGTGCTTAAAGGGCAGACCCTGCCAGAAGAGGTAATGGCTGAGCTTCCATACGGAATTGTTGCAGAATGGCTTGACGGCATTGACTCAATCTCGGCAGCAATGGTAGGAAGCGACAGTTATAAAGAATTCGATGAAGATGATGAGGAAGACATCGTATAATATCTTCCTCTTACACTTTTCTTCAGCCAATCAGGTTTTTTTCCATAACCTTTTTATATACTTCAATAGTCTTTCTGGCTATTGTCTCCCAGTTATACCTCTTTTTCAGGAGGTCGTATCCCTTTTCTCCCATCTTGTTGCGGCCGAGCCCTTCAAGCACGTAATTGAGACCCCAGGCAATAGAAGAGGGTTCTTTATGAGCAATGACTCCTGTCCTGAAGTTCTCAACAAGGGCAACTGCGTCACTTGCAACTACGGGTTTTTTTGCATCCCATGCCTCAAGCACGACTATCCCGAAGGGCTCATTTCTGCTCGGGACACAAACAAGGTCACAGGCATTGAACCAGTCTATAACAGTATTGTCCGGGGCATAGCCAAGGAAATTGCAGGAATTTCCGATTCCAAGCCTGTAAGCCTGGTTTTCGCATTGAGCCCGCATTTCTCCTTCTCCTATGAGCACAAACTGGGCATCCCTTTTCTTCAGGACTTTTGATGCAGCTTCAACCAGCAGGTCAGGTCCCTTCTGGTAAGACATCCTTCCGGTGAAGAGCACTACAGGACGATAAGGATGTATCCCATAGTTCTCTTTTATTTTTCCGGGATCAACTTCCCTTTTTATTTTTCCCACGTTTATTCCATTGGGGATCTCCCAGAGCTTATAATCAGGGATTTTATAGATATGCTGGATTTCCTCTTTCAAAATATTGGAGGTTACGATTACGTCTGAAGCTTCATAGCCTCCAAGCCATTCTCTGTGTGATATTTCCTTAGCTTCCCACCAGTCTCCGTGCCGGTTTCCGTTTCGCCCCCATTCTGTACTGTGGAAGGTCAGGACAAAAGGCAGCCCGAACTGGGCTTTTATTCTGCAGAGAACGTTTACAGGATGCCAGTCGTGCCCGTGGAGGATATCAAATTCTCCTGCTTTTTCGCGGACATCCAGGAACCGGCAGTACATGCTGTCGCACATCCTGTTCATCTGTTCCACTATTCCTCCGGTCCGGTCGCATGCAATCCTGTGGTAGTAAACACCGTTGATCACTTCATCGCTGTTATCATTACCCCGGGTAAAAAGATGAACCTCATGCCCCTCAGCTGCAAGAGCTTCCGAGAGTTCGGATACATGAGGCGAAATCCCTCCAACTCGTATTGAATGCAAACTTTCCCAGCTAAACATTCCTATTCGGATCTTATTCATAGGCTCACTTGTTCCTTTTTCTAAGTGAAGGATATAACTATTTTCAAAAAGTTACAGGCTTCCCCCTGCCTGCTCTGTTCAACCCTTTCAGCTTACCGAAAAATATCTATTATTTCAATACTGGTAAACTCAGGTTGTGCATTTCCTGATTTATATATTCAGTACGTATTCCCCTTTAAAACCCTTCACGTACTCTTTTCGTAACAGGACCCTACCTGAATATACACATGCCTGTTACAGGATAAATTATAATATTAAGGACACAATCTCTATACTTCCCTATCTTAATTCCTTATTAATTATACATAAACATATCTCCGGTTTTTTCTAAATGTTTAAGACTGGAACCTTTCACTCGTGCATATTTCCTTCTCTTGGCATGAAAGTGCTTCCAAATACTTTCATTCTTTGGGCATGTTATTCGAAGAATAACATGTGCGTTTTTAGTTCTCTTCAGATTACTTATTTGTCACCTTTCAGGTATGAGGCTGCCTTTTCCGGAGAAACCGAATTAATATAAATTCCTGTGTTAAATTCAAATCCAGCAGCCGTAGAAAGCCGGGGAAGCAGTCTGAGGTTCAGGTGGTATTCGGGAGTTTCAAAAAGCTGGTAGAACATATGGTTATAGGGCAGGTTTTCATGCACTTTTTTGTAAGTTCTGAGCACAGCTCTTAAAATCTCCCCCAGGGCAAAAAGGAGTTCAGGACTTAAATCTCCAAGAAAACTCAAATGCTTTTTCGGAAGGATCCATACCTCAAAAGGAACAGTTGAATAATAAGGTGCAAAGGCTATGAAACCGCTGTTTTCAATGATGAGGCGCGGCGAGTTTTTTTCTTTTTCAATGAGGACGCAGTAAGGGCATTTATGAGAATCCCTGATTGCTGCCAGTTCCCTTTCCATAACCTGGGGGCAAACCGGCAGGGCTATTAACTGGCTGTGAGGATGGTTCTGGGAAGCGCCTGCGGCTTTTCCTGAGTTTTTAAACAGGGAGACATATGAAATTTTCTCATTTTCTGCGTAATGGCATACTCTGTCCCTGTATACCTTCATAAGCCCTGAGATTTCGGTATCGGAAAAGTCCTCCAGTTTTTTTCCATGGGCCGGGGATTCAACTATCACTTCATGAAAGCCAAATCCCGGAATAACTTCAGGATCTTTTTCACAGGACTCCTGGAAAGGTGATGCAGGAGTAAGTGCGGGATAGAGGTTTGGAAAACAGCGGAAATCCCAGCTTCGTATTCTATTTTTCCCGGTATCTGCAAAGATCTCTCCATTCTTATATACTGCAGTTGCAGGCGGTGTTTTTTCTTCGTTTCTTCCACAGAAGACGCAGTGCTCAGAATTATTTTTTTGGGAATCTTCGGCTGCCCCTGCAAAATCCGAAGGCCTTTTAGCCCTCTCTTCGGCAATTATGCAGTACTCGCGGAGAAAATAATGCTTTCTGATTTCTGACATCTTCTGAATACCCCGGACCCTTTTTTCTAAATCTTATTCTTTCAGCCTGCCTCTTTAACCTTTTCCTTTTCGCTTCATCATTTTTCAGAACCCCTGTCTTCCTGTTTACAGAAGCGTGCCCCGCTTATCAGTTCATAATAGTGTTCTACTGGCTTTTTCCAGTCCATATCCTTTGCAAGGAGGAAGGCTTCCCTGCAGAGCAGTTTATATTTCACCCTGTCCTCTACGAAATTTCGGATAAAGTAACTGACTGCCAGGGCATAGTCAAGGACTGTCTCGTAATAGGAAAGGTCTATATTGTCTACTACTATCACCCCGCCCAGACCCTCTATCAGGGATTCGATAGTTTTTACGGCATCACTGAAGCCACAGACCCGGCTTACCACGCTTGGGGTCCCCTCTCTGCCGGCTTCAAGTCCTGTGAGCAGGAACGGGTCGTACCTGGACGGGAATATACCGGCACAGCAGCCCGCCATAAAGTCCCTTGCTCCCATTCTCAGCCCGCCGTCCTCTGTTGAGATTATCTGAGGATAGAGGACTGCTGCAACCGAATGCTTTCCTCTTACCATTTTCGGGAAATCCAGCCCTCTATCTTCTATCATCTGCTGAAGCCGGAGTTCGTTTCCCACAAGTACATCTTTTGGCAGATTTACCGGAAACCCTTCTGGAAGGTTAACTTTCGGGCCTTCTGCTGCTACAAGGAAGCAGATTACCTTGATTTTCTCTTCCATATGCCCTTCCATGATACTGTTCCTTATTATATGTTCAAGGGCTACAAGGGAATCGAGAAGGTCGGGGTACCCTTTATTTTCAACCTCTATGCGGGAGATTGTGAAAATAGGAATAATTTTTTCGGGCTCAATTTTTTCCCCTCCATAATACCTGTACAGGTTTTCGGAAAGGAAACTTCGGATTCGTGTAAGGCAGAGTTCTTTTCTATTCCAGTCTATGTTTTCGGACTCAATGGTTATCCCGTTTCGGATGACAATCCCGTTAATTCCGTAAAAAAGCCTTGCTTCCTGGCGGGTTGATTCTCCTACTGCAGTAACCGTATCTGCATACAGGGCAAGGGCTTCGAGGGAGGCAAGGTTTTCAGGGACTCCAGGAGGCCATGTGCTGTCATTGTTTCTTCTTTTTTGGATGGAGCCGTATCCTGCGGCTCTGCCAGGAAGAGTTGCGTGCAGGGTTGCAACGGTATTTATCGGGATCCCCAGTTTTTTAAGCCTTGCAGGAGCATAAAATGTCCCGAATTCGTGGCAGTGCAGTGAAATTCCCGGGCAGGGCAGAATATCCTTACCCGCGCTTTCTTCTGCCCAGGTATCGGCAGTTCTGGGCGCCGAACTTATAAGCAGCCGGATAAGCTCGGAGATCGAATATGAGAGAGAAAGGTAGTGAGTATACTCCGCACCGTTTGGAAAGCTCTCGTATTTCAGGGAATCAAGCCTCAGAAGTTCATATGCTTCGGCTTTGACCCGGTTTTCGAGGGTCATCTCTTTTCCCATGTATGATGAGCGGATCTTTCCAAAATCCGAGGTCTGAAACTGCAGGTAACCTATTCTGGTTTTCCCTACCATTTCTTCCCCTGTGAAGACTTTAACACCTTCATTTTCAAGGGCTTTCAGACTTTTTTCCAGATCCTCGTCCGCGCTGAAAGGGGCAAGCCCGTCCATATCCGTAATTCTGTTCAGGCCCCGGTTCCAGTCTGCGCCCATGTGCCCGAAATATGGGCCTGCAATAAGGATTTCTGTGTTTTCTTTTGCTTTGAGTTTTCCAGAGTCAAAAAGAGATGCAAGAGTATGTGCCTCTTCATGAATAACGTTCCAGATCCCGCCCATTTTATTTGATGCGGGTCCTGCCTCTTCCCCGGCAATCATAATGTAATGGTTCCCCAAATCCTGAATCCCCCTCAGGTATTTTGCCATTATATTTCGTATTAATTTTTAATTTGGCTGTTAATATTATTAGCACCTATAAATTGATAAAGGCAACTGCGGTGCGATGAATCTTTAGAAAAAACGCACATGAAATTCTTTGAATAACATGCCCAAAGAATGAAAGTCCTTC
>NZ_DAOOUJ010000027.1:0-40643 GCF_035390745.1 Methanosarcina sp. | reverse complement strand
AGGTTAGATAAAGGTGATGTGGAATCGATAGCTGTACGATCTAATCTCCAGCACATCCTCAAGGGTCATACATTATCCTGTAAAGATCAGGCAGTTATTTCCTTATTCAGGATATAGCCGACCATTCCAGGGTTCAAGTTGGTTTTATTGTTTCCTCCACAATCTCACTCATAACCTGATGATGCTGATCGAGAGCTCTTTGTGTAGAAACGCATCTTTAGTATCTTTACATTATTTTTTCCAAGATCATTGGAAATAGGACTATCAGCAAGTAAGCTATTGGCAATGATAATAGAACCCCGTACAGGAAATATCCCAGACATCTCATAATCCGGACTTCAATGCTGTTTCCCCCTCGAACTACAGCACCATCATAGCCTATTTTGCTGTCAAACTGCCTGAAGTATGCCTCATTCATTTTCATATATTTCCCCTACTTGTTTTTTCTTCCCCCTATCTGATTCTTTTTTACTTGTACTCTGATAATAAGTACAAACACTCTATATAAAAAGTTATCTTATTGAACTAACATTATTTTGATAGTATTTCAGAGATATCAATGATATCATATCAATTAAATGAGTATAATGAGTTCAGAAAAGAGAATTATAGCGACTTTTTCGAGTATTAGTTCCTATATTTTCTTTGATCTCTAATGGGAATTTTCCTATAAATTATCCCCAAGTAAAAAGAAATAATTTTCATTAGTAATCCCTTTGAGCTTCATCCTTAATGAGACGGCCCTCGTCAAGACAAACAAAGCAGCATTTGGATTTGTCTCCAAGTATGAGAATGGTGCTACAGTACCAACTGGAAAGACAGAATTTCAATTCAAGGTTGCAGATCTCAACTTCAAGTCAACCAGTTATGAGTGGATTGTGTTACTGGATCACAGGCCAGGTACAAAGATACTGGAAACTACCAATAGTGAAGGAAACTATGAATTTATTTAGCATGAAAGTTCTCTCAAGTACTTTCATTCTTTGTGCCTGTTATTCAAAGAATTTCATGTGCGTTTGACATGAAAGCACCTGAGAGCGTTTTTATTTTTTAAGGGTGTTGTTAGAGGAATATCGTGTATGTTTATGGAGATTGGTACTTTCATAATAATTATACATCTCTATTTTGAAAGTCTCAGGTATTTTTTTGGAATATTCGTATCTATTTTGTGACTCCTGAGTTTTTTACTACCGCACAATTTACAGGATTTTTCGAATTATACTATGCGTATTTTAACCATTGATTCTGTTAAACTTTCCTCACTCAGTTCTGATATTAATTGTTAACCTGGATTCTTGCCAAATTTTAAAACTCCCGTTGGAAATAAGAAGTACCTGACTTGAAGACTTCGGACCTCATTAATATTAGAACCTGGAGAAAAGATAAATTGATTGTTAACCTGCTTTATGAAAAAATTATTATATATAAATTGTATATAGAATTTAACATAGAGATTTTGGAAATTACGCACAACTCTTAAAATTAATAATATAAATGAATTTTACAGGATTATTGCGACTAATACAGAGGGTATCTGCCAAAACTTCAGATACAATAACGGAGTGTAATATATGTTCTGGAGTAAAGAGAATATTATAGAAAGATTGAGTAAAATACCTCGAACTCTTGAGGATATCTCAATAGATATCTTTGAAGGTGTACCTTCAACAAATGATTTCTTACATAAAGTAAGCCTCTCAAGAGATTACACAGATGCCCCATATGCCTGTAGAAGTTTGCAAAGGAACGTAAACATAGAACAGGAACTGATGTATCCTTACATGGATGGAGCTCTGTCGAATGAATTTGCCATTCACTCCAGCCAGTACCGGTTTATGCTTCCTTATGAAATAATCGGCCACGATATAAGGAAAAAATACAGGGTCTTTCAGCCAGAAGAGATGAAAACAAGATTTCCGATGGCTTATAAACGGCTTATAGAGATCAAATATAAGTTCAGAACAGGTGAGGAAGAGCTTGATTCAGCTGATTGTTACCGCCTGAAAGACGAAAGATTCCTCCAGTATATTAACACACCTAAAATCATCGTTACTGACCACTACCGTCTACAGGCTTCATACGATATATCCGGGAATTATGTGTTTGCAGATGGAATTGGGGTTGTTCTTGGAGACCACACACTCTACCATTATGTAACAACGGTACTTAATTCCTCGATATCAAGGGCTTTTCCAGAGATCTGGAGCCGCGAAAAAGTTCGAAATAACAACAGCCTGTACCCAAAGATACTCAAAAGGTTTCCAATCACTTTTCCTGAAAGTGAAAACGCAGAGACCTTAATAAACACAATATCCCGCTACCTTATTTATCTCAACAGTCAAAAACATACGGCAAAAATTTACTCCTTACCGGGTTACCAGAGATTAATGGAGTTTTATAAAAGAATTTCAGATCTATTGGTCCTGGATACATATATTACAAATGACCTTGATCCAAGATTTATAGAAATTCTTGCAGAAAATATAGTTTCATCGGAAGATGAATTCGAATACAGTGACGATATGAGCCTATTAATCGCACTGCAAGAAATAAAAAAGAATGTCCTGAATACCCCTGATTTCCGGAAATGTAAGTTCAGTAATGAGTTCACAAATATTCTTGCTACCCTGAAGAACAACGGAGTCTGGTAAAAGGAAAAAAATCAACAGACCTGGATAAAGGGAAAAATCAACAAATAAAGGCCTAATTTTCCGGGTTCAGTGTCATACACATACTGACAAAAGTCTATCTGATATAAGGATATCTTTCTGAACCTTAGAAGGTCCTATCAGAAACGAACCTAAAAAATATTTTAAATTAACAATATAAACTGAAGAGCTGGTCTATATGAAAATTGATTTCTATTTTATTTATCAACTCCCTTCATTCGAATTTTAGCAAACTGTGTCAATTTGAGCAGCTCTACATATTTTTTATAATTTATTTTATAGTTGTGCAGAAGATAAGGGCAATTCCTTTAAAAAGTTTTTATTTATACTTAATAAAATATATAGAATTGAGTAAGAACCACGTATAAAGATAGATGAAAAAATGTCGATTTAAGAGAGAGTTTTTCTAAGAATTCGAACATTATGTCTACTAAATTCGTTTTTAGAAAAATGAGGCACATTATACCAGAGATTAATATTGTCCTTCTTTCCAGGATATACGAATACCAGCATAGTTATTTAAGTAGCTATTTATATAAAGCTAAATATAGTTTTTATCACTTAATAAGTCCCAATATTAATACATATTTTTTAAAAAATATTATAAATTATTCCATAAAAAATCAAAAAACCCAGGAGACAACCCCTAACTATATCAACTTTTTTTATAAAATACCAAAAATAATTTATAATAAAACTGCGTAGACCTAGAATGTCAACTCAAGAATTCAATAACAGGTGAATTGATCTTTTGAATCAGTCTTTTCGGAAGAAGAGTTGACCCGGCTAAAAGCCGTGATTGGTTAAACAGGAGGTATTGGCCAGAGGAGAAACCCCATGGTCAGTAGCAGATTTTGAGTGGTAGAAGTCAAAACTTCTAATGTCCGGCCGCTTCCAATGCCTGATCCCTATGAGGTTATTGGAGAGTGGAGACTCTGTGTTCAACGTGTCCGCCCCACATAAATCGCAGAGAACCGAATTGGATAGGTTCAAAAATATTACGCAGACGTAATATAAATTTTTGAATAACAGCACCGAACCGACCTGATTAGAGAATCTAAGCTGATCTAATTAGATATGTCGGAAAAAAGGTATTACGAGTACGTAATATGGAATTTTGAGAAACATTTGGGGAAAATATAGAATTACCCTATAAATTTTGATTTTGCTTAAATCCCTATAAAAATCCAACCCAAAGGTGATACGATGCTAAAAAAACAACTGGGAACCCTATTCCTGGTAACATGTCTTATTTTAACAACCGTACCTACAGTATTAGGCGGCGAGAACACACAGGTCATAACTGTTGCAGGAGACGGAAGTGGAGATTACAACTGTGACGGAGTAGAAGATAACGTTCAGATTAACCAGGCACTTGAATATGCAGCAGCAAATCCGGGCACAACTGTCCAGCTCAAAGGCCCATTCACATATGACATAGCCGATTCTCTTCTGATTGGCAGCGACACAACCCTTGAAGGGGACTCAGGTGTAACAATTAAGCTTGCCGATGGACTGCCGGTCTGGGGCGGGCGTGAGAGCAGTATTTCAGAAAAGAAAGCCATGATTATGATCAGAGGCGGTTCTGCATCCAGTGTTGCAATTAAAAACATAGTTGTAGATGGAAGCCAGAGCGACTATTATCCCGATGTCAGGCTTGGAACTTCCTGTTATAACATGGCAACCATAATAAACTGCAATGGATTAACAATCAAGGGCGTTACATTCCAGAACGGATGCAACGATGCCATGCTTATTTCGCAATCCAGCAATGTAGTAATAGACTCAGTAACTGTAAACAAATGCGGGCATGACGGCGTATACGCATATCATGTTGACGGCATTACAGTTAAGAACTGCAACTTTATCAACAGGACCAATTCATCCGTCAGATTCGATTCCGTTACCGATGGAGTCATGCAAAACAATGAATGCACAACATCTGGCGGCGGATACGCAGGCCTGGAATTACAGGGAACTCTTGTAAACATAGAAGTCTCTGGCAACTATTTCCATGACCTGGATGCCCCCGCAATAGTACATTTGAACACTGACGAAACCAGTGTAAACATCCACGATAACAGAATTGAAAACTGTGGATAAAGAACCTGTAAATTGGAAAATTCTCAGTTCATTAACTGAGAAACAACCCCTTTATTTTTAAAATGGATAAGGCTGAAATCATGCCGCTGCCTGTAAAGCAGGCAACTTAATTTCCACATTTTTAAAAGTATCTTATTGTATTACCCCGATCAATCATTATCGTTATTTTCTCCCATTGCCCTCAGGATATACAGGAACAAATTCACAAAATCAAGGTACAATATAAGAGCCCCGATAATAGCTTCTTTATGGGCTGCGGATCCGGCTGCAACGAGCTCAGAAGAATTTGTTTTTTCAGGTTCAGTATCTATTTTTTGTTTTCCTTCCTGTTTTGCGTCTGCCGTCTTTTTATCGGATTCTTTGTTATTGTCTTTTTTACTGGAAAAACCGAGCTCTTTGAGCACTTCAAGATCTCCCTGGCTCAACCTTTTGAGTTTCTGCGTATCATACGCTGTAAGCCCTGAAAAAACAAGCACGCCAATAATTGAGATAATAAGATCAAGCCCAGAACTTTGCAGGAATAAATTGCCTGCCAGAGCTATGATAAGCCCTATAACAAATGTCATAAGCAGGTTACCAATCCCGCTCAGATCCGTATTTGTAGTGTAACCGTAAACACTCATAATCCCGAAAGTAAGGGATGAAATTCCAAAAAGGGAATAAATGGAGCTTTCAGTATAAACAAAAAATATCACGGATAATGTAAGCCCTGTCATGAATGTATAGATCAGATACATTGTCCTTGCCTGAAGAGGGGTCAGGATATCGATATTACTTGAAATCCTGGATACAAGAATAAGCTCTGCAATTAATAAGCCAAAAAACACCAGAAAACTATCCAGTATAAGCCCTGAAATCAAGGGACTCCTGTAGACGAGATAAGCTGTTGAACCTGAAACCAGCAAACCCGTAAACATCCAGAAGTACACAAGATGAAGGTAACGCTTCTGAAATGATATGTCTATAAGGTTCTCCCTGACAAGCATAGAATCTGCTGCAAATGTTTCTGTCATACATAGAGTGTTTGGAATAAGTAGAATATAAATGTTAACGAAATATAACTCTCAGTAAAGTTGACAATAATTATGGATTAATCTTAAGCTAATGACTTAAAAATAGAGCGATAAAAAGAGAAAAAAACGAAATTAACAGGATATTCTGGCGTTTTTGTTCAGAAAATATCCAGGATATGCTTCATAAGCCATTTAAGCCAGTAATTTAATCTTATTTAAGCAGGGAATCGATTCCATCATACAATGCCCTCAATGCTATGCTGAGTCTGCGGGCTTCAACCTGCCATATTCTTTTACTGATCTGCCTGTCCCCTCCGGCTTTGACAGCTGCTATCCAGGCATATTTCCGGGCTAACTTTGAATTGTGTAAAGGGGAATGGAATGCCTGACCTGTTTTCTGGTTGCTGTATTTCTCATTAATGAGAAACTCATAGATTTCCTGGACCCTTTTGAGCAGTTTTTTCTCACTCTCAGAACCTGATGTTCCAAAAAGAGCCAGATTCCAGAGACGGAACTTGACCTCATTCATTTCTCTAACAAGCTTCCTTGATTCTGCAATATCCATCATTGCCCTGAATTCACGGAAAATATCCGTGTTCCCGGAAGAAGAGGGAAGAGTATTTCCAATTGAAATCATAACATGGATGCATTCGTGGAAAAGGATTCTGGCCATAAGGAACTCGACTCTCTCCTGAATATTCCAGAATCTGGTTACAAGAGACTCATCCCAGAGCTGATAAGGGTTAACCAGAATGAGGGACCTGTAAACTATCTTTTTCTCCTTTTCTGAAACTGAACGTTTCGGGTAAAGAGCTATTCCCTGCATTTTCCCGAAAAACTGAACCCGGACTGCCAGATCCCAGCAGTAGTCCCATTCCCCCTTACTTGCACACTTGACCCTGCAATACTCGCCGTCAAAGTGAACATTTTCAAGCAGGAGGTACATATCCCTGCTGTGAACCCTGATAATTGATTTCACCCTGGATTCCCGATAGATGTTGAGGTCAAGGCAAGGAAAATAAGGGACAGAAGTGAAAGAGAAACATGGGGAAGACTGGCTCATGCTGTAACCCTGAGACAGGGAACCTGAACTGGCTCGCGGTATATTTTCTTTTTGTTCAACATGCCGGGATTTTTCATTCATACCTCCTTCCCTCCATTATACTTATAATATATTATCACGGAAGATATATAAAAATTGATCAACGGAAATATAAATGAAAACAGGAATGAAATTAAAGGAAGGAGTATCCTGCTGAAAGAAAAAAAACTGGATTAAACTTTTTCACCAATATTTCCGCAAACAGGACAGTTGTTCAGTTTTGCAAGTGAGATTTCACTGAAGCTTCCGGAAAGCCCGTTCCAGAACAAAAGCCTGCCCTCCAGAAGCTTTCCTTTACCTGTCAGGAACTTGACTGCTTCACTTACCTGAATGGACCCTATAACACCCGGAGTTGCTCCGAGAACTGGAAAAACCTCTTTTTTTGGGATTCTCGGGAAAATACAGTAAAAACAGGGCGTTTTTCCCGGGATTATTGTTGTGACCTGCCCATCGTAGCCCGTAACCGCCCCATGAATTAAAGGAATATTCCTCTTAATCGAAAGTCTGTTAAGAATATGCCTTGTTTCCATATTATCCAGAGCATCAATTATAAGATCGCATTCAGGAACCAGAGAATCAATGTTGGATTCAGTGATCATCTCTTTAATCGTTTCAACTTCAATTAAAGGGTTCATTAAAAGAAGCTTTTCTTTTGCGGATTCAACCTTTGATCTTCCAATGTCCTTTTCATGATGGAGGAACTGCCTGTTCAGGTTGGTAGGGTCTACGGTGTCAAAATCAGCAAGGATTATTTTACCAACACCTGCAATTGCGAGGTATGTTGATACAGGGGATCCGAGCCCTCCGGCGCCGGCAACAAATACCCTTGAAGCCTTCAGCTTTTCCTGTCCCTCCTCTCCAAAAAGAAGAATCTGCCGACTATATTTTTCTCGTTCCGCGTTATCCATGTAAATGCCTTCCAGGATATTGATTTAAGGAATTTTCAAGAATGATAATTTTCAAGAATGATAAAACTGATATACTGACTAACTTTGAATTAGAGAGTGCTGACGTGGAATAAAAGTTCGTTCCCTTTTCTCAGTAGATTGATTTCTTTATGCATAACGTCTTCGGAGAATAGAAAGAAGAGTTGAATCCTGAAAAGAATACAGGAGAATGTAAATTGTGGGAAGAGGCACGACAGGAGAAAGAAGAGTTCAGGAAAGAGGGGTTTAAAAGCCTGAAAGGCAGAAATTTTTTGGAAAAATTAATTAAGGCAGGGCCCATAAAAATAGCTACATCATTTTTAGCAATACTGGAACCGGATACTGCTGCTCATTTTTATCAAGACCAGTTGAGAAGTTACAGATGAGATGCTGGAATACAGGTGAAACGCTGTAAAATATAAAATAAAGGTTTTGGAATTTATGAAAGTTCTGGATTTAAAAAATACTATCCTTAATATCAAGCGGGAATTTTCTGGATACTTTAAAGAAAGGGATGCCGAAATCAACGGCTCTCTTCTGGCGCTGCTTTCAGGAGAGCATATACTTTTGCTCGGGCCGCCGGGCACTGCAAAAACCCTGCTTGCAAGCAAAATTTGCGAAACTATCGAGGGAGGAAATTTTTTCCATTATCTTCTTACCCGTTTCTCCACTCCTGAAGAGGTATTCGGGCCCCTTTCATTAAAAGCACTTGAAAGAGACGAATTCAGCCGGAGGGTGGAGGGCTACCTGCCAACTGCACACATAGCCCTTCTTGATGAGATTTTCAAGGCAAACAGCTCTATATTAAACAGCCTTTTGACAGTCCTGAACGAAAGAAAGTACCATAACGGCAAGGAAGTCATGGATGTGCCTCTATTTTCCGTTTTCGGGGCTTCTAACGAGCTGCCCGAAGAGGATGAAAGCCTTGAAGCCCTTTACGACAGGTTCCTTTTCAGGTACAGTGTGGACTATATCCAGCACGAAGAGAACCTTGAAGCCCTTATTTTCGAAAATGCGGAAGAGTTCCAGCCTTCGACCAGACTCTCGGTTGAAAATATAAAGGAAATTCAGAAGAAAGCAAAGGAAATGCCTGTAGACCCTGAAGTCAGGACAATAATCCGGGGGTTGAGGAGAGAGCTTAAAAACTCGAACATATTCGTTTCGGACAGGCGCTGGAAGAAGATTATAAACGTGCTCAGGGTTGCTTCAGCCGTAAACGGGCACACAAGCGTCGACCGGATGACTGTTGTTCTGCTGCAGCATATGCTCTGGGATCTGCCGGAACAGAGAGAAACTATCAGGAAACTTATCCTTGACAGGGTTGTATCAGGAGGCACTGATACTGGAAAGCTGAAGCAGAATGTTTTTGACCTCAGAAATTCCGTATACAGCTGCCTGCAGCAGGAACTTCCGGATACAGTGTCCTGCAACAAGTGCTTTGTAGAGGAGAAAAAAACTTCGGGAGGCCTGAAGAGTTCCAGGTTTGCGGGAGTTGCAGCACCAAAAAGCCTCACGTTCAATAATGCCCTTGACCTTTTAAAACACCATATGGAATTCCCTTCCCACACCTACAGCCTCGGGCTTGACTACGGCAACACCAACGGTTCACTGAGCTTTGAAGGTGTGGCAGAACAGTTCCGCCGAAGGTACGGGTTTGAGTTCAAGCTAAGCCTGGACTACGGAGACAAAAAACTTTACGAAAAAGAGTATGAAAACCTTGAGGATAGGCTGAACTATTTCAGAAAGCATGTGCAGGAAGAAGAAAAAGCTCTCGAAGAAACTCTCAGGGAAAATATATGGATCTCCGGACAGGACAGCAAAGAAATTCTGATAAAATACCACTCCAAAAACACAGATATTTACGAGATCGCAAGCCATTTGAACGAAGTCCGGTCCCTGCTGGAAAAACCGAAGATATTCGATGTGGAAACCGAAGAAGTGAAAGTTGCCTGAGCCGGAAACTCTGGAAAGCCAGAAAAGGAAAAAAAGAATATGCAGGATCGGAAAAGCTCTAAAAAAGATTTTGAAAATCTATCCTCAGATAGAGTATCTTTTGATCGGGACTTTAATCCTTTTACTATATTGAATACCGAACTTAGGGAATTTCTGGCAACTCCCCGAAAAGTGCCTCACAGGATAAGAGAAGAGATTGCAGAAATCCTCATTTATGAGCTTCTTTCAGGAAAAAGCTACGAGATAAAGGATGAGAAACGTTTTACGGAAAAATTTGGGGTTTTTTATCCGATATTTCTCAGTATGAGAAATCAGCAGGTCTGGGAAGAAATAAAAGTCCTCGCCGGAGAAAACCGCATGGCAGGAGTTTTTATCCTGAGAACCCTGCTAGAGGAACTTTTTACTCTCCTTGATGACTATGAAAAAATAGAGAAAGATCTCTTGAGAAAGCCCCAGAAAGGGCTGGAAAAAGCTCTGAAAGCCCTGAAAGAGCTGATAAATGAAACTCAGATTTTGTGGGAAAGAAACAGACTGGAAAAAACAGAGAGCCTGAGAAACCATGAGTGGGAGAGAGATTTAAACGAATTCCTGGAAATAAATGCAGAAGAAAATGAAGAAGAAAAGAGTGACCTGAACAGCCGGAAAAATCTCCTTAAAAAGCCCAGCGACCTGACAGAAAACTATCAGGAGCGAGAACCTGAAACGCTGGCGTCATCAGAAAAACTTGCTTCAATGACCGGAGAATTCATGTTCAGCGAAAAGGCAGGGGAAGCTGTTGACTCAGTCGTGGAGGAAAGGATAGTTATAAAACTTGAAGAGCTTATCCCTCTCCTTGAAGACCACCTTGATATGCTGGAAATCCTTTCCATGCTTTTTCCGGGAAGGTCATGGGACTATTCCTTACAGGCTCTTCACAGGGAATATTTCGAAAACCTTGAGAGGTATGCATCTCTTTTCAGGAAAAGTTCTGACCTGCGTAAAATCCTTGACCAGGTAGGCAGAATTGAACTTGAATACGGCTCAAAAAAACTGCAGCTATCACCCCACAGCAAAAGTGAGGTGCACACAATCACCCTTTCAGGCGATATCCAGACTCTCCTTCCGGTAGAAACCGTAAAGCTCAAAAATCCCGTGCTGAAGCGCAAGTTCTATGCTGATATGATCGAAGAAAAACTCCTCACATACCAGTTAAGAGGAGAAAACTGGAACTCGGACTTTGCAGGAAAAAAAAGGAAGGGACCTGTTGTCGCACTTGTCGATACCTCTGCTTCCATGAGGGGGACTCCCGAGCTTCTTGCAAAAGCCGTGGTCCTGGCAATTGCGAGAAAGATGTTAAGAGAAAAAAGGGATGTCAAAGTAATTCTTTTTTCATCAAAATGGCAGACCGTTGAGATCGACCTTACGGACAAAAAACGTATGGGAAAAGAGTTTCTGGAATTTCTCAAATATACTTTTGGCGGAGGCACGGATTTTAATACAGCACTCCACTCAGGGCTAAAAGCAGTAAAAAAGGAAAAAGCCTTCCAGGGAGCAGACCTCCTTTTTCTTACGGACGGAATGTCGGAGCTCTCAGAAAAACCTCTTATCCGCGAGTGGAATGAAATAAAAGCCGAAAGAAAAGCCAGAATATTTTCCCTGATAATAGGAGGTTATGATGCAGGAGGGCTGGACCAGGTATCAGACCAGACCTATATTGTCCATGATTCAGGAAACTGGCAGGTCGAGGAAAGCCCGGCAAGATTTATAAAAGCAGTCAGCAAGCCTGCGAGAATGTTCTAAGCGGCTGGATAAGATTCAGCTGAATGGAAAGAATATAAAGCGGAATGGAAAGAATATAATTAAGTTCTGCGTTTAAGAAGCCGGCTTACCCCGTCTATGAATTCTTCGAGATCTTTTTTACCCGGAGCTTTATGATTACAGATACCTGACAGAATGACAAATGCTGCCTTTTTACCTTTTGTAGAATTCTTCAGTAAACCGAGCTCGATCACTGCAATTATAGTATCGGAGATCAGCTCGCGGTCCCTGGGGCTTAAATTACTCCACTTTTCATTGAGTATTTTCGAAGAGGCTTTTACTGACTCTCTGCCTTCCGAAGCTATAGACGAGGCTTTTGAAGAAACGACCTTTGAGAACTTTATAATCTGGTCCTTTCCACAGCAGGCGGTTCTGGAAAATGTCCTGAAAGCTCTTCCCGGGATCTCTTTCATTCTCATTTTTTCATAAGAAGAGGTACCTTTCCAGCGATTTTCCGAAAATCCGCTTTCTGAGGTTCGTTCTTCGAGAGTTTTGCGGATCTCTTCAAAGATTTCAGTGATTTCCTCTTTAGATCTTGTTCGCAGATATTCCCTGAGATTTTCCAGCAGCTCAGAGTCCATTTCATCAGAGAAGGCTTCTTCAGAATCAGAGTCTCCGCTGACCTCGACAAATTCGGCGTCAATTACAGGACAGGACCCTATGAGAGAGTCACGTAACGACCCCTTTCCCGATTCCGGATTTTTCCGGAACCTGTAACTGGACTTTGAAAATCTCCCAAATATATCCTGTTTGTTTTTGAGCAAGAAAATCACATCCATGCCTTAAAGCGGAATAATCGTTACTCGATTTTTTCCTGGGAGTTCACAGCCTGAAGCAGTTTCTGCGCCAGAGCTGGCGTATAGATTCGTAATTACATAATCAGATTTCATTCCGGGATTTAATAATTTTTTCTGTTTACGTTGCCATCAGGTACGAAGATTCCTTGCATGGATACTGTAAATCCAGGTACAGAGCCAGGATGCTGGCAGTAACGAGAAATCGAATTCACCAGGAGGAAAACTAGCTTAAAAAAACACAATAACATTTTTTTCACAAAATAAAGAGATAATAAAGAATAATATTAAGAATAAAACCTTTTTATCCCCTTTTTTCAGGAAATAACTGCAGATTGATTCGTAGTTTAAGCAATTATTTTATAAGTTCCATGCATTAGTGAGTATTAGGCGAGGTGAAAAGTATGGGTGTACTTGATATAAAGGCATTAAAAATAATCGCATGCGGGCTTTTGATTGTATCTATTATCTCCATTGCCTGTGCAGGGGCAGGGACAGAGAATAAGGCTGTGTCTGCAGGAATTGGAGCGGTAGAAGCGAAAATTGCAGCCAGTTCTATTGCTGATGTAAATTCTATTGCTGATGTCAGCTATATTGCTGGATCTGAAAAGGACGCAGGATATTATTATCCGGAATTTGAAAAAATAAGTGTAAATCCAGCCTATCAGTACCTTGAACTGAAGCCGGGAGACAGTAAAAACTTTACAGTAACTGTCAAGAACAACGATAATAAAACTGTTAAACTGAATCCCAGACTTTTAATCATTCCATATACTGAAAAATTCATAGATGAAAGCTGGGTCAGCATAAGCCCCTCTGCAAAAGACCTGAAAGCAGGGGAAAAAGAGGAATTTGAAGTAGAGGTAAATATCCCTGAGGATGCAGACCCTGGAAACTATGCCGTACTCATAGCCTTTACAGAAAATGTGCCTGAAGGAGATGTAGCCGGCTATTATCCGAACTTCCCCGGAACAATGCAGCTAACCCTGCAGGTGTGGGTTCCACCGACTCTCCAGATCCTTACGCCTTACATTAACGACCTTGTAGAAGCCGGAGAGACTTATACCTATGAAATAAAGCTGAAGAACACAGGCAGAAAGGATGTTGCAATCTCCCCTGAGCTTACGGAAGGAGGCGACATCATATATTATGACAGCATTTACCCTTATGGAGGAGTGACATACGCCTTTGGAAATGATGCAATAAGCATTGAAGCTCCGGAAAAAATAAAAGCAGGGGAGACAGCCGTTGTGAAAATGACACTTAAAGTCCCGGCTGATGCAAAAGGGAGCTATACAGGAACTCTCGACCTGAATATCGATGACCCGGGGATCAGTGAATACGAAGGGAAAGTGACCCTGAATTTCCGCATTCTTCCGGTTCCCGAAGAGCCTTATGAGACCACCTTCAAAACCGCAGATAACGGCACTATCAGCATAGAGGTCAGCGCCTATCAATATGGGTATGGCATGTATACCGCAGGAGGAAACAGGGACCTGAAGCCTTCGTTTGAGGTGAGCCTGAAAGACCCCTCGGGAAAGAGTGTCACGCCTGCTCTCGTAAGCAAGAAGTACAGCGGCTCGGTAAATATAGTAGATGATACATACCCGCAGCCTTACCTGCCGTACATGTCCGCAAGAGTTTCAGCCGGCACGGAAACCTATAATCAGGGAAGCTACCAGGGAGGGACTACAACCTTTGTAGAGACCTATACAGTTCCTGGAGCCGCAGGAGACTGGACGCTTTCAATTCTTCCCAAAAATACGGAAAACTTTGACTATTCAATTATAATCGGGGCTGTTGAAGAATAAATGGATGCCTCAGGCTTGACGACAGTCAGGCTTTAAACTCTTTTTACTTTTTCCTGCATCAGGAAAATCCAGGCTTCCACCGCCCGGAATCTTTTATTTGATACCTGGAAATCAGAATTCTGATTAATTGTTTTTTTTCTGTTCCAGAATCAAGAGAAGAAATCTTTCAGCATTCTCTTCTTTCAGCATTCTCTTCCCTGAATTACTCCGGGCAAGGGACGCCTTTCAGATAAGAGAAAAAAGAACTGACAGGCATAAGGTCAAGAGATAATACTGAAAAAAAAACATACCCTGAATTGAGATAATGTTCCCTTAATTCACCCTTTTTTAGTAGTTTTGAACTCAACACGCATAAGAAAGAACCTTGTTTAAACCTTGTTTATAAAAAAAACAGGTCTTAACCGGAGAAGTATAAATACATGAAAGTACAGCCTGAGCCTGTAATTAGAATTAAGTGCTTGAAAGCTGTTAAGGTTCAGGTGTCTATGGTTACAGCCCAAAGTTTAACCACACAGGCGCTTTCTGTTACGCATTCATTATTCTCCCCATAATAAGGCAAATAAATGCAGAAGAAATAAAGCAGACATGTTTCCCGGAAACACGAAGATAATAAACCCGAAGGACTAAAGTAGTCTAAGGATAAGATGGGGCTCTCACAGGATAAGGAAAAATGAGATAATAATCAAAAATAACTCACAAAAAGTAATTCGCAAAAAGCTCATCATTTCAATTTCATACTTTTGCTGGAGGTAAAAAGCACAATGAGAGAAGGTCTGGACCCCTTTGGGGTAAGAGACAGCATCGAAACAACTGCCGGAAAAGCTACGATTTATAGACTGGGTAAACTGGAAGAAAAGGGCTTTGAAGGGATTTCCCTGCTCCCCTACTCAATAAGGATCCTGCTGGAATCCCTGCTCCGGCATGCGGATACTGAAAAGAGGATAATAACCGCAGAAGACGTGGAAGCTCTCGCCCGCTGGAGTCCTGAAAACATAAGTGAAAGGGATATCCCGTTTATTCCGTCAAGGGTAATCATGCAGGACTTCACAGGCGTTCCTGCGGTAGTTGACCTGGCAGCCCTCCGCTCGGCAATGAAGCGGCTTGGAGGGGATCCTGCTAAAATCAACCCTGTAATCCCTGTCGACCTGGTCATCGACCACTCGGTTCAGGTTGACTCCTACGGGACAAAATATGCCCTTGGAGAGAACGAGAAGAAGGAGTTTGAACGCAACAGAGAGCGTTATACCGTCCTCCGCTGGGCACAGAAAGCCTTTGATAATTTCAGGGTCGTGCCCCCGGGAAGAGGAATTATCCATCAGGTGAACCTTGAATATCTGACACCTCTTGTCCACCTGAAAGAAAAAGAAGGAGAACTATTTGCTTTTCCGGATACCCTTGTCGGGACCGACTCCCATACAACAATGATCAACGGGATAGGAGTACTCGGCTGGGGAGTAGGCGGCATAGAAGCCGAAGCCGTAATGCTCGGGCAGCCTTACTATATGCCTGTTCCTGAGGTTGTCGGTTTTAAACTCTACGGGAAACTGGAATCCGGAGTTACCGCAACTGACCTTGTCCTCACGATAACAAAAATGTTAAGGAAGCATGGGGTTGTCGGCAAGTTTGTTGAGTTCTACGGGCCCGGCCTGAACTCCCTCAGCCTTCCGGACAGGGCAACGATTTCAAACATGGCTCCGGAATACGGGGCAACGCTGGGAATTTTTCCGCCTGACATGGAAACTCTTGACTACCTGAAGAGGACAGGAAGGAGCGACGAACAGGTTGACCTTGTGAAAAAGTACCTGGAAGCACAGGACCTCCTTTACTCTGTTAACAGGCCAGAGCCTGTCTTCAGCAGCAATCTCGAACTTGATATGGGTACAGTAAAGCCCTGCCTTGCAGGCCCAAAACGCCCGCAGGACCAGCTCTTTCTGAATGAAGTCTCAGAGAATTTCCATGAAACAATGAGGCAGACCTTTATAAGAAAGAAAGTAGGAGGCGTTGAGCTCTTCAGAGACCCTGCTTACCTGCGCTGGCTGGGAGACGGAGGAGCACCTTTAGAAGAAGCCGAAGCCCCACTAGAGGTAGAGGTTGAAAAGAGTGATTATACCGATAGAAACTCCAGGCTCACACATGGTTCAGTTGTGATCGCATCCATTACTTCATGTACGAATACCTCTAACCCCTCGGTTCTGATCGGAGCCGGGCTGCTTGCAAAAAAAGCTATTGAAAGAGGCCTGAGGGTTAAACCCTTTGTAAAAACAAGCCTGTCTCCGGGTTCAAGAGTGGCTACTGAATACCTTGGAGCCGCAGGTCTTCTGCCCTATCTTGAGGCTCTGGGTTTCCACCAGGTTGGATACGGCTGTACAACATGCATAGGAAACAGCGGGCCTCTGCCCGAACGTGTATCAAAGGAAATCGAGGAGAAAGACCTCACAGTTGCAGCCGTGCTCAGCGGGAACAGGAACTTTGAAGGCAGGATCAATCCCCATGTAAAAGCGAACTACCTTGCCTCCCCGCCGCTTGTTGTTGCATACGCCATTGCGGGTACGGTAAACATAAATTTCGAAACCGAACCCCTTGCATATGACCCTAACGGGCTCCCTGTTTACCTGAGAGATATATGGCCAGGGCAGCAGGAGATAAAGGAAGTTGAAAAGAACAGTGTAAAGCCTGAAATGTTTAAGAAAGAATACTCAGGCGTTCTTGAAGGCGCAAAGCTCTGGAAAGATCTGGAAGTCCCTGAAGGCACCCTTTATGACTGGGATCCGGCTTCAACCTATATACAGGAACCTCCTTATTTTGTGGATTTCCCGCTTACTTTGCCTCTGCCCGGAGATATATTGAATTCAAGAGTCCTTGCAGTTTTCGGGGACAGCATCACTACTGACCACATATCCCCGGCAGGAGATATTCCGGCAGACAGCCCTGCAGGCAGGTACCTGATGTCCTGGGGCGTTGACCAGAAGGATTTCAATTCATACGGTTCCCGCAGGGGCAACCATGAGGTAATGATGCGCGGCACCTTCGCAAACATCCGGCTCAGAAACAAACTTGTAAACAGGGAAGGTGGATGGACTGTCTCCCACATTAAGGGAGAAGACTTCCCGCCTGAAGCCTGCGGAGAAGGAATTCCAATCTATGACGCATCTTTGCTCTATGAGGAAAACAATGTTCCTTTGATTGTTCTTGCCGGGAAAGAATACGGGACAGGCAGTTCCCGCGACTGGGCCGCAAAAGGCACATTCCTCCTTGGAGTAAAAGCAGTTATTGCCGAGTCGTTTGAGCGCATCCACAGAAGCAACCTTGTTGGCATGGGAGTTCTTCCTCTGCAGTTTAAGGCAGGAGAAAATGTAGATACTCTCGGGCTTACAGGAAAGGAAAGCTATGATATACTTGACATTGAAAAAATGGAGCCTCACGGAGAGCTTACTGTAAAGGCAAAGGACGACAGCGGAAAAGAAACAGAGTTTAAGGTAGAATTAAGGCTAGACTCTGCCGTGGAAATAGAGTATTATAAGAATGGCGGGATTTTGCATAAGTTCCTGCGGGATTCTGTGAAGAAAAAATAAAGTTGCACAGGGCAGAATAATAAGAAAGACAAAAAGATATTAAGAGAGTTCCGCAGGCCTTAATAAAGGTTTTTCTTTTTCTGGACCTCTCTTATTATCCAGGCTGGAGAAGGAACCATTTCAGACAAAAAAGATATTTTAGAGATGCTTCGCCCTGAAAACACTAACTTTAAGGCTAAAAACAGTTAGGAGGTTTAGAGAGGTGGGGAGCTTAACTTCAGCAAAGATATTAAAAATGATTTGAACTTACAATTTCAACAAATTTAATATACTAATTTGATGATAATACAATTGCATTGTCGCCCTATTTTTGGACCCAAAAAGTCCTTCTTGATAAATCTTTCACGTATAATCAGAGGATTCCCCAATTTCAAAGTTTTTTGAAAATCCTCTAGGCATAACTGCGAGGTAGAAAATGAGTAAAAATATATGTTTCATAGACGGGCTGGAGGGCATTCTGAAGTACAGGGACGTCGATATCAAAGATCTAATCGACCTTCCCTATGATGCAGTTTCCTATCTGCTAATCAAGGGAGAACTCCCCGGAGAAAAGGAACTTGCCGAGTACTCAGCCCGCCTGCATGCGGAACGTGGAATCAATAAGGAGGTAATGGACGTTATCCGCATGTGCAATTTCAATATCGATGCTATGGAAGCACTGCGCACAGTCGTTTCTTTCATATCGCAATTCGATCCGGACCTGAATGACAACTCTCAAGAAGGGAATATGAGAAAAGCCATAAGGTTAATTGCCATGGTCCCAACCATTGTTGCTGCTTATTATAGAACTGCAAACGGAAAGGAACCTGTTCCGCCTGATCCCTCCCTTTCCCACGGAGCCAATTTCCTGTACATGATTAAAGGAAGCAAGCCGGACCCGCTGGAAGCCGAAGTCATGGAAAAAGACTTTATCCTCAGTGCCGAGCATGAACTCAATGCTTCTACCTTCTCCTCCAGAGTAACAGCTTCAACTATGTCCGATCTCTACTCAGCCGTTGTTTCAGGGCTCTGCACACTCAAGGGTCCTCTTCACGGGGGAGCAAGATCAGAAGTTATGACCATGCTTGAAGAAGTCGCCAGCCCTGAAAATGCCGAGAAGTTTGTCCTCGAAAAAATAAAACAGAGAGAAAAAATAATGGGCTTCGGGCACAGAGTATACAAGACATATGATCCCAGGGGCACAATATTTAAGGAGCTTTCCAGGAGACTGGCTGAAGCTAAAGGTGATATGCACTGGTACGAGACAGCCGAAGCAATTGAAAATACTGTTGTCCGCGAGCTTGTAGAGAAGAGAGGAAAGCCTATTTACCCCAACGTTGATTTTTATTCTGGAGTCATTTACAAATATATGGAAATACCCCCTCAGCTTGCAACTTCGATCTTTGCAATCGGAAGGATCTCAGGCTGGATAGCCCACTGCTTTGACCAGTATGAGAAGAAAAGGATCATAAGACCCAGGATCTTCATGCTCGATGAATGTTGAAACTCTGGAATGAGCCCTGTTGTGCCTGAGGCAGGATCTGACAAACCGAAACTGAAAACCAGAAATAAAACTGGTTTTTCAGGCAAAACAGGTTCATAGGCAGAAACTAATTCAAACAAACAGAACTTTCAGGACGAAAGTTCTCTCTTATTATTCCCTATAACAACTGATATCAGGTAACAGAACCAGAGTTTCTGCACCGGGATCAGATAATCTTTTTATCATCTGACAGCTTTTTGATATCCAGATACCCATGACTTATAGAGATTTCATAGACCGGTTAAAAGAAAGCGGAAAACTGGTCGAAGTTAAGCAGCCCGTTTCCCCGAGATTTGAGGCTTCAAGAATTGCAAAAAAAACAAAAGCTCCTGTTCTTTTCCACGACATTTCAGGCTCAAAGGTTATTATGAACCTTCTCGGGTCCAGGGACGAGCTTTCCTCAATGCTCGGAGTCCCTAAAGAGGAAATCATAAAGAGGCTCTCGGAGGTTTCTCCTGAAGGTGAAATACGGCTGGTTTCAGAGTCTCCAACCCTTGAAGTCATAGAAGACGATGTTGACCTGACTAAACTTCCTATTCTTACACATTTTGAGAAAGACGGCGCTCCCTATATAACTGCGGGAATTGTTGTTTCCGAATACGGAGGCGTGATGAATGCTTCGATCCACCGCCTTATGCTAGTGGGAAAAGATAAGCTCGCCGCCCGCCTTGTCCCTCCGAGGCATACCTATATCCTTCATAAAAAAGCTGCAGAAAAAGGCGAACCTCTGCCCGTAGCAATTGTTCTCGGCTGCGACCCCGTGATTACTTACGCAACAACTACAAGAGTGCCCGTAGGAAAAGAATTCGAATATGCAGCTGCCCTGAGGGGTGCTCCGGTAGAACTCTTTGAATGTTCAAACGGGATAAAGGTACCGCATTCCGAGATCGTGCTCGAAGGGTACGTTGACCCGAAAGAAAGGGTTGATGAAGGACCATTTGTTGACATTACGGGAACGTATGACGTGGTGAGGAAAGAGCCTGTTATCCATATTACAAGAATCATCCATAGAAAAGACCCTATCTACCATGGAATTCTTCCTGCGGGCCCCGAGCACCTCCTTATGATGGGAGTGCCCTATGAACCGAGGATATACAGAGCCGTAGGGGAAGTTACAACTGTCAAAAACGTGGTATTAACAGAAGGAGGGTGCTGTTATCTCCATGCCGTCGTGCAGATCGAAAAACAGACTGAAGGAGATGCGAAAAACGCTATTATGGCTGCCTTTGCTGCCCACACAAGCCTGAAGCATGTGGTGGTTGTAGATGAAGATATAAATATCTTTGACCCGAATGATGTTGAGTTCGCAGTTGCCACAAGAGTAAAAGGGGATATGGATATCCTGATCATACCCAACGTCCGCGGCAGTTCCCTGGACCCCAGAGGAGCACCGGACGGGACAACTACAAAAGTGGGAATTGATGCTACAAAGGTTCTTATTGAAAAAGAGAACTTTGAAAGAGCAATAATTCCGGAAGAATGACTGATAAACAACTTCTAACGGGCAGGGCAGGGAAATTTAAAACTGTATTTGGGGCATGAAATCCCCTGCCTGCCTTCAAACTTTATTTCATCTCAAGTTCCTGTACTTATCTTGAGAATATGACAGCCGGATGTGCTGATAGAGCTGTCCCCGGTATTCTGCGCCCTGCATTACTAAATGGCATTAAAAGAGTGAATTTCATGTACCTCACAAAAGAAGAAGAACAAATCCTGAACGGAGAAGCCGGAGAAACTCTAAGGCAGGCAATCCAGATCCTTGTGGCTCTTGGAGACATCTACGGCGCAGACAGGCTGATCCCTATCAAAAGCGCCCAGATTGCAGGCGTTTCCTATAAAACAATAGGTGATGCCGGGCTTGAATGGATTTCAGACCTTGAGGGGCAGGTAAAGGTTCCTGCAACCCTTAATCCGGCAGGGATGGATCTGGAAGACTGGGAGAGGCTGAAAATCTCTCCTGAATTTGCAGAAAAACAGAAGGCAATTGTTCAGGCTTACAAAAAACTCGGGATTCGCTGCGAATGTACCTGTACTCCTTATACCCTTGAAGGCTTTTCAGTGAGCTACGGCGACCACCTTGCCTGGAGCGAGTCCTCAGCCATTTCTTATGCAAACTCCGTAATAGGAGCCCGGACAAACAGAGAGGGAGGACCATCAGCCCTTTCGGCAGCACTTCTCGGGAAAACCGCAAACTACGGGTTTCATCTTGATGAAAACCGCGTTCCAGAAGTCTCTGTAAATGTAGAGTTCCCGCTTAAAGAATCGGATTACGGAGCACTTGGATATGTTGCAGGAAAACTCATTGGAAACAGAGTGCCTATTTTTCACCTGAAAGGCAAACCGAAAGCTGATGAATTAAAAGCTCTGGGGGCTGCAATGGCTGCTTCAGGCGCAGTGGCTCTTTACCATGTGAAAGGAGTAACACCCGAAGCCTGCAGAATGAACTTTGGAGAGCCTGAAGAAAAAATAACTATTGAGAGAAGCCAGCTGGATGAGGTTTATGAGAGCAAAGGCAAAGAGCCCGAACTGATTACTATCGGCTGCCCTCACTGCTCTGCTGATGAACTTAAAAAAGCTGCTGAACTGCTGAAAGGAAAAACAGTTTCAAAGGAGACCTGGATTTTTACCTCAAGGGAACTTACAAAACGCTGTCCTGAGTATATAAAAACCATTGAGGAAAGCGGAGCAAAGGTTGTATGTGATACCTGCATGGTAGTTTCTCCGGCAACCAACAGTTATTCCTGCGTGATGGTAAATTCGGGAAAAGCCTTTGCTTACGTGCCCGGAATGTGCGGGGCTGAAAGTGTATACGGAAATATGGAAGCCTGTATTGAGAAGGCAACTGCTGGAAAAGGGAAAAAGGCAGGTGGTTCCCATTAAAATCAAAGGCAGGACAATTTCCAGGGGATGTGCAGAGGGGGAGGTTTTGATTTCCAGGGACCCTATATCTTTCCTCGGCAGTGTGGACCCCAGAACCGGGGTTGTGGTCGAAGAAAAGCACTCTCTGGCAGGAAAGTCAATTAAAGGGAAAGTTCTCGTTTTTCCGCATGGAAAAGGCTCTACTGTTGGATCCTATGTGATGTACCAGCTGAAGAAAAATGAGGCGGCTCCTGTAGCAATTATCAATCTGGAAACCGAACCTATAGTGGCGGTAGGGGCAATTATATCTGAAATCCCTCTGGTTGATATGCTGGAAAAGAACCCTTACGAGTTTTTAAAGGATGGAGACTCTGTCCTGGTAAACGGCAGTGAAGGATACGTCGAACTGCTTAAATCAGAAGGCGGTCAGAAAGAAGAATGAGATATTCAAAATTTCAATCCAGTTATCGTGCCGTTTAAAGTTTAAAGGATGAAAATAATGTTAATAGCCTTAAAGGCTCTAAAAGCTAATGAAAAAAAAGATACAGGAACAATAGATACGAATTAAAAGATTTAATTAAATTATAAAACAGGAAAGCTAATTTAAGCTAAAAGAAACCTCAAGCCTCAAGACGTGAAACCTAAAATGAAACAGGAAATCGAAGACCATAGGGAAGATCGTGGGAAGCTCGAAATTGAGGAATCGATTTCACGCATATATCCTTTCATATCCAGGGTATTTGATGTATATGAAATCCAGAAATCCGGAGATATCCTTTATTTCTTTGGCACTCCTAAGGCAGATACCGAAAATGTAATGGGAGAACTCTGGGCTCCCCTGGAACAGCGGGGGCTTGGAGGTACCCTGAAATATGAGCTAGGAGAACACGTTCTTATCGTTGCTCCCTTAAAGAAGGAAGAGGAAAAAGTGTGGATAAACTTAGCACTTTTTATAGCAACGATATTTACAACTATGATCTGCGGAGCCTGGATGTTCGGAGTTGACCTGTCTAATGATCCCATGCAGGTTTTCGAGGGTTTGCCTTTTACCCTTGCGATAATGGCTGTTCTCGGCTCTCATGAAATGGCTCACTATGCAATGGCAAAGTACCATGGAATGAAAACTTCCCTTCCTTATTTCATTCCATTTCCGACTTTCATAGGCACTATGGGAGCGGTAATCCATTATAGAGGGCCTATCCCTAACCGAAAAGCCCTCTTTGATGTAGGAGTTGCAGGGCCTCTTGTAGGGCTTTTTGTCTCGGTTGCAGTCACCATAATAGGGTTGAAGCTAGATGTGCCTGCAGTCAATCCGCTGCCTCATTCCCTGATGTTCGAGGTAGGCCTTCCCCCCCTTTTTGTAATGGTCCAGAAAGTTGTCGGCGTTACAGGAAGCAGCCTGCATCCAGTGGCTTTTGCGGGCTGGGTAGGAATGTTTGTGACCCTTTTAAACCTCCTTCCTGCAGGACAGCTTGATGGAGGGCATGTGCTCAGGGCAATGCTTGGAAAAAAAGCGGACAGGGTATCTTCAATGATACCGCGTATCCTTTTCCTGATAGGTATTTATGTAGTCTATTATCTAAAAGGAGACGGTTTTATATGGATATTCTGGGGCCTCTTCCTCTGGGCTTTTGCAGCAGCCGGGCATCCATCCCCTCTTCATGACAAAGTGGAACTGGATAGAAAGCGCATCCTTATAGGGATACTTACTTTTGTACTTGGGCTTCTTTGCTTCACTTTGATTCCTTTTAAGACCATAACCTGAAAAATCTGGAGCTAATTGAAACCTGAAAAAGAACCGAAAAGAGGAAAAAACAATAATGGAAGTGAATTTTCGATACAGCAAAAAGAACTCTTACAGCTTTGCGGTTCTTTCGCCTGTGCTTCCTGAAGCCGGATTTACGGACAGACCCCTTGATGGGATAATGATCTATAGTTTTACCACACGGCAGGCAGCGAAAGTATTCAAGGAAATCGAAAGTGCAGGTACGGACTCGATCTTTATTGCAGGAGGACCGCACCCTTCAGGGTGCCCGGAAGAGACACTCGAATATTTTGATTACGTGGTTATTGGAGAAGGCGAAGAAACACTTCCGGAACTTGTAAGGACCCTGAAGGAAGGGAGGGATCCGGGAGAGGTAAAAGGAATTGCTTACAGAGACCCGGACACCGGCAGGATAATCCAGACTCCTGAAAGGCCGCATGTAAATCTGGACTCATACCCCTGTTTTGACCCGAAAAAACTCCGTGCTCCAATTGAGATCAGCCGCGGATGCCCCTGGGGATGTAAGTACTGCCAGACTCCAAGGCTTTTTGGGAGAGAAGTCAGGCACAGGAGTATTGATTCTATCCTGAAGAATGCGCAGTACTATGACGACCTCCGCTTCATAGCTTCAAATGCTTTTGCTTATGGGAGCGACGGAATTCACCCGAGCTTCGATAAGGTAGAAAAACTGCTCTCTGCCCTTCATAAACTGCCCGATAAAAAGATCTTTTTCGGGACTTTCCCCTCCGAGGTCCGCCCCGAATTTGTGACCGAAGAATCTGTTGAGCTTGTGAGAAAATACTGCGCAAACGACAGCCTCAGCCTCGGAGCCCAGTCCGGAAGTGACAGAATCCTTAAAGAAATAAGGAGAGGACATACGGTTGAAGACAGCATTTCGGCTGTAGAGTGCTGCCTTGAACACGAAATAGTTCCGGCAGTTGATTTTATCTTCGGGCTTCCAACAGAAACCGAAGAAGACCAGGAAAAAAGCCTTGAGCTCGTGCGCTGGATCTGCAAAAAAGGCGGGACTGTCCGGGCTCATTATATGACCCCACTTCCTGGAACTCCGTACGCATCAGCAGCCCCTTCGGAAGTTAGCGACAGTGTAAGAAAAGAGCTTGGAAAACTTGCCCTGGGAGGGAAATTAACAGGCTACTGGGAAAAACACAGGAAAGCTTAAAGAAGGGTTAAAAGGAGATTAAAGGAAGTAAAAAAGATTAAGGAAAACAGGCAATAATTCAATACCTGTTTATTAAACCTTAATCTTGCATTCAGGCTAAATCTGTTCTGGAATTAACCGCATAAGGAGACCTTTATTTTTGATTCTATTACTTCACCCCTCTGTTACTTTCATTGATCGGAGTTAAAACTCCAATCTGTATCGTTTTCGGTGTGTTTGATTTGCAGGTTTAATTGTGTCTGTTTTTAAGTTATACACTGATCTCTTAGCTCAGACGATTCGTACAGGTTCAAAGGATTATTGATCTCGTATTCAGGTCTATTTTGAAATACTTATATTGATCCTGTCCTGTCAGTTCTGTCTTTTTCAGAAGGGAATTTGAAACCTTCCAATGCTATTTTTGCTGTTTAGGAGGTGTATTTTTTTTAATCAGGAGGTTTTCGTACTGATCTGCCTATCTCGGGAATATATCGCGTTTTTCTTCCGATAGATAAGAAATACTTCAAAGTATTTATAATTTATTGTTACTTATTTTAACTTTATACATAACAAATAACAATTTATTTAAGTAAAGACATAAACTGAAAAAGATAAAAATAAGTATTCCAGAAAACAACTTTCGGAATCAATCCAGAAAAGGATGGTTTTTCAGGCAAAAACAAAAAATTATCAACATATCAAGGGCTGATTAATTATTCTCTTCAGCTTCCAGCTTAGAAGTCTTTATCATAGAATTAGAAACTTTGAATTAAAAAAGGATATTAAGGCTCAAATCAGCTTGAGCCCCGTAAATCTATTGTTTACTGATTCTGTAAACTGTTATCCCCCTTAATATTATTTCAGGCTGCTTTCAGTGCCTCATCTGGAAATAAAGTCCGTATCAGATATTTTCTGCACTTAAAACCATTTCCAGACCTTTATTCATCAGTTCTCCTGCTCTTTCCTGCTTTTTTGCTTCGGCAAAGATCCGGAAAATTGGTTCAGTACCCGAAGGACGTATAAGGACCCAGCCGTCATCGTACCAGATCTTAACCCCATCAATGGTATCCGTTTTAAGCCCCATTCTTGAAGTCTCAGATCTGATCCTTTCCATAGTGCCCGCAATATCCCGGGAAGGAGTCTTGGTCTTTGCATTGAAGTATACAGGTACGCTTTTGGTCAGATCGGAAAGCTTCTTTCCCCCGGCGAGAATCTCAAGGATCTTTGCGCACGCCATCGCTCCGTCACGGCAGTACTGGTGTTTGGGGAAGATAAGGCCCCCATTCCCTTCGCCTCCGAAAACGGCATTTACTTCCATCATTTTTCTGGCGACATTGATTGAGCCGACAGCAGTCCAGTGAAGTTCAACCCCTTTTTCCTTTGCGACATCAGCCATGCGCTGGGAAGAACTGACCGGAGTAACCACCGGCCCTTTTTCACGCTCAAGCATGTACTTGGTCATCATGGCAAGCAGGACTTCTTCATTCACAAATTCCCCGTTCTCATCCATGAAGACTATTCTGTCCGCGTCTCCGTCATGTGCTGCCCCAAAAGCCGCCCCTGTCTTTTTAACAAGGTCCGAAAGCTCTGTCAGGGCTTCAGGCAGGGGTTCAGGGTTTCTCCACGGGAAAGTCCCGTCAGGCTGAGCCCCCAGAGTCAGGACTTCACATCCCAGTTCCCTGAGAAGGAATGGAAGGGTAAGGGAACCTGCTCCGCAGCCTGTATCAACAACTACCTTAAACCTCTGGCTGCGTATGGCTTCGGCATTTACGGCGCGCACTATATTTTTTATGTAGTAATCGTTAACTGAGGGATCAATTCTTAAACTTCCGGTTTTTTCCCATGAAACAGTTGAGAATTTGCCTGAAAAATAGATTTTTTCAATTTCCCGCTCTCCCTCCCTCGGGAATTCCGAGCCATCTCCTGCAATCAGTTTGATTCCGTTATATTCCCTGGGATTGTGGGATGCCGTAATAACGATTCCAGCATCGGCATAGTCGCGCACATAGTATTGAATGGAGGGGGTAGGGACAGTACCCACATCTATCACGCTCAGTCCCGTTGCAAGAGCCCCGGCAATTGCTGCGGATTTCAGCATCTGCCCTGAAATACGGGTATCACAGCCTATTGCAACCGTACCTTTTGAACCCATGTACGTGCCAAGGCTTTTGGCTACATTGACTGCCAGTTCAGGCGTTATAAATTCGTTGGCTATACCACGCACACCATTAGTTCCGAATAATTCCATCTAAGATCTCCATCTAATCATTTGCGTAAAAATTATACTATTATAAGGAAATTAGATTCTAATCAGGTTTATTATTGTAGCCAGAGCCCTGATAGAAGAACAAAGTTTCGGTACAACAGGTCAAATTATCTATAAAGTTAAGCAAGCAACTCTGGAATAGATAATTTCAAGATACACAGCCCAGGAAAAATCCCGATTAAGCTACCCATAACCCTTGCTCTGACGGCTTTAAAGCACCTGACTATAAGGCTGGAAAATACATATATCTTATTAGCTGAAACTCGTTATTAATGGACACTACAAGGATAGAAAAGATAAAAGAGGCTATTAAAGCCAGAGAAAGTGCAGTTATTGCATTTTCAGGAGGAGTGGATAGTTCAACTCTTGCTGCTCTTGCATTTGAGGAGCTCGGGGAAAAAGCCCTTGCCGTGACTATAGATTCTCCACTTTTTCCAAGGCAGCAGCTCGAAACAGCTTCCCAGACAGCCTGTGAAATAGGGATCCAGCATAAAATCCTCCCGTTTTCTCTGAACAGCGTACCTTATTTTTCCGCAAATACGATTAACAGGTGCTATTTCTGTAAAAAAGCCCTTCTTGAAACTCTCCTTGAATTTGCGGAAAAAATCGGGTTCAATGTCGTGCTTGAAGGAACAAATGCTTCAGAAATAAAAGGGAAAAACCGCCCAGGATACAGAGCAATCCAGGAAGCTGGAGAAAAGATTTATTCCCCGTTTGTGGAGTTTGGCGTTACAAAAGAAGAGATCAGGGAAATTGCTGCAAACCTCTCGCTTTCCGCAGCCAGCCGGCCGTCAGCAGCCTGCCTTGCCACACGTATTGCTTACGGGCAGCCTATTACCCCCGAAGCTCTTGAGAAAGTAGAAAAAGCCGAAGATTATCTGTTAGATCTGGGTTTTACGCAGTTCAGGGTCAGGATGCACTCGAACCTTGCCAGAATAGAAGTTACTGACAAAGAGTTTGAGGATGCGTTCCGAAAAAGGGAAAAAATATCAAGGCATCTCAAAGCCCTCGGTTTTGACTATGTAACCCTTGACCTTGAAGGCTTCCGTTCAGGGAGTATGGACGAACCCTACATGAGGAAAAGAGCTGAAGATAAAGAGGAAGTTGAAGAGGAATAAGCTCAAAGAAAGGGTAAATATCCAGTCCCTATTGAACAAATAAGCCTGATTGACCATGAAAACATTGACTGCTGAAAAGATATGACAGAAATTTCAATCAGAAAAGCCGAAAAAAAAGATCTCCTATCAATCCAGAGACTTCTGTCCACATACTTTCTGGATATGGAAGATCTTGAGCCTGAGGACTTTGTGCTGGCTGAACAGGAGGGAAAGGTTATCGGTTGTGCTGCTCTTGTAAGGAGCACCTCCGGAGAGAAGAATTTTCTCGAGCTTCATTCGATTGCAGTACACCCAAACTTTCGGGGAAAAGGTATCGGAACCAGGCTTATGGATTACCTTATGAATACTCTTGAGGACCAGGATAAGCCTGACAGCCCTGTTTGTGAAATATATGTAAGGACAACTGCTCCTGTTTTTTTTGAAAAACTTGGTTTTACAGGATTACAGGATGCTGAAAAGCTGCTTCTCTGGGAAGACTGCAAAAGCTGCGAGCATTTTGAGAATTGTACCCAGCATGCCATGAAATATTCTCGAGTGAAATAAAGGAACGGACCCAGGTTAACGAAACATTATTTTACAGAGAAGCATAATCAAGCAGGTTATGCTTACTCTTGGAATCGTCAATACCTATGACAAGATCAAAGTATTAGATGCTCACTACCGGGCAATTGCCAGAGCCGCTCCAATCTGCCATGCTTTTGGATTTCATCTTGCCCTTTATGATTTCCCATTCAAGATGACCGCAGAAGAGCTGGTGGCGTTTGTCATGGAAAAAACCACCATAGGAGAATCAGGAAGTTATCTTAAGGTCCTTTACGAAAAAAATCATCTTTCTGTATCCGATCTCCCAAAAAAAGGGTTTCCATCCCATTTTGGAGAGATAGTTATTACTACTTCAAAGCCAGACCCAAAAAGACAGGTAATGCCTGTAAAAATCGCTGAAGAAGCGTTGCGCAACCGTTCTTTTTTATTTCTTGTGGGACTCGGGCATAAAGGCCTCCCAAAAGAGCTTTTTGAGAGAGGGAAATACCACCTTGATATCACCTCAAAAGGGCTTTCCCTTGAAACATGCACTGCAATAGGTGCCATTCCTGCCCACCTTGCAGGGCTCATGGCAAATTTAGAGACTAAAAAGTAAAGTTTAAGCCTGGTTTCCTTAAATCAAACCTGTATCTTGTTCCAGGGGAACTCATTCGAAAGTTGTGGTTATACGGTTTTGCGCATTCAGGGAAATGATTGTATATTCGGCTAATTAGAATGTATGGCCATATATCAGCCTTTTTATATTTATTTTTAAGTAATTCAAAAAATTTTCCGGAACAAATATATATCACGAGTGACAATTAATAAATTGTTGTGGGTAAGAACAACGCCTGTTGCGCTGTTATGGGGTTTGCGGCCTGAAGGAAATTTCTGACCTGCATTAAGAGGTCATCCAGAAGGATCGGGAATTACCCCCGAGCGGTTCTACGGAAGGACTTGAACTCTGCAGTGCAGTCTACGCTTTCGATAAAGAGCAAGAGTCTGCCCTGGCTGCAGGAATTTGTATCCGGAAGGAGCAGAATCTAACCCCCTGCTGAGCGCAAAAGTTGAAGAGACAGGAGGAAATACTATGAGTGAGCTAAATAACGAAGAAATAAATAGAAACGAATATGGATACAGATACCGTCATGACGACAGGTATCACACAGTTGTAAAAGGCTGCACAGACAGCCTTGACACAGATGAATTAGACCTTTACCGCTATATGATAGGCGGAATGCAGGGTAAATAACCTGCACAACCTTTTTTTATTTCTCGTTCCTAGAAAAGAAGCATGTACGATGTATATGCGGTCCGTGAAGATTTTCCTGTTTTAAAAGAAGTTGTTTACCTTGACAGCACGGCTACCACGCAGACTCCAGTCCCTGCAGTTGAAGCCATGGTTGAATATTTCTACAGGTATGCCGGAAACCACGGGAGAGGAGCTCACCGCCTTGCCAGAGAGACTACAAACAGGTACGAAGATGCAAGGGAAACTGTCGCCCGTTTTCTTAATGCAGATCCTTCAAAGACCGTATTTACGAAAAATACAACAGAAGGGATCAACCTTGTTGCAAACAGCTATCCGTGGGAGGCAGGGGACCATATCGTTACAACCATGCTTGAGCACCATTCAAACCTCCTTCCCTGGCTGCGCCTGCAAAAAAAAGGAATAAACGTAACAGTGGTAAGTCCGGACCGCAAAGGCATAATTGACCCTCAGATGATAGAAAATGCCCTGACTGACAGGACAAAACTCATTGCTGTAACGCAGGTATCTAATGTATTCGGCTCTGTTCAGGATGTCGGCAGAATCACAAAACTTGCCCGCAGAAACGGAGTAAAAATCCTCATTGACGGCGCCCAGTCCGCAGGGCATATGCCAGTGGACCTTAAAGCATCTGGATGTGACTTTTTTGCAACCGCAGGGCACAAAGGGCTTCTTGGTCCCCAGGGGACTGGAGTGCTCTATATTAAGGAACCGGAGGTTCTGGACAGCGCATCTGTAGGAGGAGGGACGGTTTCTGACGTAAGGGGTCTTGAGTATACTCTTGAGCCTTCTCCTGCCTGTTTTGAAGCCGGCACTCCTAACATTCCCGGGGTTATTGGGCTTGGTAAAGCAGTAGAGTACGTGGAGAAAATAGGGGTTTCCGAGATTGAAAAGCATGAAGCAAAACTTTCCGGGCAGGCTGCAAAGAGGCTTGCGGAACTTGAGCACGTGGAGGTCTACGGGCCTGAAAACCGGGCAGGAATTGTGCCTTTCAATGTTACAGGGCTTCATGCTCACGATGTTGCCCTGATCCTTGACCAGACGAAAAAAATTTGCGTCCGCAGCGGACACCATTGCGCAATCCCGATTACCCGCTTCCTTGAAGTGGAAAGTACGGTAAGAGCCTCTTTTGCACTCTACAACACAGAAGAAGAAGTAGATATTCTTGTAAATGCTGTCAATGCACTGAAAGCACTTGTATCCTGAAAACTCGGGCATGTACTTAAGTAAAAGGTGAACTACCCGCTAAATCAAAAGATTAAACAGGCTTCCTGAGCAATCCTTCCTCCACTGAGGACAGGTCATACAGGCTCTACCACGTGTACCGCAGGTGAAATGGAATATATAAGCATGACATTATACTTGAGATTCTTTACAGTTTCCGGTTTTCTCCGGTTTAAAGTTCCCGTTTCCAGAATCAACAACGTAGAATGTGAAGAAGTTGACGATGATATCCCATGAAATTAAGATTTCATTGGTTTTACGCTTCTTCCAATAAAACCTGAGGAGCCTCCCCCTGAAATTTTGTCCTGAAGATTAAAACATTATAAAAACTTATGGAATAGTTACTGATTAATACCAATCTTGCAGCAAATAAGACCAGTATTGTAACAGTCAGCGATCTAACTTTATGCTAATTTTAAACTGAGAGTACGTACCTTAACTTTTTCCTGATTCGTCCTTATTTTAACTTCAACGTGAACATTATAAATTATTATTGATAGAACTTTATGACTAAATTATTTTAGAAATAGCTTTTTTTCTAAATAGATCGAAGAAGAAAGAAAAAATAAGCCTTTTATTTAGAAAAACAGATGATAAAAATTTATTAATTTTTAGCCTTCAATAGAAAGATTTTATAAGAAGTTACCATCTATATAGCGTAAGGAGAAATCTGAAGGCGAGAGTATGGATGAAGTAACAGAAATCTCGGAAAAGAAAAGTTTTATTTCGGGGTTATTCGGGAAAACAGGCGATAGTAACTCCATCTCGGATATATTGAAAAGGGCTAAAACTTATTTTGATAAGCCACTGAGAAGAATGCCAGTGTACGACCAGGAAAAAGACGGGCCTCTTATAGAGTTTCAAGTGCCTGAGGGCTTGAAGGAAATAGAGAGATACTGGCTTCAGGAACCCTATGCCCTGGCATCAATTCTGGAAGACCGCAAAACAAGATACTACAGGCTGGTCGAACCTTCTCTGACAAAGTTTGAAAAAGAGCTTCTTGAAAGGCTCTATGAAGATTTTCAGGATATTATGGTTTTGAATCCTACAACCTCAAAGATAGAAAAAGATGCACTCCTTGTAGACAAAACACTTTTCCTTCTTGAACGCTACAAAGCCGAGATTTCGGCGGCATCCATTCATAAAATAATGTATTACCTCAGAAGAAACATGCTTGGCTATGAAAAAATCAATCCTCTTCTTTATGATCCTTATATTGAAGACATATCATGTGACGGTGTGGAAGTTCCACTCTATATTTATCATATCAGATATCTGAATATTGAAAGTAATATTTCTTTTGGAGAAGAAGAGCTTGACTCCCTTGTAATCAAGATGTGCCAGCTGAATAACAAGCACATCTCTGTCAGCCAGCCAATCGTGGATGCGACAATTCAGGATGGGTCGAGACTTCAGGCTATGTTAGGGAGAGAAGTCACTCCCCGAGGCAGTTCTTTTACTATCCGTAAGTTCAGAAAAGACCCGATAACACCTATCGACCTCCTCGGCTTTAAGACGTGCGACATGGAGATGCTGGTGTATCTCTGGCTTGTTATTGAAAACGGTTACAACATGCTTTTTGCAGGAGGGACTGCTTCAGGAAAGACCTCAATGCTTAACGCCACATCACTTTTCATGCCTTCAACAGCCAAGATAGTCTCTATAGAAGATACAAGGGAACTCTTACTCTACCACAACAACTGGGTCTCGGGCATTGCAAGAGAGAGTTTTTCAGCAGATTCTACAGGAGAGGTTTCTATGTACGACCTTTTGAGAGCTGCCCTGAGACAGCGTCCTGATTTCATAATCGTGGGTGAAGTGAGAGGTGAGGAAGCCCGCACTCTGTTCCAGGCGATGTCAACAGGGCACGCAACAAGCTCTACAATGCACGCAGGAGATGTGCAGACTGTTATAAACAGGCTTACACACGAACCCATAAATGTGCCTCATATTATGCTGCAATCGCTTGATGTGCTCTGTATTCAGGAACAGGTGTACATAGAAGAGAAAAGGGTCAGGAGAACAAGGAGCCTGGTAGAAGTCCTTAACGTTGACCCTGAGACTGGAGACCTGGGGATTAACGAACTTTTCAACTGGGATCCTTCTGAAGACGGTTTCCTGAAAGTTGGGGACTCCCATATCATGCAGGAGATCATGCACGTAAGAGGATGGGATTCAGGACAGTTGAGAAACGAGACCGAAAACCGGAGAAAGATCCTTACCTACATGTATGAAAAGAATATGAGAAGCTACATACAGGTATCTCTTGTAGTGCAGGCGTATCAGAGTTATCCGAAAATGGTCATGGAAGCTATAGAAAACGATACCTTACAGGGCATGATACAGGATATGGTTGCTTAAGAGGGGGAGCATGACTTACACTTCTGTGGACGAACTGGCATACAGAACTTTTGGGGGCTTCTTTTATAAAAATAAGGAGAGCTTCCAGGAGCTCAAAGTAAAGATGCGCCACTCTCATATTCCAATGTCAGTGGACCAGTACCTTGCATCAGCTTTAATGTATTCGATAATTGCAGGCATAATAGGAGGACTTTTTGGCTTATGGCTTGGGCTGAAAACCTTTGGAGATCCGGTTTCCAGGCTCAGCCTTTTTGTGGATTCCACAAGAGCAGGATTTGCTGAGGAGTACCTTTATTTGCTTGCTATTTTAGTCGCCATTATATCATTTGTAACAGGTTTCCTTGCCATTTTTGGCGTTGCATATATCTATCCTTATTTTCAGGCAGATATCCGGAAAGCCTGCATTGACAAGTCTATGCTGCCGGCGGTAACTTACATGTACGCCCTGACAAAGGGAGGCATGTCAATCTATGATGTTTTCAGGTCTTTGAGCAGGTATGCCCATATATTCGGCACAAGCGCGGAAGAAATTACCTATATTGTGAGGGATATGGACTACCTGGGAAAGGACTTTATAAGTGCTCTTAATGCAGCCAAGGAACGTACTCCTTCGGAACGTTTCAAGGATTTTGTTGACGGGTTAATCCTGGTTTCAAGCAGCGGGACCATTACCGAGTACATAAAAAACAAGTCAGAGCAGTACCAGGATATGGCTGATATGGCAAACAGGAACCTGTTAAAGACTCTTGACGTCCTTGCAGAGGTTTATGTGACCGTGCTTGTCGCAGGTCCGCTATTCATAATGACAACACTCATAGTGCTGCAGTTCTTCAGGCCTGCTTCAGCCCAGATTCTTTATATGCTGATTTATATTATAATACCTCTTGCAACCCTTCTTTTCACAGTGCTTCTGGATACAGTGGGAGAACTGTCCATGAGCCCGAAGGGGGGAGAAATTCCCGAATATCCCATTAACCTTTCCGATATTCCTGAACTCAAAGAAGAAATCAGTGCAGAAGAAGAAGAAAAGAGGGACAAAAAGTTGAAGCTGTACAGGCAGCTTTACAACATCAGAGACCTGGTTTTTAACCCGTACAGGACTATCCGAGATGAACCAAGATATACATTCTTTTTCGGGATTCCTCTCGGGCTTTACTATCTTGCCAACCTTCCGGAAGCTCTTAAAAGAAGTATCAATTTGAACTTCCACTGGAATCCGAATTTTGCCCACATCAGCGATAGCAGTGTCCAGTTTATCAGTTCAATTGATGACTACATTGTAATTTTCATCGCCATCGCACTCATTCCCTTCATCATATTTTACGAGATCAGGGCATGGAGAATGCGGAAGATTGACGAAAGAATGCCTGACTTTCTGAGAAACCTGTCAAGCATGAACGATTCAGGGCTCTTGCTGTCCAATTCCTTAAAAATAATGGCAGAATCCAAGATGGGGATCCTCAGTAAAGAGCTCAAAAAATTAAAAGAAGACCTCTCATGGGGGACTTCTACTTCAAAGGCTCTCATGAAACTGGAAAACAATATCAGGACCGCTTCATCAAGCCGGATTCTCCATACCCTTATTAAAGCAAACGAATCTACGAGCGACCTTAAAAGTGTGCTATCCATTACCGCAGAACAGGTCAAGAGTGATGAGCGGTTGAAAAAGGAACGGTCTTCGGAAATGGTCGTCTATGTTGTCACGATCTACGTTTCTTTCTTTGTCTTCCTGTTCATAGTCTACGTCCTGGCAGTATACTTCTTCCCTGAAAGCGCCTCGTTTAAAAACTCTTCCCAGGGAATGGGATACGGAGGAATCGGAAACGGTTACTTCAACATACAGGAGTATACCATGCTAATGTACCACTCAGCTCTTGTCCAGGCTTTTACTTCCGGGCTTATCGCAGGAAAGATGGGGCAGGGATCGATTTTCATGGGGCTGAAGTACAGTGTCAGCATGATGATAATCACTTACGTGGTCTTTACAATGTTCGTTTGAGCTTGAGTTAAGAAAATAAAGATAAGAGAAAAGGGGGAAAAGGCATGAGAGGCTTGAAGTCCGCGAAAAAGAACCTCATTAAAAAAGAAAATGCAGTATCTGAGATTGTGGGAGTGGCACTTCTTCTCGGAATAGTGGTTATAATGCTCAGTTTCGAGGGTGCGTTCGTTTTTTCCAGAAGCGGGCCAGATGATCTTCCTCATGCAAGCCTTCAGGAATGGATGGATACTTCGCAAGACAGGATTTACCTGAAACACTGTACAGGAGAACCGATAAAAATCGAAGAGCTGGAAATAGCAGCCAATATAAACGGTAACAGGTACACATGTAACTCTTCTCAAGCTTATACCGGGGCGGGGAATAACGGCTACTGGGAGCTTGGAGAGGTGCTTGTGATCAATACAAGCAGTGAGTGGGGCCTTAATATTAAGGACTACGACGGGATCGATCTCTATATTATCGATACCCCAACAAAAGAGCCGATCCAGAAAGTGAGGCTTACCACTGATTTTAGAGATAGAAAACGCTTCACCGGATGGGTTACACCACAAGGAAATGTAACCGATACATCAAACGGGTCTGCAAAACTGTCCCATGTCCAGATTGAGGACTGGGTATGGTTCAAGACAAGTAAAGAAAAAAATGAAACTGCATATACGGTTTATTATCCGCCTACGGCAGTTGGAAATGAAACAGACCCGAATGTATATCAGGAATTTGATTTCGGGATAAATCCCTGCTATTACGGGTTCCGGCCGGGAGACAGCTTTTCAAACGTAACTCTGAAAATAGCTTACAGAACAAACGACAATTCTCTTTTCAAAATAGAATTGAGATTCTATGACGTAGACGACCCCACAAAGTGGACTTCCGTAAATGTCGACCTTCCGGAGAATAATGAGTTCAATGTTACATGCATAAACCTCACAGATCACATCAATACCACTGAAGATCTGGGGAATTTCAAGATAAAGTTTCAGGCTGTAGGTAATGCAGACGAACATGCCAATAAAGAGATTAACATAGATTACCTGGGGTTATGGATAGAGTGACAGCAGATGTAGAGAGGGGGAGATGGACCGGTATGTTTGATGAAAAAAAACTCATGAAAAACCAGAAGGCTGTTTCGGAAGTTGTTGGAGAAGTTCTTCTGACAACTATAGCGGTCCTTCTTGTGAGCTCTATTGGGATATTCATTGCCACTTACGACGGAGCTACTGATATTCCACACACTCAGGTAAGGGAATGGATGAACGCAGGAAAAGACACTATTTACCTTGAACACAGCGGAGGGGAATTTCTTGGAACCGAATCCTTTGAGATTGCGGTAAACATTAACGGAACGAGATACAGTTACCCCTCAGCCCGCATATATTCAAACCTCAATAACAGCAGCACCTGGCAGCTTGGAGATAGAATTGAAATCAATACGAGCAGCGAGTGGGGAGTCAATATTACAGATGGAGATGAAATCAAGGTATTCCTGATAGATACTCCCTCAAAGCAGACAATACAGTACCTGACGGTTTCTTCAAAACAGGACTTGACTCCGACTGGAGTGTATCCATAAATTTAATGAAAAGTGAAGAGAGGAGAAAAGGCATGGAGAAAAAGGGCTTTAAAGCAATTAACATTTTTTGCAGGTCCGAGTCCGGGGTGTCAACTGCAGTTGCTGCAGCCCTGCTTATCGGCATCGCGGTTATATTTATGACAACTGTTCAGATTAATTATATGCCTGTATGGAAAGAAGATGCAGAATATGCTCATATGGCTGATGTCTGGCATGATATGTCAAGGTTCAAGTCAAATGTTGATATCATGACAGCAGGGCTCGAAATCAACCCCAATGCCAGAATCGTGCTTAACAGCCCCATCCAGGTTGGTGGAAGTGAAGTCCCGTTCATAAGAAGTACAACAACCGGAGGGAGCCTTTCAATCAATAATGATATTTCCGGTATGTCAGTGGTAATAAATACTGATAACGCATCCACCGAATTTGACAGCGGCACACACCTTTACTATACAGGCACGGTCGCTTACCGACCTGCAAATCTCCATTATGTGGACGAGACGTACTGCTATGAAAACGGAGCCCTTATCGTTTCCCAGAATAACAGGTCAGTAATGAAACTCGACCCCGGAATCGTGCTCGAGAAAGGCACCGGTTCAGTTAACCTCTCAGTGCGGGCTGTAACCCTTGACGGACAACGAGGCGTCCTGTCCAGCAATACAGTCGAAGATATCCGGCTGACTTCAGAAGCCTTTTTCCCTCTCTTCGACCTTACAGGGCTTGAAAGTTATTATAACATCACCTCAGTAAACGTTACAGTCTACACAGAGAATAATGAAGCCTGGGAAGATTACTTCAGAGACTCAGCCTCCGAAATAAACCTTCAGGAAGGCACGGACTACAGCCTGGAAAATGATAACTACACCGTAAATCTTTTACTCCACCCTGCCGGAGAGAAACTTTACGTTACAGTCTATAAAAGCATAATAGAAATAGAAACCGGGCTTCAGTAAGAGGCCCTATATATTTTTTTAAAAAAAACTTTTTTGAATTAATATTTTTTAACGGAATTAAATATTCTAACATTACGATTTCTAAACTAGAAGCTTAAAGATCTATTTCAAACTTTATTGAAAATATTTTTTAGATAAGAGATTACTTAATAAAGATATTAAGCTTAATAATTTTAAGGTAAGAGATTGGAAAACTTTGATCTCATAAACCTCAATAAAGCAGGAAACTTTTCAAAATTTAGTATTTTGTATTCATTTTGAACGGACTGAATAAATTGCGATTCATATTTCCATAAGGTTTTCAGACACTATTTTTGACAACCCTGAATTTCATGTAGATATAGCTCACATATAGATTCAGTCAAATAACAACACGTTTTCAACGAACTTTTTCAGTATACAGATATGTTTCGTAGATTTATGCAAATATAGGTAACAAGCAAATCATTGGAACTGACTGAATTGGCATGTCGTATTAGAGACTCAAACAGTGGAGAGAATATGAAGCCTAATACAAGAATTCCATATCTTGCAGCGGCATTCCATAAATAAGAAAATTTACAACTTAGTATTGTTCATCTATAAGCATATATCCTGAACCCAAAAAAGCATAACAGAATAATTCAAAAGAGGGATGGAACAAATAAAAAATAAAGATAAAGAAGAAAATTTAAAAAGAAAGAAAAAAGCACCATTCAGGTGCTCTTTTTATTGTGATTAGAACCTCAGTTCTTTGTCGGCAATAAGCTGCTGTGTTTTGACATCGACGATCTTTATAGTAGCGAAGTCTCCAGAGCCCATCTTAATAGTACTATTACCATTATTAAAATCTCTAAGCTGTAAAGATTTTGTCATCCCGACTTCAAAGGTTGTATCACTGTCACTAGTAGTGTTGTAATTAAATTGCTTTATATCAAGCTCGACACTGGTACCATTCGCATATGCAAGATTCATCTTTGTTGTACCGTCGGTAAGGAGAATAGTGTCTCCACCAAGGTGTTCAAGCTTTACAGTATCATTACTAACAACAATTATGTCAATGTTCGCCTGCGGTGCGGATTCGGAAGGTCCCTGGCCAAAGACGGACGAACCGATTGCGGCAGCGAGGATGACGGTGATTGCAACCATCAGCACGACACCGATTACCGGGGACACTGCTTTATCATTAAAAAATATTTTTTTGAGATCCATATGTTTCTCCCTCCTGGGTTAAAGACTTCAGACAGGTTTCCCGATCTGAATTTTAACACATAAATTTACATATTTACAATTACTAATTTTTAGAACTGCACTCAAAGATATTCTTCATTTATATATAAATTTTTGCCGAACTATCTTAAATTATTTATTAATTATGTTACTTATATTTTATAACAGTTTTTCTATGTCGCCAGGAGATAAATAGAATTTGTTAGACAGTCAGGTTAATATTCAACCAATAACATTGTAAAGATGTAGTTAAAATTTGTAGAAGGTGACTGTTATCGTGGAGGGTAAAAAATACAGAGCACTTGGTAAGGACTGCCGTGCAGTCTCAGAGATGATAGGGCAGGTGCTCATGGTATCCGTAGTTGTACTGGCTTTTTCTTTAATCGCTGTCACAGTGTTTTCGGATGGTGGGGCAATGAACCCCCCGCATGTTCCTCGCACCGACCTGCAGGAAAGCATCAACAGAGAAGACGATACCGTACAGATATTCCACAGCGGAGGGGAAGCTATTGATCTAGAAGATATCAAAATAATACTCAGCGTCAACGAGACTCAGGCTGAGTTCAATGTCTCTGATTCCAATGTCACTGCCTATGATCTTAATGGCACCGAACTTTCCCCAACTGACGTTTTTATGCTTGGGGATTCGATTGTGATCAACCCCAGCAGCAAAGTTAATATCACAGATGAAAATGCCACAATCAATCTCTATTTTGTGGACACAAAGTCAGATCAGGTAATTAAGAAAGCAGTGCTCTGAAGATAGGGGATTGATAAGAGTTTCTTGCTGTTTTTAAGAGAATTTGAAAGACGAGCTCACCTCCCCCAAAAACAGCTTTATACACATAAAGAAATTCTTCAGAGTTATTTCACAATAAAAACTCAAATGATTAATTAGAATACGAGAGATAGAGACGCAATTTTAAGAAACGGGATCAGCTCGACAAGTTAATATACTATAATTAATAATTTAGAAAGTCAGGATGTAATTTTATAGAGGGTGCTTTTATCGTGGAGGGAAACAAAAAGCCCAGGGGATTTTTCCGTGACTGTCAGGCAGTTTCGGAACTGATGGGTGTGGTGCTCATGATATCCATTGTCGTGCT
>NZ_DAOOUJ010000026.1:0-41516 GCF_035390745.1 Methanosarcina sp. | reverse complement strand
AAATCTCAAATGGGAATTCTGCCATTATTTTTCGCCTCCTAAATCCAAATTATAATGCATTTATAAGTTCATCAAGGGCAGCATAGTGGTCTGCCTTGCTAAGGTTTCCGAAAGACATTGTTGCGTTCTGGATGTAGTTTCTGTCAATTGCGATTGCTTTTATGTTGCTGAAGTTTTTAGTTCCGGACAGTACCTGGTTGATGTAGTATTTTATGTGTCCCAGAACGATAAGGGTATCATAGGTCCCTTTTCCATCAAGCCCGGGCCAGTTAGGGTCTGTGACATAGAAACCAAGCTGATGAAGGTTGATGTATTTGGCATCCACATCCTTGTCAACAAAGCCAGGCATAGAGCTTCCAGTAGCTGCAATAGGAATATTTGCTTTCTGTGCAATCTTCACTGCTCTGTCCAGGAGTTCAGGATCAAGGACCTTTGTCCCTACCACGAGAAGTGGTCTCTTTGCCTTTGAAATCAACTTGGCTGCAACCTCAGGGGTTGTTGCTTTTGAAGTTGTCACTCCGTAGCTGGTAAAGAGTTTGGTGTTTTTAGTAGTGTCTACCATTTTCAGGCCCCCTTGCAAAGTCTCTTGAGGTTAGTGGGCTGTGCTGAGACATCGAACTTAATCTTCGGACCGGAGATGATCTTCTTCCTCTTCCAGTCAATTTCCCAGCCGTGTTCTGATTCCAGTTTCTTGAGGAGTTCTTCACGCTTGGCAAGTGGGAGGTCGGCTTCGTTTCTGACAAATTTCCACCAGTCTTCCGGTTCTACACCAAGGTACTTCTTGGAGAGCTCCATCCAGTGGGTCAGCTTTATGGATCTACCCATGTTGTTGTCGGATGGACGGATGCAGGCTTTTGCCATCATTGGAAGTGCTTCCTGCCAGGTTTCTGCGGTTGTCAGCAGGAATTCAGGTGCTGGTGGGATGTTCATTTCTGAGCCGTCTCTTGCATCAAAGACTTTCCACTTTGATTCGTCATAGTTCTTGGCGATCAGAGCTCTCCTGTACTTGGAGCTGTGTGGACCGAGCACAGCAGGAATACCATAAATGTTACATCCAGTACCGATTGATGCTGCCTTCTGTGAGTATGCACCCCAGGCAAGTCCGCAAGCACCTACACGGTTGAGGGTATAGTCAGCAATTTCAGCAAGGTTTCCAGCAAGGTTCCTTCCGGCGAAAATTCCTGCAACTTTCTCTGCGGCTCCACTGATGTGCGCATTGGACACACAGGACCCGGTGTTGAGCAATCCACCACCAGCGAATGTACCCGGATACCTTTCGTAAAGGGTCTTACCTTCCTCATCTTTGTACATGCCTATGTCCATTGCAGAACATCCGCTCACCACCACGAGATAGTTTCTCTTCAGGAACTCTTCGGCAATGTTGTAGACGTCTTTGGTACCGGATGGATAGTTCGGACATCCGATGATCGCAATGATACCCGGAGTAGTTCCCATAACGAGGTTCAGACCTTCTGCTCTGATTTCTGCATCGCTTGCCTGACCTCTGCCAGCTCTTACAAAGCCCTTTTCTTCGGCAATGGCCTTTTGTGCAGCCTTTTCTATTACGTTAAGGATTGGAATTTCTTTCTTACAGACCTGTTCACAGCGGCGGCACCCTATACAGACATCGTGGATAGCTTCAAGATACTCGTAACTTCCCCTGGCTGCATTTTCCAGGGCTTCCGGGATGTCGAGCTCTTCAGGACAGGCCAGCAGACATTCTCCACACTGGGCACACTTGTCTATATATGCTTTGAACTCTTCATCAGTCGGAATTGCTGTAATTCCTTCTGCGTCACGGATTGGAGCCATTACCTGAGCAATCTTCGGGACGAGTTCTCCGAGCTTTACATAGTCCAGCATCACACAGCCAGGAATCACTCCTGACTTAATTTCCTCAACTATTGAATCTACATCGGCATCCGTACGGTCAGGCAGTCCCATCATAATCTTTTCATTCGAAGCGATTACCGGGATCTTGAGTTTCATGGATTCTGATAATACATCACCACGGACACACTGTTCATCAACAACAATAACATCAGGCATTCCAGAGCGGATGACCTTAAGTTCCTTTGCCAGGGATCCTACAATCTTGGCGTATGGAGCTTTCCTGCCAGATTCCTTGTACCTTGTCATGTCAAATGCTGTACAGCAAAGTCCAGCAATTTCCATCTTGTCTATCAGGTTGTTCTCTTCCATGTAGTCCATGATGTAGGTTACACCGGCTACGTTGTGCCCTATAGCAACGATAAGCGGCTTGGACTGATCAATGGATCCCATCCCGATCTCTATGAGTGGAGCTTCAGGATCGGCTTTCGGGAAATCATATGCTGTAATCTGGGCAATATCAGAAACTTCCATACCCACGTGGTCCAGGCTGCCGCTGAAGAGGGCTTTAGAGTCGTAGTCGATTTCTGCGCTTTCCTGACCTGCGTGGATGGTTGCAAGGAGCTGGGTGAGCTGTTCTTCAACATATTCCATCGCTGGTTTACATTCTCCAAGTGTCTTTGGGCTGAGCCCTGTGCAGATTGTAACGTTTGGGGTTAAGACGTTTGACTCTCCAAGGTTGAGCGGGAGATCTTCACCAAAGACCTCTATTACGTGGTCAAGCAGGTGGCGGCCGTGAGCAGCGTGACATGCAGTACCTGTAATTACGCGGAGGAAAAATTCCCTTGCTGTCTGGCCTGCCATATCAATACCACAGGCACCTCTCTTGTTTCCTGACAGGTCACATGGTCCATAAGTGCAGTAGCAGCACTGGTCACACATGGGGGTCAGAACAGGCTCATAGCGGTTCAGCAGGAGTAAGTTCCAGTCGTTCCTGTAAGCTGCCATGCTTGCCAGGGGTGTGGGACCTGTGGGACCTAACTCCTTTTCTTTTTTTTCAGCAGCCTCCTTTGCTGCCCCTACGATATTATTGATAGTGATCTGAACGGATTCAAGATCTTCTATCGAAAAACTCCCAGTAGTTAGTTTGCTCATTTTAGCTTTACCTCCTAAATACGCTTAAAGTCGCTTCATCAGACGATTCGTTGAAAGCCTAAGCTATTTAAATGACATTTTTAGAGATCGTTTTTAACTTTTTATAGAATTTACACACTTACAATACAAAACCAAGTACAGTAAATTAAGCAGTTAAAACTTGAGTTTTTAGAGAATTGGGAGTCCACTGCTTTTATTTTGACATCAAGTGAGTAAGTCCTATAGTGAATTTGTGATCTCAGAAAAATAAAAGAGATCCTGAAGACTATCCGAAAAGTTCTATGAATGTTGTAAGTTTACAATTGGGCAACTAGTGTTTATTATCCGGAATCCGTTCATTTGTGATCGACCAATTGTAGAATTACTTAGGTCACAGCACTTTTCGGACAAACCTTTAAATTACACATAAGCGACGTGTTATAAATAATTTCCATTTTTGTTCGATAAAAATATAATAATAAAAATTAGGAAGTCAACTCTTTGATTATTAGAAGGTAGAAGTTCAATGCTTTTGTTTTATACCTCAAGTGGGTAAGTTCAATAGTATACTTTATGGCCTCTGAATAATGAAAGAGATCTTAGAACCAATCTGATGCGCTCTATGCATATTGTAATATATCAATTAGACAATTGTTGTTCATTATCCGGAATCCATTCATTTATGATCTGCCAGCTATAGAACTACAGCAGGTCACAGCACTTTTCGGATAAACTCATAAATTACACATAAGCGCGTGTTATAAATAGTTTCCATTTTTGTTCGATTAAAATATAAAATAAAAAATTAAGCAGTTAAATCTTGAATTTTTCAGGGATTGAGGAATTCACTGCCCCTATTCAAGCTTAAGTGGGAAGTCCGATAGTGAATTTTGTGATCTAAGAAAAATAAACGATAACTTGGAGCCTATCCGAAAAGTTCTATGAATGTTGTAAGTTTACAATTGGACAATTAGTGTTCATTATCCGGAATCCGTTCATTTGTGATCGCTGATTGTAGAAGTTACAGCAGGTAATAGTACTTTTCGGATAAACTCTTAAATTACACATAAGCGACGTATTATATATACTTTCCATTTTTGTTCGCTTGAAATATAAAATTAAAAAAATTCCGCTTTATTATCTCGTCTAAACTCTGATGGATCTTTGATTCGTGATAAAGCACAAAATACGGCACAATCTGCTCATTTTTTGTGAGGAGAAACAAGAAATTATTCGAACAAAAGGTAAAAATAAAGTTCAGTGATTAACAGAACTTTTACGCTAAATCTGGTATAAAAAGAAGAAAATAGCCGCAGGACCAGCAGGCACATGATAGAAAACTGTTAAGTAAATGTCATAGTTGTAATCGCAGGTTATACAGCTATGGGTTTATTGTTATTGGTTTCAGATTTTGAGTATGGGATTTTTGTCCTGGATTCAAAAATCATGAACCCTGTTAATAGTTGAACTGCTGTAGCGTTAGATATTTATACCACTTCTCTTTTGAGTATTTTGAAATCCAATTGGGACAAGTGGAATACCAGGAATCCCAGAAGCTGCTTATTGCAAACCCTGTAAAATTATGCTAATTATTTCCGTAATTATTAACGTATCCCTGAAAGTGCTTGAAGCTATTTGTCTTTGCGACCTTTTACCGATATCAGATTTGTGTTTACTCCAGCCTTTAATGGTGATATTAAGGCCATACTTTGAATGCTTTAAACAAAATATACTGGTCGATAGATTTTTATTACGTGTCGCATAGTGTAATTCGATGGTCAATAGAGTTAAGCGCAGAGTATCTTGCTTTCCAAAGGCCACCTATTTCAAGCCCAGAGAGATCCCTCTTTGCTGTCTGGAAATCGCCAACCTATCCATAGAAGAGCTTGAGGCTATTCGTCTTTGCGACCTTCTCCAGATGGAGCAGAGTGAGGCTGCTGACAAAATGGGAATATCCCGGAAAACTCTCTGGAACGACCTTCTAAGGGCACGACAGAAAGTGGCTGATGCTCTTGTCAACGGAAAAGCGATTGAGATCTTCGGCGGGGAATATGTCAATAGTGGTGAATGCAGGGTAGATTTTCTCTGCAAAGAATGCGATCATGTGTGGGAATCCAAATGCAACCAGTGCCGTCCCACAAGCTGTCCGAATTGTGGTTCCAATCTAATTTTCCGACTCGGCGGAGATGGACGAGGAAAAAGGTTTGTTGAGAATGATTACTGCTGCCCTAAAAAAAAGGAAAGCAGCAAAAATTCTGATAAGGAAGCAAAAAAATGACAATACTGGTCATACTGATGAGTGATGGGGACTGAAAATTAAATCAAGGTGTTTTCAGGAGTTACGGGCAATATTAACACACTGCCAGCGATTAATGTAATCAGTCCTTGTTTTATACCCTATTTTACAACAAGCTCAAAGATAAATTTGATGCATATAAAAAAGCTTACAGGCTCCGGGTTGAAACGGAAGACATGGAAGCGCAACAAAAAGCTTATTGAAGAGAAAAAGAAAATAACAAAATGTGAATTTGCGGGAAACTTCATGTTCTCGGTTATATTCAGGAATACAAGGAAATAGATGATCAAAATTTAGCGGAATTGACTTATGATAAAAAAGAAAATAAATCTGCTAAAAAAACCACTCAACCCTTTTAGCGTTATTTTTTGGGCTTTCATAATTGTGGTTTTTGCCGTTTTGGGGCTGTTTTTTAAACGGAAAAAGGCAAAAAAATAGATAATAGTTCATGGGAAGAAAGAAGAGATTTATATGAAGCGTTATAGATCCATATCGTCTTTAAAAAGCAGCAAGTAACCTGCCTTGCCAGTGGCCGCCTGATATCTTCCCGCTTCGTTATCATGCGGGCGTGGAGGAAGTTTTCAGATGAATTTTAACAGGAAATTGGCGACTCCTTCAGAGCCAACAGGGCGCTGCGGGATATCTGCGCACCTGAAACTTTCATTTTTTCGTTATCGGAATTATTCACGTAATCTATGCTGAATCAGAGAATGGGATAGATTCCTCACCAAGGTTTATGCCTCCATTCCCTCAATTCTATGGGCAGGCCATCAGGGTCTGTAATCTCGGCGCGAATGGATACTCCCAGATCTATCGGTCCCCAGGTAACGTAGATGCCATGATCACGCAAGTAACTGGTTGCTGCTTCCATCGATTCGACTTCCAGGGCAATCGCACGGTAGCCCACGGTCATCGAGGCGGGCATCGGAGAAGGATTTTCAATATGCAGTAATTCAATGACTGTGTCGCCCAGCTGCAGGTAGGCGATCTCTTTCAGCGGTCCGACCTGAACCGGCATCTGCGACACCAGACGAAACTCCAGTATATCCCGGTAGAAAGCCATCGATCTGTCAAAATCACCCGGTAGAATCTCCACATGGTCAATACGTTTAAACATTGCTTATTCCTCCCTTAATTCTCATATTATAAACCCAGTGTAATAATAATAGTTTCATTAAAATATATTTCATAAACGTCTGGATATGTCCAGGGTTTCAACTGTACTGGAAAACCCATAAATTTATTAATAGCGTCGTTTCAAGCATAAAAATTTTGTACTGATGCAGAAAATAATATCAGATGATTTGAAAAGGAGAGCTTATGAAACACTTCATCACACAGGACACGCCTGTTACGGAAGAAGCACTTAATGTCATCGCTCATTTGCCCACGAAAAGTCTTTCTGCGATAGTTGAAGATGGATTCTTCTTTAAGCTGAGCGACCGCGATATTATGCGTATAGCAGTTTTACTTGCGCAAAAAAGCTATGACGAGGGCGGCTGCCCCATTGGCGGCGTCATTATTGATAACAATACTCGCCGGATTGTCGGCAAAGGGCATAATACGCTTGTGCAGGATAACAACCCTTACAACCACGGTGAAACTTCAGCAATACGCGATGCAGGACGGCAGGACTTCAGCATTACAACGATTTTCACGACACTCAGTCCCTGTGACATCTGTGCCACTTTGATATATATGCGCCAGTTTGACCGTGTGGTAGTCGGCGATGTTACGAATGCTTCGGGAAATGAACAGATGCTGCGCGAAAAGGGGGTCAAAGTGGATATCCTTGAAGACCCTGCTGGAATAGCACTGTATGCGAAATATAGGGCCGAAAAGCCTGATCTGGAAATGGAAGACTGGAAAGGTCTAGCTGCTGTTCGCAGGGTTCGGCCCTGATAAATGGAAAATATTTATGGAAGCCTGCGAGCTCTTAATTCTGTAACAAAGACTGGCAGGATCTGGATTAATTATACAGGTCTGGAACTTTATCCCTGCTTCAAGGATAGGTATTTGTTGTTATTAGCAGTTACCCTACTAATTTACTAATACTGTTTACAAATAATAAGAAAATCAAATAGGTGTATAGTTCTATGGTTGATAATAGCTCTATAAGTTCACATAATAATCCCGAAAAAAGGAATAGTCCTTTTAAGAATATGCTGAATAACGTGAAAAATTTCATGAAAAAAAATGGAGAAGCTAACAAGCCATCTTCTGTTGAATCATCCAGAACCGAAAAAAACCAAGATTCAAATACTCCAAAAATTGAGGCATATAAAAAAAGGGAAGTTAAGAGCTCAAAGCGTGTAATGAGAGCTAATAAGAATGAACAAAAGCTTCCAGAGAAATTTAAAAAGGGCTGGTAATCGATATTACGAACCCGATTTAAATATTCGGCATTTATAATGCCGGGATTTTCCGCAAAGTGATTTATTAGTTGAGAAGGATTTTTAAGGATCTAGCGGATTTTACAGAATATTTACCTGGCATGAAAGTGCTCTCAAGTGCTTTCATTTTTTGAGTATTTTATTCGAAGAATATCATACACTTTTTTTCTCAGTTACATTGTATCCGTGTAATTAAGGGGATTTAATAATAATATTAAAAATGTCCTCTCACCATAGCTATTTATCCTGTCCAAAGGTATTTATTCAAACAGTTTAATGACAGATAGAGATTAACAGTTTAATGAAAGATAGGGATTTACAGTGCAAAGAATACAATCAAAAGAATATTTCCATGCAGTACAGGCTTATTTTGCCGACCATAAGGATCCTGCCAGGGTATATTCGTTTCTTTTGAATACGCTATGGACAGATAAACACAAACTCTCCGACAGGATGTATTATGAGCGTGTCGATACGCTTAAAATGACGGATAATTGCATCAGCTTCTACACCGGTACAGAGTGCACTCTTGTATTATGTTCAAACCCTGAAAACCAGAATTCTAACCGAGATTACTTCTTTTTTGAAAATAAGTAAAGTCATTATAGCCTCTTCTTTTTACACCGATATAATAGAAGCTATCTGAACAGCCAGGGCTGTCTCTAGCGAAAAGAACACAGTTATGGAAGTGTGGGGATGGAGTATTAATCCGACTGAAATAGAAGATTTAAGTCTCGAAGATGAGATCAAAAAGCCATGGTAGAAGTTCTGGTAACCTGTCTGTTTGCTTATCTTCATAAACTAGAAGGTACAATCTTCATAAACTAGAAGATACAATAATAGCTTGGGGTGAACAACTGTGCAGAAATTAATGAAAATAGTGGGATATGCCCTGGCAATAGTAGGGGCTGCTTACGTTGTAAAACACATCACGCATTGCGAAAAATGCCGCTCTATGCGCGGCTGGCATAAAATAAAAGTAGAAGACGAAAAGCCAGCCGGTTCAACTGAATCACATAAAATAAAAGTAGAAGAGGAAGAACGAAAAGGTTCAAGGTACGGTTCAAATCCGATCCGTTACTGAAGATAGGCTTACACAAAAGGATCAATTCCAGATAAATTGCCATCAGTAGGAATACTTTTCACACGTGTAGCTCAATTATCAGGTACTCGAAGAAGATTTCTACTGACTGCAGCAGCCTGGGAAATTGATCCTGAAGCTGTAGACACACTCAAATTTTCTCAAGAGCCTGCTCTAAATCCGCAATTATATCCTCAGCATCTTCAATTCCTATAGACAGCCTCACAAGCCCATCAGTAATGCCAACCTTTTCCCTCACGTCTTTTGGGATGCAGGCATGTGTCATGGAAGCGGGATGCTGGATGAGGGTATCAGTCGCACCCAGGCTTACTGCAAGGGAACACAGCCTGACGCTGTTCATAAGTTTGCTTCCGGCTGCAATCCCGCCTTTTATTCCGAAGGAAAGCATGCCGCCGTAGCCGCTCATTTGTTTTTTTGCAACCTCATGCTGTGGATGAGACGGAAGCCCGGGATACCTTACCCATTCTACTGCAGGATGGGACTCAAGGAAGTTTGCGACCTTCAGGGCATTTTCTGCATGCCTTTCCATCCGGATGTGCAGGGTCTTAAGCCCCCTTATGCAGAGCCAGGCTTCGTGAAGGCCCATGATCCCGCCTGTGTATCCGACAACCTTTGCCAGATTTTTCATGAAATCCCTCTTACCTACTACTATCCCGCCGAGAAGGTCTGCATGCCCGCCTATGTATTTTGTACAGCTGCTAAGGGAGACGTCCGCTCCTAGCAGAAGCGGCTTCTGGAAATAGGGCGTAGCAAAGGTATTATCCACTGCACATATGGCTCCCTGTGCACGTGCAAGCCCGGCAATCTCCCTGATGTCGCACACATTCAGAGTAGGGTTGGCAGGTGTTTCCAGAAAAACCATTCTGGTTTCTGGCTTGAGTGCCCTTTTTACGTTTTCGACATCTGTAGTGTCTGCAAAAGTGACATCTATACCGAGCCCGGGAAGGATTTCCGAAAAGAGGCTGTAGGTGCAGCCGTAAACCACATCCGTTGAAATCATGTGGTCTCCCTGTTTGAGGGCAGTAAGTACAACTGCGGTTATTGCTGCCATTCCTGAAGCAAAGGTCTGGCCTGTTTCTCCTCCTTCAAGCGCAGCAAACTTTTCTGAGAGGACTGCGTGTGTGGGTGTGTTCGGAGGAATGCGGGTGTAGATATATCCGGTTTCCTCTCCTGCAAACCTGGCAGCTCCCTGTTCGACATTCTCAAAAATAAACGTTGAAGTCTGAAATATAGGGGTCGTATGCGCCCCGAAGACAGGGTCAGGTTTTTCTCCTGCATGCACACATCTTGTTGCAAACTTAAGTTCTCTTTCCATATCCCATAAACCCTCTGTTAAAATTAATGCCCGGAATAATTATCTGTCATTCCGGTAATTATTTGTTTGGAAGAACAGGAAGAAAAATGGGTTAAGGTCTGCCTGGACTTAACAAATAAAACTTGTTTTGGGCAGTTACATCAGAAATTTTAAAAATATACAGGCTATATACGTGAAGTAAAAAGCCGCAATTGCCCTAGAAGAAATTACGGATGTTGCGCCAGAAGCAACCTAAAACGTTAAAGGAAGGCCTTCCGTGATAAAATCCATACTCGATAACGATCTTTATAAGTTCACCATGCAGATGGCTGTACTGGAACTATTTCCAAAAGCAGAAGCAGAATACCGTTTCACTAATCGGGGATCTCAGCGTTTTTCCGAAGAGTTTGTAGAAGAACTCAGAAGGGTCATAGACGAAGAAATCTCTGGACTAAGGCTGACAGAAGACGAATATTACTGGCTTGGTGAAAACTGTCCTTTTCTGAAGCCTATGTACCTTGAATACCTCAAAAACTTCCGCTTCAAGCCAGAAGAGGTAGAGGTCTGTCTTAACAGGGAAAAAGAACTGGACATGAGGATAAAAGGACCATGGCACAGCACGATTCTATGGGAAATAGTCCTGATGGCTGCGGTTTCAGAACTCTACTTCACGACTGTAGAAAAAGAGTGGAAAGGCGGTAAGAAAAATTCAGGCACATCAGAATCCATACTTGAAGCCTATGGGGAAAAAATTCTGGAAATCGGAAAAGTTCTTGAGGAGAACGGCTGCCTTTTTGCAGAATTTGGGACCCGCAGGCGGAGAAGTTTTGAACTTCATGACCATGTAATGAAAAAACTTGTGCAGATAAAAACCCTGACAGGGACAAGTAATGTTTATTTTGCTAAAAAATACGGTGTGAAACCCATAGGTACTGTAGGGCACGAATGGATTATGGGCACTTCAGCCCTTGTGGGGCTCAGGTACGCTAACCGCTTCGCTTTTGAAAACTGGGTGGAGGTTTATAACGGAGACCTTGGAATCGCCCTTACAGACACCTTTGGCTCGGAAGCTTTTTTCAAAGACATGGACCTCAAGCTGTCAAAGATCTATGATGGTTTCAGGCATGACAGCGGAGACCCTTTCGCCTTTGTGGACAGGGTAATAGAGCATTACAGAAAAATGGGCATTGACCCCATGAAGAAAGTAATCGTTTTCAGCGACGCCCTCGATGCCGAAGCTGCAGTCAGGCTCAAAAAGTACTGCCAGGGAAAAATTGCCTGCAGTTTCGGAATAGGCACAAGCCTTACCAACAACTCCGAATTCTTCCGGGAAAGCCCTCCCCTGAACATGGTGATTAAACTCCACAGCATTAACGGGATTCCGGTAGTGAAACTGAGCGACTCTCCCGAAAAAGAGACCGGAGAAAGGGACGCTCTGAGGGTTGCAAACTATATTGTGGGAAGAAAAGGGCTTGACGAATAATAAAAAGAGGCTCCCTTCCCGGGATAAACCTTCGGAAGGGCCGACTTTAAAACCGTTAATTTTTGGGTAATTTAAGGTGCAGATCGGAGCTTTATCACAACAATTTCCGAATCACCGGCATTGGCTGCATTTGAGTCAATGATAGAACCATTATCCAGACGACCTGTCTGACTATTATCTGAACTATTTATAGAATCAGTAACGGAATTGTTCCCGGGATTCCGTCCCTCAAAAACTATTTTTGATCCGTCAGGGCTCCACCTGGGGACAGAATCAAATTTTCCGGTGTTGTTTGTGAGCCTTGCTCTATAGTTTCCTTCGATATCCCTGACCCAGATATCAGGGCTTCCCCCTTCATCTGATACGTATGCTATCCATTTCCCTTCAGGGCTGAAAGAGGGATTCCACTCATTATATGATGTATTCGTCAACTGCGTCTGGTTTGTGCCATGGTAGTCTATTACCCACAGATCATCTTTGCCCTGCGAATCCTTTGCACTGTAGATTACTCTTAATCCAAGAGGGCACCAGTCCTTTCCAATTCCCACGTTTTCTGATGTCCCAAGTCTGGATTTGTTGTTTCCGTTACGGTCAACTATCCATAATTGAGAAGGACTGCCTGCAGATTCCTGTGTATAGGTAATCATTTTCCCGAGGCGGCACCATGAACCCCCGCTTTCCGAGACATTCGAATCAATGGCAACAGGGGTTAAGGTCCTGTTTTCCAGGTTTGCCAGATAAAGATCAAGTTGAGAGCCAGTTGATTTTATGAGAACCAGGTCTCTCCCATCAGGACTTAAATCAGTGAAGCCGCTAAGGTTTCCTTCTCCAATGCCGGTCCGTTCTGTTTCGCTGCCGTTTGCCTTCATTCGATAAGATTCGAAACCATCGGATTCGTTTCTTTCAACAGTATACAGAATGTACTCTCCGTCTGCTGTCCATAAAGGAGAGAGTTCCGATTCGGGACTGTCAGTGAGAAAAGTGATATTTTCTACAAGATCATCTGCAGGAATTATCTCTTCATAACCAGAAATTTTTCCTGCTGCAATACAGATTAAGCCGGAATCGGAATCAAAATAATTTCTGGAAGCTTTTTCTGTGCTGTTCAATCCAGGTTCCTCTGTAAGGTTACCTGACCCGGACATTTCACCTGGTACTGCCCCTGCTGACAGGATAAGAATTACAAAGGACATTAACAAACATAAGTCTTTGATCATTTTTCTCATGAGTCTTCACCGTGAACTTAAAAAATTAATCTCATTATTATATACAATTAATTATATATTGTATCGAAATTTTAATCCTGTATTTATCTCATTAACTGAATTCAGCAAATAAGTACCCATAAATGAAGGTTCTGATAGCCAGGGTTTGCAATCCGATACTATTTTAGAATACCAGAAAGTAGATTTCGGCTTCTTCCAATACTCCGGAAGCATTGCTAAGCCTGTGAGCAAAGAATTTCCTGAATATAAGTAAGTAAACAGAGGGAAAATTTTGGGGCTCAACATTTAAATAATTTTTGCACAATAAAAGCAGTATGCCTGTTCAAAAAAAGAGTAAATAAGGGAGTAAGGGCAAAAAAGGATTTTTTAAGGTTTTTTCAGTAAAAGGCAGTTCATCTTCTGGGACTTATCTCCTGTACACTTCCTGTTCCATGTACCCCATTTATCATTCCACTTCTGGCAGTGTTGTTATGAGTTGTATCCTTCAGCAAGGTTAACATTTACGTATACTACGCCCTCATTTGTATGTTTGTATGCGTAATCATCCGTAATTTCGGGCAACTCATCGGCTTCAGCCTGAGAGGTTACTATAGTACCTGCAGGGACGTATCTGCCGTCAGGGATAGTGACACCAATTACTGCCGATGTCGGTTCAAGCACACAGTTGTTTCCTACTTTAGACTTGAAAACGAATGCCTGCATTCCAATGAATGTGTCGTTTCCGACTGAGGCAGGGCCGTGTACCTGGGACTGGTGGGCGAGAGAAACCCTTTCACCAATATAGACCGCGTACTTTTGACCGTCAACCTCAACCAAGTTTTTCTCGACAGGCTCGCCTTCCTCATCTATCGTTTCAAGGGCATGGAGTACAACGCCGTCCTGGACATTGCTCTCATCTCCAACAAAGATCGGCATGCCTTCATCGCCCCTGATCGAAGCCATTGGAGAAACCATCACACTGGCGCCTATTGTCACATCCCCTATCACTGATGCCTGGGGGCTTATGTAAGCTGTGGGGTCAATTACCGGTTCTATTGGTTCGGGATTCCAGGGAGTCACAGGATTCGCCCGGATATTCAATACCTCGTTCTCAGCCGTTGAGTTTACATTACTTTTTTCTTCTGCTCCTTCACCCTGCGAGACACACCCGCTTACTGCAAGGGTAAGTGCCAGGGATAGAAGAAGGGCCATAAAAACCCTGTTAAATTTCATAAAAGTCCTCCAGTGACAGTGAGAAGATTGTAAATTATATAGGCATTTCTATTTTTATTTGAAAAATGATAAAATAATAAAAGTAAAATTATTTAGATATGACAAACAGGAGTGAATGACCCTTAAGCATAAGTGATCATCAGCCCTTATATCAAAAATTTCGCAAATCCAAAAAGCCTTATACATGAAAGATATACAGGATGTCATGCAGGCTGTGCTTCAGGTTCCCATAGAGTCAATATATGCTGATATGCCTGTATTTGCAGTTCTTGCAGTCTGGAATTTATTTGTTCTCCTAGTTATTTCAAAAAAGGTATATGAGTTCGCTTTAAAAACAGGAAGATCCTTCAACTCTTCAATATATTTTTCTCGAAAAGTGATTCATTTTCTGGCTGGCGGTTTGACTGCAATGCTCCTTCCTTTTGCTGCTCGCGAACCTATCCTCCCTTCACTGATGGCTTTCGGACTTGCTCTTGCGACATATATACCGCATAAACTCAACAGGCGAATGTACTGGTTTCAGGATCCGGAAAATATTTATGATGTGGATTTCACACTAAGCTGGGGATTTATAATACTTTTCACATGGTACATTGATAAGAGCTTCTGGCTTGGGGTTGTACCTGTACTTTTCATGGCATATGGAGACGGGATTACCGGAGTAATAAGAAACCTGAAGTATAATAAAAGGACAAAAGCCTGGGAAGGAACTGCAGGAATGCTCATTCTCTGCATAATCATAGGCGCACAGATGGGAGCTGCAGGAATTCTTGCAGGAATTATATGCTCATTTGTAGAAAGAATAGAAAATATGGATGACAACATTACAGTCCCTGCAGTTAGCCTAGCAATCCTTGTAGGAGCTTACTATTATTTTCCTTCGTTTACCGCTTCGTTCTATTGATCTTCAGGATGAATATTGAAAGAATTCACTTATTTTCTTGATTAAACCACTTTTCCAAGATCCCTGAATTATCTTTCCTGACTCTTGAACTATCTTTCCTTAATCTGATTTGAAATTTGACTCAAAAGAATGCTCGTTCTTAAATTATCCAGAATCAACAATCTAAAAGTTCTTATATCTTCGAAGGCAATATTATTAAAAAATGAAGAATGTTTGCAGATAGTTAAGTTATGGTTCTAATAAAGGACCATTCAAATTTCATGTTTTAGATCAAATATTAAAAACTCATGAATTCAACTTACTGAAACTGAATCATAAGCTAATATTGGTTGAAAAAAAAAAATCGTTTTCTTCAGGGTTTGCATGTGATAAATTCACAGCTTACAAACTTTAAAAAATACTTGAGAATTTATAAGGGAGCTTAAAGATTTACTGAGAGTTTTGTAAATTTTCCAATGAGCGATAAAATTGAATGGGGATGGAAAGATGGATGAGAATACAAAGAGTCTGATAAAGAAAGTAGAACACTCTGTTTTTGCTGGAAACAGGGCTGCTGCTGCAAAAGAGCTTGGGGAAATTGGGGATTTCGATGCTGTTCCTGCTCTGATTAAAGCTCTTGAAGACTCCAGCTCAAAGGTAAGAGCTGCTGCTTCAGAAGCACTCGGGGAAATTAATGACACTGATGCAGTACCCGGGCTTACAGAAATACTTGACGACCACGACAGCTCGGTCAAAAAATCTGCAATAATTGCTCTTGGAAAAATAGGCACCCCGGAAGCAGTTTCCGGGATTGTTAAAGGGTTCAGGGATCCGGATAAGCTAATACAGAAAGAATCGGTAAAAGCACTGATGAAAGTTGGGTCTCCAGAAGCTGTTTCAGGGCTTACCAGAGCTTTTGCCTGTCCGGACAGTCCTCTGAAAAGAATCTCGATAATAGCTCTTGGAAAAATAAACACTTATGAAGCAGCCTGCGGGATTATAAAAGCCCTCGAAGACCCGGACAACAGGGTAAGGGAGCAGGCTGTAGAAACCCTTGGAAAAAGAGGCAATCCCGATATCCTTGCAGAACTGATGGAAGTGCTCAGGGATTCAAGACAGCCGGTACAGGAGGCAGCATCAGAAGCCCTCTGCAAAATAATAGGGAAATCAGAGTCAGTACCTGTTCTGGCAAAAGCACTGGAAGCTTCTGATAGAAAGGTGAGAAGGACTTCCATAGAAGCGCTCTGGAAAATTGGTACGCCTGATGCTGTTTCCGCTCTTTTGAGTGAGATTGACGATGAAGATTGGTATTTGAGAAGCCGGGCTGCAGATGCACTTGCGGATATTGCTTCTCCCGAAGCTGCTCTTGGCCTTGTAAAAGCCTTTGATTCCCACGATACTCCTGTGAAGAAAGTGATAGTAAGCGCACTTGGAAAAATAGGAACGATTGAAACAATTGAAGGACTGGTCAAAGCCCTCGATGATCCTGACAGCTCGGTCCGGGAATCTGCAGTTCTGGGTCTTGGAAAGACAGGAAAAACTGAAGCCGTTCCTGGACTCCTGAAAGCTCTTCATGATTCAAAAAATACTGTGCAGGAGGCTGCTGCTGCATCACTTGGAGATATAAAGGCAAAAGAAGCCGTTCCTGAAATGCTGAAAATTCTGGAAGACCCTGATTCCCTTATACACAAAGCTGTAATCTCTTCACTTGAAAAAATTGGCACCCCGGAGGCGGTTTCAGGTCTTGCACGGGCAATTGAGAATCCTGACGCTTCTGTAAGAAAGGCTGCATTAAAAGCTCTGGAAAAAATAGAGAAATCCGGCAACGCAATAAATAAAATAGAAAACCTTGAAACTTCAGGCTTCAAGGTTTCTCACTAAAGTTATAAAGAAGCAAATCACATGCAATAATCTATCGCCAGGTCAATATCAAGCATTATTTAGAGACTGTCATGTATTACTTAGAGACTGTAACAGGGGTTAATTTACCCCCGTCAGTCAGAGTATAGGTTTCACCCTCAAGCCAGCTATTTTTACTGTCTTCCGCATCATAGTAGACAGTATATCCATTGTCTTTAATATTAGCCAGTGTGGAATCCTCGTCTGCCAGGCTCGTTAGACAAGAATTTCCGGTTACATTCCATTCACTCGTAGAGTCCAGAGCAAGGGACATCGAGTTTGCTGTGTTTTCTGCATTTATAGACCCTGTCAGGCTGGTGCTGTTCTGAAGTATCAACGCGACCGAGCTGATATTATCACAGGTAATGTTGCCGACCAGGTTTTCATTCTCTGCCTTAAAGGTCACAGCACCGCCATTTGATCCCTTATTGCCCCACCTGTCAGCACTGGCTGTTAAAAGAGTGCCTGATATGGCGGTTAAATCCGCACCATTTAACTCTATTATTGAGTTTGTGTTCGTGATATAAAACAGAGGACCTGCTGCTGCCGTAAGCGATCCGCCGTTCATAGTAAAGATGCTGGTACCCACCTTGGCATCTCCAGAGAAGCTCTGATACAGCATTGCTCCGCATTTTTTCGCACCCGATAGAGTAACATCCGTAATGGATATGGAGTTCTTTCCTTCTATTACGGCAGCTTCTGACCCGGTAGCTGTAATTACGGAGTCTGAGACCTTTATATTTCCTGTTGAGTAAATACCAGGAGAGCCTTCCCCTGATGTGGTCATGGTTCCGCCTGTAACGGTTACATTCCCGCTGCCGCGGTCTGTTGCAATTGCTGCACAATGCTGCCCTTCGGTGGTGATATTCACATCAGTGCAGGTTATGCTGCCGGACATAGTCGCGTCGACGCCCCTTGAACCGTCTGCTGTGGTTTTGATAACTACATCAGACAGAACAACAGAAGACCCTGAACCTGTCGCAAAAACACCATTGGCACCATTGGCACCTGTGTTTACCGTACAGTTAGTTAACTTTATTGTACTGCCTGATTCTGCAAGCACTGCGGCATTAAGGCCGTAAAAGTCACTATTTTCATTAGATGAAGTTTCTCCGGTCTTTGTTATTACTGAATCTGACAGAGTAAAAGTTCCTGCATCAGTAACTTTTATACTGCTCTCATCACTGTTTGATGCAACAATTGTCTGATTTGACTGGGCTGAAGTTCCTCCACTCTGTGCATACGCCCCGTTAGTCGCCCCGACGGAATCGGAACTCTCTGAAATGTTGGATTCGGATAAACATCCACAGCCGGAGAGTGTAATGAGTAGAATTATGCTGGTGATCAGTAACAGAGATGCTATATTCCGAGATATGAGATGATCGTCCATTATTATCTTCCGTATATGGTGCTGTTATGAATAAGATTTCAAGAAAAATTGCAAAGACAATTGTTCACATTTCAAAATAGTCAGTAAAAAATGGTTGAAAAAAGGAAAAGATAAACCCTTCCTGTTTGCTTCCTGAGCTTCATTCAAGACCTGGTAGTGTTTCGGATTAGCTGAACAGGGCTTTCAGGCTGTTAATGAGCTTTCCAAAGAAACCGGTTTCGGAGGATGTGTCTTTATCAGCACCTTCTGCAGAACCTGTATTTTCCTGCTCAGCAGGAGTCTGCTCGGGCATTCCCTGTTTTTCCACACTTGAGTTTTCACCCATTGCGTTTTTATCCCTTTGATTGGCTTGCTCGGGAATTTCGGGGCGCCCTTCAGACATATTTCCGGAACCCTGAAGAGGGGCCTGACTTCTGTTCTGACCCTGTCCTGGACCTGGGCCCATGCCAAATCCAGAAATACTCTTCAATTCTTCAGGAGCCTCTTCGAGCAGGGCATCAAGCTCTTCCCTTATTGTCTGGAGATCGGTTTCCGTTTCAGCTGCGGAAATTTCTTCTTTGATCGATGTAAGCTCGCTTATCATCTCTTCAGCCGATGAAAGGGTATCAGCATCAAGATCTTCGGTGGAGTTCTCAAGAGCTTCTATCATCCTTTCAACGGACTCGACCATTCTGCTCTGCATAGTCTCAAAATCTTCCTCAGGTAATGAAGGCTGTGTGTTTTCCTCCCCGGCAAGTGCACAATTTGGAACTATACTGAACATTATCAGTAACACACAAAATATGGAAATTTTTTTCTGATTAAAGAATTTATCCAGATCAAAAAGTTTCATGTATATGACCTCAAATGGATATTCGAACATGGATTAAACTTCGTAAGATGTTATAGAAACAAACCAGGAAAAATCCATGAAAGAATCCTGAAGGCAACGATGCCAGAAAAAGTGGAGATGAATTATCTCCCTTATATCGTATTCCGGCATTATTTGTTGTGTACTTAGAGGGGCTTTCTTCAGGAAGTCTTTTCGATTTATTTGTGGATTAATCTGCTCCTGGTATGAATTATGTAACTAACTATCTCCTAACGTAGATTTTTTTGGGTTTCTTAGATTGGATCTCAATTAAGAGCTTTTAATCGGTTATAGGGAGAATTCAGGCCTCTTTATTGTTTTTCTGCTGAATTCCAGGACATGCCGGCATCTTGCCGCAGCCTCCCTGCTGCTGCATAGCCCTCTTTCCTTCCTGCAGGGGGCCTTTTTCAGATTTCATTTCAGAGGACATTATTTCTTTGAGATCGTCAAACGACTCCGCTGCGTTGATATCTTCTATCAAAGCATTAAGTTCTGTAATTTTATCATTGAGTTCCGTAAGATTCTCATCAGTATCGTCGGTGGAGTTTTCACTCTCGCTTACTCTGGCCTCAATGTGTTCAATTTCTTTTTCTATGGATTCAACAGCCTGAGTTTTCATATAAGTTAATATGACTTCTTTCAGTTCAGCTGCGCTGGAAGTTTCACTTACGTCAGCGGACAATTCTTCAAGCTCAATTATCTGTTCATTGAGCATAGAAGTCATGTTTTCATCAGTTGTGTTTTCCAGCTTCTCGTTGAGCACCTCAGTCATATTTCCGATGGAATCAACTATTTCAGCCTGGACCTCAGTAAAGTTATCATCAGTTACGTTCTCGACTTCAAAGAAGCAGGGGAAGCACATTTTACCTGGGAATCTGCCATTTTCACATGGGACCCTCCCTTCAGCTTTTGCCTGCCTTTCTGCAAGTAATACTTCATTCAATTCTTCAGCAGTTGAAGCCTCACTTACATTACTGTACATATTTTGAAGTTCAGCAATCTTTTCGCTAATTGAATCCAGGATATTGGCCTGAATTTCTGTGAAATTTTCTTCGGTTATGTTTTCAGCAGGACAGACCATACCATGCATCCCATAGTGCCCTGCTCCCCCATGTCTCATGCCTCCTGGTATCATCTTTCCAAATCCGTCATCTGTTGAATTTGTTTGATTTGCACAGGTCCCGTTTTCTGAAGCAAGAGCACCAGAAGGAATAATACTTAAGACCATCAGTACCACTGCAAAACTGGCAACTGACTTTATTGATTGTTTTTTCACAGTATATACCTCCGTTAATTACTCGTTTAATTTACTTTGTTTGATCAAGGCAGCTTTTCACCGCTTGATATTGCAGTAATCAGCTGATTTAAATATAAGCTTACTTTCAGGAATAGAGAAAAATATGGATTTTAATTTAGAAAAAAAGCTTTTATTAACCCATAATCTAAGAATTAAGCTTAAAATTAGAATTTAATGCTTATTAAAGCCAAAATAATCCGCATAATCAACATAGGCAAATTTATACATATGTCAGGTGATAGGCTGGCATTTGAATGAAGAAGATAAACTCAGGATCAGAAAGAGATAATATCAACAATGAGCTTTAACCGGAGCACAGAAACTATAAGACTGGCAGGATCAATTACAAATTTTGCCCATACCTGTATCACCATTTCTTACCTGCACGTACCATGCTCAAAATTTCCGGAGTTTCGGGCACTCAGAACCTCATATTTAAGAATTATAAAGCATTAAATGTGAAAATAAGCTCTCTTAAAGGGTGATTTTTAAACCAAATACCTCAAAAGAGAGTAAGTATGCTTTTATCTTTATATCCAGATACAGCATCTTCGGTCAGGAATATCCTGATGGTACGTCATCCAGCCCAATCTCACCCAATAAACCCTCAAATGCGCTTTCACACCGTGTTATTTCATGTTATGCGGCTAGAAATACCCGGCTGAAAAAATAATCGAGACCATATGTACTGTAGACCTGCAAATGACGGCCAGGGATATTTCTGACCATATATGATTAAATGCGAGTATAGAAATTATTAAGCTATCTTTAATTCAGACATACCAGAGATAAAAAAATGCCTGAAAACCCGGAGGAAAAATTGTTGATCCTGCAAATTTCCGAAGACTCCCGAAAAATTGCCCGGATTCTTTCTAATGAGACTTCGATCAGGATTCTCAAATTACTTGACAGAAATTCAATGTCTGCAGCTGATATCGCAGATGAACTTGGAGTGCGCCTTAATACCCTCAAATATAACCTGGATTCTCTTCTGGAAGTCGGGCTGATAAGGGTAAGGCAGGTAAAATGGAGCAGGAAAGGGAGAGAAATAAAGGTATATGAAACAGTTGGAAAAACGATTATCCTTTTGCCCGGGAAGAAAAGTCCGGATATGTCTCTCATATTAACTATGCTCAGAAACACAATATGAAAAGTCCGGAGGGGAAGAATGCTTCGGAGTTTTCAGGAATCTATTGTGAGACCGGGATGTAAATGTATAAAAGTATACATTTTCGAGTAAAATTCTCAGACTTGAACCAAATTTTAATATATAAAAACAATAAACCAATGTATAGTCCAGCGATTATTAACAGAAGGCATAGACCAGTATGAAAATAAAATTCTTGTCCTTAAAAATCTTGTCCTTGATTCTAATACTTGCAGGAGTTCTCGCAACTTCAGGTTGTGTTGAGTCACAGGCACATCCTTTTGCATATAAACATCAAGGGGACCTTTACAGAAGCATATTTTATCCCTACGCCGGACTCCTTAAGGGAGAAGAGATGCCAGGTCCTCAAGGTGCACCTTCAGGTCTGCCTGAAGTCCAGGATTCATCCCGCATTCTTCAGGATGCGGCGTTCATGCTTGGCGAGAACATCGAAAAAGCAGAAGCTATATCTGAAAGGCTTGAGCCAGGAATTCAGTACCTCAAGGACCAGGGAAAGGACGTGAGCAGGCTTGAATCCCTGACTGAAGAATACAATGGTTATGTAGAAGATGCAAAACATTACCTTGAGCTTGCAGAATCTTCATCAGGCGAAGACGAAAACACAATAAAGGATAATCTTATTCAGTCACAGAATAGTATGGTCCAGGCCAGCCTGGTTCTTAAAGATATATTTGACGAATTCAAGCTCGTGATGCCCGGGAGTGAAGAGTTGAACGAAACAGCCCGGCTCAATGCAACGGGTGAAGGGAAAGTTGCCCTGATGGGCAGTTTTGATCTCAAGCTTCACCTTGAAAATGGTGAAATAGCAGTAATGTCCCCGGACTCAATTATCAAAATCGAAGGGGATTATGTACTTGAAATTAAAGAAGGACATGATATTCCGGATAACATTTTTGTATATCATATACAGTCTGCGGATCTGGAAGTTTCCGGCCCTCGCAAGACAATCATGCTTAATGGTGAAAATATTACTGTTGAGGCAGAGGGAGAAGGATATGCTTCCTTCTTTGGAAACGGAACCTATAGCGTTGAAAACAACGAAATGAAGAAAGAAGGGCAGTGGGCAGCAGATTCGTTATTTGATCAGCAGGGAATGATCCAGGAACCAGAGAAGAAGGGAGATAAGGAACCAGAAAAGAAGGGAGATAATATTCACCCGGTGGGTATGCATGGTCCGGAAGCAGGAATAAAAGAAATTTCATTGAGGAAAATAAAATTTATCGAGATGAATTTACTTTATTAAAGAGAATTCGTAAAGTTATGGAAAAGATATAAGAATAAAATCTTAAAAATAGTGAACTCAAACCGTAACCGGGTTTCCTGATAGAAATGAATCTGAATGTCTATATTATCTGCGTTGCTGCTCTGGCACTTCTTGCAGTACCTGCCATAGCAGACAACAACACAGCCACGATTAATGGAGGAGTGTACAGCTGGGACACCTTCGAACCTCTGGAAAATGCTCTGGTTGAAGTAAACTCCACACCTTCCCAGTCCATGGTGGCGAGATATGGCCTGTACTCTTTTGAACTGGAACCCGGAGATTATCTTATTACAGCCAGTTATTATGAAAACAGTACCCTAATTAAAGCAGCCGAGAAGGCTATTGAAGTTAAAGGGAATGGGAGCTATAATGTTGATCTTCTGCTCGTTCCCGTTTATTCAGAACTTATGGAGAGTTCAGAATCAGGAGAAAAAACTTCTGAAAATCCTGAAGAAAATGACACAATAGCTGATGTAAGTGCCACTGAAACCAGTGGAACTAATGGCGTATCCACTTCTTCAACAATTTATTACTTCATTGCAGCCCTTATGTTGTCTTTACTTCTGGCTGGAGGCTACGCTTTCCAGAAACATAAAATTACAGAAAAAAAGGCGCCCGAAAATAAGAGACTGAAAAAGCATCATCCTGAAACAAATAAACTTGAAAAAAGCAGGCTTCTGGAAGAAAAGGCAGAATATGAAACCGAAAGACTTTCCGTGCCTGTGAGCGCGCCTGAAATATCAGCAAAAGAACCCGCCAAAAAAGTAGAGCAGAAAACCGAAATGGAAATCCCGGTAAAGCACATAGAAACTCAATTTCCAGAAGGTTCAGGCTTCAATGTAGAAATAGAAGACAAGGAAGCCTTTGCTGAAGAAATGCCTCCCGACGAGACAGATCTTGAAGAAACACTCCTTAAAGAACCTGTACCGGAGCCAGAGCCGGGAAAGATGCTCGAGACAGAGACCCCTGCAGTTAAAAAGAATCTCCCCCTTCCATCAGACCTTCAGGAAATTATGGACATAATCCGGGGCCAGGGCGGACGGATTACGCAGAAAGACCTCCGCAGCAAATTGAAGTATTCTGAAGGAAAAGTCAGCCTCATGCTTGCAGACCTTGAAAGAAGAGAGCTGATTGAAAAATTCAAGCGGGGACGCGGAAACGTTATAATCATTCGGGATGAGGAAAGATAAAGTTCAATCCACATCCCTAACTTGTTTTAATTCCCATCTTTATATTTCGCTAACTCTGATATTTCGCTGACTCTAATATTTCGCTGACTCTAATATTTCGCTGACTTTGATATTCCTTTTTTTCTACATCCTTAATCCAGGTTGGTATATTTTGCTTCGATGATCTCATCAGCCTTTACTTTTTCATTTATACCGAAACACTTCTTTGAATTTGACACTAACCAGGCCCAGTGCAGTACAAGGTGGATAGTAAAGAAGACCAGTGATAAAATCCCAATCTTCACATGAATAAACTTCCAGAAATGGGACACCCCATATCCGTCAATCAGCAATAATATACCTGAATAACCTACCAGCACAAACTGAATGAGGAAGGCGAGGTCTACGACGTAATTAAGTTTTGTTCGATTCATACTGTTACTCCGTTGTAACGTTTAAATTTATATCAGCCTTAATATCTATATTCTATTTTTATAATTAATTCTTCAGTTAATACTATCAATTGCGGCTGCGCTGTTAACTCAGCTTACCGCTGTACAACCCCCTAATTGCCAGAAAAAGAGATAAATATACTTACAAAAAAGGAGGAGAAAAGCAATCTATTTTTAAATTCAAGGCTATATTAAAGCATTAATCAAGATTTAAAAGTTTCTTATAGACCCTAAACCTTAATGAAATAATATTCGGCTTTTTTATTCTCAAAACCACCAGGTTAGAAAAATCGAACACATATAATAAATTTTTGAGGCTATCATGAACATGTAAAAATAAAAATGTCCGGTATACTTTTCCCGATCTTACAAAATCATAATAGATCTGCCAGCCTTCTAGCGGCTCTTCCAATAAAAGGACTGTAATTGAGTTTACTTCCGCTTTGCTTCACCAAATCTAAAATTTATCCCATGTTTTTACTTGCTGACCTTTCTCTCATTTCATCTGCAAGACCGCTCTCCTTCGCCGGACGTTAAAGAATGAACCAGTATATCTATTACTGCTGCACTGGTCAAGAGTTTTGAATCAATTAATTAACCAAAAATTAGTCCTCTTGAGGTAGCAAAGCGAATATTCTAAACCAAAAATTAGTCCTCTTGAGCGCAGCGAAAAGGACAGCGAGCTCCCGAATCGCAACTCGGGCGAATCGCAACTCGGGCGAATCGCAACTCGGGCGAATCGCAATTAGGGAATCGAATAATCGTGACAGATAATAATACTTTATATGGATCACAAATACTGATTAAAGGAGATTTAAAGAATAAATTGTTCCAAATCCTCTTAGAAAAGCTTCATTGCTAAATTCATTGAATATATTTCCTTTTTTGAGTTAAGTATGCTTTTATTATTAAATGCCCATGATGGGGTTGACTGCCTCAAGTCCCTCCTGAGCAGTCAGCTGACAGAGCGCCTGTCTAAAAGGCGTTTCAGTCAGAGAGGAGTAAACAGGACTAACACCTGGCAAGATACCTCGCCACCAGAAAACTGGAAACCCTTCACAACACCCAGGTGTTACCTGTTCAGGAACAAAGGAGAGGAGCAGTCAAAACAGAAACCCTACACCCCAGAAGATGAGGCGCCAGCATCATGCAGGTGCCTCATTGACCTGTCAAAGACCTCATTAAACCACATCGAGTCTAATTGGGCCAGATCATGAGGTCCAACTAGACCACAACAAAAGATATCATACTATGTATTACAATCACAGAAACAACAAATAAAGTAAGTTCTAAGTTGCCACCAATCTGACGCCCTGGGGAAGGGCTTCAGATCTTAGCATAAAATGGTAGTGAGAAATGATAGGGGGGGCAGAAGAACGAAAAAAATCAAATTCAAGCTACTCTGAAAAGATTCAGTTCAGCCTGAAAAATTACACCAGATATGACTGGCTTTTAGAGGTATTCGATTCATGACACTTAGCGAAATAATAGAAACATTTAAAACGAAACTGAATCCCACAAAAATTATGAATTCGCTCGAAAAAGCGGCGAGTTTCAACGATGAATTAGATAATGTATCCGGGGGTAATGATCCTGGGGAGGGTCTAAACAACAATCCTTACATCAACTCAGCAGATGGTTCTTTCAAAGTTTCAGGAACAAACAGAATCACCCAGAATGAAAAGGATCCGTTGATCAAACTGACCGATGTCTGGAAAATATACCAGATGGGTGAGGCCGAGTTTGCAGCTCTGAAAGGGATAAACCTGGAAATCTACGAAGGGGAGTTTCTGATTGTCCTGGGTCCCAGCGGAAGCGGAAAAAGTACACTTATGAATTTGCTGGGCTGCCTGGATATTCCATCAAAAGGAACAGTTTTCCTGAATTCAAAGGACATATCGGAACTTGACGAATCCGAGCTTGCCCGCATCCGCGGTCAGATGATAGGATTCATTTTCCAGAGTTTCAACCTTCTTCCCACACTGAGCACGGAAGAAAATGTTCTCCTGCCTATGGAATTTCAGGAGGAAGACAGGCAGGTAGCCCGGAAAAAAGCAGCATATCTGCTTGATATCGTAGGGCTCTCGCACAAAAAACAGAACCTTCCTTCCCAGCTCTCTGGAGGCCAGAGGCAGAGGGTTGCAATAGCCCGTTCTCTGGCTGTAAACCCGCCTATTATCCTGGCAGACGAACCTACAGGAAACCTGGACACAAAAACCGGGGACTATATCCTGGAATTTCTGGACGGGCTTCACGCAAGAGAAGGAAAAACAATCATCATCGTTACCCATGACCTTGACCTGGTGAAATACGCAACCAGAGTTGTATACATCAGGGATGGAGAAATTGAAAAAATCGAAGAGCGCAAGAAAAACGAACCAGATACGAAAAACGAACCTAATCTGAATTGAGGAATAAAAATGAGAAAATTTTCTTTACTAACAGCTTTGCTGTTATTTTCAGTATTCATATACCTGGGAGCTGGAACAGCACTGGGCGCATCCAACGGAAATATAAACTCTTCAAATCTGCGGGTTAACCTGACAAACCAGAACCCTGACACTGCTCGCCCCGGAGAACCTGTTGAACTCACTGTCAGTGTCCAGAACGTGGGTACAAAGGATGTAAAAGATATTACTGTAACCGTCAATCCTGAATACCCTTTTACCGAGATTTCAGGACAATCCCTTAAAAAAAGCATTTCTTATCTGAATGCAAGGCAGGACGACGATGAAGGAGGAGTCCTCAAATTCAAGCTCATGACAGATTCCAATGCATCTGCAGGTACATATGATGTGGATATCGTTACGACCTATAAAAGCGGATCCGGATCTTCATCAACCACTTACACAACTAAGAAAACCGTTACTATTGATGTGAGGGGCAAAGAATATGCCCAGATTGTAACCATTGACAAAGCAAATATTGACATTGCAAAAGAAGAGACTCTTGAGTTCATAGTAACAAACACCGGAACGTCACCTCTGAAAAACATGGTTATTTCCTGGACCGACCCGGAAGGCGTTATCCTCCCTGTCTACTCTGATAATACAAAGTACATCAAATATCTCGATGCAGGTGAATCAGTAAATGTTACTTACGCCGTAATGGCAGATGTAAATGCAGATCCTGGACTTTACACTCTGGATATAAATCTCAAACTTGAAGACTACGACTCAAATGAGCAAACTATCAATACTACAGCCGGAGTTTTCGTAGGCGGAGAAACTGATTTCGATGTATCGTTCTCTGAAAGTGATGAGGGAGAGATTTCGCTTTCAGTTGCAAACGTGGGAAACAATATCGCATACTCAGTGAAAGTGTCAATTCCGGACCAGGAAAATTACAAGGTATCGGGAAGTTCCTCAAAAATTGTAGGAAATCTGGAGAAAGGAGATTACACAATTGCTTCCTTTGACGTAAGCAGTTCAGGTAGCTCAGAAGGAGCTCCAGGTGGTCAGGGAACACCGGGTGCTGCACAAGCTGCTGAAAGTGGAAACTTAACTGCTGCTTCTGTTGAAAACAAACCCCTGAAAGTCCAGATTGAATACACGGATGCAAAAGGAGAAAGAATAACCGTTGATAAAGAAGTAGAACTTGAGATTACCGGCGGATCTATGACGACACCGACAGGAGGACCAGGAAACCGCAGTGGAATCAGTTCGTACCTGCCATATATTGCAATAATAGTCCTTGCAGGCGGAGCATTTGTTTACCGGAAAAAAATACAGGAAAAGATACAGTTAATGAAAGAGAAAAAATCCGGGAACAAGAAGCCTGACGAACAGAACTCCGACCTTAAAGCTCAGTGAGACTGAAAAATAAACGGTAGAAAACGGAAGGATGCGAAATGAGAAATTCAACCTACCTGAAAATGGGCCTGAACATGCTTGTGCACAGCAAGCTCCGTAGCTGGCTGACCATTATTGGGATAGTTATAGGGATCGGGTCTGTTGTAGGCATCCTCTCCCTCGGGGATGCTATGGAAGAGCAGGTTCAGAGCAGGCTTGCTGAAATGGACCTGACTCTTATAACCATCTCTCCGGGATATACAAAAGCATCGTCAAACATGCCCGGTCCTGGAGGCGGAGGGCCAGGAGGTACGACAACTGATGTCGAACTAACCGATGATGACATTGACGCACTTCAGGGCCTGGACGGTATAGAGTACATTGCAGGGCAGATTTCCGGCAGCGAACCTGTGATTTATGCAGGGCAAAATGCAACTATGACAATCACAGGAGTCGACCCGCAGGTCTGGCAGTACATGACCACACTCGAAACACAGTCAGGAAGGCTACTTGAGCCGTCAGATAAATACGTGGCAGTTATAGGAAGCGGCGTTGCTACTGAAACTTATGACCAGGAGATTGGAATCAATCAGGTAATAACAATCAATGGAAAATCAGTAAGGGTTGTTGGTATCCTTACCGAAGAAGGCCAGGGTGACAGAAGCATTTACATGCCGATTGATGCGGCAGTAAACCTGATTGACGACGCAGAAGAAGATGTCTACGATACAATCACGGTAAAAGCCAGGAGTGAAGACCTTGTGGACGAACTGATGGAAGATATTGAGGAGAAGCTCATGATTTCAAGGGGAATTATCCGGGAAGACGACCAGGACTTCTCTGTCAGCGCCTCAAAATCTATGGCTGAATCCGTTACCGAGATGACGAGTTCGATGACCCTCTTCCTCGGAGCTATTGCAGCTGTGTCTCTCATCGTAGGGGCAGTGGGTATTGCAAATACCATGTTCACTTCTGTCCTCGAAAAGACAAAGGAGATAGGCACCATGAAAGCCATCGGAGCAAAAAACAGGGATATACTTATGATTTTCCTCTTTAACTCTGCAATGGTAGGGCTTGTTGGAGGCATACTGGGAGTTATCCTGGGCGCTTTCGTTTCAACTCTCTTCCCTTACCTTGGCATGAGCATGATGGGAGGAGGAAGCAGTTCAGGCCTGTATCTCGCACCTGATCTTATGGCTTTCGGGCTTATCCTTGCAATCGTAATCGGTGTGGCTTCAGGAGTGGTCCCGGCGTACAGGGCATCAAAACTAAAGCCAGTAGACGCATTGAGGTACGAATAACCTGAAAGAATTTGAAAAAAAGTGTCAATACTTTCTTAATTTTTTCTAAAAAAAGGCGAAGAATGGGATAAAATGAATCTTATCGACATGGGAGTTCTCTCAGAAAAAAGGAGAGATATACTCTTACTTATACAAAAGAAACAGGGAAGTTTTGAGGAGATAGCAGCTTTACTTGACATAAGTCCCATATCATTAAAGATTCAGATAAAAAAACTGTTAGACTCTGGACTTCTGGAAGAGGAAAGGGGAGAATATAAGTTATCAGATATGGCAGTGCCAATTGTCGAAAATCTGAAAGAGCTAATTGACTTACTGGCTTTCTTTGAGAGAAATATCGATTACTGGAAAAAACATGATCTTAACCCTATACCTGATTTTTTGCTGAGAAGACTTGAAGAACTGGACCAGTTTGAACTGATTGAACCTGATGAAGCCCATATATTCGAAATTCCGCAGAGGGTTATGAAGAATTTAAGGATTTCAGAGGAGATTTTTGCTTTCTTCTCATGCATGCACCCGGAAATCCCATCCCTTTATTCAGAATTTGCGAGAAAAGGAATGAAACTCACTTTATGTGTGACAGAGCCAGTAGCTGAAAGACTGCTAAAGAACTGCCCTGTTGAAATGAAAACACTGCTGGGAGCTGAAAACACGAAAATATTTGTTTGCAGCAGGGATGTAAATCTTCCTGCTTTTGTAGTGACGGAACGGTTTATGGCAATAGAACTGTCTCAGAATAACGGCAGACTGGACGGCCAGCTAATTACCTGTACGGGAGACAGGGCTTTGTATTGGGGGAGAGAGCTGTATAAATATTATGAAGAAGCTTCGGAGCCTTTAAGGGGCTGAACCAGAAGCATCTAGAATCTGAAGTATGAAATTTGGACTTTGTGTAAGAATGAAAAGGGAAACATTACCCTAAATTGAAATAAGATCAAACAGGATGGTAGGTAACAGAATGAAGGGAATTGGTATAATTTTACTGGCTGTCTTTTTAATGACAGCATCTGTCTGTGCCTGCGAAAACCTGGAGGCAGGAAATTCTGAGATTTCCCAGAAAACAGATTGCATAACCAGTATTTATGAGGCTATCTCCAGGGATGTTACTTCTGAGGACACTGTAAAAGGTAACATTTCTTGCTGTTCGCCTATTGGAAGCCGGATTTCGGACAGCAGAGTCTTCGATTTAATTAATTTCATTGAAAATGGTGACTATAGTTCTGGAAACTGGGACTGGAAACTCAGTCTGCCTGCAAGGCAGGTAAACATGATGCAAAATAGGCAGCCTGTGGTGCAGAATATCCCTCCGGTTTTCAGGAAGGAAAGCCCTGGACAGATGGCCCCTGATCTCACCAGGGGAGTGCCTGTAAGAAGGGGAATCCCTGACAGGGAGGAACTGGATAAACTCATGGAAAAACAGTCACTTCAGTATGAGAACATAACATCCACATCCAGTTACCAGACTTATGTTACCCCGGACGATGAAGCTGTAGAATCTTACCTCGAGGAAAATGACCTCGATGACAAATATGAGATTTACGATGCAGCCCTCACCTGGACCTGGGTATCAGATGAAACTCTGAATGATGAGGAAGAAAAGTGGCTCACACCTGCTGAATTCCTGGAAGATACACCTTCATATTCCAGCAACCCTGTTTATGGTAAACCTGCCAGCGATTGTGAAGAACAGGCAAATACTCTAGCTTCCCTTCTGATAGCTTCGGGAGAATACAACGAGAGCACGGTGAGAGTTGCCATAGGACAGGTTGACTTCGGAGACGTTAGCGGCGGGCACGCCTGGGTAGAGGTTTATGAGGACGGGGAATGGTTTCCTCTGGACCCGACTGACGGACCTTACTATGATGACGACAGTTCAGAACTGATACCTGCAGATTCATCAGAGGTCGACTATGATGAATACAAAAATAGTACATATCCGGTTGTGGAAATCTGGTACTACTACAATAACGAGTATTTCATAGATTTAGGAACCCGGTCTGGAAATGCACCGGTGTCATGGAATAACGTACCGAAAAGCTATCAGGGGATGAATTCGGGTCGGTTCTGATATTCCGACCCTGAACTTTTTTTGATTCAAGTTTGAAGTTATTCTTTTCTGCCGGAGAGGGGGATCGAAAAACCAAAGGTACTCCCTTTTCCGAGTTCACTTTCAAACCAGACAGTGCCGCCGTGAAGCTGTACAATTTCCTTCACAAGAGCAAGGCCAAGTCCGGTTCCCTGATACTTTTTAGACGAAGAAGAGTCTATCTGGCTGAAAGGCTTGAAGAGCTTATCGTGATCCTCTGCCGCAATACCTATTCCTTCATCTGAGACAGCTACATTGATAAAATTGCTGTTCTGCCATGCTTTTACCTTTACACAGCCGTTATCATTTGAAAATTTAACCGCATTTGTCATAAGGTTGGTGAGTACCTGCGTAAGCCTTTCCCTATCTCCATAAATCCTTGGCAGGTTCTTTTCAATCTCAAGCTCTATTTTTATCCCTCTGCTGGCAGCAAGTGGAAACAGCATATCCCGGACTTCAGCAAATGCTTCTGCCAGCCAGAACATGCTGTAGTGAAGTTGAAGGCTTCCGGCTTCTACTTTGGAGAGGTCAAGTATCTCGTTGATGAGGCTCAGCAGGTGTTTTCCACTGCTTGAAATATTCCCTACAGCCTTGAGCTGCCTTGCATTAAGTTCTCCATATACTTTTTCATACAGAAGGTCAGAAAAACCTATTATTGAATTAAGAGGGGTTCTAAGTTCGTGGCTCATGTTTGCAAGGAACTCGCTCTTGGCATGGTTTGCGATCTCTGCATCCTGCTTTGCACGGAAGAGCTCGATTTCATATTTCTTCCGTTCCGTTATTTCCACTCCGGTTTCCAGAACTGCAATGGGATTTCCGGTTTCGTCACACAGGGGCTTTGACCTGAGAAGCCATGTCTTTCCCTCCGGAGAGGTAAACTCCTGATCATTCCATATGGGTGCCTGAGATTGCTGGAATTTCTCTTTATCCCTAGCCTGCAGGTTGCCAGATGGAGGTTCTTTAGCTTCCCCGATTAGAAGATCCTGATTTTTAAGGGCAGCCTTGTTTGCCCAGCGAACTTTAAAATCCGTGTCCCTTAGAACCACAATCTCTTCGAGGGAATCGAGAATAAATTTTTTCTCATATTCCCGTGCCTTGATCTCCTGCTCGGCAAGTCTTATGCTGGAAAGCATATCGTTGATACCTTTTGAAAGCCTTTGAATCTCATCGTCCCCTTCCATTTCCAGCCGCTTTGAGGTATCTTTATCTATCTTTACCTTGCCAAGAAAATTGTCAATAGCAATTAACCTGGAAACAAGAAGGCGATCCAGACTGAACTTGGTTGCAGTTCCTATGGCAATTCCGCTGATCAGCAGAAAAGCGTAGATATAATTCAGAACCTTTTTGCCCTGTGAATAGAGTTCACGGGGATAATCGGCTCTCATGAGGGCTACAGGTTCTCCGGTAGTATTTCTTAATGCAAAATACCCGGCTACTCTTTCATCCCCAAGTATTCTAAAAACACTGCCCCTTGCATTTACAGCTTCATCAAATATGTCTTGAAAGTCCGGCGGCATTTCCTCGTTTAAAGTGAAGAGTTCAAGAGATGCATTGGTACGCTCTTCAAGAGAAGAGATGTAAGAGTCGTCAATATATTTTCCAAGAATAAGAGTCCCATCATAAGGACCTTTACCTATGCCGTTAAGAATTGGACGGCAAACGACAAGCATCGGCCCCTCATCAAGGAGGACGACTCCATGTATATAATCGGTATCGCTATTGGCTGTTAGGGTCCCACTGGCAATTCCCTCAAGAATCCCTTCAGGTACAGGAACCTCGGTTTCGTTTACCAGATCAACAGACAGCGGATAAATTATGTTTCCAGACCTGTTTACAAAAAGCATGACATTGAGGTCCAGACTGTAAAGAGTACCGTTGTCCAGATTCGAGTCTATGTATTTAGGGCTGGAGGTTTTAATGAAATTATAAGTATCATCCCACCAGGCCCAGTCCCTTGCTGTCCTGTCAATGGACAATATTTCCGAGGCTATTGCCTGTTCGATTTTTCCGGTATTTTTGGTGGTGTCCTGGGCTTCAAGGTCGGAGAAACTCGCCAGCAGGATGGTATGGGATGCGATTATTAAAAGTACAGTAAATAAAGCAAACATAGAGAAAGTAACTATCATCAGTTTTTTACTAACATCCATTACATCACCAACAAACTGCCGGAAGTAAAAACCTGCACCTGCAACATGGTATAATAATAAGTTCATCTATGAAACATGAAGTGCAGATATATACATCAAAAATAAAATCAAAAAATATATAAAGGTTGCTAATTCCGCATAATTTTTTATATGCTCCAGACGCATGTTCAAAATCAATACATTATTAGTTATTGAAGAGACATAGAAAAATACATTATATACTATTTCAGATTCTGAGGATAAACATTCGTGCATTTTATTGATGTTAGAATTATATACAGTTTTTGCCCTGACTGCATGATTTTCTCTACATAGAAAAAAGCAGGAATAAAATAAGAAATATTTTTGTGAAATCCCGGAATTCAGGGCAGAGGTTTAAAGAAAAATTCTTTGAAATATTTACCTTAAGCTTAAAGTTCTGAAGCTGTAAGCTGTGCACTTTTATGCTCAATTTAGCAGGTTAAATTAAAAATAAGCTAATGTTTTTCATGATGATTATTCAGAATTTTCTTTAATCAAATACATCCTGCTAATTAATTTTTTATTTTATGTAATTAAAATTACAAAAAAGTTGTGTTACAGAAGAAATTTTTCATGCAAGGTTTGCATTAAAAAGACCATAAATTTATTGATATTTTTTTCTGAAATCAAACCTGTTAATTTTTTTACTATCGGGGCAAAAAAAGTAATCTTGAGGCATAAACGTAAATATGACTTAAAAAAAATATAACCAATATACCCGGTTTCACATAATTGAGGTTTTTAGATTGATATTCAAGAAAATACCCATGAACATGTATGAGAATTTTCATAGGACATTCAGTGGAAGCAATCAGAATACTTTTAAGGTCTGCAGTAAATGTGGAGGGGCTTGCGAGCATAATAAAATAGGCACCCTGCTTCCTGGAGAAAAGGAATATATGGCAAAAAAAATGGGTATAAGTGTTTCTGAATTCAAACTCAGGTACCTGGACATTTTGAAAATGGGTGACGGTACTCTCATTCATGTATTGAAACTTGGAGAATTATGTCCTTTTTTAAACAGAAAAACTGAAGTGTGTGAGTGCAGGGATTTCAAACCTTTAATCTGTAAAATTTATCCTGTGATTTTTACAGTTGAAGCCGGGAAAGTAAATTTTACACTGGATGACTGGTGTCAGTTATCAAGAAAAGAAGTTTGCAGGAATTATTTCAAATCTGCAATCCCGCTTTTTTCCCGCCTTCCTATACCTGTTGAGTGGTTCAGGCATGTAGTAAGCTATGACGATCTCTGTTTCGATTACGACCAGTTAAGAGAATCCAGGAAAGGAAAAAGTCAGTACGCAGTTTTTACTCTGAGAGAACTTTTAAGCTTCCAGAGAGAGGAAGTGCCGCCCTATGAGATAGAAGCTTATGGAGCGGAAACAAGTAAGGTGGAGATGTATGTAATAAAAGCTCCATCCCTGGTTTTTGATTCCTGCCAGGAAATCGAGGAACCTACTTATTAAGCGACAGATGAAAAATTTCTGCCCGAAATCATTTATTTTTTAAAGAACTCTAAATCAGCTTCTATTCTCATTTTTCTCCTGAATCTTCAGATCCATCCAATTCTTTGTCCAGCAGGTTTACTTTATCATTGCCGTCGTTTTTGTTATTTCCGTATACAGGAATTGTAAAGGCAAAGGTACTTCCCTCATCTATTTTGCTGCTAAACCAGACCTGGCCTCCGTGAAGGTTAACAATCTGTTTAACCAGTGAGAGACCAAGCCCTGTGCCCTGGAATTTTTTTGAAGAGAATGAGTCTACCTGGCTGAAAGGTTTAAAGAGTTTGTGCTGGTCTTCATCTTTTATTCCTATTCCATTATCCCTGACAGTTACTTCTACAAAATCCCCTTTCTTTTCTGCTCTTACGTTTACAATTCCATTTTCATGCGAGAATTTTATAGCATTATCCATAAGATTATACATGATCTGAGCAAATCTGGCTTCGTCAGCACGGATAGTGTTAAGGTCCCTGTCCACATCGATATTAATTTCAATGTTTTTCCGGTCTGCAATAGGAGACAGCAAATTTTTCATTGAATTGAGCTTTCCAGCAAGTTCAAACTCCCTGTAATCAAGTTCGAGCTTTCCGGCTTCCACTTTGGAAAGATCAAGAATATCATTAATCAGGTTAAGAAGGTGCTTTCCACTCCGGGAGATGTTTCCTATGGCTTTTGTCTGTTTTTCATTAAGCTCCCCATAGATCTTTTCGTACAAAAGGTCTGAGAAACCTATTATTGAGTTAAGCGGGGTTCTCAGCTCATGACTCATGTTGGCCAGGAATTCGCTCTTGGTACGGTTTGCAACTTCTGCTATCTGCTTCTCATGGAGAAGCCTCTCCGCTTCTTTTCTTTCAGTAATATCCCAGCACGTCTGGAGAATCCCTATGATATTCCCCTGTTCATCAGGCACAGGAATTGCCTGCGCAAACCAGACCTTTCCGTCCTTTGCGGCAAACTCTCCTGATTTCTTCTCACCTGTAACAAAGATCTGTTCAAAATTCAGATCTTCAACCAGAGGGGCATTTATACCAGGAGCGTCCTTAAGACTGACTCCCTTTACCTTTTCAAGGTCCGTGTTCATATATTCGAGTGCAGCTTTGTTTGCCCAGATAATTTTAAGTTCCGGATCCACGAAAACTGCCAGTTCGTTTAGTGAGTCAAGCAGAACTTTCTTTTCTCGTGCCTGAGCTTTTAATTCCTGCTCTGCCAGATAAATTTCATTCAGCATCCCGTTTATTTCTCTTGAGAGGCGATATAGTTCATCATCGTCTTCCAGTGATAACCTTTTGGAAAGATCTTTTTCCGACCGGACTTTTGTAACAAAATCATCAATCTGTACTAATCTTGAAACAAATAATTTATCAAGCGCAAATTTGACTCCGACTCCTGTCATAAGTCCGGTCAAAAGCAGGAAAAAATACATGTAATTAAGGGTTTTTTTGCTGTGTAAATAAAGTTCTCTTGGAAAATCTGCCCTGATAAGCAGGGCAAGCTGACCATTTATGTCTTTTAATCCAAAATAACCTGCTATCTTATTTTCACCAAGAGGTTCAACCACAATTTTTTCCGGATTTTCCGAAACATTTTTGATTTTCATCTGAAAGTCCGCAGGCATTTGTTCGTCTGTCCTGTACATTAAAAGAGAAGATCGGGTAACTATTTTAAAAGATTCAAGTAAAGCATCATCAAAATATCTTCCGAAAATGAGAGTACCTTTTGAAGGTCCTTCATAATTTGTTGTGAGTATGGGGTGGCATGCAATAAACATGGGGTCTTCATCAAGTAAAACAAAACCGCTTATAGTGTCATTTTCTCCTTTTGTAAGAAGACTGCCATCTTCTATCATTGCAAGAAGTTTTTCAGGGACAGGGGCTTCTTCTACAGTATGGGTATTCACAGATTTTACATAAACAACTTCGCCGGAATTATCAACAAAAATCATAACATTAACATTAATTCCAGCAAGTGTCTGATTCTGCAGATCAACATCTATGTAGTCCTGATTTGTGTCATCAATAAACTGGTAGGTATCGTCCCAGCAGGCCCAGTCCTGAACAATATAATCAAGATAACTCTGCTCTGTAGCAACAGCGTTCTGCACCCTTTCTACATTCTCTAATGTATCAGTCTGTTCAAGCTCCAAAAAGTTGGACAGCTGCATGTTATGTGTAAATGTGAATGATGCTGTGAGAATTGTAAAAATTAAGAGGGTGATAATAAGAACTTTCTTGCTAATATCTATCGCGATACCCCCAACAGCTTAAAAGTAAAGAGGAGCTTGAAGGTTAATATATTGATTATTATTAAAAGAGTAGAAACTATATAAGAGTTAGTAAACATAATAAATAAATTTAAAAATGTATATCTTAAACTTCTTCTATTTAATTTAATAATTTCTGAAAAATAATGAGAAGGAACTTAAATAAGAAATATTAAAAACTTAATTTTTGGTATTTGACTACATATAGACCAAAATTATAATTTTTAAGAAATTTTGTTTCACGGTTTCCTGACGATTGCCTCCATTGCAGCAAGATAGGACTGCTCAGCAATTTCAGCACTTCCCTTGATATCAATAATTTTCATACCAAAGGTCAGGGCAAACTCCTGAACATTCTGATAAAAATCCGACTTGTATGGAATTCCGGTATTTATTTTTGCAGCCAGACAATACCCTGGATTCTTCAAATACCTGTAATTGAAATCCTTGCTTCCTGATTCCTTTTCCAGGCTTTTCCAGCTCGAAGCCCACATAGGAGTCAGATAAATGGTACCTTTGCCCCTGTATTCAAGCATGGCTCTGGCATAAGCATCGTTTCCTCCAAGAGCTGCACTGATACAATCTTCAACGGTTTCTCCGTCTCTGTCTTTCAGGAAAAAAAGAGGGCACTCAATATCTATAAAATCCTTTTCCAGATCTCCAAGAACATGACCGCAGGTTCCATAGAAAATAAGAATGCCGTCGGAAAATGCAGCCATTTCCCGGATGTTTTTATATACTTCGGACTTCAGCAGCTCAAGATCTGCATGAAGACCCAGCCTGAGGAGGTTTACAACCACATCTACTTTTTTTACTGCCTTTGACCTGATTTTCTTCGACTCGATTTTTTTATACACCTTTCCAAGGAACGGGAACTTCACAAGCACCTTTGAAATAGAATTAAAATCGGGATTAAATCCTGAATTAAGAAGCATCGGAACTCTATCCAGAGAAACTGTACGGGGAATATGATTTCCGGATCTGAGCTTGCGAAGGAAGCCAGAACTATTCCTGTTCTCCACAACTATCAGCTGCCTGATACCACAGTCTCTTGAAAGCACATGTACAAGTTCATCTTCGAGCATCCCGCAGGCAATAATACTTAATACAGGCATATTACGCGTAGATATTCCAGATTCACATTTATAGTTTAAGTTTCAAAAGCCAGCAGGGCAAAAATGAAAAAATCAAACAGTATTAAATAATTAAGCAAAAGCTGCGGACAGGCCAGAGGAGATGGCAGAAGTGTCAACAAAGAAATATTAACAAAATGGATAGTGCCAGTGAAAAAGATAATTTACAGCCTATCCATAATTCATCCTGCAATAAGAATTTTCCATTCAACTCATTTTCTAAGTCTTTCAGGAAGTTTTTTGTCAGGAGTAACTCCGTAGTATTTTGTCCTCGCCGCTCCCCAGATACAGCCGTTTTTCCCGAAGATCTTCAGCTCAAGATTCTGTATGGATTTGCAGACACTATTGCCTGCTCTTGCGCCTTTACAGACAACGCAGAGTTTTTCACAAAAAATTGGTGGCTTTCCCTTATTTTCAACCATTCCCTCACTCTCGATTGTTTTTATCTTCAGCTATGAATCTGTATTTTGGAGATTTACTTCTTTTTGAGAATACTTATTTACCTGCTGGCTATATGATGGGTATTTTAACCGAACAGAAGCATTTTCACAGAAGTTTTTTTCCAGCTGCAGGACCGGGAGCGCACTGGAACACATCGCTTATCCCGACTTCTATAAGGGTTTTTGCAGGAAGACCTGGTTTTGCAGCGTTCACAATTGCTTTCATCTTATCGAATTTTTCTCCTGAACTGATAAGTGTGGCTTTTCCTTTGATCTGGAAGCATCCGCCTGTTTCAGGGCCCCATACATAAATTGCAACGTTTGGGTTTTCTTTCAGGTTTTCAAGGGATTTAACCATGAAATTGTCTGCAATCCAGATCGTTTCATCGTCTACCAGCTTGCAGAAGCCTATGGGTACTACGTTAGGAACTCCCTCTTTTGAAGCCGTAGCAACAGGGAAGATCTTTACTTTAGAAAAAGCAGTTTTCATCTCTTCAGTTAACTTAACCATAATAATTCACCATCAGGATGATTTGCAGTACAAATTTATATATTTAAGCGTTAGAATTCTGTACCAGAAAGGTAATTTGTGTACTTTAATAACCTTTTCTGACTAAATACGTATTATCAGATGTTATTTAAGCTGAGAAGGGGATATTATAGATGTTTAAGGAGATCAGAGATTTAGGTGAAGAGATACTGGGAAAAATTGGGCATGAGCTCGGTTCCAAAAACGAAAAAGTTATTTATTGGAAAAACTGGCTGCAAATATACGAATTCAATTCTGAGTTCGCCGACGATCCTTATGCATGGCTTTCTGTCGTTCTTGCCTTAAAATCCGTTGCCTCCGGAAACTACGGTGTAGGAAGCATTCTAGTTGATGCAGGCGGAAAAGTGATTTCCCTGGGGCACAATCTTGTGTACTCTCCATATTTTAGGAGTGACCTGCATGGGGAAATGGTTGTATTAAACCTGTTTGAAAATGAACACCCGGAAATTACTACCCTGGAAGGCTATACGCTTTACACATCACTTGAGTCCTGCCCCATGTGCCTTGTAAGGCTGATTTCTTCAGGAATAAATACTATTCTGCACGTTTGCCCTGACCTGACAGCCGGGATGGTCGAAATGATAGATTTTTTACCTCCCCTCTGGAGAGATCTTTCAACACGCCAGACCTTTGCAAAGGCTGCGTGCTCTGAAGAACTTTCAAAGGCTGCAATGGAAATTATGCTGATTAATGCCGAAGAATTGCTGGAAGTCCTGAGAAAACGCAGTACTTGATTAGCCTGCATTTATCAGATAATCATGAAAAGGGATTTTACAGACGCTTAAAATATTGAAATGTATCAATATAAGTTTTTAATTTTTAAATAAAAACTTATTTTGGATCAGAAATTAAAATAAGTTATTGATTGCCCTTCTAGATTAGATAATCTTATATAAAATTTAGCACATACCATATGTGAAAATATATAATTTAGCATATATTTTAATATATATTTAGATTGTACAGGGGGAAAAAATATCAGAAAAATTGGACTTATTGCAGCATTGCTAATTGCAGTGGTTCTGTTTGCTTCTGGCTGTGCAGGCCCGGCAGAGGAAGTGGAAAATGAAACCGGTGAAGTAGTCGAAGAAGTAACTGAGGAAGCAGGAAGTATTGTTGAAGAAGCAGAAGATATAGCTGGCGAAAATGAAACCGAAGCAGCGCCGGATAAGAATATCATTCAAACTGCTGAAGATGCCGGTTCTTTCACAACTCTCATAACTGCTATAAAAGCTGCGGGGCTTGAAGAAACACTGAGCGGAGAAGGACCCTTCACGGTATTTGCCCCGACAGACGATGCCTTTAATGCTCTTCCGGCAGGAACGCTTGACAGCCTGCTCGAAGATCAGGAAGCTCTGACGAGGGTGCTTACCTACCATGTGGCTTCAGGAAAGTACATGGCAGCTGATGTGTTGAAAATGACATCCATTAAAACACTGGAAGGAAGTGAACTCCCGGTCAATACAACCGATGGTGTAAAAGTCGGGGATGCAAACGTCACCATGACAGATATAGAGACCAGCAATGGGGTAATCCACGTAATAGACAAAGTGCTGATCCCACCTGAATAAGCGCATTTATCAAAAAAATTTATAATTTTTTTATTGGTATGAAAGTACACTGTGATTTGAAGGGTACTTTCATTTCTTTAAGCACCTTTCATAATAATTTTATGCTCATATCTATATTATGGATCTTCTTTTGAAGCCATATTCAAAAATGTGGCCTTAAAACAGAAATAATAAAATATCGTTTTTTAGTAATACACTCGCAAAAAGAAATTATTCAGAAAGTTATGCTTGTCCTGTATCCGAACTCAATGCTATAATCCAGATAATAGACGATTTCGGGCTCTATTTTTATCATGATTGCATCCGGATCAGGAGGCAAATCTGCAATAACAGGGAATTTGGCTGCCATGATCTCCCCGACTTCCCGCAGCT
>NZ_DAOOUJ010000025.1:8827-42217 GCF_035390745.1 Methanosarcina sp. | reverse complement strand
GCTGCAAAAATGAACATCGAGAAGTTGCTCGGTATAAAGATCAACTCCTGTGAACTATTCAGGAAACAGATCAAATAAAAAAAGGTTAATTAAAAACAGACTGTGAGAGGAGTGTCGGGCATACACCTTTTTTTCGGGTGTAAGCCTGTTTCCTTCTCTTTAAACGCAGCAGGGAGAAATGTTCGGCTCTCTTTAAATATAGCTTGAACTCGAGGATCTAAAAACGGCTCATGAGGCTGACAACAGGTCCAGACGTTCTTCCTTAGAAACAACGACTATCTTCCTGTTGCTCTGTTAATTTTTTGTTTGTTTTTTTAACTGAATATCTTTTATCTAGCTGATTTTATTTTTCCTGTATTCATTTTTCCTTTACTTCTTTAACTCAACTTTTCCTTCAACATTTGAATATCTTCAATCTTGATTCTACATAACTTGTTTTCAACAAGGTTGTTCGTCAATTTTTGTTTTTTTAATTATGTAATCGACTAAATGCGATAAATTTATATATTTATACGTGCTTTTATTTATTGGTCAAGCAAATTTACTTGATTTGCCTGTAAAATGCCATTTTAAGTCTCCGTAATTCTGCAGACTCCTGTGAAGATTTGCCTTTGAACCTCCATTACTTTTTTTCCTTTTTTCTTTTTCATTTCCCTGAGTTAGTTCTCTTTTTTCTTTTTATCTCTCCGATTCTCGTATCCCGATAGGTAAATATCAAATATTCCCGGGGATATTTTCATTTCCAGCCCAAAGTTTATTAGCCGATACGATAATTATGCAGGAAACCCAACCTGTAGATATATGCATGAACATATCCTGATTTCCTGTTTTCATACCTGACTCTACAGTTACGCTGAATTCTGGTGAGAACTATGACAGACACAATTCACTGGGCAGACGTCATAGCCGAAGACGTTTTAAATAAGAGTGGCAAGCACCTTGTTGCCACAGGAATTACTCCCTCAGGGCATATCCATATAGGTAATATGAGAGAGGTAGTGACTGCTGATGCTGCTTATCGAGCTCTCCTTGACAGGGGAGCAGATGCCCGTTTTATCTATATTGCCGACAATTACGACCCTCTGCGCAAGGTCTACCCTTTCCTTCCCGAAAGTTACGCTGAGCACGTGGGAAAACCCATTTCCGAAGTTCCATGCCCCTGCGGAGAATGTGCGAACTACGCCGAGCATTTTCTGAAACCTTTCCTTGAAGCCCTCAGGCGCCTGGGCATCAACCCTGAAGTTTACAGGGCAGATGAAATGTACAGGGCAGGAATGTATACGGAAGCGATAAAAACCGCCCTTGTAAAAAGAAATGAAATTGCAAAGATCCTTGAAGAGGTTTCAGGCAAAACCGTTGCAGAAGAATGGAGTCCTTTCAATCCCCGCTGCAACGAATGCGGTAAAATCACAACCACAAAAGTTACCGGCTTTGACCTGGAAGCCGAGACCGTGGGTTATGTCTGTGCCTGCGGGCACCTGGGGACAGTCCCTATGGCAGGAGGGGGCAAGCTTACATGGAGAGTGGACTGGCCTGCCCGCTGGGCTGTGCTGGGGGTGACTGTCGAGCCTTTCGGAAAAGACCACGCATCAAGAGGCGGCTCCTATGATACCGGAAAGCGGATAGTAAGGGAAATTTACGGGCACGAGCCGCCTTACCCTATAGTCTATGAGTGGATAATGCTTGGAAAGCAGGGGGCAATGTCTTCTTCTACTGGAGTTGTTGTCTCGATTTCGGATATGCTTGAGGTTGTGCCTCCTGAAGTCCTCCGCTACCTTATCATTCGCACAAAGCCTGAAAAACATATTCAGTTCGATCCCGGGCAGCCTCTTCTCACCATGGTGGACGAATACGAGAGGCTCAGGGAAAAGTTCCGGAATAATGACTCTTCCCTCGGGGATTTTGAGAAGAGGATTTACGAGCTATCCAGGGCTACCGGTATCTGCCATCCGGAAATACCTTTCAAGCAGATGGTGACCATTTTCCAGGTTGCAAGAGGAAACTTTGAGCAGATCCTCCAGATAGTGAAACGCTCAGGCTTTTCAATTGAAGATGAAAAGTGTATCCGGGAACTTGTGGATAACGTCTCCAGGTGGCTTGATCTCTATGCCCCTCCGTTTGCGAAATTCAGCGTAAAAGAGAAGGTGCCTGTGCAGGTATCAACCCTTTCTGAGCTTCAGAAAGCTTTCCTTGGGGCATTTGCAGACCTTATTGAATCAAAGGGTAAAATCAGCGGGGAAGAATACCATATGCTGGTTTACTCTGCAAAAGAAGAAGGTTCCGAACTGAACCGGCTGATTGCTGAGAAGTTAAATGTGCCGGCTCCGCAGGTAGATCCAAAAGACCTTTTCAAGGCGATTTATACCTCAATTCTGGGGCAGAGTTCCGGTCCCAAAGCTGGATGGTTCCTGTCTTCCTTTGAGGAAGATTTCCTGATATCCAGATTCAGGGAAGCTTCAATATACATCCCTGAGAAGCGTGCCTGAAGAAGCCAGGGCAGAAATAAAGGAGATATATACGCTGTGGAAAGATCTGCCGTCTCTTCAAAAAAGCACTTTCTCGCCTGGGATAAGGAATATGCCCATCTTAAATGGGGGGGTCCCGCATCTATACGGAGCCTTCAGTCTTTCCTTCCAGGCGGATCGAGAGTCCTGGATGCAGGCTCAGGAAACGGGAGGTATCTTGGAGAGCTTTCGAGGAATTTCACTTCAGTAGGAGTTGATGTTTCTTTAACAGCTCTTGGCAGTTCCCGGGAGCAGCTTGCAAGAAGCGGCAGGTTTGCAGAACACGTTGGGGCAAGTGTACATGCCCTTCCTTTTAAATCCGGGTCATTTGACGGAATAATCTGCTATGGAGTGCTCCAGCATCTTTTTGCAGAAGAACGTGAAATTGCTGTCAGGGAGTTCTCCCGCCTGCTCAGAGGGGGTGGCATAATTTTTTTTGAGGCTTTCGGCTGCGGGGACATGCGCTGTGGTGGAGAGCCTTCAAGCCCATTTGAAGAAAATACTTTTTCCCGGCAAAATGGGATAATTTACCATTATTTCACTGAAGAAGAGATAAAAACACTTTTTTGCGGGTTTGAGGTCCTTGAACTGGAAAACATAATAAAAGAGAAAACTTTTAGAGGAAAATCCTATCAGAGGCATATGGTCAGGGGAGTTTTCCGGAAACTTTGAATTTGATCCAGTTTTCCCGAATATTCTAGCTCTCTTTTTTCGGTTGTTCAAGACTTTTACACAATTTAAAAAATTCTATTGTTTAAACTTCTATTTTTACACGAATGCGATTTTAAGGTAATTGAGCACAATTATTACAAGGGCTCCTAAAATGCCTCCTATTGCGCAAATAAGGACTGCTATCCAGGTAATTGCGATTTCAAGTCCCAGTAGAAACTTTGCTACGATCAGGGTTAATACTCCAAGCACTGCATTTACTGCAAGGCTGGTGGCAGTCTTGAGGACTTTGTACAGCACAAATGCTGCCACAGCTGCCAGAATCAATACTGAGATTTCGGTAATGCTAACTACCATAGATTATACATAGTGTTCAAAATATTTATATTTATCATTGAGTTTTATGAACCAGTTATGGCTTTTTAAAAAATTATGCCATATGTACTTGAAAATGTCACCTGATCTTTTTTATTTAATGAACAAAAACGATTTTACGGCGCTTTTTTCTTCACAGAGCCCGGATAAATTCTATAATAATTTCTTGAAGTGCATCCTTATTTGAATAATCCCGTATTTTCATGGAAGGATATGGGTTTCCAAGCACCATCGCAGAGACTGCGGTATCGGGCCTGTGAAGGCAGAGAACAGGGATTTTCAGGTCAAGCGCTCTACATATTTCATATCCCACACCCGTAGACGGTACTGTCACCTCAGCAATAAGAGCGTCGCTTTTCGCAAGCAGGCCCATATCTCTATCATAAATTTCCTGTTCGGTCATTTTTGACTCTGTTTCTTCCAGCTCCGGGTCTGCAATATGCCAGCTTAGAACCTCTGCTCCATTTTCTCTGAGAGTTTCACATATAAACCGGTATGTATCGAGAAGCTGTCTTCCTCCCCGGATAGAGCCTGAAACGAAGATTTTCGTTTTATCCTGCTTTGATACTACAAAATTTTCCATTTCTCTCACACTATAAAACTTATTACTGTACCCCTCTAAAATAGTGTCCTGTGGTAAAACCTTTTCCCAGGTCCTCACATTTTTCCTTTGCCTTTTCTCCTGGCTTGTATAATGCGTCAATAGCTTTCCTGTATTTCTCTGTGATTCTCCTGATCTCTTCTGAGCCGTCAATTCCCAGGGTCTCGATTCTAAGGCTTGATACCCCGCTTTCGACAATTGCTGGAACATATTCGAGCATACAGAGAGACCTTGAGTTCAGGAGATGAGTCCTGCACTGGTAGTCCATGAGCAGGGGAAACTCGTAATTCTTCTCATCCACAAGCTTAAAATTCCCTGAGCGGCAGGGGGCGCTGCACTGCCCTCCATTTCCTCCGAGAAGCCCTCCTGCAAGGCAGTGTTCCGATTCCATCAGTTCGAGGCGGCCGTGAACAATACATTCTGCCGGTCCATAAGAAGCCAGCTCTTTGAGCTCTTCAAGCGTCAATTCGGGAGAAAGGACAGCCCTTTCTGCACCTTTTTTCAGCAGGAGGGAAAGGGTATAACCGTTATAGATATTCAGGGGGCTGTCTGCAATGAATGTGATTCCTTTTTCTTTTGCGAGGCTAAATGTCCCCAGGTTTGAAACAAGTACCCCATCAGCTCCGAGCCTTTCAGCACGCGAGAGAAGTTCTTCCACCTGTTTCATTTCGGAATCCTTCACTATTTTCGGAGTATTGAAGTAGATTTTCCTGCCTGCATCTCTGGTTTTCAGAACAGCGCTTTCAAAAATATAATCCCGCTTCTTGCCGAAAATTCCCTCTCCTTCGGAATTTTTCTCATTTTCTGCTGCTTCTGGCTTTCTAAAAAGTCCGTCTCCAAAGTAAATACAGTCTGCTCCGCCTGCGAGAGCCCCTTCAAGCCCTTTGAGGGAATATACGGAAACCGAGAGTAAGGGCTTTTCTGTAAGAGGTTGCGGTTTTATTCCATCCTTTATCCCTGTTTCCCTTAACTCTCTTTCAGCTAACTCTTTTTCAGCTAACCCTCTTTCAGTTCCTGTTTCCTTTATTCTTCCTGTTTTTTCTTCTCCTGGTTCAGGAAACTGCAAATTCTCAAGAGGTTTCCGTTTCCATTTTGATATGCGCAGGTTTTCAAGCTCTGAGACTGCCTTCGTCCTCAAATCATTCAGTTGCCCCACGGGAATGAAAATATCCTCTCCCATATTTACTTTCAGTTCTGCTGCCTCAAAAAGAGTATTTCCAAGCTTGGTAAGCTGTTTTTCTATCTGGGCTTTTGAGGTTGGAGATCTCTCTGCTTTCTCGACAAGATAGTCGGATTCAACGGTCACTATATTTGAATCGCTGTCCTTTACTTCGAGCCTGGCAGGTTTCCCCAGAGTGATGGTTGCTGTGAGATATATAGGGATCTTCGATCTCAGAGCTCCGGGCTCGCTTTCTTTTTTGAGGGAATCCATGAGCTTCTTGTCATGTGTCCTGTAAACCGTGCTTCCTGACGGTGCTCTTGCGTCAAAAGGGATCTCAACGACTTCGCCTTTTCCTGCACTGTATGCCGGGCCTTTTCCGGTGTACATTGAGGATATGATTTTTCCTTTATCTTCAGGTCGGGTCTCGGCATTTTCGACCATTATCCCGTCTCCCAGGCGGAGGGGGTTTGAGAGTTTTATGCGAAGGAGTTTTGTGCGCCTGTCATAACTGAGAACCGTGCCTGCGGGAATCCCGCGGTTGTGAGGGTTTTCCCGGCTCATCAGTTTTCCACGCGGGTTTCCAAAAAAGTAGCCTGAGGTAAAGCCGCGGTTAAAAAGCTGGGCAAGAATTTCCTGTTCCTCTTCGGAAACCGAATATCCTGCAGGGTCTTTCAGATAGCTGTCAATCAGGCGGCGGTAGATTCTGGCAACCCCTGCGACGTATTCCGGCCTTTTCATCCTTCCTTCTATTTTGAAAGATTCAATTCCTGCTTCTATAATGGCTCCAAGGCCTGAGGTCATGTTAAGGTCTTTAGGGCTCAAAAGATAACTGCCGCATGTTTTAATCTGCTTTCCGTCGCAGTACAGCCTGTATTTTTTCCGGCACGGCTGGGCGCAGTATCCTCTGTTTCCGCTCCTCCCCCCGATCAGGCTGCTAAGGAGACACTGCCCTGAGTATGAAATGCAGAGAGCTCCGTGTATGAAAACCTCTATCTCTACAGCATTTCTTTCTTTTATTTCTCTAATATCTTCAAGTGAAACTTCCCGTGAGAGCACAACCCTTTCGATCCCGAGATCTTTTACAAACCTGACTCCTTCACTGTTATGAAGGGTCATCTGCGTGCTTGCGTGAAGGGGAAGGTCAGGCAGGTATTTTCTGGAAAGGGAAATAAGCCCGAGGTCCTGAATGATTATTGCGTCTGCCCCCATCTCTCTCAGTCGGGAAAGAAGAATAAGGGCACTTTCCATTTCTCCTTCCTTAAGCAGGGTATTTACGGTTATGTATATCTTCACGCCTCTGAGATGGGCGTAATCAATAGCTTTTTCAAGCTCCTCTTCTGAAAAATTGGATGCATATCCCCGGGCGCTAAAAACCCTGGCTCCAAGGTATACAGCATCGGCTCCGTTTTCTACGGCTGCTATCAGGGCTTCCATGCCGCCGGCTGGAGCCAGCAGTTCAGGTTTTGCAGGCTTCATCAGTGGGATTACTGAGTGTGCTCTTAATTAAACTTTGGCATCTTTCCTTTCTTATAAGTAAGGAAATGAAATAAGAAAACGAAATTAAAAAGAGCAGAGAATTTATTCAGGCAAGTTGTAACTTTTCTGAAAATAATCCTCTGAAATAAATTTGAAATATGTCTGTGATAGTAATCTACAAAAATAATAAGAGGGTGTAAATTGAAGAGCTGTCGGGTAAAATCCGATAGAAAACTTTTTTGAGTTATGCCTTCGGCCCTATTATCCAGCTCACGATCCTATCGTTCTTTTTATCTTTCGAGGTTTCGCAGAATATTTTTCCATTTTGCATGTGGGACTCGCAGGAATAGGTGACTTTGTCTTCCTTGCCCATGTGCTTAAAGTGTATCTTGAAATACCCTTCTGAGCAGCCAACCCCGTATTTAATCCAGCCTTCAATGTCTGCCCCTCCCTCACAGCTTCCTTCGCAGGCAACGAGCTCAAAGCTCTTTTCCTCGTAAGACCCGATTTTTTCCGGAGCAGTGTGGCTTTTTTTGTACTTCCCCTTCTCAATTTTCTGAGCCTGAAGTACAAAGTCCTCGCTGGTATTGTTAAGGATCTTCAACCGCAAACCTTCAAGAGCTTCCGTATTTTGTGTTTCTGACATCTTCTATTTCCCCGATAAATAAAAAAATCTGATAAATTCCAGATAAGAAATTGACTCTAATAAATAAAAAAGTATCTCAAAATATCCGAAAGTTAATATAATAATAAGTGGAAGAAAATTCGAGAAGATAACGGTTCGAATAAAAATATCCGGATAAACCTAAGCTGAAAAATAAATTCCTGGTAAGTATAGACGAGCCAGAAAAATTCAGAGTTTTGAAGTGAAATTTTTTTGTGTACAGGAATTATTACTCCATATTTTTACACTCAGTCGGTGCAGATGCACGGCTTCTGCCTGCAGGTAGGGCAGATCCCGGGATACTTTTTAAAGAATGCCTCTTCCAGATCGACTCCGTAAAGGTTGGCAAGAGCTCCTATCCAGGCAAAGCAGTCTGCAAGTTCTTCTTCTATATTCTCAGGGTCTTCTCTGCGAATGGCTTCTGCAAGTTCTCCGACCTCCTCAACCAGCCAGAGCATTGTGGCATTTCCCCCTCTCCTTTTGTCATTGTGGGCATAGAGTTCATACATAAGCTTCTGAAACTCGGAAATCTCCATATTCTCTCCTCTGCCAATCGTTTATTTGATTCTTTTTACCCCAGACCGGGATCCCAGGATAAAGTACCTTCCCGAAAATCAGACATTATGGATAAATGCCTTTCCAGATGGATATCTTGATGTCTTTTCCCGAGTTCAGAGCCTTACAGGAATTTCTCTCTCTTTAAGGTACTCTTTAACTTCCCTTATTGAATATTCGCTGAAGTGGAAGATACTTGCTGCAAGTGCGGCGTCGGCTTTTCCTTCAGAAAATCCTTCGTAAATGTGCTGCGGGTTTCCTACTCCTCCGGAAGCGATAATTGGAATATCCAGTTCTTCTGAGAGTTTTCTTGTAATGGGGAGGTCATAGCCTGCACAGGTTCCGTCCCTGTCCATGCTTGTAAGCAGGATTTCTCCGGAACCAAGCTCTTCTGCTCTTCTTGCCCATTGAACGGCATCAATCCCCGTAGATTGCCTGCCTCCGTAGATGACCACTTCGTACCAGGCAGGAGTCCCGTCTTCCAGCTCCAGAATGGTTTTATCAGGGTTGTTTTTCACATCCGTATTTCGCCTGCAGTCAATAGCAGTAACAATGCACTGGGCTCCGAATATGTCGGAAGATTCTTTAATAAATTCAGGATTCTTCACGGCTGAGGTGTTGACAGAAACCTTATCAGCACCTGCCCTGAGGATCTGGCGGATAGCATCAATCGAACTGATGCCGCCTCCTACCGTGAGGGGGATAAAGACTTCATCTGCAGTCCTTTCTATCACATCGATCATGGTTTCCCTGCCGTGAGCGGAAGCTGTGATATCCAGAAAAACAAGCTCGTCTGCGCCGTCTTCATTATAACGCTTGGCGAGTTCCACAGGGTCTCCGGCCTCTTTCAGGTCCACGAACTCCACGCCCTTAACAACACAGCCGCCTGCTCTGTCAAGGGTTACATCAAGGCATGGTATGATTCTTTTGGTGAGCATCTAAGGGATAATAAATTTACCTGCTATTAAAAGCTTATCGAAAATATGCCGGGAGAAGTCCTGAGGGTATCAGGCTGCCGGAATAAGCAGAGACAAAATAACCATGTGGGCAGTTATTAACTGGTTGACTACCCGGGTCATGTGAAGGGATCTTTCATTTTTATCTCCCTGAGCCGCAATTAAGAAATATAGATATTGAAGGAAATATCCCAAGATCAAGAAAATACTTTCCTTCTTCCAGAAGATGTTCTTAAAGTCATATGGAATATAATCGCTCCAGCCAGCCGATCTGGAGGTCATGAAAAAAGCAGAAAAAACAGATTTGAAATTCTAAAAACCATCAAGTAGTCCTCTTGAGCGAGCGAAGCGAGTATTCTAAACCAAAAATTAGTCCTCTGGAGGGAGCAAAGCGACCGAAAAGGACCTCGTGCTTCCGACGCGAAACTCGGAAAGGACACCGCCCCCCCGAGGTGGAACTCGGGTTAGCCAAAGATATTCATCACACGTGCGCCTTCAAGCCTGGACATTTCTATTTCGGAACATTCCAGCACTTTCTTTCTAATTCTTATAGGAGCTCCCACCCTGAGGGCGAGGGCAATGCAGTCGCTTGGTCTTGCATCGAACTGCATTATGTTATTATCTTTCCTTATCAGAAGACGGGCATAATAAACTCTTTCAACCTTGTCATCTATCATTACACCCTCAATTTTTATACCCATGCGGTCGAAAATATTGATCATCAGATCGTGTGCCATCGGGCGGGGAGGAGATATGTTTTTAAGCACATTTCCTATTGAAAGAGCTTCCAGATGTCCTATATATATAGGAAGCATCTCCCCTTTTAGATTTTCAAGAAGTACAACGGGAGTGGGGTCACTGAAGACGTCGACGATATAGACATCTTTGACATGAATTTCTTCAAAATCCTCGTATCTGTCGATGTCCATATCCAGTAGTTAATTTCACACTTATTAATACTTTATTAATTCTTTTCAGTTTATTAAAACCACTTTTGCTGCCTTATCCGGTTTTAGTCCGAATTTTAGCTTTTCAAATTATTCGGAAGCCATGTTTACCAATCATGGGCACAAAGATAACATCACCTTTTTTCTTCCTGTTTATTTTACCATTACTGTCTTTTTTAACTCTGATAAGCTCCTGAGAATAGCTTCCTACAGGAATTACCATTATGCCTCCGGGCTTTAACTGTTCCAGCAGAGTCTCAGGAATATCGGGAGCTGCGCATGTTACGGCTATCCTGTCATAAGGTGCATACTCGGGATAACCCAGTGACCCATTCTCAAGTAAGACAGTAACATTATCATACCCCGTTTCCTTCAGGTTTTTCTTTGCAAAATTTACAAGAGGTTCTATTCGTTCCACAGTGTAGATATGCCCACTTTTCCCTACCAGTTCTGCCATCACTGCAGCATTATATCCTGAACCTGCCCCTATTTCCAGAACTTTATGCCCTTCAGCCAGCTCCAGGATTTCACACATGATAGCAACCATATGAGGGGCAGATATTGTTTGTCCGTGACCTATTTCCAGCGGTCTGTCCATATAAGCTGCCCTCTGCTCATATTCCGGAACAAACCTGTGCCTGGGAACACGGAGCATAGCCCTGAGCACCTTCTCGTCCGGTACGAAATCTTCAAGCCCTTCTACAAGGAGCTTGCGGAGCTTTTCAAACTCTTCTTCTTTTTCTCTTTTTTTTCTATCCTCACCACGGTCCTTTTCGGAAACTGCGTTGACCAGACCCATCCCCCTTCTTTCTGGCAAAAATCCTTTTCACATATTTCGCAAGTACAACGTCGCCTTTTCTGGATCTGAAATTTCCATCTCTTATCTTTATCTTGGTAATGAAAAGGCGTGTATTTCCTATTTTTTCTTCCGCTCCCACAACAAATTCATAATCTCCGGGAACACGTTTTTCAATTACCTCTGTTTTTTCAGTTCCTTCCTGTGCAGAAAACTTCACGGTCACCTCATCAATGGCTCTTCCCCAAATTGTCTCGGTATTTTCTGCTTTAGCTACTTTGACCCTTTTTCCTCCTGCATCAAGGGCTGTAATCAGGATAGGACAAACTACACCTGTTTCTTCGTCATCCACAACCAGTTCGTCATCCACCTGAAGGATAGTTTCGGAATCCAGTTCGGTTTTGTAGGTGTTTGATATATCCTTCTTGCTAACTATAACCTTTAAACTGACTGATTTCGGAGTTTTTATCTTTGCTGCGTGTATCTGCCCGCATTCCAGGCAGCGGACAAGAGGGCTCTGCCCTTCTTTAAGAACTTCATGCCCTATTTCTTCTTTCGGAGAACATGAGGGGCATTCAACTTCAATTTCTTTCATCATAGTCAAATCAATAGATGGATTCAAAATACTAAATACTTAACTTCTCCGGTAATCTTTTCAAGAATGTGTTCTGCAGGAATAGCCTGGAAAACAAAAATTGTGAAAGGTAAAGATATGAGCAAAATCGAGATTTTGTAAAAATCGAGATTTTCTTTCCGAAAGTAATTTTGTTCAGGTGCTCTTCCAGGATTGTATCAAGCTCCTCCTTAGTGCTTTCTTTTCCTATTTTCCCCTTAGATATCAAAAGTTTTATTATATTGAAATGCATAGTCTTCTTTCTCATATTTGAGACGCATCTCAAAATTAAGGCAACACAGGTGCCGACAGTGCCGGACATTGAATACCTGAAGAAACTTGCCCTCATAGGGGCGGTAAATAAATCTGTTAAAGTCTCTTCGAGTGAGTTTCACAAGCATACGGGGGACAGTTCCAAAACCGCAGCAAGAAAGCTGAAGCAGCTTGAGGAAGAGCGGTTAATCGAAAGAGAACTGGTCCCCGGTGGCCAGTTGATAAAAATGACAGAAAAAGGGATTGAAATCCTAAAAAATGAATACGTCGAATACAGCAGGATCTTTTCTTCAGAGCCCGATATTCTGGAACTCGAAGGAAACGTGCTTAAAGGCCTTGGCGAAGGCCAGTACTATATAAATATCCCCGGTTACAGGACGCAGTTTGAAGAAAAACTGCACTTCGTACCCTTCCCGGGTACACTTAACGTGCAGCTTTCGGAAAGAAGTTCAGCTCTTCGAAAAAGGCTGCGAGAAATGCCTGCAGTCCGGATAGACGGTTTTAATGACGGTGAACGCACTTTCGGGGGTGGAAATTGTTATCCTGTTAGAGTAGAGGGTATAGATGCTGCTGTTGTCGTCCCTGACAGGACACATTATCCCCTGGATTTAATTGAGATTATTGCACCGGTAAAACTCAGGGATGCCCTGAAATTGAAAGATGGAGACAGAGTTGTGACACGGCTAAAAAGGCAGGGTACGGAGGGACAGGAATGAGTGAGAACACAGTATACGAATGCCTGAAATATAGTAATGAAAACATCAACAGGGCACTGGAAGCCCTGCGTGCCGGAAAAATGATCCAGATCTATGACTCGGACTCCCGTGAAGGAGAAACAGATCTTGTGATCCCTGCAAAAGCTGTCACTTACAGGGATGTAAAGTGGATGCGGAAAGATGCAGGAGGGCTTATCTGTGTGGCAGTGGATCCCGTTGCATCAAAGCAGCTTAAACTGCCCTTCATGGCAGACCTTGTCAGGGAAGCCAGCAAGACCAGTGCCTCCCTCGGAGAAGTTGTTGAAAAAGACGGGGACCTCAAATACGATGCACATTCCTCTTTTTCCATCTGGGTCAACCACAGGGACACAAGGACAGGAATCCCTGATATTGAAAGAGCCCTTACAATCAGGAAAATAGGTGAGATCACGGAAAAATCTCTCTCTGGAAACGGAGTCCGTTTTGGAAACGAGTTCAGGACTCCAGGGCATGTAGCTCTCCTCAGGGCTGCCGAAGGGCTTCTTGATGAGCGTATGGGCCAGACAGAACTTTCAGTTGCTCTTGCGCGCATGGCAGGAATCACCCCTGCTATGGTTGTCTGTGAAATGCTTGACGATGATAGTGGGGAAGCTCTCTCAAAAGAAAAGTCTAAAGACTATGGCAAAGAACACGGGCTTATCTTCCTTGAAGGGAAGGAAATAGTTGAAGCTTACACACTGTGGACAGGTTCAGAGTGCTGAAATACCCCTCTTATTTTTCTTTTTTCCCTTCTTTTTTAGCTCTCAATCCAATCTAAATTTTCTTTTTCTCTTTCCTTGCAGTGGATAATCTGCACTTTAATGACAGCAGAATATTATAATATCAAACAACGCAAGTATTATAGAATAAACAGTATTATTCCGACTCATACAAATTCTAACTTACACAATCTTTGATTTTTCATCTCCTGTCCTGATATTTTAAGGTTTGAATTAAGGGTGGACTGTCCGGTGATACACAGGCTTAAAAAAGTTCAGCAAGTTCTTGTGCTTGTTCTTTTCCTGAACCTTCTTGTAGCTTTTGCTAAAATCATTTACGGGACCCTTAGCGGTGCTCTCAGTATGACCGCCGACGGTTACCATTCTCTTTTCGACGGGGTCTCAAATATTGTGGGGCTCGTGGGAAGTTTTATTGCAGCTCGCCCCCCTGACAAAGAGCACCCCTACGGACATCAGAAATATGAAACATTAGCCTCTATTTTTATTGCCCTGCTACTTATTTATGTGGGTGTTGAGATTTTCCGGAACTCACTTGACCGTTTCCTTATCCGGAGCGTCCCTGAGGTAACAGCTGTCAGTTTTCTTGTAATACTGGGCACGATGTGCATTAACTATCTTGTCACGCGCTACGAACATGGGAAGGGCGTAGCCCTGAGAAGCCAGGTCCTTATTGCAGACTCCCTGCATACTAAAAGTGACATCTATGTTTCTCTCTCGGTTATAGCAAGTCTGGTCGCTATAAAGCTAGGATTTCCTCTTCTTGATCCTGTAATCGCTCTTCTCATATCTTTTCTTATCTTCAGGGCAGGATTCAGGATCATGAAGGAAAGTTCAAAAGTCCTTCTTGATATGTCCAGGTTTGAGGAAGAAGATATCTGCAACCTTGTTCTGGGAGTTGAAGGGGTAATGGGCTGCCATAAGATCCGGACACGCGGAGGAATGGGCGGTGTCTGGATAGATATGCATATTCTTGTGAGGTCTGATATGTCTCTTGAGGAAGCACATATTATTTCTCACAGGGTAAGTAAAATGCTGAAAGCCGAATACAGGGATGTTACTGATGTGGTTGTGCACCTTGAACCTGCCTCACCCCAAGAATCAAATAGCAAAAAAACCAGTTAAGATTCATGGCTGGAAACGTTTTCGGGCAGATGTTTCGAATCACTACCTGGGGAGAGTCCCACGGCAGGGCTGTAGGCGTCGTGGTTGACGGGCTGCCTGCAGGGCTTCCTTTTTCCGAAGCTGACATCCAGAAAGAACTGGACAGGCGGCGCCCGGGACAGAGTGAAGTCTCCACACCGAGGAGTGAAGCTGACAGAGTGGAGATACTTTCAGGAATTTTCGAAGGCATGAGTACAGGCACTCCCATCTCCATGCTGGTCTGGAACTCGGATGCTCGGTCTTCTTCTTATGATGCTATTAAAAATACTCCCCGTCCGGGACATGCCGATTTTACTTATATGGCCCGCTATGGAATAAGGGACCACCGCGGAGGGGGCAGGTCTTCAGCCCGCGAGACAATAGGCAGGGTTGCAGGCGGTGCCCTGGCAAAGCTTCTGCTCTTACGCTTCGGAATTCAAATTGCCGGACATGTGATCGAACTCGGCGGTATTCGGGCAAAAAATCTCTCTTTTGAAGAAATCCTTGAGAACGTTGAAAAAACACCTGTTCGCTGCGCGGACCCCGAAGCTGCAAAGAAAATGCTTGAAAAGGTTGCAGCCCTGCGGCAGGAAGGGGACAGCGTCGGCGGGATTGTCGAGATCATTGTAAAAGGAGTGCCTGCAGGTCTCGGAGAACCCGTATTTGACAGGCTTGATGCGGACCTTGCAAAAGCCCTTATGAGCATCCCCGCAGTCAAAGGCTTTGAAATCGGAGCAGGGTTTGAAGCTGCCCGCATGCGTGGAAGTGAAATGAACGATCCTTTCCGCATGGAAGGAGAAGAAATAACCTGTTCAAAAAATAATGCAGGCGGGATCCTCGGTGGAATTTCAACAGGTCTGGATATTGTTTGCAGGGCAGCAGTAAAACCAACGCCTTCCATAAGTAAAATTCAGCAAACCGTTGACCTCATAACCCACAAAAATGCCGATATCGCAATCAAAGGAAGGCATGATCCCACTATACCTCCGCGTATGGTGCCTGTTGCCGAAGCCATGGTTGCCCTTGTACTTGCAGACCATATGCTCAGGAGCGGCTTTATCAATTCCAGGACGTTGCTTGAATAAAGATATGCGGTACAATTGATATACACAAATCTGATAACCATTGCAGGATCGATAAAACATATATAAATGATAAAATAACTGGAAGAGAATTAATATTAATTATGTCATATAGTATTGTGAGCTGCCACCTTTCCGCCAGATAAGTTTTTTATTCTTCTATATCGGTCTGCACAGGATTTTTAAGTGTAAGTCTAATCATTGAATACGGGAAGGAAAGACCATACGTGCCAGAGGCAGCGGAATTTTCGCTTTATATATTGTCAATCAGGAGAATATTCTGGAATGAGAGAAAGCCTGAGAAAATCTGGCATTGATGTTATTGGAGAAGTGCCATGGGGAACGCACTTCTGTCAGTTTTATCAGACCAGAGATGATTTGATTGATATACTTGTCCCTTACTTCAAAGCGGGGCTGGAAAATAACGAGCTTTGCGTGTGGATCACATCACAACCCCTGGAAGTTGAAGATGCAAAAGAAGCTCTTAGAAAGACGATTCCTGATATTGATGTTTATCTGAAGGAAGGGCAAATCGAAATTATTCCTTACACTTATGGGTATCTGAAAGAAGGCATTTTTGATCCGGAGGGGGTCGTAAATGGCTGGGTTGAAAAAATCAATCAGGTTCTGGCAAGGGGCTATGACGGACTCAGGGCGGCAGGAGACAATCGTTGGCTGGAAAAAGAAGGCTGGGATGATTTTGTTGATTACGAGAATAAAGTGGACGCGGTTATCGACAAACACCACGTAATAGCTTTGTGTCCGTATTATCTCGATATGTGCAGCACAGCCGGGATTATTGATGTAGTCTCCAATCATCAATTTGCTTTGATCAAAAATGAAGGTAAATGGGAGAGGATAGAAAATTCCGGGAGGAAGAGAGCGGAAAAAGAAGCTATTCAGGCTGCAAAAAACTGGAAATCTACATTTGATGCTGTTCCGGACCTTATAGCCATAATAGATGATAAGTATAGATTTGTCCGTGCAAACACAGCCATGGCTGCAAGATTGGGTTTAACTCCCGAAGAGTGCGCAGGGCTAACATGCTATCGTGTCATTCATGGGACTGAAAATCCCCCCTCTTTTTGCCCTCAACAGCAGCTGCTTAAGGACGGGGTTGAGCACACAGAAAATGTTTGTGAGGATTGCCTTGGCGGTTATTTCACAGTAAGCAACTCCCCACTATATGATTCGGACGGAAAACTCATCGGCTGTGTTTATGTCGCCCATGATATCAACGAACGCAAACAGGAAGATCACAGAATACGCAGATACAACCGTATTCTTGAGGGGATCAACCGGATCTTCAGTAACGTAGTGCAGGCAAAAACAGAAGAAGAAGTGGGGGAAGCATGTTTATCTGTAGCCCTGAAAATTACCGGCAGTGAGTTTGGATTCATTAATGAAATGGGTGAAGACGGCCTGCTTCATGATGTCGCAAAAAGCGAGCTGGGATGGGAACGGTGTTTTATGTACGACAAGACAGGACATCGCCGTCCTCCTGGCGTTTTTTCTGTCCACGGCCTGTACGGTAGTGTGATTAACAACGAGAAAGGCTTCTTTACCAACGATCCTCCATCACATCCCGACAGTATCGGAATTCCAGAAGGTCATCCACCTATCACATCTTTTCTCGGCGTGCCCCTTGTCCAGGATGGAAAAACGATTGGTTTGATCGCGGTCGCAAACCGTGAGGGAGGCTATAGCTGCGAGCAGCAGGAGGACCTTGAAGCTATCGCGCCGGCGGTGGTTCAGTCTCTGCAGAGGAAAAAGGCAGAACAGAAGCGGAAGCAGGTAGAGGAGGCGTTGCAGGTAAGTGAAGCGCGCTACCGATCTCTATATGAAAACAGTCTCGACGGAATTTTGCTGACAAAGCCCGATGGCACTATTCTCTGTGCAAACCCTCAAGCTTGTCAAATGTTTGGCATGACTGAAGATGAACTTATGCGGGCTGGGAGAGATGATCTGGTAGTCAACGATGAAAATCTTGCTGCTGCACTTGAGGAACGAAGGCTGACCGGCCGGGCGAGGGCTGAACTGACATACAAACGAAAAGATGGGTCAACTCTCGTCTGCGATACAACCTCTAAACTCTTTGTGGGCGCCGATGGCAATCTAAACACAAGCCAGATCATTAGAGATATCTCAAAACGCAAGCAGACTGAGGAGGCTTTGCGGGCTAGCGAAGAGAAGTTCCGGAAGATAGTGGAGACCGCCAGTGAGGGTATCTGGTTAATTGACAGTGATGAACAAACTGTCTTCGTCAACCGGAAAATGGCTGAAATGCTGGGCTATAGTATCGATGAAATACTGGGGCAGTCCCCGAGAAAGTTCATGTCTCCGGAGTTTTTCGCAAAGGCTGATGATAGGCTGCATGAGCATATGGAGGGAAGCAACCAGGTGGTCGATTACAGTTTCATCCGGAAGGACGGCTCGGAACTCTGGTGCATTGTTTCCTCCAGTCCACTTTTTGATGATCAGGGAAAATATGCAGGGGCACTGGCCATGATCACGGACATTACCGGGCGCAAGCGGGCAGAGGAGGCGCTACTGGAAAGCGAATCGCGTTTGAAGCTTGCTCAGGTTTCTGCAGGTGCAGGTATGTGGGACTGGGATATATCTACCAACAGGATCGAGTGGTCTGAAGAACTGTTCCAGCTCTTTGGGTTAGATCCCGGAAAAACTGATGCCAGCCTTGACTCCTTGAAAAACGTGCTCCATCCCGACGATAGGATGATTGTGGAAAAAAAGATCAAGAGCGCGGTCAATAACTGCACTTCTTTCTCGACTGAATACCGGATCATGCTTCCATCGGGTGAAGTGCGATGGATCAATGCCCTAGGTAATACGACCTGCGACAGTGGCGGGAAGCCGCAGCATATGTCAGGTATCTGCATTGACATCACCACGCGCAAAAAAGCAGAAGAGGCTCTAAAAGAAGCATATGACAATTTAGAAAAAACAGTTGAGGAGCGTACAGCAGAGCTTGAGAAGGCTTACAATTCGTTGAAAGAAAGCAAAGAAGGACTTGCTGAAGCTCAAAGAATGGCTCATATTGGAAACTGGGACTGGAATCTTGTAACCGGTGAAGGATACTGGTCAGATGAGCTGTACAACATTTTTGGACGCAGTCCTCAGGAATCAGCCCCCTCTTATAATGAACTTTTAAGTTATATACACCCCGACGATAGAGACTATGTAGATAAAAGCATCCAGAATGGGCTAAAAGAAGAACCAAAAGGAGGCATTAACTATCGTATTGTCTTGGCTAATGGGGAAGAACGTACAGTCTATTCCAAGGCTGAAGTTATCTTTGACGAGCAGAAAAACCCTGTTCGAGTGAAGGGAATAGTTCAGGATATTACTGAGAATAAGAGGATTGAGGCTGAACTGGAGTCAGTAGCGCGCCTATCTCAGGAAAATCCCGATCCTGTGATGCGCCTGGATCAGGGGCGGACCATCAATTATGCCAATCCCTCTGCCCGGGTGTTGCTGGCAGATTGGGGTAGTGTTATCAGTAAGGAAGCTCCCGGAGAAATCACGGAGCTCTCCGTTGCCGCCCTCGAGGACGGTATCCGGCGTAAACTTGAGTGCACCTATGCCAATCGCACATATATGATAGATATCGCTCCATTCCCGGGCGCTGGCTACGTTAATCTTTACGCCCATGATATCACGGAGAGGAAGAAAGCAAAAGAAAAACTGGAAAAAATAGATAAAATTCGGATAAAAGAAATTCATCACAGAATTAAGAATAATTTGCAGGTAATCTCTTCCCTGCTGGATCTCCAGGCTGAAAAGTTCAATAACAGACAGGATATTAAGTATTCTGAAGTTCTGGAATCCATCAGGGAAAGTCAGAATCGTGTAACCTCAATATCTCTTATCCATGAAGAACTCTATAAAGGGGAAGGAAACGACACACTGAATTTTTCGGCATATCTTCAAAAACTAGCTGAAAATTTTTTCCAGACATATAATCTTAAGAGTAAAAAAGTTCGTCTCTTCATGGATCTCGAAAAAAATACATTCTTTGATATGGATGTTGCGGTCCCGTTAGGAATTATTGTCAACGAACTTGTATCCAACTCTCTAAAGCATGCATTTAATGAGAAAAATGAAGGGGAAATAAGGATCAAGCTTTGCAGGGAAGAAAAGGGAAATGAAATGCGTAAATCCCTTTTCAGCCTGATAATTTCAGATAACGGAAAAGGAATTCCTGAAAGCATAAAGTTTGAAAGTCTTGAATCTCTGGGGCTGCAGTTAGTAAATATCCTTGTTGACCAGCTTGAGGGAAAAATCGAGCTTAATAGAACGTATGGAACGGAGTTTAGAATTACTTTCAAAGTAGCAGAAAGGTCATAAGCCTGGATAAAATAAGTGTCTTTTTTATTTGTGTAAAACACGTGCAGTAACTGTTTCCTTATAAGTTCTCTGTCCATAGTATCAAACAATCAGGGGTAAGAGAATAATTGTTTCCTTCATATGACTCTGAAAAAATGTCAGTTTGATGATCTGGATAGAAAATTTATATGGCGTCTGTTGAAAGTCAATTATAGAGTTCTAATCTACTTTCCATGCTCACCTGAACTCCACGTTCCAGGGGTATGATTATGCAGGTTTTGAGGGTTCTTAAGGCTTGCATGGTCATGCCTCTCGGGAAACCTTAATTTTTTTGAATTTTAATGGTAGCAGCTTTTGATACACTGTTCTTTCTGTCCAAAGTATTAAACAATACATCTTATGAAGTGTTATCTCTGGAAAATATAATCATAAATTAAGCATTCATTGTTTGATGATCTGGCTAAAAACTTTACAATTTATATAGGGGGGTTAGTAAATAGTTTATGGAGTTCAAACGAACCCTCCAGAGTAAATTTGAACTCCATTGTGCCCGGAGGCATGTGTTAGTGTTAGCTTTGCGGTTATTTAAGGCTTGCCTGATTCTGCCTCCTGGGAAATGAACAGGAGAGAAACTATGATGATAAAGTATGAATTTAGAGTAGGTGTATTACTTGCAGGATTGCTACTGCTGAGTGTTATGTGTATTCTACCTGCATCTGCATCTATTGATGAAAAAACAATCGAAAAGAATTATGTTCCAGTAAAAGAGGCAGAAGTACACGCCAAAACAGCTCTCTACGATTTCGTATTGATTGGTTCGCCAGGCTCCAAATCCACGAATTGGACAAATGCAACAGTAAATCCGGATCCCTTTATAATATACGATATGAATGGGAATAAACTTTTTTACCAATTTACGGTTGAAAATAATGGGATAAATATAGGGGCAATAAAAGTTGCGGCAAGTAAAGTGCTTGGAGATCCCATCCGAACAATAGAATTCTATTCTGAAGACTGGGATATGAAAACAGAAGTTGAGGATGCAAAAAAACTGGTCGCAGAAGATCATAAAAATGCAAATGTTACATCCTTAAAAGTTGTATGTTATAGCTATCCTAAAATTGGAATAATGGCAGACGTACAAGAGTCCAAATCTAAAGAAGAAAAAAGTAGATTGTTTGATTTCTCTGGTTCCGAAATTATTGGCAACAGCATAAATGATACTAATTCTTCTGAAGTTACTGATGTATGGTCGTTATATTCGGAAATACCTGAAGAAGAGATAGAAGAACGACTAATATCTTGGGGTGAATATGATAAACATTCAAAGGAAATTGCAGATAATAATTTTGAAGAAGACAAAGTCCAGATAAAGATTGCCGGAGTCCAAAAAACACTTCCTTTCACTCGTTATGTGCAAGAAAACGACTATTATTGCGCACCAGCTACAGGAAAGATGATTGCGAAATTCTATAACGTCATTCAGACCCAGAGCTATATCGCTGATAAGATGCGTGTAGAAGAGGATGTAGGAACTAGCGTTTATGATCAAGTCAATTATTATTATAAATCTAGTTCCGGGTTAGACAAAGGCGGTTCATACTATGACTCCACTCCAACATGAGCTGAAGCTAGAAACCAAATCTACGTTTATGATAGGCCTTTAGCAACTTTGATTAATGGTCATGTAAGAGCTTGTGCAGGCTTTTGTGAGGGAGTGGATTACGATTACTTGTATATATATGATCCATGGAACCCAAATTTTGGAGATGATTATCCGGGAGGCATATATTGGGAAAACTGGGACACAATTAATCATGCATATCATATCATTGTTAAGGACTAAAAATAAAAACACTTAAAAATATCTTTTTATTCTACTATGGGAATATATTTTTTGGCTCGTGAACTTGAGTTGACAAATCAATTCACTAAACCATTTATTTTTTAGAAGTAGTTAGAAATTTATTGAATGTTTTCATTATTCTTGATTTCTAACTCAACTTTTCAGCATAATTTCAACATAAATAAATATGAGGGGTATACTTTGAAAAAAGCAACCACAACTATTTTTATCTGCTTGCTGGCAGTATCGTTGATTTTTATCTCTGGTTGTACTGGTAATCAAGATAATTTAACTCAAGGAAAAAATTCTGGGAACATGACAAATGAAACTCCAAACAAAAATGTTTCAGATACAGACTATACAGGCAATACAGATTATGCAGGCAATATAGACTCTCTTAAACTTGAAAAGGAAAGCTCTTTTTCCAGATATTACAGTAAAGAAAACATTCAATTCGAGGCTGATGTTCCCACTTATTCTCTACCTCTAAAGGCTTCCGAAATTGCGAATTATAACGATTTCATCCAAAAAATTCCCCTGACGAACGAAAGCAGGGATTTGCTGTACAAAAATGGATTTGTTGTAATTGAAAATTCGGCTATCGAAAACCTACCTGGAGCAGGGAAGACGCGGGTAAATGATACTTACAGAGACCTGAAAGTGGCTGATGTTCCTATTTTCATCACGTCGGATTCTCTTCTTCACCTTTACCATATCCAGTTTGATGAGACGCTAAAAAGGGCAGAATCGGAGGAATTCTATGACGAGCTCTGGAAACTTGACAAAGCTCTCCTTGAAGCTTCCATAGAGGATTATGACAGCGCATCAGGGCGAGAAAAGGAAGCCGCAAGAAGAAATGTTGCATACTTTGCAGTGGCTTTGAGACTTCTTGAACCGGAATCTTATCAGATAGGGCAATCAAGGGAAGATTTGGGGGAAATTATACTCTTCGATTCTCAGGAAGCAAAACAATACAGTATCGAAGTCCCCTCGTTTGTAAAAACCGATGTAGAGGCTGAACTGCGTTTAATAGAAGCCCAGGAAGGAGGAATATCTCCAATTTTCAAGTACAAGGAAGATTACTCTCAATACACCCCACGGGGTCACTATACATCCTCTGAGAAATTGAAGAATTACTTCAAGGCCATGATGTGGCACGGTAGAATCAGTATGCTCCTTCGGTCGGACGTGGTCACCGCAGAAGACTCGGAAAAGGAAGTAAAAATTCAGATTATTCAGGCCCTTTTAATTTCTGACCATTTTGACCGGGACAAAGACCTCCGGGACGGGTGGGATAGAATTTACGATGTGACGGCTTTCTATGTCGGTTTTTCCGACGACCTTGGCCCCTATGAATATGCAGAAGCTCTGGACACTGTTTTTGGAAATGATAGAGAAGGAGTAAGCTTCGATAACGAAAGCCTTACAGCACTGATAACCGAGCTGGAAAGATACGAAAGTCCGAAAATCTACGGCGGGTCAGGGGGAATAATTCAGGCAGGATCAGAAACCGAAAATAAAACTCTTGAGGCCATGAAAGGTTTCAGATTCATGGGTCAGCGCTATACCCCGGATTCCTATATACTCCAGAGGCTCAGTCCTCCTGCCCTGAATATCATGGATCTTCTCGGCTCTGAAAGGGCCAGAGAGCACCTGAAAAACCTGAATATTTCTGAAAATGAAGAATACGAAAACCGCCGCCTATCTCTGGAAAACGAATTTGGAGCTTTTGATGAAGAAGACTGGAATAAAAACCTTTACTGGGCTCAACTGTACTCTCTAAAGCCTCTCCTTGTAAGTTATCCAGAGGGTTACCCCACCTTCATGCAGACCGAAGCCTGGGAAGATAAACAGCTTAATACAGCCCTTGCTTTCTGGACCGAACTCAGACATGATACTATTCTCTATGCAAAGCAGGCTTACTTTACAGGTGCTCCTATAATCCGGAAGAAAAACCTGTGGAGGGATATGTGGAACCGGTGCCCGAATTCTATGCCAGGATGCTTGCCCTTACAAAAATGGCACACAGCGGGCTGGCGGAAATGGAAGTTCTCGATGAACAAGCGGATAGAGATTTTACTACTCTTGAAAATACTCTTGAAAAGCTGCTGGAAATTTCGATTAAAGAACTTGAAAACAAAGAGCTGACATATGAAGAGTACGAGTTCATCAGAACTTTTGATCAGAACATATCTCCAATGCTTGAGAATGTAGATATAAAGTCCCAGATGTCTACTCTGGTTGCGGATGTTTATACAGGTGCGGGAGGGAATGTTTTGGAGGAAGGAACAGGAAAACTGGACCTGATAGTAGTAGCTTATAAACAGCCCGATGGCAGGATCGTACTCGGAGCAGGTCCTGTAATGAGTTACTATGAGTTCTGGCAGCCTTCAGGAGAAAGGTTAACGGATGAGGAATGGAGGGAAATGTTGAATGATAACCCTCCTGAAAGGCCGGAATGGGTTGAGTCTTTTAAGTTGTGAAAGTGTAAAAGATACTATCTGAATAGCTTATCTTTTTCACTCATTTTTTCTTTGTTTGAAAATGCTAGCCACAGCCATAATCTAATCTCTCTTCTTCGAGTATCAAACAATACATCTTATGAAGTATTACCTCTGGAAAATAGAATCTTAATTTAAGCATTCATTGTTTGATGATCTGGCTAAAAACTTTACAATTTATATAGGGGGGTTAGTAAATAGTTTATGGAGTTCAAACGAACCCTCCAGAGTAAATTTGAACTCCATTGTGCCCGGAGGCATGTGTTAGTGTTAGCTTTGCGGTTATTTAAGGCTTGCCTGATTCTGCCTCCTGGGAAATGAACAGGAGTGATTATGAAATGAAGAAGAATAAATTTGGAATAGGAACTATATTTTTGGCAATTTTTTTGGTGGGCATAGCTTTTATGCCGATCGCAAGTGCAGAGGAGAATACAAATGATCAGCTGGAAGGAAGCACAACTGTTCAAAGTTTAGCTTCTAATGAAGATGATAGTGTAGCTATCCAAAGTTTCGTTTCGAATACAGATGGGGAAGTGACTATCCAAAGTACAGTTTCTGATGCGAGCCTTACAGTAACTCCAACTCAAGGAATAAAAGGTTCAACTTTCAATTTTAAAGGAGATGCTACGTATACAGCTGAAGTTTATGGAGTAACACTTCCTGATCTATTATGGTTTGCTAATGATGTCAACTATACTGCCTTCAATAAACCAGAAATAACATCTGCGTCGTCAACTGAGGACTATGTGTACAAATCAAGTACAAATATAGGTAAAGCATGGACTCACCGTTATTATATGACTATGTTAGGGGGACCCACAACGAAGCATGTTTACTCTGATGCGATTTCTAAGAAGACCGGTAGATACCAGAATCGCCAATATGCGGGTCTGACGCTTGTTGGCGGTGATAATGCGTATGTATACACAAAAATAACTTGAACAGGAGAGGATAATATCTCCAGTCTTTCTTTTTTTTATTTGCAAAGTGAATTCAAAAAAAATATTATCAGATTGGTTAAGCAGTTGTTAGTTTTGACAATTGTTTTTTCAATAGTTTTAACCTTAATATTAGTACCTATCCGCTTTGAATATGAACAATTAGCTCCATGGAAAGAGGCAAAATATAACATATTTGTTAATGGCCCGATAACAAAGCATGACTATTTGAATGTGACAACAGAGCCTAATATTGTCAATGCAGCAGTTTCCAGCTACGGTTCTGGAACTGTATATAAGGGAAATATCACTGATACATATATAGGAATGAGCATTCCAGTTAATACAGTGCTAATCAATCACGAGATGCTTAAGGATCCATCAAAGTTTGATATCATCGGGCTGAATCATTTCTTAATTTCGGGTACATTAAAGAGTGGATATCCTGATCCTGGGTATGCTTCGATAAGTTGGAATATAGCAAAAAGATTGGGGGTTGATGTTGATGACACCATCATATATTGGGTGGGGGACTCCAGGTATGAATATAGAATATCTGGTATTACGAACCCAACATCAGAAACTGAATTTGTTGCTGAAGATTTGAGATCATTTGATCCGATAGCTGCAGAAGAAAATTACGCTGACAACCTGTATATAATCAGTAAAAATCAAGAAGCTACGATGGAATATCTTCAATCTTATATCTTTGAAAATAATAAGGAGTGGACACCGACCACTCTTGAAAATCAGAAGATTAGAGCATCAACAAGTTTAAAAGAAGCTTTGCCTCCAATTGTACGATTCGGGTTCATAGGCGGGGGGATGGTTCTCTATCTTGTAGTATTACTCAGAGAACAAAATATTGTTATTGATAACAAGAAAAGAAATTTTTCAATATTAACAGCACTGGGGGCCAGTAAAACTGGGCTTATGAAAATATATGCTATTGAGCAAATATTGATCATGGTTATAGTATCTTTTTTTGCTATACTGGTATCCAAGTTTTGGATGTATCAGACGCTGTTTAAACTTTACCTTCCAGCTGAAGTGATTTTTCACGGAGCAGCAATAGGTTTTGTACTGAACGCCATTGCTGTAATAGTTGCATTATTATACACTAATAGAAAAATTAGCAAAGTTCAGGTTGCTGAATTATTGAGGGAAGAATAATGAAACACAATATGATAAGATTAGAGAATGTTACAAAAGAATATTTTAAACCAACTCAGAAAATTATCGCAGTTAGTAGCCTGGACTTATTGATCCCGCGAGGTGAATTTCTAGGGATCATGGGAATGTCAGGTTCCGGAAAGACAACATTAATTAATTTAATCGCAGGCTTTGATAAACCATCAAGTGGAAAAGTTGTTGTAGATGGTCTGGATCTATCTGAACTTACTGATAAACAAGTTTCAGAATTTAGAAATACGAAAATTGGTATGATTTTTCAGCACTTCAATCTTATTAAAGAATTCACTGCATTACAAAATGTAATTGTCCCTTTTATTATTGCAAATAAAAAATACTCTACAGCGGTCGAAAGGGCGATAAAATTATTATCAGAACAGGGATTAGGGCATCGATTGCATCATTATCCTGCGGAACTCAGTGGCGGGGAGCAACAGAGAGTTGCGATAGCAAGAGCACTAATGAACGATCCAGAAATTATTCTTGCCGATGAACCTAGCGGAAACCTTGATAGAGAATCAGCTGAAAACATTGCTAAAATATTCGAAAATATACATAGTAATGGGAAGACTTTAGTTGTAATATCACATGATACTAAATTATTAAAAAACGCAACCAAAATTGTCATAATGGAATATGGGAATCTAAAAAATTCTAATACCAATGGTTGTCAATTGTATTCGGTTGATATCACATGAACTATCCTGAAACTTAAATTTATTTCATGCATCTTCGGTTAAGTGAGGAATCGGGACAATTTTGGAGACGTAGATATACATATAATTTTTCTGTCCAAAGTGTCAAACAATACATCTTATGAAGTGTTACCTCTGGAAAATTTGGAAAATAACATGAAACACGACATTCAGACAATGATCATATTCAAAGAGGATTATGAGTACCCACATCCATATGGAGAATATCGGTGGAAACAGCTTGGAGGATGGCAGCAACTGATATCTACCTGAACAGCTTCTTATTTTACTTCTTTTCCTTATTCTTTTGGGGGATTGAAGCATTTGGTCATAAAATCCTAGGTCTTCAGCCGGAAAATGCCTGACTTCCTTTTCTCTTTTTATAGGTTCTTATTTGAAATGGCAGAATTTTAATATTACTTTATTAATATGACCTGTCACATTTCAATTATACTAACTTAAGTTATTGGTTCTGGTCTATCTTCAGTTCTCTAATTATAATGTGAATCCCTGACATCTTTAATTTATATTTCATTAAACCCCTTAATTCAAGCAACAGAAACCCTTAATTTATGATTGCCATGACAAATCCACCACGGCTTATTGCATGGGAACTTACTGCGGGCTGCAACCTGAACTGCGTGCACTGCAGGGGAGCTTCTACCTCCTCGGTTCCCGAAGGCGAGCTTACAACCGAAGAAGCGAAGCACTTCATTGACGAAGTTGCAGAGCTTGGAAAACCCATCCTCATCCTTAGCGGAGGCGAGCCTCTCACCAGACCTGACGTCTTTGAAATTGCCCGATATGGCACTGATGCCGGGCTCCGCGTCGTGCTTGCAACAAATGGAACAATCCTGACCCCTGAGGTTGTGAAAAAACTAAGAGATGCAGGAGTTCAAAGGCTCAGCATCAGCCTTGACGGAGCAACTGCAAAGACTCATGACGAGTTCCGCGGCATGCCCGGAGCCTTTGACAGGACTCTTGCGGGCATCGAAGTCCTCAGGAAAGCGGATTTTCCTTTCCAGATCAACACAACAATTTCCAAACGCAACCTTGAAGAAATCCCGAAGACCTTTGAGCTTGCAAAAGAGCTCGGGGCAGTAGCTTACCACGTCTTTTTCCTTGTGCCCACAGGCAGGGGAGAAGAGTCCGATGAGGTTTCCCCGGTAGATTATGAGCGTCTCCTGCACTGGTTCTATGATATGCAGAAAGAATCGGAAATCCAGCTGAAGGCAACCTGTGCTCCTCATTATTTCAGAATCATGCGCCAGCGGGCAAAAAAAGAAGGCATCGAGATTTCGGTAAAGACTCACGGCTACGAAGCCATGACAAAGGGCTGCCTTGGAGGTACAGGTTTCTGCTTCGTTTCAAGCGTCGGGCAGGTCTATCCCTGCGGCTATCTTCCGGTCCTTGCCGGAAATATAAAGGAACAGCCTTTCAAAGATGTCTGGGAGAATTCGGAGGTCTTCAGGAAACTGAGGGATCCCGAAGAGCTTAAAGGAAAGTGCGGGATATGTGAATACAAAAAAGTCTGCGCAGGCTGCAGGGCAAGAGCCTATGCCGCTACAGGCGACTATCTCGAAGAAGAGCCTTACTGCATATACAGGCCCGGAAAAAAGTGATGTGATCGAGATGATTGACATTGAAAATTTTAAAGATCGGCTCCAGAAAGAGGCTGCTGATTTTTCCTGTGATATGTACCCTTATGAGGGGGAAGTTCCGGTAATAGAACTTGATGAGACCGACAAAAGAATCCTCAATCTTATCCAGCAGGAAGTCCCCCTCGAAGTCGAACCTTTTGCAAAGTTAGGCGAGATTCTCGGGCTTCCGGAAACCGACGTCATTGAAAGGCTGCGTGAACTCAACAGGAAAGGGGCAGTAAGAAGGGTAGGCCCTGTACTCAGCACGAGAAATATGGGGGGCGTAAGTACTCTTGTAGCCCTGAAAGTGCCCGAGTCCCGTGTAGAGGAAGTTGCTATTTTAATTAACGAGTATCCCGAAGTTTCCCATAATTACCTCCGAAGTGCTGCACAATATAATCTCTGGTTTACGCTTTCTGCTCCAAATAAAAACAGGCTTGAGGAGATTCTCAGTGAAATTCGGGAGAAAACAGGCTGTCCTCTTCTTGACCTCCCTACAAAGCACCTGTTTAAGATTCAGGTAAAGTTTGATATCAGGTGAAATTATGGATAAAACGGATGTAAAACTGCTAAAACTTGTGCAGGACGGAATTCCAATCACTCATTCTCCTTTCAAAGGGTTTGCTTCTGAACTTGGAATCAGTGAACAGGAGGTTGTTGACAGGCTTAAAAACCTCCAGAAAGCCGGAAAGATCCGCCGCTTTGCGGCTTCAATCGGGCACAGAGCCATAGGCATAAAAGCCAATGCAATGTGTGTCTGGAATGTTCCTGATGAGCAGATCGAAAAAGTAGGGAATATCATGGCTGAATTCCCCGAAGTTACGCACTGTTATGAGCGGCCCCGCTATCCTGACTGGCAGTATAACCTGTTTACAATGGTTCATTCCTATAATCCCGAAGACTGTGTAAAAGCGGCTGAGAAGATTTCGGAAGCTACAGGGATTAAGGACTACACTCTTTTCTTCAGTGAAAAAGAGTTCAAAAAAACCGGAGTAAGGCTTTAATGGCTGGCCGATAAAAGCTGGCTTTAAGGTATTTATTATCCGTTTATTATTCATCTATTAAGCACTTATTACCCGGATATCGCCCATTTATTATTCACTTGCTCAGAGTTTATTAAACACCAATATTAAACACCAATCTATCATGTACCAGATCTTTCATTTTCGAGGTCCCTGAAAATGGCTGAAACAAACAATTTTCTCCCCCTCATGCTTGACCTTTCAGGCAGGAAAATAGTGATTTTCGGAGGCGGGTCTGTAGGGGAGCGCAAAGCCGAACTTTTCTGCGGCTGCGCGGATACGGTTGTTGTCAGCCTCGACTTTTCCGAAAGGCTTCAGGAGCTTGAGGCAGCGGGGCAGGTCCGTTTGTCAAAGCTTGACCTTACGGCAGCCACGGACTCCGAACTCAGGGAAATTATCTCAGGGGCATTTCTCGTAATCCCTGCAACCAGCATTCCCGAAATTAACCGGAAGATAACTGATATTGCCGGGGAAAGCGATATTTTGATTAATCAGGTGGATGCTTTAGGTAGTGTTGTAATCCCCTCGGTCATCAAAAGAGGAGACCTTGTGATAGGGATTTCCACCCTCGGACACAGCCCTGCGGTCTCTAAATATACACGAAAACAGATAGAGAGTGTGATAACTCCTGCATATTCCGACATGATCCGGCTTCAGGATGAACTGAGGAGCTACCTCAAACTGCATGTAAAAGAACAGAAGAAAAGGAAAGCCCTCCTCTGGAAAGTCCTTGAAAGTGAAAATGTCTGGAACGGCTTTTCCGAATCATACGAAAAAGCGGCAGAAGAAGCATATGCAATTATTTCGAATAATCTCGAATAATTTCGGGTAATTTCAAATGATTTCGAATAATCTCGAACAATTATCCTCCAATGGAAACCCTTTAGTGAAAAACGGCTGAGGATTTCCGGACAAAGTTTAATTTACAACTCCTTATATTATTCATTCTATCCCTTTATTCATTCTATCCGGAGGCTCTCTGTGACAGAAATCTCAAGTATGGTTATATCCCATAAAAAAGCAAAAGTTGAGGAAATGGAGTCCGCCTGGCACGGAGATCTGGACGGGCTGCTCCATAACCTGTACAGTCGTGAGTACGTATACGAATGTGTTGTCTTAAAAACCTGCAACCGCGTTGAAATCTACGTTGTTTCCCCCAAGAGCAGCAGTTTACTTTTCTCTTTTGCAAAAGAAATGGGAGCTTCCACCCACATCATTGACTTTTACGGGCATGATGAGTCCCTGGAACACCTTCTCAGGCTTGCAGGCGGTCTTGAGTCCATGATTGTAGGGGAAGACCAGATCCTCGGGCAGATAAAGGACCTCTATGCTTATTCAAAGAAAGCCGGAACCACAGGCAAGGTTCTTGATACGGCTTTTGAAAAAGCCATTCAGGTAGGAAAAAGGATCAGAAACGAGACCCGGATCAATAAAGGTTCAGTCTCGATAGGCTCTGCGGCTGTAGACCTTGCCGAAGACATCTTCGGGGGGCTCACAGGAAAAAACGTGCTTGTTATAGGGGCAGGAGAAATAGGTGTACTGGTCGCAAAAGCCCTTGCCGAAAAGGACATTGAAGCTATTTACATTGCAAACCGCACTTATAAGAAAGCAGAAGAACTCGCCTACGAACTCGGCGGTCACGCAGTCAGGCTTGATGATATCAGGGACTATTTGCCGGGAGCTGACGTAGTTATCAGCGGCACCGGAGCTCCCCATTATATCCTTACACGGGAAATCGTTGAAAAAGCCGTAAAAGGCAGGGACAGAAAGCTCCTTCTTATCGATATCGCAAATCCCAGGGACATTGAGGAATCCGTTGCGGAACTTGAAAATGTTGAACTCTGCAATATCGACAACCTGAGGGTCATAAGCGAAAGGACACTCAAGATGCGGAAAGAAGAGGCAAAAAAAGCTGAAGCCATTATTCAGGAAGAGATAAGGCTTTTGAATCTCCAGTACAAGCGCCAGAAAGCCGACCGCTTGATTTCCGAGCTGTATAAGCAGGTCTATGATGTCCGCATAAGGGAGAGGCAAAAAGCAGTCAACCGTCTCAGTGCTTATCACACGATCGGCGATATAGAAACCGAGGTTCTTGACGACCTTACTCATTCTATTGTTAATAAAATTCTGGCAGAGCCTACCAAAGTCCTCCGTCAGGCCGCAGAACTCGGAAACGAAGAGTTCCTTGATGTGGTTGCAAGGGTCTTCTGCCTTGAAAAGGATAAGGTAAAGTTTGAAAAAATGAAACAGGCGAAGTTTGACCAGATAAAACCAGGCTGTGCAAAAGAACACGCAGCGGTTAAAGAGGAGTACGCTGTAAAAGATTAAGGCTGAAGCGTACTGGAAATCAGAATTATTCCAGGTAGAAATAATCAAACCAGATTAATTTACAGGTAAAGCATTTCAGTAAAACATTTCATGTAAAGCATTTCAGTAAAACATTTCATATTTCAGGAGTGATCACATGTTTCCAGAAGTCAGGTTGAGAAGGTTGAGAAAAGGTAAGATCAGGGACCTTGTGCGTGAGACCACCTTATCCGCGGACGACCTGGTCATGCCTATTTTTGTGAACGAGAATATTGATTCCCCTGTTGAGATCTCTTCCATGCCGGGAATATACAATCTCCCCCTTTCCGGGGTCGCAAAAGAGGCAAAAGAGATTGCAGACCTCGGGATCCCTGCAGTGATTCTTTTCGGAGTACCCTCATACAAGGACGCAGAAGGCAGCTCTTCCTGCGGGGAAGACGATGTGGTCCAGGAGGCTGTAAGGAGGATCAAAGCCGAGCTTGGAGACAGACTTGTTGTGATCACTGATATCTGCATGTGCGAATTTACAAGCCACGGGCACTGCGGAATAGTTGACTTTGAAACTAAAGAAATCCTTAACGACCCCACCCTTGAAGTCCTGGGAAAGATTGCTGTCAGCCACGCAAAAGCCGGAGCCGACATGGTAGCTCCTTCCGGAATGATGGACGGGATGGTAGCTGCAATCCGTGAGGCTCTTGACCTTAGTGGGTATGAGAACATCCCAATTATGTCCTATGCCGCAAAATACCATTCCTGCTTCTACGGGCCTTTCAGGGAAGCTGCCGAATCCGGTTATTCCTTCGGGGACCGCTCGACCTACCAGATGGACCCTGCAAACGGCGACGAAGCCATCAGGGAAGTGACCCTTGACGTGGCAGAAGGTGCGGATATTCTTATGGTAAAGCCTGCTCTCCCTTATCTGGACATCATATACAGGGTCAAGAGTGAGTTCGGCATGCCGACAGCCGCATACAACGTGAGCGGTGAGTATTCCATGATCAAAGCCGCAGCAGCCAGAGGCTGGATTGATGAGAAAAAAGCTATTTACGAGTCCCTTATCTCCATAAAAAGGGCAGGTGCGGATTTCATCATCACCTACTTTGCAAAGGATGCCGCTCGAATGTTGAAATGACAGCTTTTTTCAGGCATTCCTTTTTTAAGGGACTCAGTCAGTTTTTTATTTTTCCTTCCTTTTTACTTTTTTAATCCTGCCTGTTAATGTTGCCTGATGCAATCTTAATTAAATGTTAATTACATGTCTGTTTGCCTGTATTCCGTTATCATAACCGCTTCTATCAATAACTGCTTAATAGGGGAAGGTTCTGTTATAAGGATGAGTAAATAGCACAGAATAGAGCATTAGCTCAATCCAGAGGCTCGTTATATTTCAGAATTTCCGATGCCTCTTCACTTTGATTTCGATTAATTTACTCAATTTAATCTACTGAGGCTCGCTATAATTCTGAAATATCGATGCCTCTTACGATTTCAATTAATTAATTAAAATCACTTGCATTCCCCTTTATCAAACGTTTAAGTTCATTCGGTGAGAGTTCATGGTATCTGAGATTACACTTGAGAAGTCCAGACAGATGTTTGAGAAAGCAAAAACCCTTATT
>NZ_DAOOUJ010000025.1:0-8727 GCF_035390745.1 Methanosarcina sp. | reverse complement strand
TGAGATTACACTTGAGAAGTCCAGACAGATGTTTGAGAAAGCAAAAACCCTTATTCCGGGCGGGGTTAGCAGCCCGGTAAGAGCTATCAAGCCCTATCCATTCTATACCGCTTCTGCGAATGGTTCAAGGATAAAGGACCTTGACGGAAATGAGTATATTGACTACTGCCTTGCCTACGGTCCTGCTATTCTCGGGCACAACCACCCTGTTATAAAGGAAGCAATCAAACAGCAGCTTGACAAAGGCTGGCTTTACGGGACCCCTACCGAGCTTGAAGTTACCCTTGCAGAAAAGGTTGCAGGCTATTATCCCAGCATTGACATGCTCCGTTTCGTTTCTACAGGAACGGAAGCCACTATGAGCGCCCTCCGCCTTGCCCGCGGCTTTACACGCAGGAATAAATTCATCAAGATCGAAGGCGGGTTCCACGGAGCCCATGATGCCGTTCTCGTAAAAGCTGGTTCAGGAGCAACAACCCTTGGAGAGCCCGATTCCCTCGGCATTCCCGCAGATTTCACCAAACATACCCTTCAGGCTCCTTACAATGATATTGAAACAATGACCACGCTTGTGGAAAAGAACAGGGATGACCTCGCAGCAGTGATCATAGAACCTGTGCTCGGCAATATTGGTCCTGTCCTGCCGCTTCCGGGATACCTTGAGGAGCTCAGAAAGCTCACGAAGGAAAACGATGTGCTTCTCATTTTCGACGAGGTTATCACAGGGTTCAGGCTTGCAATGGGCGGGGCGCAGGAATATTTCGGAGTCGTGCCTGACATGACCACCCTTGGAAAGATCGTGGGTGGAGGCCTGCCCATAGGAGTCTTCGGAGGCAGGCGTGAGATTATGGAAATGATCGCACCTTCAGGACCTGTTTATCAGGCAGGGACCTTCAGCGGAAGCCCCTGTTCCGTGGCTGCGGGCATTGCCGTGCTTGATTACATGAAAGAGGAAAATATTCACGCAAAGCTGAATTCAACCGGAGATTACATGAGGACGGTGCTTTCAGAAACCGTTGAAGACGAAGGGCTCGACTACACGGTGTGCGGAATTGCTTCCATGTTCAAGGTCTTCTTCGGAAAAGAGCCGCACAACTACCAGGAAGTCCTGAAATGCGATAAGGAAGGCTACCTTGCTTTCTTCCACAGGATGCTTGCAAGCGGAGTTTTCCTGCCTCCTTCCCAGTTTGAGACCAATTTCATATCCGCAGCCCACAGCGATGTGGATATTGAAAAGACCCTTGAAGCTTATGCGGAAAATCTCTGAGGGTTTACATCTTTAAAAAATCATATCTCTGAGAACTTATGTATCTCAGAATTTATCTTTGAAAACGTTGAGGATTCTACATGATAATAGGCAGCCGGGGCAGCCAGCTTGCGCTTGCCCAGACAAACAATGTTGCACGCCTTCTTAAAGAGCAGGGCGTTGAAACCAGCATTAAGATAATAAAAACCAGCGGAGACCGGTTTACTGACCGCCCTCTGCATGCCGTATCCGGAGGAGTTGGGGCTTTTGTCCGGGAACTGGACGATGTTATGCTAGAAGGAGAAATCGATATCGCTGTCCACTCTATGAAGGACATGCCCACAGTTCGCCCGAAGGGGCTTCCTACGGTTGCGGTTTTGAAGCGTGACACCCCATTTGATATTCTGCTCACATACGACGGGACTCCTCTTGACGAACTTCCTGAACAGTCCATCATAGGCACCAGTTCCCTGAGGAGGACTGCCCAGATCAGGCGGTACAGGCCTGACCTTATCACCCAGGAACTCAGAGGCAACATCGACACAAGGCTCAGAAAACTCAGGGAAGGGCAGTATGACGGGATTCTGCTCGCGAAGGCAGGTCTTGAACGCATGGGCTGGGAGATTGAAGGAGAAATCCTTTCCCCTGACTTTTTCTGCCCTTCCCCTAACCAGGGCACGGTTGCTGTGGTGACAGGGGCAGGTACCGAAGCTGAAGCCGCAGTTTCCAGGCTTGACCATACCGAGAGCAGGATTGTTACCGAAATCGAACGCATCCTCATTGCCGAACTTGGAGGAGGCTGTACAACTCCTGTGGGTTCCTATGCTGAAATTACGCCAGATAAACAGGAAATCCATGTAAGGGCTGAAGTCCTTTCCCTTGACGGCAGGGAAGCTGTCAGTATTAATGAGTTTATCCCTATGCGCGGAGGCGTTGAGAAGGCAAGGGAACTCGGGCACAGGCTTGTAAAAATGGGCGGCAGAAGGCTGGCTGAAGAAGCTCTCCTTCAGATTTCCAGAAATGATTCATGCGGTTTCGAAAATTCATACGATTAATTGATGCAGAAACTGCCTGCGGGCAGGAAACGGAGTTATTTAATGTATACTCTCACCGGACTTAAATTAAAAAATCCTGCAATACTTGCAGCCGGAGTGCTGGGGACAACAGGAGCTTCCCTCTGCAGGGTCGCACGTGAAGGGGGAGCGGGTGCAGTTGTGACCAAATCTATAGGTCCTGCTCCCAAGACGGGTCACCCCAACCCGAGCATGATAAAGCTGGACTGCGGTTTTTTAAACGCCATGGGGCTTCCGAACCCTTCATATCCTGGCTTCCTTCAGGAACTCGAGTTTGCGAAAAACAACTCTGATGTTCCAGTAATTGCAAGCATTTTCGGCGGAACCCCTTCCGAGTTTGCCGAAGTTGCCGAAGGACTGCTTCCAGCAAAGCCTGACGCTTTCGAACTTAACGTGAGCTGTCCCCACGCCGAGGGGTATGGGGCTGCAATAGGTTCAAATCCCTGCCTTGTTGAGGCAGTTACGGCAGCAGTGAAGGACGTTGTTAATGTCCCTGTCTGGGTCAAGCTGACACCCAATGTTGCAGATATCACATGCACTGGAAATGCAGCCGAATCCGGGGGCGCGGATGCTGTTGTTGCAATCAACACGGTAAAAGGAATGGCTATTGACATTGAATCCGGATATCCTATCCTCGGGAACCGTTCAGGAGGGCTTTCAGGAAAAGCCGTCAAACCCGTAGCTGTAAAATGCGTTTACGACCTCTACACTGCCCTTGAAATTCCGGTAATTGGCGTGGGAGGAGTTTCTTCCTGGGAAGACGCTGTGGAAATGATGATGGCAGGAGCCTCAGCGGTTCAGGTAGGTTCTGCGGTATATGACAGGGTTGATATATTCTCCGAAATCGGTTCGGGAATAGAAGCCTTCCTTAAAAGAAAAGGTTATTCGGATATAAAGAAAATTATAGGGCTTGCCCACGAGATGGTCTGATGCTTCCTCTTAATGCTACAATAACACAGATAACTGAAGAATCCTCCCTGATCAGGACTTTTTTCTTTGACCACAGGTTTGAGGATATGGAGCCGGGCCAGTTTGTAATGGTCTGGGTCAGGGGCGTGGACGAGGTTCCTATGGGCCTTTCCAGAAAAAATTCGATAACCGTCCAGAAGGTGGGCGAGGCAACCTCAAAGCTCTTTGAGTTAAAAGAAGGAGACTCTTTTGGGCTAAGGGGTCCTTTCGGAAAAGGTTTCACCCTGCCTGCTAAAGGTGAAAAAGTGCTTATCATTGCCGGAGGGGTAGGTGCTGCTCCCCTGTCTCCTTATGCCGAGGCAGCCTTTGCCGCAGGTGCGGAAGTGAACACTGTCCTCGGGGCGCGGAGTGCAGAACACCTGCTTTTTGAAGGGCGCTTTGAAGCTCTTGGAAAGGTTTATGTGTCTACTGATGACGGTTCAAAGGGAATTAAAGGCTTTGTGACTGATGCCCTCAAAAACCTTAATGTCGCAGCTTATGACAGAATTGCGGTCTGCGGTCCGGAAATAATGATGGTTTCGGTTTTCAGGTTCCTTGAAGAGAAGAAAGTTCTCGATAAGGCAGAGTTCAGCCTCCACCGTTATTTCAAATGCGGAATCGGAGTCTGCGGGGCATGCTGCATAGACCAGTCCGGGCTCAGAGTCTGCAAGGATGGGCCTGTATTTTCAGGGGTCCAGCTCATTGGTTCGGAGTTCGGAAAATATTCACGGGATGCCAGTGGGCGAAGAGTTAAAATTTAAGTTTAGATATATCCTTTTAAAAAATGGAAGGAAGCGGAAAAAATACTCCGCGAAAACAGGATGAGGAAGGCAAAAATATGATTGGTAGGTTCAGGTCAGGCGATAACATTTTCTATGGAGAAATCGAAGGCGGGCGGGTGTATCCCACTGGAGGAACCTCTGCCGGGGCATTTGAACTTTCGGAACTTCGTGTTCTGCCCCCTTCATTCCCTACTAAAATCGTCGGTGTCGGCCTCAACTACAAGGATCACGCTGCAGAGCTTTCTATGCAGACTCCCGAAGTCCCTATCATCTTCTTAAAGCCTCCATCTGCGGTTATAGGGCATGGGGATAAAATCATTTACCCTGCATCCAGTAAAAGGGTAGACTACGAAGCTGAACTTGCAGTAGTGATAGGAAAGCGCTGTAGAAACATTTCAGCCGAAAAAGCCGAAGATGTTATTGCAGGATATACATGCTTTAATGACGTGACCGCACGTGACCTCCAGAGAAAGGATGGGCAGTGGACAAGGGCAAAGAGTTTTGATACCTTTGCAGCCTTCGGACCCTATATTGTCTCTACGGAAGAAATTGATATTTCCGATGCAAAGATTTCCTGTCGGGTAAATGGGGAAACAAAACAGGAATCAAGCACTTCAAATCTGATTTTTGACATTCCTTTTCTTATTGAGTTCATCACCGAGATTATGACCCTGGAAGTAGGGGACGTGATCGCCACAGGAACACCCTCCGGAGTTGGAGAACTTCACAGGGGAGACACTGTGGAAGTTGAGATCCAGGGCATAGGAACACTTAGAAACGAGGTCGTATGATGCTGCTCGAGCATATTGCAAACGAACTTGACCTTACAGAGCGCCACCTGATTGTTCTCAAAAAGGTAATCGAAGAAGGCCCCATAGGAATCCTTAAGCTTGCAGAGGTTACCGGGATGCAGAACCATAAGGTACGTTATTCTCTCAGAGTCCTTGAACAGGCAAACCTTATCAGACCTTCAGCCCAGGGAGCCATTCCGGGAGATTCTGTTCCTAAATTCCTGCAGGACTTTGAACGGGAAGTTAGCAAGATCCATGATAAAATATCCCGAATCCGGGAAATTGAATCTACGATCCCTAAGTAAAAGCTTTGATTTCTGAAAGCCTTCTGAATATGCTTTTTTGCTATCAGGTTCTTTCTCTGGAATTTCGGGTTTCGGTGGCTTTTTATAATCCTATTCACATGTTTTTTCCGAAATCGAATCCAGTGCATCTTATTGAACTGTCCTCCTTTCCGTGGGTTTATCTATCAGTTCAAATTATATACCATCCATATTCACTCAACAAAGATCTAACTAATGTTTATTTCTGGAGAAACTTCTATGACCTTAAGTCCTGAAGATTTTAAAATAATTGAAAAATACGCTCTTCAAAATGCTGTAAAATACGGAAAAGCCCCCCAGCCCAAAGCTGTTATGGGGAAAGTTATGGGGGAATGCCCCCAGTTAAGGGCTGACCCCAGCGGGGTATCTTCTGCCCTTGAAAATATTGTTTCCGAAATTGCTAAAGGGAGCCCTGAAGCCTGGGAAGCCCGCCTGTCTCAAATTGCTCCCGAGCTTATAGAAGCCCTGAGTGTAAAAAAAGAGCCAGACAAAGGCTTAAAACCCCTCGAAGGAGCCGAAACCGGCAAGGTTGTAATGCGCTTTGCCCCCAATCCCAACGGGCCGGCAACCCTGGGTAGTTCTAGGGGAATGGTTGTCAATTCCGAGTATGTGAAAATGTATAAGGGTAAATTTATCCTGCGCTTTGACGACACCGACCCTGATATAAAGCGCCCCATGCTTGAAGCCTATGACTGGTACCTTGACGACTTCAAATGGCTCGGGGTTGTGCCTGACCAGGTTGTACGCGCTTCTGACCATTTCCCTATCTATTATGATTATGCAAGAAAACTGATTGAGATGGGCAAAGCCTATGTCTGTTTCTGTAAAGGGGAAGATTTCAAGCAGTTAAAGGACGCCAAAAAAGCCTGCCCGCACAGGGATACAAGCCCTGAAGAAAACCTCATGCACTGGGATAAGATGCTTGCCGGAGAATACGAAGACCAGCAGGCTGTGCTGCGCATAAAGACCGATATAGAGCACAAAGACCCGGCACTTCGGGACTGGGGCGCATTCAGGATTAGAAAAATGTCCCACCCCCGCCCGGAAATCGGAAATAAATACATTGTCTGGCCCCTTCTTGACTTTGCGGGTGCTATAGAAGACCACGAGCTCGGCATGACACACATCATCCGGGGCAAAGACCTTATAGACAGCGAAAAGCGGCAGACGTATATCTACAAATACTTCGGCTGGAAATACCCGAAAACAACCCACTGGGGCAGGGTAAAGATCCATGAGTTCGGAAAGTTCAGCACAAGCACCCTCCGGAAAGCGATTGAATCTGGAGAGTACAGCGGCTGGGACGACCCCCGCCTTCCGACAATAAGGGCAATCAGACGCCGCGGAATAAAGGCTGAGGCCCTCAAAAAGTTCATGATTGAAATGGGAGTCGGAATGACTGACGTGAGCATCAGCATGGAGTCTCTCTATGCGGAGAACCGTAAAATCGTTGACCCCATTGCAAACCGCTATTTCTTCGTCTGGGACCCTGTAGAACTTGAAATTGAAGGAATGAAGCCTGTGGTTGCAAAGGTTCCCCGCCACCCCACAGACCATGCAAGAGGAATGAGAGAAATCCCAATAGAAAATAAGGTTCTTGTCTGCGCCGAGGATATTGAAAAGCTTGAAGTCGGCTCAGTCCTCCGCTTAAAAGACCTCTGCAACGTTGAAATTACATCTCTTTCCCCGCTGCGGGTAAAACGCTCTGAAACATCCCTCGAAGACCTTAAAAAAGCAAAGGGAAAAATCATTCACTGGGCGCCGGTTGATGGAATCCCTGTAAAAGTCCGCGGACCTGAGGGCGATATTGAAGGAATAGGAGAACACGGGATCGAAACCGAGCTTGATAAAATAGTCCAGTTTGAACGTTTCGGTTTCTGCAGAATTGATGCCGTAGAAGGAGAAAAAGTTGTGGCGTATTTTGCCCACAAATGATAGGGGAAAGAAAATGGGCAGATAACTGTCCTTTTTCTTTTGCCTATTTACCATTAACTTTCATTTTATCCCTTTATTTAGATAATTTATGCTATTTCTCATTCTATTATTTATATTAAATGTTATTTTCTTAAAATTTCGTCTTAAAAACGAAAAATCTTTTATAATATAACCTTCATGAACCTTAGATGTCAACTCAGCAATTAAACAACCAGTAAATAGCTAAAAACTTCTCACAAGAGTTGACCTGGCTAGATGCCATGAATGCTGAATAAATAGTAATTGATCAGAAGGAGTAACATCCTGTGTTCAGCAACGAAGTTTGAATGCTATTAAGGTAAAAGCTCTAATTTCGACTCTATCTCCAATGACTTACCCTATAATGTGATTGGAGAGTGAAACTCTGTGTGCAACGTGTCCGCCCCACATAAATCGCAGAGAACCGAATTGGACAGATTCAAAAATATTACGCAGACGTAATTAGATTTTTGAATTACCGTATAGACCCGACATAATTCAGATCTATACTATAGACTTGATCTGATTAGATAGTTCGGAAAAACATTACGAGTACGTAAAAAACATTACGAGTACGTAATATGGAATTTTGAGAAACCCGGGAAAGAGTATACTATTATTCTTGAGTCTTTGAGTTGCTCAAATTCTAAATCCAATCCAGAGGCGATACGATGCTAAAAAATAATTTAGGAACCCTGTTCCTGACAGCATGTCTTCGTTTGACAACCGTATCAACCGTTGGATAAAACTATTGTAGTTTTTTGAGTTCTCCCAAAATCTAAAATCCAACCCAAAGGTGATACGATGCTAAAAATGGAGCAGGAACCCCTATTCCTGACATTCTGTCTTAGTTTAACTTCCGTATGTGCTTTGGGAACGCCCAGACTCTAATCCTGCAAAACTTGTTGAGTCTCTCAAATTCCAAATCCAACCCAAAGGTGATACGATGCTAAAAAGACAGATAGGAACCCTATTCCTGGTAACATGCCTTATTTTAACAACCGTACCCGCGGCGTTAGGCGCACAGAATTCAGTAACCGTAAGTCCGTCTGGATCAAATGATCAGACTGCAATAAATAATGCAATAAATTCCGTAGCATCAGGAGCAACATCAAGTAACCCTGGATATGTTGTCCTCAGTGCTGGAACTTATAAGATAAGTGCACCTATAGTTTTGAAATCCAACGTAGTACTGAAAGGTGCAGGCGACAGTACAATAATCTATGCTACTGGTTCCGTTTGTAACTCCGATGGATCCCCTGCGTATGTATTCGGGTCAGGTGTTTCTAACGTTGAAGTATGTAATCTTCAATTCAAAAGTTCAGCAACCAGCCCCAGTGACGGAGGTCACGGAGACTACCGCAACTGCATAAAATTCAAGTCTGTGACCAGTGGTAAAGTACATGATATTTCATTCACCCGCTATCTGTATGGTGATGGTGTCAGAATCAGTGGAAGTTCTGGAATAAATGTATACAACTGCAAAATAAAGTCCTCAGGACACGATGGCGTATCCTTCCTGTCCGGCACCAGTGATTCCAGAATGTACAACTGTGATGTTGAGGTTCAGACCAACACAGGTGTCAGAGTAGACAACTGTGCAAATATTGA
>NZ_DAOOUJ010000024.1:29333-42385 GCF_035390745.1 Methanosarcina sp. | reverse complement strand
CTCAGGAAGGCTGCCTGGCTGGATGGAAAAGAACTGGCCGCCAAAGAAATAAGTTGGAACAGAGTTTAAATCAAAAGCATCCGTGCATTCTGCACGGGTACTTTATCTTTTTTTTTAATAAGATATTTCATAACAATCTGTGAAAGACTGTTATATTTATGCAGAGCTTTGCAGATACTGGAATGGGGCAGGAATATCACTTTTAAAAAATATTATTTAAATTATTTCTCTAAATATTTGTTCCTGGATCATTAAAAACTACCGGACCAGGAAAAATTATACAAATGCTTATATAAGGAAAATTCCGATATAATATGCTTCAAAATGGGGTATTTTTCAGGAATCATTCAGAAAATTCAATGCTCTCGGCTGGTATGATAACAAAATTTCAGTCCAGCAGTTAAGAGAATGAATAAAGAAAATTGGAAATCCAGCTATTCTTAAATAACATGAGTATGCTTAAAGATGACTTCGGTGTTACTCAAAATATTGTTTCTCAATACTTTTGAAAGCTATTACTCCAAGAAGACAATCGTAAGGACTATAGATGAATTCTATTACATGCCCGAAATGCGGCACAGAATGCGACAAACTTTTTGATTCCGTTTGCAGAAACTGTTTCTTTGAAACTTTCAAACTAATCGAGCTGCCCCTTGTGCTCCATGTAAGGATCTGTTCCAGCTGCGGAGCATATTTCCACAGGAGCCGCTGGGAAAATATCGGCAAGCTGGAAGAAGTGGTACTGAAAGCCGTAGAAAACGCACTTTATATTCACAGCGAAGCAGGAGATGTGGAACTCTACCTGGAGCCGAAGGAAATTACACCGTATATATACATGGTGAGAGCTGAAGTAGACGCAGTTGTAAGAGAGGAACCGGTCCATGCCGAGGCTGAGACCGAAGTAAGGGTCCAGCGGACAGCCTGCGATATGTGCAGCCGTGAATCCGGAGGGTATTTTGAAGCAATCATCCAGATAAGGGCAGCGGGCAGGTTCCCGAGCGAAGAGGAAAAAAAGCGCTGCTATGCCATAGCCAGAGAATCTATGGAAAGCATGAAGAAAAAAGGTGACCGGCTGGCATTTATAAGTGACTACCAGGAGCAAAAAGAAGGCATCGACCTTTACATGGGCTCCATGAACGCCAGCAGGCAGGTCTGCCGCATGATTATCTCTGAGCTGGGAGGCAGTTTTTCCGAATCCCCTACTCTTGTCGGCATGAAAGATGGAAAAAATCTCTACAGGATTACTTTTGCCATGAGACTTCCGGAGTTCAGACCCGGGGATGTAATAAGGTTTAGAGGGAGAATCATCCAGATAAGGAGTTCAGGCAAGAAGGTAAACGGAATAAGCCTTGAAGACGGTTCCCGGTTTATCTCAACTCCTGAAGAGCTCAAAGGCGCGGAGAAAATTGCAAATATCGAGGATGCTGTCCTTACAGTTCTGGTTTCAATTGAAGAAAATGCAATTCTTGTGCTTGATCCTGAGACCTATGAAACTGTCGCAATTAAAAAACCGATGTCTTTTAACGCAGAAGCAGGCAGCGAAATCCCGGTTCTGAAAACGGAGTATGGGATCTTTGCGCTGGCACACTCAGATATTCCGCAGGAAAAATGAAAGATCCGAAGAAAAGAGGAAAATATGCAGAATATCCTTGTAATTGGGTTTGATACGCGAAACATTGTCTGCTCTGCAGGCAGGGCAGGTTATACTGTCTGCTCTATTGATGCTTTCCGTGACCTTGACCTTCAGGAATGTGCATATGCATCAGCTCTTCTTGAATGCAGAACCTCAGGCGAACTCCGTCAGCTTGATCCTGAATGGATAATAGCTAAAATGAAGGAGTTCGGACTTGATTTTGATGCAATCGTGCCCGGCTCGGGAATGGAGATGCTGGATCCGTACAGTTTTCCCTGCCCTGTACTTGCCAGCAGTCCTGAAGCAGTGAAGAAAGCTTCAAACAAACTGCACCTTGCAAAAAGGCTTGAAGCTCTTGGGATACCACATCCTCGCTGTTATTCCCCTGACGAGCTGGACACTATCGAATATCCTGTAATTATCAAACCCGCTACAGGAGGAGGAGGAATATTTAACAGGGCTGCAAAGAACAGACAGGAACTTCTGGCAGCATTGGAAGAATTATCCGGGCTGGATCAGGGATTCACGGAAAATGAAATTGTTATTCAGCAGTTTCTTGAGGGAACTCCTGCAAGCGTCTCTTTGCTTTCTACAAAAAACGAAGCTCTGGCAGTTGCTGTGAACGAGCAATTGATAGGGATACCATGGCTTTCAAGGCTGCCTTTTGCCTACTGTGGAAACATAACGCCTTTCAGGACGGAGTATGCAAAGGAAATGGAGAAACTTGCAGAAAAACTGGTGCTTGAACTCGGGCTCATCGGCTCTAATGGAGTTGATTTTCTGGTCACTGAACAGGGACCTGTGGCGCTGGAAGTAAACCCCAGGTTCCAGGGAAGCCTGGACACGGTTGAAAAGGCTATGGGAATTAACCTTTTTGAAGCTCATGCTGGTTGTTTTAGAGGAGAACTGCCGGAAAAACCAGATGCAAAAATGTTTGCTGCAAGGGGAGTTCTTTACTCGGATCGAGAACTTTTTATAGACAGAGAACTCATGGAAGTCATTCTCAGGGAGAAAATCGCGGATATTCCGCCTCAGGACACTGTTATCGAGCCTGATTGGCCTCTTACCTCCCTGTTTGCATCCGCCTCAACAAGAGATGAGGCAATAAAATCTCTCGAAAGAGGAGCAGAGAGGATAAAGACTTTTATTGCGGATCGCATTACAGGAGAAATAGAGTCACTGAGCCCCGCTAGAGAAGCATGAGGTTCAGCTGCTAAAAGTTCAGTTTTCCAGACGTGAAAATCTTTTTAAGAAAAGTCATAATGTAAGCTTTAATACTGGTATGTTCAATTTAGATAAGGGATTTGCGAGGTGAACACTTTGGTCGATTTGAATGACAAGGTAATTAGAGGATACCTCATGAGCCTTGTAGGGGAAGACGGACTTAAAATGATAGAAGGAATGCCCGAAGGCGAGATCACGGATGAAGAAGTTGCTAATAAGACTGGAGTTCTGCTGAATACCGTGAGAAGAACTCTTTTTATACTCTATGAGAATAAATTTGCAATCTGCCGCCGGGAAAGAGATTCCAATAGCGGATGGCTGACTTATCTCTGGCATCTGGACTTTTCCGATATAGAGCATCAGCTTATGAGGGAAAAGAAAAAACTGCTGAGAAATCTGAAGACCCGCCTTGAATTTGAAGAAAATAATGTTTTTTACGTTTGCCCGCAGAGTTGTGTTCGTCTTCTTTTTGACGAAGCAACGGAAACAGAATTTCTCTGTCCCATGTGTGGGGAAGACCTTGTCTTCTATGACAATTCTCGCTTTGTGGGAGCCCTGAAAAAACGCGTGGATGCTTTGTCTGCATAAGGGATTTATCTTGACAACCAGAGCCGAAGCAATAAGGCTGCTTGAAGAATTTGGCTGTGCCCCGAACGTAATCGAGCACTGCAAAGTGGTTGCCTCACTGGCAGTCGAGATTGCAGAAAAAGCAAAAGCAGCAGGGCAGGATGTGAATCTGGAGCTTGTAGAAGCTGGGGCTCTTTTGCATGACTCCGGCAGGTGCAGGACACATGAGATTGCACACGCAGTTGAAGGATTCAGGCTGGCTACAAGCAAAGGAATCGAACCTGAAGTTGCCGAAATAATTAAGAGGCACATCGGAGCTGGAATCTCTAAAGAAGAAGCAAAAGAGTTCGGACTTCCTGAAGATGACTATTTCCCCAGGAGTCTGGAGGAAAAGATCGTTGCGCATGCAGACAACCTTGTAAAAGGTACAAGCAGGATAACTATACAGGAAAGGCTGGAGTTCATGCGTAAAAAAAATGTACCTGAACAGGTAATTCAGAGGGTAAAGAAACTGGCTGAAGAAGTGGAAGAACTTTCACATTAAATTCCGGGTTTCTGCAGCGAAAATGAATGTTCATTTATAAAAAACAGAGAAATTATTTTATCTAATTAATCTTTCCGGTTTTAAATGCAAACGCATTTAGAAAAAGGGAGGAAAACTTATATATAGCGATATTAATAATGAGATAATGGATTGCTAAATCCTGCGATTTAAGCTAAAAATGCTCACCTCAACTAAAACATTTTTTTTAGCGCCATTTTCTCATTTTCAGCTTATTATGAGGGTATGTTTATGGATAATGACAAATATTTAAAGGGCACAACTACCGTAGGAGTAGTTTGTACCGATGGAATTGTGCTCGCAAGTGAACAGCGAGCCACTATGGGGCATTTCATCGCAAGCAAAACTGCAAAGAAAGTTTACCAGATTGATGACCTGGTAGGGATGACCACTGCCGGTTCGGTAGGGGATGCCCAGCAGCTTGTGCGATTAGTAAGTGTTGAGTCCCAGCTCTATAAGATGCGCAGGAACGAATCCATGACAATCAAAGGGATTGCTACTTTGATGTCGAACTTTTTAAATGCTAACCGCTATTATCCCATGATGGTCCAGCTCCTTATCGGAGGGGTTGACAAGAATGGACCTGCGATTTACTCACTGGACGCAATGGGAGGAAGCATTGAAGAGACAAGGATTTCGGCTACCGGTTCTGGTTCTCCCATGGCATACGGAGTTTTGGAAGACCAGTACAGAGAGGACATGACTGTAAGTGAAGGTCTTGACCTCGCGATCCGGGCGATCCACAATGCAACGAAAAGAGACTCAGCTTCCGGAGAAAATATCGATGTAGTCGTAATTACAAAGGAGGCATTCAAAAGGTTGGATCCTGAAGAAGTAAAATCCAGAAGGGCTTCATTAAACTAATAATTTAATTGTTGGTTTTTTATTTCAATATACAAACTAACACCTTTTTCAAATATTATTTTTTCAACATCCAGATCTTTTTGATTTTTTGACAAAAAGGAAGATTCTTAATGCCTATAGAAGACGTGCTATTAGACCTCAAACATAAAATTGAGAAAAATCTACCTGCAGGAGTTACCATTACCGACGTCGAATTCGAAGGCCCTCAGCTTGTTCTGTATACCGAAGAGCCCAGAAAATTCGCAGACGACGGGAATATAATCCGCAACCTGGCAAAAGACCTCAGGACACGTATTGCCATGCGTCCTGACCCCAGAGTGCTTGCTACTCCTGAGGACTCTATTTCTATAATTGAAGAAGTTGTTCCAAAAGAATCCGTAATCTCGAGCTACTATTTTGACCCCGATTCCGGAGAAGTGATCATCGAAGCCGAAAAGCCCGGGCTTGTAATAGGAAAACATGGCGCAACCCTCAGAGAGATTACAAAGCAGATCGGCTGGATTCCCAAAGTTGTCAGGACTCCCCCTATTAAGTCCCGTACAGTGAAAAATATCAGGGAGTTCATGCGGAACAACCTCAAAGAAAGAAAGGAAATCCTGAAGACAGTGGGGAGGAAAATTCACAGGGAGTGCACCTCAAAAGACCAGTGGGTAAGGGTTACAGCCCTTGGGGGATGTAAAGAAGTGGGAAGGAGCTGTTTTTTGCTTTCGACCCCTGAATCCAGAATCCTGATTGACTGCGGAGTTAATGTGGGTTCTGACGAAAATATGACACCCTACCTTTATGTTCCTGAAGTTTTTCCATTAAACCAGATAGATGCCGTAATAGTTACCCACGCGCATCTGGACCATCAGGGACTTGTTCCCCTGCTTTTCAAATACGGGTATGAAGGGCCTGTTTACTGTACACCTCCCACAAGAGACCTTATGGTGCTGCTCCAGCTCGACTATATCGATGTGGCAGCTAAAGAAGGAAAGAAGATTCCCTACGAATCAGGGATGGTAGCAAAGACCCTCAAACACACCATACCTCTGGACTATGAGGAAGTAACGGACATCGCCCCTGATATAAAACTGACTTTCCACAATGCAGGTCACATCCTGGGCTCGGCAATATCCCACTTCCATATAGGGGACGGTCTTCACAATGTAGTCTTTACCGGAGACTACAAGTATGAGAAAACCAGGCTTTTTGACCCTGCTGTTAATAAGTTCCCCAGGGTTGAAACGGTTATCAGTGAAGCTACTTATGGAAACGCAAATGCTTTCCAGCCCGCACTTAAGGATGCAGAAAAGCACCTGCAGATGGTTGTAAAGAACACCATTGAACGCGGAGGGATTGCAATTATTCCTGCTTTTGCTGTGGGCAGAAGCCAGGAAGTTATGATCGTGCTTGAAGAGTCCATAAAGAAAGGACTTATTCCTGAAGTTCCGGTCTACCTTGATGGAATGATCTGGGAGGCAACTGCAATCCATGCAACACATCCTGAGTACCTTAACAATGATTTAAGAAAACTGATCTTCCAGAAAGGCCAGAACCCCTTCCTGTCCGAATGCTTCAAACCTGTAGATTCTCATGAGGCACGCCAGAAGATTATCCAGAATCCTCACCCGTGTGTAATCCTTGCAACTTCGGGCATGATGAATGGAGGACCTGTTATGGACTATTTCAAAGCTTTTGCCGAAGACCAGCGCAATACCCTCGTGTTTGTAGGTTATCAGGCTGACGGGACTATAGGGCGCAGGATCCAGAAGGGATGGAAAGAAATCCCTATGACAGGAAAGAACGGAAGCACAGAAATGCTGAAAATGAATATGGAAGTTCAGGTTGTGGACGGCTTCTCAGGCCACTCGGATAGAAGGCAGCTCATGGAATATATTAAAAGAATGCAGCCCCGTCCGGAAAGAGTGTTCACAGAGCATGGGGACGAAAAAGCCTGTGTTGACCTGGCAAGTTCCGTTTACAAGAAATTGAAGATAGAAACCCGCGCTCTCACAAACCTTGAAACCGTGAGACTTCTGTGACCCCCCTCTGGGGCCACACTATGTTTTTAAGAGAGGTCAACATAAAAAATAATAGAAGATACCAGATAAGAGTTTATGGTGAGCTAAGGTTTCTACAGAATTTTTACTGAATGTTTACTGAATATTATATCACCTGCGCCGGAGAGAAAATTCGGGGCTGAAAAGAGGCTCAAGGCTGAGGAGATGTTCCATCAACTTTTGATGGTCCCCCACAACAAGATCCGCCCTATCAAGCTCTGAAGGCTTTACGTATGTGGGAATTCCTATACAGTAGATATCAGCTTTTTTTGCGGCTTCCACACCCAGAACCGCGTTTTCGATCACAATGCATTCTTTTTTACCGACATTAAGAAGTTCAACTGCCTTCAGAAAAGGGTCAGGATCCGGCTTTGAATTAAGAACATCATCTCCCGTGACAACAGTATCGAATATTTCGGGAAAAAGATGGTCAATAATCCCGTTAACGATAAAACGGTCCGAACCTGAGACAACTGAGAGCAGAAATCGTGATTTAAGAAGTTCAAGGCACTCTTTCATTCCATCGAAAGCCTTCAATTTAAAAATACGGTTAAATTCCTGCCTGTAGATTGCCGTGATAGTTTCAAAATCAAAGGCTTCGGGTTCTTTTCTGGCTTTTCTGATCAGCAGGGGAAGGCCGTTTCGGGGGTTTGAACCTTCGATTGCATAGATATCCTCATCCTTTATTACCATGCCCATGTCTAGAAAAGCCTTCTTCCAGGCGGCTGCGTGGAAAGGCATGGAATCTACGAGAACACCGTCCATATCAAAAATTAATGCTTTTAACACGTTTCTGGCTCCTGAACCGAGAAATGACAACGAAGATATAGGGACGTTAATAAATAACCTGGAGTTTTCCTGAGTTCAGTTAAGTTAAGAGTTAAGGTAAAGTGGTTCAAAATAAAAACGGTTTTGCAGTCTTAAAGCTTTCCAGAGACTTCCTGAAAAAGTAGTATTAAAAGTATTCCTCTGGAGAAGTAAGCAAGCCGCTCTCTTGATAAATCAAATTTAAAAAACATCAAGAAATCAGAATATTGAACTTAAATTTATATAAACACTTATGTGCAGTTATTTCTCAGTACTGGAAAAAATAAGCAAGCGCCGCAAAATCTTCGAAAGATACCGAAAAAGTTTTTAAGATGAGCACTCTACTTAAATAGTAATAATATAAACAGTTTCATTAAATTGAGAGTATTCCAGTTTAGAAGTCTCAAGAAGACGTAGTATAGATGCTACATATTCAATAATTTGAGGGAAGCATGGCAGTAAATTAACAGATAAGAAAGAAAATATTAATTGCCCTGATATGAATGATCAGGACAGCTTTCCTGAAAAACGAGACTTTCTAGAAAAATTTAAGATACTGTATATAAACATTGCGTAAACTTTTGCTTTTTGTCCTGGAGGGTTCAGGAACAAAAAGCAAAAAATAAGTAAAATATATGAAATTTATGGATGATATATTTAAACTTCATATATGACTTAAAAATACTGTTTAAATATACCCGAAATGTTTAAAGATTAGTAGAGTGACAACTTATTAAAGATAACGGATGAAAATCTTTTATTAGGTTTTTACAGGTTATCCCCAATACTTGATACTGGCAAAATTTACCCCCCGATATAGAGGGTGGGGGAGTGAAAGAAAAATTAGAGATATATAATAAATAAAATCCAACCGAGGGGATAAATTGCAATCTATAGTACAGGAAGCAATGAGATATAGCGAAAAAGAGAAGGAATCCAGAAAGGCTTCCTCCTCCGATGAAGAATTTGAAGAATTCGGACAGCCGAGAATTATGATTGTTGGATGTGGGGGCGCAGGAAACAATACCGTAAACCGTCTCTACAACATTGGAATTGAAGGTGCAGAAACAGTCTGCATCAATACAGACAAGCAGCACCTTGACAATGTAAGGGCTGACAAGAAGATCCTTGTAGGAAAAACCCTTACAAGAGGACTGGGGGCAGGAGGCTATCCTGAAACCGGAAAGAAAGCCGCAGAACTTGCAAGAGGCACCCTTGAAGAAGTTTTAAAGGATGTAGACCTTGTTTTCGTTACAGCAGGCCTCGGAGGAGGTACTGGAACAGGAGTTGCCCCTGTAGTTGCCGAAGTTGCAAAAGAACAGGGAGCAATCGTCGTAGGAATGGTTTCAAGCCCCTTCAGAGTTGAAAGAGCCCGCATATTCAAAGCTGAAGAAGGACTCGAAGACCTGCGCAGGGCAGCAGACACAGTAATTGTTCTGGACAACAACAGGCTGCTTAATTACGTGCCCAACCTTCCTATTGACCAGGCTTTCTCAGTAATGGACCAGTTAATTGCAGAAACCGTAAAAGGAATAACTGAAACCATTACAGTGCCCTCTCTGATCAACCTTGACTATGCAGATATAAGGACAATCATGAGCTGTGGCGGAGTTGCCGTAATGCTTGTAGGGGAATCAAAGAGCCAGGACAAGAGCACTGAAGTTGTGCGGACAGCCCTGAACCACCCCCTGCTTGATGTTGACTACAAAGGTGCAACCGGAAGCCTTGTCCATGTGACAGGCGGGCCTGACCTGAGCCTGAAGGAAGCTGAGGAAATTGCCTCCATGCTTACTTACGAACTTTCCTCGAATGCCAATGTAATATGGGGCGCACGAATAAGGGAAGACTACGAAGGTAAAGTCCGTGTAATGGCAATAATGACAGGCGTCCAGTCCGCCCAGATCCTGGGTCCTCAGGCGGGAGCTGGAATCCTGGAGTCCAGAACCGAAGCTGATCAGATCCAGGAAAAGAGATTTGGAAGAGCGTCAATGGCGGCCAGAAAAGCAGAGACTGCAGGGCCTCTAAGAAAGAAGCACGAAGAATCAATTATTGATTTCATAAATTAAACCAATACCAGGCAAAAGCCCGAACCCGCAGGTTTTCGGGCTCCCCTAAATATTCTTCGGACCATTCAGGAGAGCAACCCGAAATCAAGAGAAAGGAAGTTTCCTCAGGGCGGAAAGTTCGGGTTTTTCCTGACCGAAAACTTATTTTTTGAAGCGATTTTCAGATAGATACTCTTTTTTATTAGCTATTCTATCTAAAAAACATGAACATTTTAATTGCAACAGGGCGGCTTGCGGAAAATACCGTAAGGAAAGCAGTCGGAGAAAAAGCAGACGTCCTTGTAGCAGACATTGACATTGCTGCCTTTATCACCCCCAGAAAGCTTTTCAAAGCCTATGAGGAAGCCGGGCTCTCAAAAAAATATGACCTTATTCTGATTCCCGGGCTTGTAGCAGGGGACTTTTCAAAGGTATCGGATGAGCTGGACTGTAAAATCCGGCTGGGTCCGAAACATGCTTATGACCTCGGCTTTGTGCTCCGCTTCGCAGAGGACGTTGAGTTTTCTGAAAAGATCCCTGCCTGTGAGCTCCTTGCAGATGTGCGAAAGGAAGAAGCTCTTGAGCTTATCAGAAAAGCCGAAGAAGAAGCCATTTCTCCCCTCACCCTCAGGGAGGTTAAGCTGGGAGGAAGCTCACGCATGAAAGTCATGGGGGAGATTGTAGGAGCAGCAGAGATGAACCCTGCTGACCTGGAGATAAAAATCGAAGCTTTTATCGCCCGGGGAGCAGATATTATCGACCTCGGAGCTTCACTTAACACCCTTCCAGGACAGATTCGGAGTGCGGTATCTCTTGCAAAATCTCTCACATGCGTTCCAGTGAGTATAGATACTCTTGACCCTGAGCTGATAAAGGAAGGAATAGAGGCAGGAGCAGACCTTGTTCTGAGCCTCAACAGCACAAACATGGACACCGCAGGTCCGGCAGTTGCAAAATCAGGTGTTGCCACAGTCATAATTCCTGATGAAGGGAACAGCCTGGAAAGCCTGCTGAGAAATATAGAAGCTGCCCGCAGGCTGGGAATTAAAAAAATCATAGCTGACCCCGTCCTTGACCCGGTAGGCCACAATATAACCGAATCCATTGTACGCTACCATGAGTTTCACCGGATGCATCCTGAAGTCCCGTTATTCTTCGGAGCAGGCAATGTAACCGAGCTCATGGATGTAGATACAATAGGAGTAAATGCCACACTCTGCGGGATTGGGGCAGAAATCGGGGCAAGTATCCTTTTTACCCCCGAATACAGCGATAAAGCCCAGGGATCCATAGGGGAATTAAAAAAAGCCTCTGAGATGATGCAGCTTTGCAGAATAAGGGAAAGTTCCCCCAAAGACCTTGGAATCGACCTTCTTTGCATAAAGGAAAAAAGGAGGCGTCCTGACAGCCCCCTCCCCGAAAAAGTGATCACTGCCAGAGCTTCGAAAAACTGGCGTACAGATCCAGCGGGCCCAATTAGTATAAGAATTGTGCCGGACAGAATTGGCGGAAACGGCGGGCTGATTGTAGCTGAACATGAGAAAGCTGCAGTTGCAGGAGAAAGTGCCAGGGAAGTTATGGATACATTACTTGAACTCAATCTGGTCTCTCGCCTGGATCATGCTGCATATCTTGGAAGAGAACTGGAAAAAGCCGAACTTGCTCTTAGATTCAACAGGAGTTATGCTCAGGACGATATATTCTGAATACCGGAAAACAGGAAAAAAGAGAGATGTGAGAAAATGAAACTTGAATATGAGGATAAACAGTCAATCTTTGAGATAGTGGCAGCCCGCTATTTCACAACACAGAACTGGAAATGGGTAAACCTGAAAAAAGACCTTAACAAAATCATCAGGGCTTTTGATGAACTGAATGAGCAGTATGCATCCTACTCCTATGTCAGCCGGGACTGGTATGTGGAAAATATGGGGTCCAAAAATCTCCATATGTGCAACAGCTGGGATGAGCTTAAGAATCTGGTTACCTTCCTCAATACCTATGGTACAGCTTTTAACTTTCTTGTGAACACAGGAAACAGGAAGTCTTTCTGCATCGTGAGCAACTCGAGAGATCTGGACGAGAACCAGGCAAATGCAATCAAAGAAGTTCAGAAACTTGGATACAATACCTTTGTTTTCCTTGCTACGATTCCGGATGAAATCGATTTTCAGCTGCTTCAGGTAAGGGGAGTTAACTGAGCTCCCAGACCTGCTTTAGCTTTCGCCCTTCAGTCAGCTTTTTTGGTCAAAAACTTAAAACCTCTTTGCAGGGAAAATTATCCAATTTTTTTGCGTATTTTATCCTTATGAGCCGGAGCCACACACAGAATAAAAACATTGAAAACGAAAGATTTTTAACCAATCCCCTTCAAATAGGAAGGTGTCTTCCTTTTTTTAGGAGGCAAAACTCGTAGTGTGTGAACAGTTTTAGTAATATTTGCTGTGTGTAATGAGGAGGCTTGCTTAAAGGATAGAACGGAACGATTGATAACAGCTACTGCTATACATCTTTGTTCTTATATTTATCTACATATTGACGAGCCAGAGCTGTAGAAAAAACCTGTACTTAAGATGAAAGCCAGATCCTGCCGGGTCTGCAGTCATCGCAGATTATGCTTTTACTGGACTCTGCATGTCAGGATAGATAAATTGGGATAAATAATACTCACAGCTTTTCTGGAAAATAGTCCAGCTGATTGATCGGTTAGTCTTGAGAATTGAAAAATTTTGAAGACTACAGGAAGAAGGATACAGTGCCTGCTGTAATCTGATAAAAACTGAGAAAAGATCAGAAAGTGAGGCACATTTTTGGAAGAGAGAAAGCACAGGGAAAGAGAAAGACCGGATCATGACAGAAGTGCAACAACAACTCTGCAAAGCAGAATTTGTGAAACTTGCGGCATGAACTATAACCGAAAATCTGCTTTATTGTTTAATGATAACCTGTAAGTATCCAGCCTTTTGTATCAGGATTTCCTGGCTCAATAAACATATTCACTGCCCCAGACACTCTGCATCCGACATTGCCGATCACCAAACAGAAGCCTCAAAATTTGCAGGGTTCCATTGGGCAAGTAAGAGACCAGTAATAACAGGAGATCTGCAGGCATCATAAACTATCACATCTTCAAAGCACAGCGTGTTGTGGTTGCAATATAATTCCGCAGCCAGGACCTTGCCTTTTAACGGCATTATCTCTCAACATGCCCCGTCACTTCAACAAGGCTCTAATGCCACATTTCCGACATGGCCAAAGAGAATGATAAAAGAGACCGAAGTACTTTAGCGGCAGTATACCTTACGCTT
>NZ_DAOOUJ010000024.1:3828-29233 GCF_035390745.1 Methanosarcina sp. | reverse complement strand
CAAAGAGAATGATAAAAGAGACCGAAGTACTTTAGCGGCAGTATACCTTACGCTTCTGCGGCATCAAGCCTGTATGCTCTGGAACTCTTTCTTCTTGCTGAAATAAACTCAGTTCAATTATCAAAAAATTAGTATGTTGCCTCGAGAGCCAATGCCTTAAGAATCAATCAGCCTGACAAAAAACAGAACCCTCAAATCTCCTGACTTAAGGCATAGCTGAAAAATGCTAAAGGGCTAAAAACCGATCTAACCTGAACTGTAGCACTGGTGTTTGACGGATAGCGAAAAATGTTAAAGAGCTGATGCTCTCAATCCCCTCCCGAACATGTGGCAATCCCAGCTGGGGCTGTTGAATAAAATCATGCAGCGCATTAAAATTGGCTATTTTTTTATCCATTGCATGATTTATTTTGCAACTACCATAACTTCCAACCCTCCAGAATGATATAAAAAATGTGTCTCAGATTCAGTTTTTTACATTATATACAATTAAAATTATTTTAACTTGATTATTTCTATATATAATTTACCGGAACTCTTCAGAAAGAGCCATATAATATTAGAAAGAAGAAAGGGATTCATATATTTAATAACTGGAGAAAACATCTGCCAGACAAACGAGCAAAAAACTTTATATAAAAACCAACTGTTTACGCATTCGTCGGAAATGAGGCTTCAACAATTCATAATATCAGTTTATCAATTTATTTTTAAAATATTCAGAGAGAAGTGATCGGCTAAATGAAGCTTATAAGCAAAGATAAAATGGGCAAAGCAATGGAAAAAGGCCTGTTAAGCTTGACCATGCTGTTGCTAACACCGGCAATAGTAGCTGCCAGTGAGGCGAATCTTAAGATTCCTAATTTGAGCCAGGAGCAAAACAGTTTATTGCTCTATGGAATTTTTGTCTGTGTACTGGGCATGATATTTGGCTTTTACCAGTTCATAAAAGTAAAAAAAATAAGAGCCCACCAGTCAATGCTGGATGTAGCTAACATAATTTACGAAACCTGCAAAACTTATCTTATCCAGCAGGGAAAATTACTGTGCATATTATTTGCTTTTATCGGCATCTGTATAGCCTTTTACTATGGATTTCTGCAGGAGACGCCTCTCAGCGGCGTACTGTTCATTCTTGTCTGGACTGTAATAGGTATACTTGGTTCCTACACTGTCGCATGGTATGGCATTCGCATGAATACCCTTGCTAACAGCAGAACTGCATTCGTGTCCCTGGAAAAAAAACCCTTAAAACTGTTAAATATCGCTCTGGATGCAGGAATGAGCATAGGAGTGCTTCTTGTCTGCGTTGAGCTAATAATGATGTTAATAATACTGCTCTTTGTTCCCAGAGAACTTGCGGGATCAAGCTTCGTAGGTTTTGCAGTAGGAGAATCACTCGGTGCCAGTGCCTTACGTATCGCTGGAGGCATATTCACTAAGATCGCTGACATCGGTTCAGACCTTATGAAAATAGTCTTCGGAATAAAGGAGGACGATCCTCGTAATCCTGGAGTTATTGCAGACTGTACTGGAGACAATGCAGGTGACAGCGTCGGACCAACTGCAGATGGATTCGAAACCTATGGTGTAACCGGAGTGGCTCTGGTATCTTTTATAGTTCTGGCTGTACAGCCTGACCTGACAGGTATCCTCCTGACATGGATCTTTGTAATGCGTATACTTATGATAATTACCTCAGTCGTATCTTTCTACATCAACAGAACTTTAAGCCAGGCAAGATTTGGTAGCAAAGACGACTTTGATTTTGAGCAGCCCCTGACCAGCCTTGTATGGATTACCTCTATTCTTTCTATCGCAGTAACCTTTGCTGTAAGTTATTACCTCCTGGGACCGGGATCTGGAGTGGCTCCGCAGCTCGAGAAGCTATGGTTCGTACTCTCAGTAATTATAAGCTGTGGAACCCTTGGAGCGGCTTTAATTCCCGAATTTACCAAAGTATTTACCAGTCCTAACTCAAAGCATGTAGCTGAAGCCGTTAAAGCTTCCCGCGAGGGCGGCCCCTCTCTGAACATCCTCTCAGGATTAGTTGCAGGCAACTTCAGCTCATTCTGGATCGGCATGGTATTCTTTGCACTTATGTTTATTGCGTATTATGCCAGCGGATTTGGCTTAAGCGAGATAATGATCTATCCTTCCATATTTGCATTCGGCCTTGTGGCTTTCGGAATGCTGGGCATGGGACCCGTTACAATTGCTGTTGACAGCTATGGACCGGTAACAGATAATGCTCAGTCAATTTATGAACTTTCACTGATAGAATCAATTCCGAATGTAGCTCAACAGATTCAGAAAGATTTCGGCTTCAAACCTGATTTCGATAAAGCCAAACACTACCTTGAAGCCAATGACGGAGCAGGAAATACTTTTAAAGCCACAGCCAAGCCGGTCTTAATAGGAACAGCAGTTGTCGGCGCCACAACCATGATCTTCTCGCTGATTCTGGTTATTAAGAATGTTCTGGGAGTGGAACCGGAACAGATCCTGACTCTGCTCAACCCCTACACAATCTTCGGATTTTTGGCAGGCGGTGCTGTAATCTACTGGTTTACCGGAGCATCGACCCAGGCTGTAACCACGGGTGCATACCGCGCAGTTGAATACATTAAAAAGAACATCCAGCTGGATGAGAACGCCAGCCAGAAAGCAGCTACGGAAAAATCAAAAGAAGTGGTAAAGATCTGTACTCAGTATGCTCAGCAGGGCATGTTCAATATATTCATTGCCATCTTCTCCTTCACCCTGGCATTCTCATGCCTTGCAGCCCCTCTGAGCGGAAATGATTCCGTATCACTGTTTGTCTCTTACCTGATCTCCATAGCAGTGTTCGGGTTGTTCCAGGCTGTATTCATGGCTAATGCAGGCGGGTGCTGGGATAATGCCAAAAAAGTAGTTGAAGTAGACCTTCAGGAAAAAGGCACGCCCCTGCATGAAGCAACAGTTGTTGGTGACACAGTAGGAGACCCATTCAAAGACACCTCATCCGTTGCACTTAACCCCATAATTAAGTTCACCACGCTGTTTGGTTTGCTTGCCATGGAAATCGCCATATCTGAAGCATTCAGAAATGTGGCTCCGTATGTAGGTGTGTTATTCCTTCTGGTTGCTTTATTCTTTGTATATCGTTCATTCTATGGAATGAGAATCCCGACAAAAGATTAAAGAAGATATAAGCTACCGAGTAACAGGAACATGAAATCAGCCTTACAACAGCAGATGTTGTGAGACTGTTTCATGTTTTAGGCCTTCCAGAAACTGTCTGACTATCTATAAATCAAAAAAAGTTCAGACAGAAACTGGAGTGGCAGAAACAACTTATTAAGCCGACCCATTTTCTGGTTATTTTTGCATTCTGGGTTGGAATATTGAATTTACATAACGAAATTGTTTTTCGAAAAAAACCAATATTCTACTACAGGATGTCATTTTTAAGAGAATCTAAATTTCTGAATATAAGCATAAAGTCCAGTGACCTGAATCAGGTTCCTGAGCCATTTTATCAGAATTTCATAGCTGGAAGAGGAATCGTTACAGAAGATCCGGGAACTGAGCCTGTAAACTACCAGAAGCTCTGCATGGAAAAATGATGCCGTATATGCAGGAATAACTGAAGATAAGAAGGGAGACGATGCAGCCGGCTTTGCAGAAGTAAACTCAGAATTCTTTGATATGAACTTAGTTATAGCTTTTCTGTAAAACTATTCGGTTTATACTGACAGCATGCCACCACTGCACTCTATTCTGTCGATATCAAAAAACTTCAAAGAACCACGTAATATGGAAGATAATTTATTATGAAGTTAATGAGATAAAGAAGACTAATAATGAATTTAAATAAAAATATAAGAGTTTTTAAACTTTTAAGGAAAATATGACAGATATATAAAAATAGAAAAGATAATAAATAAGAAATTTCATACTATTAAGTAGAAAAAACTGGAGATGGAAAAATACCAGGAGTTTAGAGGAAATATATATTGACTGAATTAAATCAATTAATGAAGATGAAATTACCAGATAAATAATCCTGTTACATTCTTCTACAGCAGACGGAAAAATGACTGCCCAGTAAGTAGAGACTGAAAAATTCGGTTGACTCTGCAAAAAGACCCGCAGAAGCAAAAAACACTGCAAGTCTGAAAGAAAAAGAAAAAATTAAGGATAATTAGAAGTAGTGTGAGCGGGTTGGGGAGTGGGGGGTCATATGGGGAGTGGGGGGTATGGTATGTGAAAAAAGTTTCCCGCTCACATTACTCACATTACCCCTATTCAAATTAATTATATAAATAGCTATGCATTTCATACCAGTCTAATATAATAGAAGAAATATGATGCAGGAACATTATTTACAAGTTTACGTTTTATATAAAGATATTAAAAATGTCTGAAGAAAACCCACATCCTTCAAAAAAGATAATAATGGGCTCTGGAAGAAGATCTACGACAAGAAACTTATACGAAGTTGCTGGTTTTTAGTTCTATGCACCCCGAAAGGCGTTTGATTTATGTTGCAGTTTTTGCAATCATGGGGCTTTCCAATGCCGTAATTCCTATCCTTCCCGAACTGGCAGCCCATTATCACAGTACATATGGGGAATTTGCATCAAGCCTGCTCTTCTCAGGGTATTTTCTTGGAGCCCTTGCAACAATGCTTCCCTTCGGGATCCTCTCTGACAGGTTAGGAAACCTCAGGCTCATAGGGCTTGGCGTTACCTTTACGGTCATCTCAGGACTGATCATTTTTTTCTCAGGAAACCTGTGGATTCTAATTATATCCAGGTTTATTGAAGGTGCTGCCTGTGGAGCTTTTTTTCCTGCGGCATATTCCACACTCTCAAGATGCAAAGACCCCGGACGATGCCTTGGAGAATTCACCTTTTTTACCAATGCCGCACTCGGTGCAGGAGCTTTATTCTCAGGGATATTAGCAGACATTTTTCTGAAAGGTGCCGTTCTCATATTCACTTTTACAGCTCTGCTTTCAGGAATCCCTCTCCTGTACAGGCTCAGAGAACTCATCAACCCGAAAAAAGGAGAAAATAATGACCTCGGCCCGGATTCTTTAAAGACCCATTTTAAACATTCTTTCAGGGAAGTAGCAGGACTTATTTCCCGCCGCAATTTAGAGATATGGCTGAGTTCTTTCCTGCTCAACGGGGCAGTCGGGGTTCTCATAGCTTACTATCCTGACTACAGCCTTGGAATATTATCAAAAGTTCAGCTTGGAAGTGCAATTGCAAGCCTTTACGTCTGTGCTATGATCACTTCTCTTCTAATAGGACATTTTAGCGTAAATGAAAAAACCGTAATACGTATAGGACTGGGATTTTCTGTCCTTGGGGCTTTTTTTGCGGTCAAATATCCCTTCCTTGGCTTTTCAAGCCTGGGAGGCGGATCAGGAATAGCAATGGTAGGTTTTGCCCTGGCTGTCGCAGGAATGGACGCGGATAGAGGGCTCTCCATGGGACTTTTTAACACAACTATATATGCAGGGCTCTCCTTACTTCCGATTGCTGCAGGGCTACTTGCAGAGGTCCTGAGCTTAGAGAAGTTATTTCTCGCAAACGGTTTTATTCTCGCAGGGACGCTCCTGTTGAAAGACTGAAAAAACGAGGTTCATATTTTATGAGGGTTCATATTTTATGATAATACTTCCCATAACCACCTTATCCGACCGGTGTTTTCTTATTGGACGGCTGCGGAAATTAAATAAAAAAATCAATTAACGATCAGATAAGCAGAACAGAAAAAATATGAATTCGAAACCATGAACTCTAAAAAACTCCTTCTTTGCTTTTCAGTCTTTGCAATCCAGGGACTTTCCAACTCAGTAATTCCTGTCCTTCCCGAACTTGCAGGAGAGGGAAATGCTAGCCCCGCAGTCTCAAGTCTACTCTATTCCGGATATTTTATAGGAGCCCTGCTAACCCTCCTCCCATTCGGAATCCTTTCAGACAGGATAGGAAATCAAAAAGTGGTGGGACTGGGAATCACACTTACCTTTGTTTCCGGGCTTTTTATTTCGTATTCTGACAACCTGTGGGTTCTTGGCATTTCACGCTTTGTAGAAGGCCTGGGATGCGGGGCTTTTTTTCCAGCTGCTTATTCCATGCTTGCCGAATGGGAAAACAGCCAGAGAAGTATGGGAGAATTCAACTTCCTGCTAAATGCAGGACTGGCTTCAGGGGTTTTTCTCTCAGGAATGCTTGCAGAAATGGGGATCAAGACTGCAATAGACATCTTTGTCCTTATGGCGGGTTTTTCTTTCGCCCTCCTTTTATGGGAATCCCGGACCTGGGATCACTCTGGCAGAAAAAATAAAAAATCCGGGACATCAGAGAGAGAGGGCTCAGGAAAGAAGCCTGAAGCCCCGATGACCTTCAAACCCGAAAGATATCTGAAAAAAACCGGAGAAACCTTTTTTGAAAACGGTTTCTGGAAACTCTGGGGGATTTCAGTTCTCCTTTACGGAGCCACAGGACTGCTGACTTCAAATTATGCGGACTACAGTGCCGATTTCCTGACAAAACCTGAACTGGGGCTTGCAATTTCAGCCTCGTACGTGGCTGCAATGTTAAGTTCCCTTGCAGCAGGAAGAACCAGAGCAAAGAATAAAAATATAGTGAGAGCAGGAATAATTCTTGCAGCGGCAGGAATTCTATTCTCTCTAAAAGCACCTTTGCTGGCATTTTTCCTTATCGGTGCAGGAGGAGGGGTAGCAGTTGTAGGGCTCATTGCTGCAGTCTCCAGAATAAGCTCAAGTGGAATTGCAATGGGGCTCCTTAACACCGGAATTTATGCAGGCCTCGGGCTGATCCCTGTTTTTGGAAGTTTGTTTATAGAGCCTTTAGGCTATGAAACCGTGTTTTTTGGAAGTGCTCTGGTGCTTCTCACAGCACTTGGTTTAAAATTAGAGTGAGAGGAATCAAACGAGCCGGAGAGATTAATATCTGAGGCTCCACATAAACTTTAAAAGGCTCAGAGCCCTATCCTATGACTAAGCTCAACCTTTTGAAATCGGGTGATTGATTGAAAGTAAAGTCAAGAGTTCAGCTGAGGAAAAATGCAAAGAACAAAATGCTAAAAGATCTTGAGTCAGCCTTCGGTGAAGAGATGGCAGGCCTGGAAAACAAAACTCTCGAAAAGGTTACCCTGGATGAATATTCCCTGATCCTTGTTGAAGGCAAACCTCTTCTGTTTGAAATAGAGGGGCATCTTTTTCCTACAGTGCGCGGAGCTCTTGAAATGGGGCTGCAGAAACGCCTTGTTGTTGTGGATAAAGGGGCAATTCGTTTTGTCTCAAACGGAGCGGATATTATGGCTCCTGGGATCGTGGAGGCAGATCCCGAAATAAAAGAAGGGGATTTTGTAATTATAGTGGAAGAGACTCACAGAAAACCTCTTGCCATAGGAAAGGCCCTTATGGAAGGGCAACAGATGGTAGATTCGAATACGGGAAAAGCCATAAAGTCAATAAGCCACGTAGGAGACAAACTCTGGAATTTTGAGTTCTGAGAGTGCCGGAAAATAGAATTTTGCCAGGAAAAGTCCTCCTTCAGCAAACAAAAAAATTTGCGAATAAAGGTCGGGAACCGGTGTAGCTTTATAATAGCAAAATTAATTAATATAGATCCCAATATAGGACAATACTATCTAAATTTAAAAAAATACAAAAGGCGTGCATAGATGGCAAAACTTATAGACAAAATCCTTGGCGGCAATGTAAAAAGTACAACCAGTGCCGAAGACTACACTGAAATTGACCTCAGCAAATATGAAGAGGTTCTGGAGGACGAACCTGCAGAGACTTACGTAAAAATTGCAGAAATATCAAGTATTAACCAGGTAGCTGCACTCAAACAGGAGATCTATAATGGGAATGTCCTCATGGTTGATATCTCGAACATCAGGGGCGATGACCTTCTAAGGGACAGGGTTTTAAAGGAGCTCAAAGACGTTGTTGTCGATGTCCATGGAGATATTGCAGGTGTCAAAGGAAACACTGTAATTGTAACCCCTACAGGCATTAAAATCGACAGATCAAAGATTACTGGTGGAAAATATTGAGCCACAAATATTTTAAGGATGAAAGTTTTGAGACCAGGATCTCCTGCCCCCTATGTCAGAAAGAACTCATAATGACATGGCAGAGAGATAATATTCCCTATTTCGGGGAGATCATGTACATAACTGCAAAATGTCCATGCAGTTTCCGTTTTGCAGATACTATGATCCTCTCCAGCAAAGAGCCCATGCGCTATGAGCTGTCAGTTGAGACCCCGGAAGACCTTGATGCAAGAGTCATCCGTTCAACCTCCGGAACAATCCGCATTCCGGAGATGGGAATTGTTATTGAACCCGGCACGGTTTCGGATTCGTATATAACGAATATTGAAGGTGTGCTGCAGAGGGTTCAGAATGTCCTCATGACCGCGAGTAAATGGGTACAGGGAAACGAAGAGAAATTTGCCCGCAGCCAGGAACTCCTGTGCATGCTCGATGAAGTAATCGAAGGCAAGAGGAAAATAACAGTCATCATCGAAGACCCCCTCGGGAACAGCGCCATAATATCTAAAAAAGTTGTCGCTACCAAACTCTCAAAAGAAGAAGCTGAGAAGCTTAACACCGGCATGATAGTTTTTGATGTTGACAAGTCCGAACTTGCGCATGATATTTCGGACAATGTCAAGCCCCTCGGAGGAGATTAATCTTTTTTTTCCGATTTTTTAACAGCCCGACCAGGATGCAGGGGGTAAAACCCCCATTATAGTTATTTACTTTTATCTCATACATGCAAGCACGTCAAGGGCTGTACTGGATTGAAGCACTTCATACTATAAACGAACATGAAATTCTATGAATAACAGGCACAAACAAATGAAAGTGCATGGAAGAATTTTCAATCTAAATTATCATAAGAATTTAACTGGAATTACAATAATACGGTGAAGGTATGGCAGAAAGCGAAAAAGAAGCAGCACTCCCTCCAAAAGAGGCATTCAGTGACTGGTATAACGAACTCCTGTGGATGGCAGAAATAATGGACGTCCGCTATCCTGTAAAGGGACTGTACGTCTGGTATCCCTTCGGTTTTGCCATCAGGAGGAATACCTACAGTATCATAAGGGAAATTCTTGATAACAGCGGGCACCAGGAAACTCTTTTCCCCCTGCTCATCCCTGAAAACGAGTTCATGAAAGAAGCCGAGCACATTAAAGGTTTTGAGAATGAAGTTTACTGGGTCACTCATGGAGGAAAAGACCCTCTTGACATCCCTCTCGCCCTCCGCCCAACAAGTGAGACTGCTATCTATCCAATGTACAAACTCTGGGTCAGGTCTCACGCAGATTTCCCTGTCAAACTCTATCAGATAGTTAACACATTCCGTTATGAGACAAAGCACACAAGACCTCTTATAAGGCTCAGGGAGATTACCTCCTTCAAAGAAGCCCATACCGTGCATGCCACATGGGAAGACGCCGAAGCCCAGGTAAAGGAAGCTATCGGGCTTTATACCGAGATATACCGCAGGCTGGGAGTTCCTGTGCTGCGTTCAAGGAGACCTGACTGGGACAAGTTCCCTGGAGCCGACTATACTGATGCTCTTGATGCCGTGATGCCTGACGGAAAGACCCTTCAGATAGGAACTGTCCATCACCTTGGCAACAACTTTGCAAAGACCTTTGATATAAAATACGAAGCTCCTGACGGCGAACAGCGCTATGCCTACCAGACCTGTTATGGAATTTCTGAGAGGTCTATTGCAGCTACAATTTCCATCCATGGAGATGACAAAGGGCTTGTCCTTCCTCCCGAAATTGCACCTGTCCAGGCAGTCATTATCCCGATTATCTTCAAAAAAGGAGCGGAAGAAGTTCTTGCAGCCTGTAAAGATGTCCAGGACCGCCTGAGGAAAGTAGGAATCAGAGTAGAGATAGATGCAAGTGACCTGCGCCCTGGAGCGAAGTACTACAAATGGGAGATGAAAGGAGTTCCTCTGAGGCTAGAAATAGGACCCCGCGACCTGCAAAATAATGTTGCGGTTGCTGTAAGGAGAGATACAGGAGAAAAGGACCAGATTCCTCTTCCCGAAATCGAAACCGGAGTTCGCCTGAAGTTTGAGGCAATCCAGAAAAGCCTTTACGAAAAAGCTGAGTCTGAACTCGAAAACCGCATCTTTGACTGCACCGAACTTGATGAGGTGAAGGAAAAGATCCAGAAAGGAGTTGCAACAATTCCCTGGTGCGGCAAGAGAGAATGCGGACTTGCAATGGAAGACCGGATAGGAGCAGGCATCCTGGGTATCCCCCTTACGCCAAGAGGTAAGGGAAAAGAAAAATGCCCTGCCTGCGGAGCAGAAACCGAAACCCGCGTTTACGTTGCAAGAACTTACTGATCCCGGGAAAAGTTCTTTTAATGTTCAGGACAACACCGGGACATCTGCGCCCCAGAATTCAGAAAACACCCTTAGAGGGTGTTTTATATCTTTTTTTATGTTCATTTTCCCAGCTTCCATCCTCCTGAACCTTTGAGTATGCAGGCGATAAAAAATTGAATCAAGCGTTCACCTGGATCTGAATCTTAGCTTCACTGCTACATTTATATACAGAAAGTCCCTATGCCTTTACTCAATTGATCTTTATAATCCAGATTATTTAGACTTACTAACTGATCGTGGAAATTGGGTAAAATAAAGTAAAGTTAATTTGAGTAAGATTAAATTATAATTGACCGTTGATAAATATTAAATACTAAGCCGAAGAATTCTTCACTGAACTCCGGGGAGATTTACACCAGTACATCTCAATATTGTATATGGAACCTGAGTCTCTGTATAAATCCCGGAAAAATAGTTGAGAATTTCTAAAAGAATTATCTGCGTTAATTTCATAGAGGAGATATGAATGGCCTGGATAGAACCGGAAGTAAGAGAAAAACCTAAAAAACCGATGTTTTTGTGCGTACTTTCCAGCACAAAGACAGCACATATTCCAAAACTCTCAGCAGCAGGAAAAACAGCTGAACTTACAGATTATACACCTGCGGGGGATGCGGAACTTATGGAAACAGGAAACATTATCAGCGTACCGGTGCTTCCCATGACTCCTCCTTACGACACCCCCACCCCGGCAATTATGACCCGTTCTGCGCTGAAGCTTACAGATGCACCCTACCATTTCATAAACTCCGGTTTAATAGTGACTCCGGATGTCCCGTACATTGACCTGAAAGCAAAGCCCGGAGAAGACATAAGGAAGCCAATTGCAGTAAGTGACGTGCAGGGAATTTATGAAAGGGCAAAACTCCTTGCTATAAGGCTCAGAAATCAGGCAGACCATGTGATTATCGGAGAAAGCATTCCCGGAGGCACAACGACTGCAATGGGAGTCTTAACAGCTCTCGGATATGACGGAAATGTCAGCAGCAGCGCGGACGAGAATCCTCTTGAGCTTAAAAAACAGGTCGTTGAAGAGGGGATGAAAGCCTCAGGCCTGACATACGGATGCCTGAAAGACGATCCTATGAAAGCTATTGCCTGCATGGGAGACCCCATGATGCCTGCAGTCCTGGGGCTTGTTGCAGGATTTCAGGGTACTGAAACCAGTGTTGTCCTTGCCGGCGGAACTCAGATGGCAGCAGTTTATGCCCTTATAAAACACATGGGTTTTGATACTGAGAAACTGGCAATCGCAACTACCCGCTATGTAGTGGAAGATAAATCTGCAAATTTCATAGAGCTGACAAGAACTCTTGGAGTGCCTGTAGTTTATGTTGCAGATCCCGGTTTTGGCAAGTCCAGCCTTAAAGGGCTTCACAGGTATGAGACCGGTACCATAAAAGAAGGCGCAGGTGCTGGAGGAGCCATGTATCTGGCAGGCCTTTTCGGAATTACCCAGGAACAGTTCAGAACAGAAGTGGAAAATGTCTGCAAACTGCTCAAAGCAGGCCACTGAAGAAAAAAGATGCTCTTAAAAAAATATTGCAGATACTTATATTTATTTAAGAATTAATTGATTTTCTCCTTTCTTTTTTCATTTTAAATCCTCCTTTTTGAATAATAGATAGAAAGCAATATGTAGAAAAAGAAAAAATTAAGAGAAATTTAAAACAGAAAATTAAGAGCCATTTCAGGCCCTTTTAAAAAAAGCAACTTCATTTTGAAAGTTCTTTGAGTTTAAACTCCTTTTTTCAGGTTAAGTTCCTGCTGTGGCTTTCTGGGCATCTTCAGGAAGTTTAAGGCTGGCAGTGGAAGACACTCTGTGGGAAGATAGTGTTTTCTGGACCTGGATCACTTCACTTCCCCCTGAGAAACATGCTTCTGAACTAAGGCGTCCACAGCTCCGGCAGTAGTAGAAGACATTTGAACCCATTACCTGGCGTTTTAGCAGAGTCCCACATTCACTGCAAAACTTGGGAATACTGATGTTTTCCATTGTGACGCCTCATTCGTAAATCATGATTGAATCGAGTCTCGCAGTACCTATTTTTGTCCAGTACCTGCAAATACTACAGTACTGAGTCTTGCCGTCTGTACTCATTTTTAATTTGGCATGGCATTTTGGACATATTTTTAGATGTTTCGTGAATAATCCCCCTTGAGTTTCCACTTTTAAAGTTATAGAGTTTAAGCAGTCAAAAGCCCTGTAGACCCGAGAAATCTCTTTAAATGGCTTTAAAAGCCCTGATAAAGAATGCCTCGCAGTACAGAGACCGCAGATTACCCTTAACCCCTTAAATTAACATTTAAAAGCATTTCAGACCTATTATTCTTATTAAATTTCCCCGGACAAAGCCTCTATAAAAGCATTTTAAGCTAATAGGATATATTGCTTAAAAATAAGACCAGTCCGATCTTACTGCATCAATGCTACAACAAGTATCAAATATATTGCTCCTGAAAGGATATAAAGCTTATTTCAGAACTGACTGGATTTATATACTATTAATAGGAAAAAGGATGCCAGAAATGGTAAATACTATAAAAAAATAGATGATACAAATAAAAAAATGAGTGCAGGTACTGGATTGAAGAGATTAGTTGAATGAATATCAAATATGAAGTGAATTAAATGAAAATATTAGTTGAATAATAAAGCTGATCTTTATCAAATAATGTATCATCAAACAGGCGTCTGAAAAGTTGAATTAAAAAATTGCTGTCACGGACATAATGAAACTTTATAACATCAGGTTCTTTATTAAATCTCGACTCTTTGTTAAATCTTATAAGGCAGTCAATGAAAAGAGTTTCAAGCGAAATATATAAATACAATTATCGCTTTAGGAATGTTCGCGACAGGGTAAGCAATAACTAATAAACCCGGTCATATAAGCCGCTTTAACTCAGTTGGTAGAGTGTCTGGCTGTTAACCAGAATGTCGTAGGTTCGAGCCCTGCAAGCGGCGTAAAACTTTTGCATATATTACAGCGTTTTTTTAAGTAAGATAAAAAACACTTGCAAAAAGTTTATTATTAAAGCCGTAATAAAAACTACTGAACATTATTGGAACAAAGGGGGCCCGTAGCTCAGTCAGGTTAGAGCGCTCGGCTCATAACCGAGCGGTCACCGGTTCAAATCCGGTCAGGCCCATAATCATATCCATAAAATTTATATCCTAAGAATCTCTTTTAAGAGAGGTTCAAAGGCAAAAAACCGAAGCCGAACATCATTAATCTTAAAGCCGCTTTAACTCAGTTGGTAGAGTGTCTGGCTGTTAACCAGAATGTCGTAGGTTCGAGCCCTGCAAGCGGCGTAAATCAATTACTTTTTTGCTATTCATTCATCTAAATTTTAAGTCTTTGTTCAGTTAACTGCTTACTGTTTTTAGTCTATGTTCAGTTAATTGCTTACTGTTTTTAGCTTCAATTTTTTTGACTATTTGGCTTTTACACCTGGCCGGACTTTAAATTTCCGAAACACTTAATAAATTCAAAATTAAATAGCTTTTTACCAGCAGTGTGGGCTGAAAGATATCAGGAAGTTTTGAACATGGGGAGAACTCCTGAAATTATACGCCAGCAGCTCAACTGAGAGAATTATTAAATATAGTAGAGAAGAATAAAGTAAATAAATTACTTCTAATATTACTACCTACCTTCTAACTGAACTATTCTGGTACTACTGTTTACCATTCTATTGACCGCTATTCAATCAGACTGAGGTTTATACACATGGCTTCAATTAATAAAGAAGACGTAATCGTACCTTTAGACGTCCCGAAAGCAATGCGTGAAACATATGTAAAAAACTACATGGAAATCACAAAGGGCAGCGGCAGGCTGATGCTTTTTGCCGGGGACCAGAAAGTAGAACACCTGAACGATGACTTTTTTGGAGAAGGAGTCCCTGAAGACGACGCAGACCCTGAACACCTTTTTAGAATTGCATCTCAGGCAAAAATAGGAGTTTTTGCAACCCAGCTCGGCCTTATTGCCCGCTACGGCATGGACTACAGAGATATTCCTTATCTTGTGAAGGTAAACTCCAAGACACACCTGGTTGAAACCGCACAGGCAGACCCATTCAGCAACCTCTGGTATGATGTTGACCAGGTAGCCGAGTTTAAGGAGAACAGCGGGCTCAACATCCTTGGCGTTGGATATACGATTTATCTTGGCAGTGAATTTGAAGCCGAGATGCTTGTCCAGGCTGCCCAGGTAGTTTATGATGCACACCAGCACGGAATGGTATCCGTACTCTGGATCTATCCCCGAGGAGCTGCCGTAAAAGATGAAAAGGACCCGCACCTGATTGCAGGAGCAACAGGCGTTGGAGCCTGCCTTGGATCGGACTTTGTAAAGGTCAACTACCCCAAAAAAGAAGGAGCAAAATCTGCCGAGATCTTCAAGGAAGCCGTCAAAGCAGCCGGGCGTACCAGAGTCGTTTGCGCTGGAGGTACAAGCGACGAAGCCGAAGCCTTCCTCAAAAAGCTCCATGACCAGATCCACATCTCCGGAGCCCAGGGTAATGCAACCGGAAGAAATATCCACCAGAAACCTCTGGATGAAGCTGTCCGCATGTGCAATGCAGTTTACGCCATTACTGTTGAAGACGCAAGTGTTGAAGAAGCCATGAAGATTTACAAAGGAAAATAAAAAGAGCTAACGAAAAAGTTGACAGGAATTCTCTGAAAAAACATAAAAGAAATCAGAAATTTATTTAAAAAGGATTGAACCCAAATATATTGAGGCCTGTAATATGGAAATTCCGGACCATAAAACAAAGATCGTCTGCACAATAGGGCCTGCATCCTCCTCTGAAGAGAAGCTCAGGCAGCTCATGCTTGCGGGTATGAACGTGGCAAGGATTAACTTCTCCCACGGAGACTTCAAGAGCCATGCTGAAGTTATCCGAAGAGTCCGCAAGGTCGCAGACGAACTGGGCAGGACAATTGCAATCCTTGCCGACCTGCCAGGCCCGAAAATCCGCATAGGCAAGCTTGAAAAAGAGCCTGTTATGCTCCATAAAGGGAACCTGATAACCCTTACAATTGATGACTCTCCGGGAAATGAAAAGCGGATTCCTGTAAGTTACAAACAGCTCCCTGAAAGCGTATCTCCCGGAAGCCTGATATACCTCAGCGATGGGTTCATACAGCTCCGCTGCAAAGAGGTTTCGGGAAAAGATGTCCTATGTGAAGTCCTTATTGGAGGGCAGCTCTATTCCCATAAGGGGTTAAACCTGCCAGGAGCAAAAATTTTCCTTGACCCCGTAACTGAAAAAGACTTCAAAATCCTTGAGTTTGCCCTTGATGAAGGAATTGAGATTTTCAGCATCTCTTTTATAGAAAACGCCGAAGATATCCGAAAGGTCAGGAACTTTGCTGCAGACAGGGGAAAGCAGGTATATGTGGTTTCAAAAATCGAACGAAGGCAGGCTGTAGAGAATATTGAAGAAATTCTCGAAGAAACCGATGCCCTCATGGTCGCAAGAGGAGACCTGGGAGTTGAGATTCCCATCCAGGAAGTACCTTCGGTCCAGAAAGAGCTGATCCAGAGGTCAAAGCTTCTCGGAATCCCTGTGATTACTGCAACCCATATGCTGGCTTCCATGACTGATAATGTAAGACCCACCAGAGCCGAAGCCACAGATGTTGCAAACGCAATTCTTGACGGTACGGATGCTATCATGCTCTCGGAAGAAACCGCAGTCGGCAACTATCCTGTGGAAGCCGTTGAGATGATGGCAAAGATTGCAAAGACCACGGAAAACTGGCGTTCTCGGACTAAATGGGGGCTTGATACAATGATCAAAGCCATAACTGCGAGAGAGATGTCAGTTGACGAAGTAATCACCCTTCAGGTTTATGAAGCCCTGCAGAAACTGCCGGTTGCAGCCGTGCTGACCCCGACAAGAAGCGGGGCAACTCCACGCAGGATCTCTCGTTTTAACCCTGATCCCTGGATTCTGGCTTTCAGCCGCGTCCCGAAGACCTGTAATTTCCTTTCACTGTCTTATGGAGTCTATCCTGTTGTTGTAAAAGAGTCTATAGAAAGCTGGGAAAAGGAGACAACAGAAAAAACAAAAGAACTTGGATTTGCGAAGAGTGGAGATATCGTGGTTCTTACGCAGGGACCTGCTTCCGGAAAACCCGGAGGTACAAACATGCTCAAGATCCTGACCCTTGGATGAAAAAGTCGGATAGAATATCTAAAAACTGAAGTTTAGAGATAAAACCCCTGTTATCTCAGAAAAACTTCAGTTGTCTCAATACTTTTTTAAGAGAGAACACGAAACTATTTTTATAATATACAAATAATACAATGAGAAGACAATACATTTAGATATCATGTGTGTTTTTTACATTCAGAATAATTTACCTTATGTTATGAGGTTTCATTTATGAAACAACGAAAGACTCCAGCAACAAAGAACCAGAAGTATCTGGCGATCTTCCTGGCCGTAACAATGTTTCTTTCTGCCTTTATGATATATTTCTCGGCCAGTTCAAAAACAGATAATAGTGATGACAATCTCTCAACTTCGGAAACCAATGGAGATTTTGTTACAGTTCCTTTCTCTCAGGTTCAGGGCAAACATGTTAACCATGAATTTAACTCCATTGCCGACGGATTGGAAATGTCTCCTGAAGGAGTGACAAATGCAGTATATGTAGACCTTCAAAAAACCGAAGGAACCCCCCTTGAATCCGTTTTTGGAAACAGGCAGACTATGAATATTTCTTTCTCTTATGGTGCAGATGTCACAAAGAGATATGGTGCAAATTATGGTAATGAGAGCGGCTTTGAGCTGCATCTGATTCCTGAGCAGAAGATAGACGTGCCAAAGGATACAAAAGTAATGCCTTATAATGGATATCAGATCCTCGACCGGACAAACGGTACTTACAACATCTGGAACGTTGTTGGGAGCCCAGCTATAATAGGACCTATTGATACTGTAGCAGGAGTAATAAATGTCCTTGAAGGAAATGAAACATCGACTACTGAATTCAATGGGATTTTGAGCCAGGCAGACCTTAACGGAAGTATCTACCAGGAAGTTGTCAAAAAGACAAATACCTCAGATATTCCTGCCGAACAATACTACAGAGATCTCAAAAAACTGGATGATGGAAGTTACGTACAGACCTCCATATTCCTTAACCCTGAGCCTGAAGTGAATAAAAAGATCACAGCTTACCAGGCAAACTCGAGCGAACGTGGAGTAACCTACAACGTAACCACTATGGGCAACATTACCAAACTGGTAATAAGCTCGGACTTTGAAAGTGTGTATAATGAAAGTTCCCTGCTCAATATAAGCAGGTAAACTTTCTTTACACTTTTTCGTTTTCTTTCCGAATTCTATTTTTCTCTTGACTACTTTTGATTCATTTTCTACATCCTGCATTCTTGAAAGAGTCTTTCTTTTCTATCGGGGAGAAAAGCAGGCATCACTATCTATTTTAATCGACCCCGCGTATATTCAATGGGAAGTGATATCACTGGCGTTTCTGGACAAACTGTTCAAAAAGAAAATAGAGGGAAAGACCGTAGAGGAATGGTACGGACTTGCAGCAGCAGAAACTGATCCGGAAAAGAAAATAGATTATTTCGATAAGGTTCTGGCGTTAAAACCCGACTTTGCAGGAGCCTGGAACCTCAGAGGGCTTGAATTTGTGGTCCTGAAACGGTATGAAGAAGCCATTGCCTCTTTTGACAAAGCGCTTGAGATAAGGCCGAACTATCCTGAAGCAAAATACAATAAAGAAGACGCTGAAACCGAATTAAGAAAGCTCAGGGCAGCAGAAAATCCGGCTGAGGGCGAATAAAGAAAAATCGTAATAAGTATAAAAAAGGCCCGAGAAAGGATTTCAGCAGGAGTTTTGCCTGACTGCCAGAATTGCAGATTTATTTTTTCCCGCGGCTCAGAGCCTGGAGCCCGAGCTTTACAGGTCCGGGAAGTTTTCCGCACTGCATAACTTTCATCTGCTCAGGGGAGATGAACTTGAAAGCTGCGTTCATGAGAGTATCAGATTTCATAATACCGTCCATTATCTGCCTTGCCTGCACCGAGGTCTCAAGAGCCTGCCCGAACTGAGCTCTCCAGCGCCGATCATATTCTTCAAGCCTGCATTTTCCGGCTGCAAATTCGGCTGCAGTTTCCCCTGCAATTTTTCCAGCTATCATGGCAGGAGGAATACCTCCCCCGTTTGTTGCAATGATATGACCGGCTGCATCCCCTACAATAAGAGAATCTGAGGTTGCAGTGTTTGCAGGAGCTCCATTTACAGGAATGATGCCTGCAATGACATTCATTATAACGGCATTTTTCAGCTTTGGACCTGCCATGGGATGTTCCCTTATAAAACGGTGCAGGTATTCTTTTGCAGAAACTCCTTTTTCAGCCATCCCGCTTCGGATCCCGATTCCTACATTTGCTCTGTCCTTACCCTCGGGAAAAATCCACGCATAGCCGCCGGGAACATAATCTTTTCCGAAATACATCTCGAGAGCATCAGGGTCAATGTCAACGTTCCTGACCTGGTATTCAATGGCAACAGAAGTCTCCTTTTCTTCAGGTTTCATAGCAAGGCCCTTTGATTTTGCAACCAGGGAATTTGGTCCGTCAGCTCCGATAATTGCTTTTGCCCTGATTGTGTGTTTTCCGAAAAGTCCTGAAGCCTCAACAGTTGTGCCCTCCACTTTTGTAACGCGGGTCTTTACCATGAGTTCAGCCCCTGCCTCTGCCGCCTGTCCGGCAAGGAACTGGTCATACCTGCGCCGGTCAAGCACAGCCCCTTTTACAGCAAACTCTTTTGCACTGCAGTTTGGAGAAATGATGCGCTGGGTCTTAATCGGCTGCAGCACACAGGAGTCAGGATAGTTTTTCAGCGCCACTGGCAGGTCAGCCTCAGGAAGTAGAGCCTTAACCTCCGAAGCATCCGGGAGAAAACCCGCACACTGAATAGGGCTTCCGATTTCCCTTTTTTTGTCAAGGAGAAGGACAGAGGCTCCATTTCTTGCAGCATACAGGGCGGCAGTGGAACCTGCAGGGCCTGCGCCCACCACTATGATGTCATAAGAGGCTTCTGGAATCATTAAAAGGTCTTCCTGTGATTTATTTTGCTCTGCAAATTACTTAAGAATCGTTTATTAATCCTTTCCTGAAAACCAGAAATGAAACTAAAATGAAAGGAAGTCTCCTATTTTGTAGAAAAGATTAAATATTATAAGATAGTACAACGGTTACCGGTTTCCGGTAAAAGAAATTGGAGCAAACAAGGAGCAAGGCAAAACATGAGACAGATAGCGATCTATGGAAAGGGCGGTATAGGAAAATCCACTACCACGCAGAATCTTACTGCAGCCCTCGCGACTATGGGAAACAAAATTCTTCTTGTAGGGTGCGACCCGAAAGCAGACTCTACCAGAATGTTGCTTGGAGGCCTGAACCAGAAAACCGTTCTTGACACCCTGAGGAGTGAAGGAGACGAAGGAGTCAACCTTGATGTTGTTGTACAGCCAGGCTTTGGAAATATCAAATGTGTGGAATCCGGAGGGCCAGAACCAGGTGTGGGCTGTGCAGGCCGAGGCATCATCACTTCCATAGGACTGCTCGAAAACCTTGGAGCTTACACTGACGATCTTGACTATGTATTCTACGACGTGCTTGGTGACGTCGTATGTGGAGGCTTTGCCATGCCCATCCGTGAAGGAAAAGCCAAGGAAATCTACATCGTGGCCAGTGGAGAACTGATGGCCATCTATGCAGCAAACAACATCTGCAAAGGTCTCTCTAAATTCGCCAAAGGAGGAGCCCGTCTCGGAGGCATCATCTGCAACAGCAGGAACGTGGATGGAGAACGCGAACTTCTTGAAGCATTCGCAAAGAAACTTGGAAGCCAGTTAATTCACTTCGTGCCCAGGGACAACATCGTCCAGAGGGCAGAGATCAACAGAAAGACTGTAATTGACTTTGATCCCGAATCCAACCAGGCAAAAGAATACCTGACCCTTGCAAGCAACATCCAGAACAACACCAAACTTGTGGTCCCGACCCCGCTCCCAATGGAAGAGTTAGAAGCCATGATGGTGGAGTTCGGAATTGTTGAGCTCTAAATATGAGTAACTGTTGAAGTGATAACTGCTGAAATAGAGAGGAGCTGAAAACAATGCAAATGATACGCGCAATCATAAGACCGGGAATGGAGTCAAAGGTTGTCGAGAGCCTCGAAAAAGAAGGCTGCATTTCCCTTACAAAAATGGAAGTCTTCGGGCGAGGGAAGCAGAAAGGAATTCACATTGCAGACGTGCACTATGACGAACTGCAGAAGACCATGCTCCTGATGGTTGTTGAAGACGAACACAAGGACAGAGTTGTACAGACCATAATGGAAGCAGCCAGAACCGGAAAATACGGAGACGGAAGGATCTTTGTAAACCCGGTTGAAGAAGCCTACACCATAAGGACTGGAAAGCCCGGACTTTAAGCCGGATTTTCGGAGGAAAATTCCGTGAAAGAGATTACGGCAATAATCAGGATGAACAAAGTCCAGAAAACCAGGGATGTTCTCCTTGAATGCGGCTTTCCCTCCTTTACTGTAAGAAGGGTCATGGGCCGCGGGAAACAGAAAGGGCTCTGCTTTGAATTTAACCCACCACTACCAGATCCGGAAAATGAAGCAGAGACCTGTATTCGTTTCATTCCAAAACGCATGTTCACCATTGTTGTGGATGAAGAAAACGTAAACGAGGTAGTCCAGAAAATTATCGAGGTAAACCAGACCGGACATCCAGGAGACGGAAAGATTTTCGTGTCAAACATCAGCGAAGCATACCGCATCCGTACCGGAGAAAGCGGAGAAATGACCGTTAATAAGGAGATGGTGTAATGGGAGCGGAAATAGACTCGGGAATCAAAGACAAACAGCAACTTGTCGATGATATGCTGAAGGTGCTCCCGGAAAAAGCTGCAAGGAACAGGAGAAAACACCTGGTTGTCAGGGACTGTTCTGCCGAACAGCATATCGAAGCCAATGACAAGGTAATTCCAGGCATCCTTACAAACCGCGGATGTGCCTTTGCGGGCTCGAAAGGTGTAGTCTTCGGCCCTATAAAAGATATGGTACACATCGTCCACGGCCCTATAGGCTGTGCATACTTTACCTGGGGAACCAGGCGGAACCTTGCAAAAGCCGAAGAAGGTGGAGACAACTTCAGCAACTACTGTGTGTCCACGGACATGAAGGAAACTGATATCGTCTTTGGTGGTGAGAAGAAGCTCAAGAAAACCATTGATGAGGTTGTAAAGATCTTCAAACCCGAAGCAATTACGATTTCTGCTACCTGCCCTGTGGGCCTGATAGGTGATGATATTGAATCAGTTTCCAGGCAAGCTGAAAAGGAGTATGGAATCAAAGTTGTTCCTTCAAGATGTGAAGGGTATAAAGGAGTCAGTCAGTCGGCAGGACACCACATCGCAAGCAATCTTCTGATGGAACACCTTATCGGAACCGAGGAGATCAAAGATCCAACGCCCTTTGATATCAATGTATTTGGAGAATACAATATAGGAGGAGATTTCTGGCAGGTAAAGCCGATTCTTGAAAAAATAGGTTATAGAATTGTTTCGGTTTTCACTGGAGATGGGTCATTCCACAAGATAGCGCAGGCCCACCAGGCAAAACTCAGCATTCTGCTCTGCCACCGTTCAATCAACTACACTAACCGGATGATGGAAGAAAAATACGGGGTTCCCTGGCTGAAAGTTGACTATATAGGCACAAAAGGTACTGAAAAGTCTCTCCGTAAAATGGCGAAGTTCTTTGACGACCCGGAAATTACCCGGAAGACTGAAGAAATCATTGCCGAAGAAAAAGCGAAATATGCGCCTGAGGTTGAAAAGTACAGGAAGAAACTCCAGGGAAAAACCATCTTCATTTATGTAGGAGGATCCAGGAGCGATCACTACTCAGCCCTCTTTGAGGAACTTGGCATGAAAGTGATTGTTGCAGGCTACCAGTTTGCCCACAGGGACGACTACGAAGGCAGGCAGATCATACCCCAGATCAAAGAAAATGCTCTTGGCTCGATCCTTGAGGATATTCACTATGAAAGGGATGAAAGTATTAAGCCCGCAGTCAGTCTGGAAAGGATAGAAGAGTTGAAAAAGAAAATTGGGCTGATGGACTATGAAGGGATGTTCCCTCATATGAAAGAAGGGACCATTGTCGTTGATGATCTGAACCACCACGAGACCGAAGTCCTTGTAAAAGCCCTCAAACCTGATCTATTCTGTTCCGGAATCAAGGACAAGTACTGGGTCCAGAAACTCGGAATTCCCTCAAGGCAGATGCACTCCTACGACTACAGTGGGCCCTACACCGGCTTTTCTGGAGTCGTGAAGTTCGCACAGGATGTTGATATGGCTCTGCACAGCCCCACCTGGAGGTTCATAAACCCGCCATGGAAAGCTGCAGGAGTGGACTGAGAGGCAAAAAATTAAGAGGTGATAAAAATGCTTGACTATACCCCATGCGAAGAAATAACCAGAGAAGCAGCAACCATCAACCCTGCAAAAATCTGCCAGCCAATAGGAGCAGTCTATGCAGCTCTTGGCGTACACAACTGCATGCCGCACAGTCACGGGTCCCAGGGGTGCCTCTCCTACCTGCGTATGTGCTTAAGCAGACACTACAGGGAAGCTGCACTGGCAACTACCAGCAGTTTTTCTGAAGGAACCGCAGTCTTCGGAGGCGCTGCAAACCTTAAGGAAGCACTTGTAAACATGACTTCAATCTACAAACCAGAAGTAATTGCCATTCACACTACCTGCGTAGCCGAAACCATAGGGGACGACTTAGGAGTTATCTTGGAAGATGTAAGTGCTGAAGAACTCATAGATCCATCAATCAAAATCTGTGCGGCTTCCACTCCAAGTTATGTGGGCAGCCACATTACGGGCTATGACAATATGGTAAAGTCCTTCGTGACCACCTTTGCCAAAAAGAGCAAGCCAAACGGGAAACTTAACCTTATCCCAGGTTTTGTAGAGCCTGGTGACATCAGGGAAATGAAGCGCATACTCTCAATCATGGGAATCCCGAACATTGTCTTCCCGGACACGACTGATGTCTTTGATGCTCCTCTTACTGGAGAGCCTGGCATGTATCCAAAAGGCGGAACCCCAATAGGAGACATTGAAGATTCAGCAAACTCTGTAGGGACTATAGCCCTTTGCAGAATGGCAGGAGGCGCAGCAGCAAAGATCCTTGAAAGCCGATACAAAGTCCCTGCAAAAATAGGACCTACCCCGATAGGGATCAGGAACACAGATCGATTCATAATGAACGCTGCAAAGCTTGCCAATGTAGCAATTCCTCCAGAACTTGAGGATGAACGCGGCAGGCTCGTAGATATGATGACCGATGCCCATCCGCATTATCATGCGAAAAAGGTTGCCATCTATGGGGACCCGGACATAATCTCAGGGCTTACTAGCCTTGTACTGGAAATGGGCATGGAACCGAGTGTAGTGCTTACCGGCACTCAGAGCTCTGAATTTGAAAAAGAAGTAGAAGGACTCACAGGTTCCGAGTACCCGGACGCCGATATTATTTCGGGAGGGGACCTCTTCATGCTCCACCAGATCATCAAGCGAAAGCCCGTGGACCTCCTAATCGGCAACACATACGGGAAATTCATTTCAAGGGCAGAGGATGTGCCCCTTGTGAGGGTAGGTTTCCCCATTATGGACCGGGCAAATCTGCACTATTTCCCGATCATTGGATACTCCGGAGCTGCACGACTGGTGGAGCGCATAGGAAACACCCTGCTTGACAGGAAAGACAGAGACGCACCAGACTGGCTGCTTGAAACCATTCAGTAAGGAGCCTTGATATAAAGATATTGATCTGAAAAATCTCAGAGATGATAGCAGACTAATAAATTAAAAAATTGGAAAAAGTGGAAAAACCGCCGCTGCAAATCTGAAAACAGAAGCAGAGGGGAGTGAAAGAGATGATTGAGAAAACCGGGATAGTGGATACTCTCGAAGAAAGGCAACCATATATTACCAGAAAACAGGAGAAGGGAGAGGTAATCCCCCTTGCCTGTGATAATAACTCCCTTGCGGGAGCAATAAGCCAGAGGGCATGTGTTTATTCTGGAGCAAGGGTTGTCTTGAACCCCGTAACTGACGCAGTCCACCTGGTCCACGGCCCTATAGGCTGTGCAGGTTATACCTGGGATATCAGGGGCGCAAAGTCCAGCGGGGTTGAAACGAACCGCAGCAGTTTCAGCACGGATATGAAAGAGATCGACGTGGTCTTCGGAGGGGAGAAAAAGCTCTCCAATGCTATTGAAGAGCTGGTGGGGCTCTACCGCCCCCCGGTTATTTTCGTATATTCCACATGTATAGTTGGAATTATCGGAGATGACCTGGAATCTGTATGCAAGACTGCAAGCAAGAAGCACAATATCCCGGTAATCCCAGTAAAATCCGAAGGATTCAAAGGCAATAAATCCGACGGATACAAGGCTGCCTGTGATGCCTTAAAAAAGCTTATCAAAAGACCCGAAGAGGGAGCTGCGGAAAAGAAATCAGAAATGAGATCTGAGCTTAAAAAGTCAGAGATTAAAGATTCAGAAATAGAAAAAACGGAAGTCAAAAAACCAAAGATCAATATCCTCGGTGATTTCAATGTCGCAGGGGATGTATGGCTAATAAAACCTCTCTTCGAACAGATGGGAATTGAGGTAATAGTCTCCATGACCGGAGATTCAACTGCGAAATCCATTTCAAGGGCAGCGGAAGCAGACCTCAACCTTGTCCAGTGCAGCGGATCCATGACCTATCTAGCAAAATGGATGCAGAAAGAGTATGGGATTCCATATCAAACCATAAGTTTCTTCGGAATCGAAGATATTTCCATTGCTC